>CAMZHV010000005.1 GCA_947307015.1 uncultured Prevotellaceae bacterium | reverse complement strand
TCATGTCTTTAGCTCATTTTTCACTATTCACAACCATGATTTTTAATTAGAAATTCAACTTTCGCAAGTATGCCATGGAAGACAAAGCCCCAGCGGGGCTTAATAAGGTTAGCCAGCCATTTAAATGGCTGGTATCAAATGGCAATGAAAATGCGTGCCTTTAGGTACGCGACCTTAAAAAACCTATCGCGTACCTACGGCACGCATCCCTTAACGAACACGTTACCAGCCATTAAAATGGCTGGCTATCCCTATCAGATGCCTATGGCATCACTTCCGAAACTTGAATTAGAAATTTAAGTTTCGGAAGTTGTTAACTCGCCATTTTACATTGGTATAATTCACAGATATGAGCAAGCTCCTCAGATTCGTTCACCACTGCATCCAAGACCTCTTCATCGCTGATGGAGAAGACTTTTGTGATGGCAGCAACCAGCTCAAGAATTGCTTGCCAGATTCTCTCGCTGATTGTCAGTTCATGACTGTCTTTCCACGCTTGTCTGAAGAGTTCTCCGATAGTCTCGTAGTCCATGAATCGCTTTACCAGGGAGAGGATATTATATTGGAGTGCCACAAGAGATGTGCTTGCGACCTGAGCCGCAAAGTTAGCCGACTGACATTCGCCCAGTCCGAGCAACCCCTTGCTCTCCTTGAAGATGACCTCCAGAGACCAGCGTCGGGAGTAGATTTTATATGTCTGGAAGAAGCCCAGGGCAAGGTCTGTGGTGAGCACTCCGCTCCATGGCCCTCTCTTGCTACGACGTATGAAGAAGATACGGACTGTCGTATCTGCGAAGACGACATCCGCACTCATATACCAGCATCGGAGCTTTCGGCTATACTTCTTCTCACCCCGTTTGTTCAGCTTCCTGATGATGGCAGGAGCCGTGAGATCCTTGCGCTCGAAACGGTACTTGGTCTTACCTTCCTCACCTACCTTTATCATTCCGATATAGTCACATTTGATATGGCGAGAGCGGATGAAGCGGACTATTTTGGCACATGTAAACCAACTGTCTGCCAACACATAACGGAAGCAGATTCTGTGCTTGATTGCCCTGCGAATCATCTCAATGGCGAGGTCTATCTTGCTCATGGAATACTCCTCAAGACGCGTCTGTATGGCGGTGTCTTCATCCCTCTGCTTGCTATATCTTCTGGAAAGTTCCTTCTGGCTCATGCCGTAGTTGCCCTTACGGCCTTTCTCGCCAAGGATGGCGAAGTCGAGAAGCATCTGGCTGATACCATCTGTGATGCCAAGGAAGAGGGCCTTGAAGCCGAGGATGCTGTGGTGCTCCTGATGAGAGTGGACACGTCCGATGTTCTCCATACGGCGGCCTGTCTTGGGAAAGTCCGTATCATCTATCATCAGGCAAGTGTCCTCACACTTGTGGTCGCTGCGCACCCTGACCTTCGTCCAAAGTTGGCAGACGAGGTGATACATCAGTTTGCGCCAGTCGGTGCGCCCATCGTTGAGGAAATCATAGAACACATCTTTGCGACATCCGAGCTTGCCGCCTAACGGTGAGCCATAGATACCAAAAGGATTACGAATCATGAAACAAGGACATACCAACAGAAGCTGGAACACCTGCAACAGAGAATACTTGCTGTTGCATCTGCTTCTGCGCCCGAAAAGCGTCTGTTCGTTCATTTTTGTACTCTTAATAACGTCCATAATGGTAAACATCGCGGTCTCAGAATCACTTTTTCTGAAAAATTTGCTTATCTCTGAGAGAATTTTTGTAACTTTGTGCACTGGCATTGGAATATTGAGTCTTTTTGTTTGGCGACGTAAAAGTACTCATTTCTTGCGATTTATGCAAGTTCCCAATGCTTTTTTTGCACCTAAATATTCACTTTCGTTTTTAACTTCCGAAACTTCAATAATAAATATATAGATAAATATAAAGATAGAATAAGAACTACTTTCACATGGCTCATACCCCCCGTTGGGAGGCACTCTACAAAACTGTCATCTGTCATCTGTCACGGCTGCGTCACACATCCAGTCGTACCTCCCCACACATATATACGTACCGCTCCATACGTATATATGTATCGCTTCATACGTCTATATGTGTCGCCGTGTCCCATTGGTGGGACGCCCCGCATGACGTAAGGAGCTTGCGGGGCAGATTTGCATTTTCTTGTGGATTTATTTGGGTGGAGCGGGATTTGTGTGTACCTTTGTGGCGCAAAACAAAAGAATGACGAAAATGGAAAGGGAAAAGGTGGTGCTGGAAGTGTGCTGCGGCGGCTGGCAGAGCGTCGTGCAGGCTGTGGAGGGCGGCGCTGAGCGCATAGAATTATGCCAGGCATTGTCGTTGGACGGCCTGACCCCATCGACGGGGCTGCTGCGGCGCGTGCGCGAGCGGTTCCCTAATCTAAGGATTCACGTGCTCATACGCGTGCGCGAGGGTGATTTTGTTTACGACGAGGACGAGGTGGCCATCATGGAAGCGGACATCCGCGAGGTGGTGGCGGCTGGGGCTTCGGCCATCGTGTGCGGCGCGCTGACGGCTGACGGCGAGATAGATACGCGGGCTATGCAGCGTTGGATGGCGGCGGCACAAGGTTTGCCCGTCACCTTCCACCGCGCCTTCGACTGGGTGAAGGAGCCCAAGAAAGCGCTGGAGCAGCTCGTGGACTTAGGCGTAGTGAGGGTGCTCACGACGGGCGGACAGCTGGCAGACGGCACGGTGGCACGGACAGCCGAGGAAGGCATCCCTGCACTGCGGGCGCTGGTGGAACAGGCGGCAGGGCGCATCACGATCATGCCGGGCTGCGGCGTAAACAGCCGCAATGCACACAGCATCATCGAAGGGACTGGAGCACAGGAGATTCACGGGTCGTGCGGCGGCAAGGCAGAAGAGGTGAGGAAGGTGCTGAGGGAAATAGAGAAAATTGTAAATTAATTGATAATATGGCACATGCAAAATGGATTGGCGGCTTCTTAGGGCTGCTATCGGGAGGCCCCATCGGGGCATTGGCGGGCTTCGTGCTTGGCGCATTATTTGATGTGGTGTCTGTGGACAACGGCTTCGAAGAGGCTGCTTTTGGCAAGGAGACAGGCGGCAGCTATGGCGGCGGCTATGGCGGCAACGGGACGTACACGGGCGGCGGTTATGACGGCGGCTATCAGCGCTCATACCAAGGCGGTGTGGACGAGGGTACGCGCAACGGCTTCCTGTTCTCGCTGCTGACGCTGGCCAGCTACATCATCAGGGCTGACGGCAAAATCATGCACTCGGAGATGGAGGCGATGCGCAACTTCCTGCGCATGAACTTCGGCGAGAATGCCGTGCAGGATGGTAACGCCATCATGATGAAGCTGTTCGAGCGCCAGAAGCAGATGGAAGCACAGCAGCCTGGGTCGTACCGCCAGACCATCATCGAAGCCTGCCAGCAGCTGAAAAGCGTGCTGCCTCCATCGCAACGCCTGCAACTGCTGTCGTTGCTGGCCACGGTGGCGAAGGCCGACGGTTTCGTTGCCCCCGAAGAGATCACGGCACTGCGCGAAGTGACACAGCACCTCGGCCTCTCGGAAGCTGAGCTGAACTCCATGCTCAACCTGGGCGCCACGACGCTGAAGGAAGCGTATGCGGTGCTGGAGATTGACGAGACGGCAACAGACGAGGAGGTGCGCGCCGCCTACAAGCGCATGGCCGTGAAGCACCACCCCGACCGCGTGGCTTCGCTCGGCGAGGATGTGCGGTTAGCAGCAGAGCGCAAGATGCGCGAAATTAACGAGGCCAAGGAGCTGATATTCAAGTCGAGAGGAATGTGAGGAGGAAGGAAGAATGGACAATGGACAATGGACAATGGACAATGGATAATGGACAATGGATAATGGATAATGGACAATGGATAATGGACAATGTTCAATGAGAGATAGGGGAAGCCTATGGAGATTAGGGAAAATCCTCTGTTGATATAGGGATTATTGTTTGAGGGGCTCGAAAGGAACACTTACCTTTGCAGCGTCAAAAAGAAAAAAACAAAGTGTTTCACCCTAAAAAACAATACGACTATGAAGACGCTGAAGAACAAAATCTGGATGATGAGCTTGATGCTCAGCGCCATGTTTGGTTTCGCAAGCTGCGACCTTGAATTCGACTACTACTACGACGAGGACGCAGAAATCGGTTACACCATCAACGGCCACTGGTTTGGCGACCTGGATATGTACAATGCCTACACGGGCGAGAAGGCTCAGGGTTCGGAGATAGAGTTCTACCGCACCGGAGGCAACTACTACCGTGGCACCGGCGTGGAAGTGGACTACTACTATCGCACACGCCCCGTGACGAACTACTTCAACTGGGAGGTTTACGACGGCGCGCTCTACCTCTACTTCGAAGATTCCGACCTGGATTGCGTGATCTACGAGTACCGTCTCACTGACACCTCCTTCACAGGCTACATGGAGGGCTACGATGGCTACAACACCCGCTTCAGCCTGCGTAACTACGACCGCTACTGGGACGACTACGGATATGGTTATTACTACACCCGCGCTGCCTCTGAGGAGTCCGACACGACTACGGTGAAGGGTATCAGAGGGTGCAAGAGGGGGAAGGGGGAGTGAAAAATGGACAATGGATAATGGACAATGGATAATGGACAATGGACAATGAATAATATAAATATTTTCGTTTCAGAAGAGATTAGGCAGCGGTGCCCTGAGTTCGTGGGTGCCGCTGTCGTTGCGGCTGTCCAGAACAGCGAGTACAGCGATGAGCTGTGGAAAGAGATAGAGGCGTTCATTGCCGACTATCGGCAGCGTTATACCGTGGACAGCATCAAAGAGATGCCATCGATAGAGGCGACACGCACGGCATATCGACGCTGTGGCAAAGATCCGAGCCGCTACCGTCCATCGGGCGAGGCCTTAGTGCGCCGCACGCTGAAAGGCAATGATTTATACCGCGTGAACACCGTCGTAGACCTCATCAATCTGGCGAGTATTGCCTACGGATATAGCATAGGCGGTTTTGATGCCGACAAGATTGAAGGCGAGACGCTATGCTTGGGCATAGGACGTGAGGGCGATCCGTATGAGGGAATCGGACGGGGCGTGCTGAACATAGCAGGACTGCCCGTCTATCGCGACGCCATCGGAGGCATTGGCACACCGACAAGCGACCACGAACGCACGAAGCTGACGTTGGAAACAACACACCTGCTGAGCATCGTGAATGGCTACGACGGCAACCGCGAGAACGTGATGGCTTGCGCCGAGTTCATCCAAGCGCTGCTGCGCAAGTATGCTGGCAGCGACGGCGGACAAATCATCAATTTCTAAATTATCATTTCCGGAGATTGACGGATTGATTGATGGAGATTGACGGATAAAACAAAACTCATATTCTCCGTCAATCTACGTCAATCTTATCGTCAATCTATTTAATAAATAATTTTGTTCGGCTACTTATCTTCCTTCTTGCCGTAGGAGGGATCTATCTTGATGAAGGCAGAGACGGCGAAGGTGACGAGGCAGCAGGCGACAATCCACCAGAAGAAATTGAGATAGCCGAGATGATCTGCCATCCAACCGGCGATCATGCCCGGCAACATCATACCGAGCGCTTGCATAGCCGTGCAGATGCTGAACACCGCCGTAGAACGCTCGCCCTGAGAGAAATAGACGAGGTAAAGCATATAGGCGGTGAAGCCGAAGCCGTAGCCAAACTGCTCGATGAACACACAGATATTGACCATCAGAAGGGACGGAGCAGCCGAAGCCATATAGACGTAGACGAGATCGGGCAGCGAGATGCTCAGCACCATAGGCCACAGCCAGCGTTTCAGGCCATGGCGCGAGACGCACCAACCACCCAACAGGCCGCCAGCCGTGAGTCCAATGATGCCTATGGTGCCATAGACAAAACCGACCGCCTCGGTGGAAAGGGCAAGCCCCCCGGCTTCGACACTATCGAGAAGGAAGGGGTTGGCAATCTTCACCAGCTGACCTTCGGGGAAACGGAAGAGCAGCATGAAGAGCAAGGCCGTGATGATGTGTGGCTTGGTGAAGAAGGTCTTGAGGGCGAGCCAGAATTCGGAGAGGAGGGCCGAAGGCGTGTGGCTTTCGGTGGTGTTTTCTTTGTTTACCTTAGGCAATGCCAACGAATGCCAAAGCCACAAAGCGAGGAACAGGCCTGCGAGGACGAGGAAAGCTATGCTCCAAGCAATAGGAATGGTGTGGGAGCGTTCGAGCCGACCTGCAAACATCACGAGGAGTCCCTGGCCGAGTATATTACCTATGCGATAGAACGTGGAACGGATGCCGACATACAGGCTCTGGTCGTGGGTGGAAAGGCCAAGGATGTACAGGCCGTCGGCAGCAATGTCATGGGTAGCGCTGGCGAACGCGAGAATCCAAAAGAAAGCCAAAGAGCCTTGAAGCCAAAAGGCCGTAGGCAACGTGAAAGCGATGCCTGCAAAGCCCGCTCCGATGAGCAACTGCATCACCAGCACCCACCAGCGTTCGGTCTTGAGAGCCGCGATGAAAGGGCTCCACAGCGGTTTGATGACCCAAGGCAGGTAGAGCCATGACGTGTAGAGAGCCAGATCTGTGTTGGACAAGCCGAGACGTTTATACATCGTCGTGGCGATGACCATCACGGCAACGTAAGGCAGAGACTCAGCAATATAAAGGCTTGGCACCCAAGCGTATGGTTTATTCTTTGCGTTCATTGGAGGGGATGGATGAATGGGGTGGAATGTGCTGTTGCGAGGACGCTACGAGATGTGTGCCGCCGAAAGCAGCGAGGACGGAAGGCAGAAGCAGGAAGGCGTCCAGCGAGAAGAAGAAATGGAAGCCCAGACGCGCCACCAACCATCCCGAAGCGGCCGTAGCGGGTAGCATAACCATCGAGACGAGCGGGATGTAGAGGTAGTTGATGGTGCTGCGGTAGCGCTCGCCGGAGATGTAGCGGACGAAGGGGATGCAGGCGTTAAGACCAAGGCCGAAAGCTGCCTGCGCGACGAACGTGGCGAGGCAGAGCATACCCAGCGAGGTTGGCGGCCACAGCGTCATGACATAGTAGACCACGGGCGATAAACCCATGAGCACGGCGGCCATCTGGTGGAAATGAGGGTAGCGCTGCGAGCGCACAAGCCAATGGCCGAGGCCGAGGGCGGCAGAGAAGGCGATGACGCCAACCGTACCCTGAGCCAGACCAATCCATTGGAGCGTGCAACCCAGACCGCCCTCGCTGTGAGGAGCATAGAGGAAAAGCACGCGCGTGTAGAACAGCAGCGACTGCGGCAGTAGGTAGACGAAGAGGCAGGCGATGACGGCGAACCAATGGTCCTTGTGCAGGATGCGATCGATGACGTGAACCTCGGCACGGACGGCAGAGCGCAGCGTCTCGGTCTGATAATGGTCGCCGACATGGGGTGAGCGCAGTACGAAGAAATGGTAGAGGCACAGCAGGAGGTAGAAGCCTGCCAGCAGGTAGACCGCCGTGCTCCACGACAGGGCGATGGCGTTGCGACGGTTGTGATAGAAGACCTCTAAGGCGCCGACAATCATGATCATGGCGCCGTAGGTGACGATGACGCTGGTCTGCGAGAAGAACATCTTCAGCGTGTTGTAGATACGCTGCTCGCGGGGACGAAGCATCCGTTCGTAATACATCCGCGCCGCCAGCTCATGCCAGGCACAGAACATACAGAGCACCCATAGCGTAAGGAATATCAGCTGGATGCGCCAGTTCGACGAAGCCGTGAACGACAAGGCCAAGGCCACCAGGGAGCCGAAGATGCAAGCCTCGATGATGCGCAGGACGATGGCGAAGCGCCCCATGCGCTGCACCTTGGCGCGCACGAAAGACTTCAAGACCCACGGCAGCGAGAGCAGGCCGCACAGGAGCGTGCTCCACTCCCACCCTATCCCCAATTGCAGGAACATCAACAGCGCCACGAAGGTAATCATGGCACTGGGGATGGACTCAGCTGCAAATAAGGTCGGGAGCCAGCGCAAGTAGTAGAGTTTAAAGTTTAAGGTTTAAAGTTTAAAGACTAGTAGGAGCGGGCGATGAGGACGCGGTACTTGGCGGGTTTGCCGCTGACCATATCCGTGCCGGGCGTCTGCTCGAAGGCGAAAGGCACGCAACGGATGGTGGCCTGCGTGTCCTCCTTAATCTTGGCCTCGGTCTCGGCCGTGCCGTCCCAATGGCAGAGGAAGAAACCGCCGTCCTTGACGCGCTCCTTGAACTCCTCGTAGTCCTCGCACTCGAAGATATGCTCGTCGCGATACTTGCGCGCCTTCTCGAAGATGGCCGTCTGCATGTCGTCGAGAACTTGCTTGACCGTAGCGGCGATGCCTTCGACAGAGACGGTCTCCTTCTCCAGCGTGTCGCGGCGCATGAGTTCAATGGTGCCCTGCTCGAGGTCGCGACCGCCCATGACGAGGCGCACGGGGATGCCCTTGAGCTCGTAGTCGGCAAACTTGAAGCCGGGGCGCTTCTGGTCGTTGTCGTCGAGCTTCACGCTGACTCCCAAGGCTTTGAGCTCATCGGCGATGGCAGCGAGCTTGGTGCGGATGGCGTCCAACTGCTCCTCGGTCTTATAAATAGGAATAAGCACGACCTGAATGGGTGCCAGCGCAGGGGGCAGTACGAGGCCGTTGTCGTCGGAATGCGTCATGATGAGCGCGCCCATCAGACGTGTGGACACGCCCCACGAGGTAGCCCATGCGTACTCGGGCTGGTTGTCCTTGTTGAGGAACTGCACGTCGAAGGCGCGACCGAAGTTCTGTCCGAGGAAGTGGCTGGTGCCGCTCTGCAACGCCTTGCCGTCCTGCATCATAGCCTCGATGGTGTAGGTGTCGAGAGCTCCTGCGAAACGCTCTGTCTCGCTCTTCACGCCCTGCATGACGGGCACGGCCATGACCTTCTCGGCGAAGTCGGCATAGACCTTCAACATCAGTCGTGCGCGCTCCTCGGCCTCCTCGCGGGTGGCATGGGCGGTGTGACCCTCCTGCCAGAGGAACTCGGCTGTGCGGAGGAAGAGGCGGGTGCGCATCTCCCAGCGCATCACGTTGCACCACTGGTTGATGAGCAGGGGCAGGTCGCGGTAGGAATGAATCCAGTTCTTATACGTGTTCCAGATGATGGTCTCTGAGGTGGGACGGATGATCAGCTCCTCTTCGAGCTTGGCTTCGGGGTCTACGACCACGCCGTCGTGCGTCTCGTTGGTCTTCAGGCGATAGTGTGTGACCACGGCACATTCCTTGGCAAAGCCTTCGACGTGCTCGGCCTCGCGCGACAGGAAGCTCTTGGGAATCAACAGGGGGAAGTAGGCGTTCTGCACGCCTGTCTCCTTGAACATGCCGTCGAGGATGTGCTGCATCTTTTCCCAGATAGCGTAGCCGTATGGTTTGATAACCATACATCCGCGCACATCGCTCTGCTCTGCGAGGTCCGCTTTCACGACGAGTTCGTTATACCATTGCGAGTAGTTCTCGCTACGTTTTGTGAGGTTTTTGAGTTCTTTTGCCATACTTTTTGATGTTCTTTTCTTCAATTTGGGCGCAAAGATAGTGAAATATCATCAGAAAATTGCATAAATCTGGCTTTTCTGCTACTTTGTATCAAGAAAATGTGTAATTTTGCACTCGAAAAGCAGAACATCTATCAAATTATTCACCAAAATACATTAACAACAATGAAAGGATTAAAGTACTATGCACTCGGCCTCTGCGCCGTTTTACTTCTCAATGCTTGTGGCATGAGCAATACGGCCAAGGGCGGCATCATCGGCGGCGCAAGCGGCGCAGCCCTCGGCACAGCCCTCGGTGCTATCCTCGCCAAGAGCGGCAACAAGGTCAAGGTAGGTGCCATCGCCGGTGCTGCCGGTGCCGTCGTAGGCACAACAGCGGGCATCCTCATCGGCCGCAAGATGGACAAGGCGAAGGCTGAAGCTGAGAAGATTGCCAACGCACAGGTCGAGGAGATCGTGGACGGCAATGGCTACGAGGCTGTGAAGGTGACTTTCGACAGCGGTATTCTTTTCCAGACGGGCAAGTCCGTGCTGAACGCAGTAGCGCAGAGCTCGCTCTCCAACTTCGCCGTCAACGTCCTGATTCCCAACAACCTCATGAGCGTCGGCATTATCGGCTACACGGACAACCAGGGCTGGAGCAACAGCACCGCCGAGCAGAGCAAGCAGAAGAACCTCCTACTCTCGCAGCAGCGCGCAGCCGCCGTCAGCAACTACCTGTTGAAGCAGGGCGTCGTCGACACGCAGATCAAGGAAGTCGTGGGACTCGGCGAGGATAACCCCGTGGCTGACAACAGCACAGCTGCCGGCAAAGCCCAGAACCGCCGCGTTGAGGTTTACCTCTATGCCAGCCCCGAGATGATCCAGCAGGCTGAGGCAGGAACGCTGCAATAAAAAAAGGAAGGCTGCTATAAAAAAGCATAGCTCCTAACACCAAGGGCATTGACACATGAATGATGAGCGTGTCAATGCCCTTTTTGTATCTACGCCCTATCGATGAGACGCTTACACATGTATATACGTCAAGGCTCGGCCTTGAGCGTCGGCAGGCTCCAACTGTACTTGACGGCGAGCATACGGATGCTGATGGCGACGGTGCAAGAGAGCACGGCGCTGCCCTCGGGACGCCAACCGAGATAGTGGAGGCAGAAGATGTAGACGAGGCCTCCGGCAAGACAGCAGGTGGCATAAATCTCCTTGCGGAAGATGAGCGGGACTTCGTTGATGAGTATGTCACGCAAGACACCTCCGCCAGCACCCGTGATGCAGCCTAAAACGATGGCCGCCCACGTGGGCAAGCCGAGGCCAAGGGCTTTCTCGATACCGATGACGTTGAAAAGCGAGAAGCCGATGCAGTCGAAAAGGAACCACGTATTGTTCTGACGCACAAGCCACTTGCGGAACACGATGACCCACACCAAGCCGAAGAGGCAGGTGAGCAGATAGATGGGGTCTTCGAGCCAGAAAGGCGTCTTGCCGATCAGCAGGTCGCGCACCGTACCGCCGCCGACAGCCGTGGCCGTGCCGACGATGAATGCGCCGAAGAGGTCAAACTGTTTGGCCGCAGAGAGGCGGGCGCCGGAGACAGCACCTGCCAGCGTGCCGATGAGTTCGAGGATGACGAAGGACCAAGGGATGCTGAGCATATCGCCCATCTCCTGAAAAAAGTTCTTGACAAATTCCACGTTTGAAGTACTTAGAATTGAAGGTTTTGCATATAGATCTCAGCGCGCAGGGTGCAGGCGTCTACGGATTGCCCGACTGGAGCGCGGTATAACCCACAAGGGCATCGTAGCGCGCACCCTGCGGACGATGGTAGACGAGGATGAGGTATTCGTTTTCAGTCTGATAGAAGTCGCCTTCGGTGCGGGCGGTCTGCCCTACCCCATGGCTGTCAAGCTGTCGGAACTGGTAGTTGTAGTAGCCCTGCTTCAGCAGCACAGCACATTCGTAGGCGTGCAGGGCATCATCGTAGTGCATCTTGCAGTCCGCATCGGGGAAACCGTTGTCCCACAAGCCCGTAACATAGACATCGCCGCCATCCAATTGCGGCACGGACAAGAGGAAGTGGACGAAAAGGTACTCGCTCTGCGTGTCGTTGTCCTCATCGCCGCTATGACGGATGACGTATGTGCCGTTCATGTCGGGCGAATAGGTGTAGTTGTGCTGTCTGTCGGTGGTGAGGAGCGTGGCGTGGAAGTGCGGGTCGTACCAGCGGATGCGGTCTACGCCCATGCCACCCTGATGCGTGTCGAGGATTTCAAACTTATGAAACTCAGCACCAGCGGGAAAGATGAGCTCGCGACGGTGCGTCCACTCCACGCCCAAGGTGTTCTGAATGTTCGGCTGGAGGTCGATGACAGCTGAATCCCAACGGCGGTTCTGCATGACCACCGTGTGCAGCTCGCGCTGCAGGTCCACGACGCGGCGTGTGCCGTAGCTGATGCCGTAGGTAACCTGCTGGTGCTGACGGTTGAAGTCCACCTCGGTGTTGGCGCTGACAGTTGCGCGCACGGTCATCTCAGGTTCAAAGAGCGAGAAACAGGCTTCGAGCACAGGGTCGTCGCTGCTGTCGTTCTCGTCGGCAAAAATGCGCACGCGGTAGTTGCCAGGCAGCAGCAGGCGCGTGTCGTCGTTGGGGAACGCGATGCGGTAGTGAGTATAGAGCACGGTGGTGTTGAAGCTCTTCTCATAGTCGTCGACGGGCTGTCCATTGAAACCTTCGAGGTAGTCACTCTCGTAGATCTCATCGTTGACGCTCCAGTCGGCGTTGCAGTATTCCACCTTATATATATAACGCGTGTACTCGTGCGAGAGCTCGTCGAAAGAAATCTCCACGGGGGCATCGATGCGGGCTATGGGTGCCTGCAGCGGGTCGTCATTCACGATGACGCGCACCGTGCGGATCTGCGGCGCGAGGCTGCGCGTCTGCTGGGCTGAAATGGTTGCTGAAAAGCAAGCCAGCAACGTTAAAAAGCGTAGTTTTATGCGTTTCATGTGGCAAAAGTAGTAAAAACTTTATACATTAATCATTAAACTATAAACTTTTTACTACCTTTGCCCCGAAATAAGGAGAAAATAACGATGAAACACCTCAAAACACGCATACTTATCACCGCGCTGGCGCTCTTTTGTGCCTCGGCGGCACAGGCGCTCACCTATCAGAAAACCGACAGCACACGCGTCGTAGAACTGCTCACCAAGGGACGCCGCCAACCTTCCACGGAGAACATGATGATGTACTACGCCCAGCAACTCGTCGGGCTGCCCTACGTGGGCAAGACGCTCGAAGTGAACCCCACCGAGGAACTGGCCGTGAACCTGCGCGAGCTGGACTGCACGACGCTCGTCGAGACTGTCGTGGCACTCGTGCTGACGACGCAGCAGGGCAGCACGCGCTTTGCCGACTACTGCAACAACCTGACGAAGATACGCTACCGCGACGGCCGTCTGGACGGTTACGCTTCGCGAAACCATTACTTCAGCGAATGGATAGACAGCAATGAGCGTCAGGGATTTATCGCTGAGATAAAAGGCAAGAAAGGTGACAGCCGAGGTGACTACTACCCCTTCGTGGATGCGCAAACATTGGACATCACCTACATGAGCACGCACCCCGCCAGCTATCCCATGCTGAAAGGCGATGCGCAAGCACTCAAACAAATCAAGGCCAACGAGCAGCGCCTATGCGGACGCACCGTACGCTACATCCCACGCCGCCTGTTGGGCAGTTCGAAGAAGGAACTGAGCTGCGTACACGACGGCGACATTCTGGCCATCGTCACGAAGAAAGCGGGTCTTGATGTCTCACATCTGGGTCTCGCCGTGTGGGGACGCGACGGCAAGCTCCATCTCCTCAACGCCAGCCAGATACACAAGAAGGTGGTGCTCGAACCGATGACGCTGGAAACGTACATGAAAAAACACCCTACACAACTGGGCGTGCGGGTGATCAGAGTGAAAAGTGAAAAATGAAGAGTGAAAAGTGAAGAGCGTTTTTAAGACCATACAGAAATGGCTGCGAGGCATCGTCATCTTCTTCTTTGCCTCCACAATCCTCACCGTCGTCGCCTACAAATGGCTGCCGGTGTATGTGACGCCGCTCATGGTGATCCGCTGTGTGGAACAAGTCGGTCGCGGTGAGCAGATACGCCTGCGCCACCATTGGGTGCCGTTAGAGGAGATGTCGGTATATATGCCCGTGGCAGTCATCGCTTCTGAGGACCAACGTTTTCTGGAGCACCACGGCTTTGATTTCGACGCCATCGACAAAGCCATTCAGGAGAACAAGGCGGGCAAACGGCAACGCGGCGGCAGCACCATCAGCCAGCAGACGGCCAAGAACGTTTTCCTCTGGAACGGCCATTCGTGGGTCAGAAAAGGGCTGGAAGTCTATTTCACCGCGCTCATCGAACTCATCTGGGGCAAGCAGCGCATCATGGAAGTCTATCTCAACTCCATCGAAATGGGCGACGGCATCTACGGCGCCGAAGCCGTGGCACAGTTCCATTTCGGCTGTACGGCGGCTCAACTCACGCGCCCCAACTGCGCCCTCATCGCCGCTACGCTACCTAATCCACTGCGTTTCAGCAGCAAAGAGCCATCGCCATATATGCTGAAACGCCAAACGTGGATTATGCGTCAGATGAAGCACATCGGGCTTTTTCAGCCTTCACGCAATTAATTTTCAGCCTTCACGCAATTAACCCGGCTTCTTTCCAATCCTGCATCACCTTCCGTGCATCACGCAGCGCGGTTTCCTTGTCCACTTCATACTCCTCGGTGAGCAGATCGGCCAAGGTCTCGGCCTCGAAATCGTGCCCCAACACCTTCTGCCACAGATAGGCGGCACTCTCGTTGAGACTGATAACCTTAGAGAAATCAATATTTTCCTTGCCATGGGCAACTACGACAGCCTGGCCGCAGACATCCATGAGCTCAAATCCTTGCTTTATTTTCATATCGTTGATTTATAGATAAGTAGGAGCAGACGGCGGAAGGGCAGCAGTCTGCGCCACAGTTTAATGTTACGTTTCAGTTGCGGGTCGTCGGCTGGGATGACGTGTCCGTTGGGACGGAGATACTCGATGACAACGCCGCAGACATCGGCCGTCGTACACGTCTCCGTGCCACGGACATTGCCGTCGCCCATGAGCGTAAACCGCTCACCGTCAATAGCGATGATGCGATGGAGGACGAAATGACCAGGGGCTATCTCTGCCAGCACCGCATCACCAACGGCCAGCGTTGTCCATGGCGCCAGCTTCACACGGTCGCGCAGGTGCTCGAGGAAGGGGCGCATCGAAAAGCCCTTGACGGAGATGATGACCTTCTCGCCCTTGGCGACAAACTGTCGCACGAGGGGCAGCAGCTTCTCGTTGGGCAGTTCAATGCGTGGCGTGGCCGTCGCCGACGGGTCAGCATAACGGCGCTGCTTGGCGCGCCGCCATGGGGTCATCAACGCCCTCAGGCATTTCTTTATGAGCTCCTTTATTATCAATTGTTTGCGAATAGTCGTTTTGCGGGAAGAAAAGCATCAAGTAAGCTGCTACGACTTAACGGCCACAGCTGCATGACACACCCGCGCAGCCTCCTCATCAGGACGGCAACCAAGCCAGTAGATGGGCGTCGTGCGCAGCAGGCGCGAAATGGTGTGACAGATGCCTTCGTAGACACGCTTGTCCCATTTCATCGAACTCACGGCTGGCAGTAGCGTGGCAAAAGCCTCGACAGGTGCCATGCGACGAATGGTGTTCTCGGGGCGCTGCTCGATGCGCGTGATGGCTCCCACTGGCGCCCAAATATTGCGGTAACAAGGGGTCTTGCCGCTCCAGGGCGACCCATAGATGCGCGTCTCGCCGTCGACGATGCGCACAACGGGATTATCGTCGTTCATCAGGTCGGAACCGGGGATGTGCTTGTACCACAGATGGGTGTGCGTGCTCTTGCCTGTGCCGCTGGGGGCGGTGAAGAGGTAGCCGTAGCCCGCGTTGCGGATCACGGAGGCGTGGATGAGCAGGGTGTCTTGCTCGGCTGACGCGAAGGCGAAGGCCATCATCAGCGCATTGTTCAGGCCGAACTGGTGCTGCCTCAGCGACGAACCCGTGAGCACGGCGCTGCAGGTGTGGAAATCGTCGCGCGCCGTCATGCAGCAGCTGAGCTGGCCTCCGTCGCAGGAGGGCAGGCTGATCTCGAAGGCGTAAGTGCCGTCGGCGTCGCGGTAGACGCCGTGGTTAGCGCCACCGCAGTCGAACTGCCCGATCTCCTCCATAGTGCTGAAGTCAGGCGCAGTACCCTCAACCACGTTCATCGTGAAAAGCACATCACCTTCTTCCTCGCTGACAAAGGGCGAGAAGGAGGGGATGATATCTGATGCCGACAGCGCGTCGGGCAGGTTGACCTGCAAGCGGTGCAGGGCAACCTTGAAGCGGTGCGTCGTCATGGCTTTTTCATCATGTTAGGTTTCTTGCCACCGGGAGGCATGGAACCGGGCTTGCCCGGTGGCGGTGGCGGCGGTGTCTGTGTCTGCGTCTTTGTCGAATCGGGTGCCACAGTCGGCTCGCCGATGATCACGGGGCGGTACTCCTCGGCCTGGAAGGCAAAGCGTTCGCGGGGAAGAATCTGATAACGCAGCGCTGGATCATGCTCGTAACGCTTCTTCACCTTAGCCCACTTGCGTTGCAGCTTACGGGGATTGGTGCTGAAGTAAACGGTGCAGACGGTGTTCTTGTGGTGCTCCTTCGTTTCCACGTGCGACTGTAGCTGCAAGCTATAGAGCGCCCTGTCCACCAAGAAATTATGCGTTGGGTCTATCCACGCGCTGTCGAGCTGCTGCACGTCGGTCTGATAGGCTGTGGAGTCAATGAGCGAGGCCGAGAAGCCGAACATATACACGCGCTTCATCACCGGCTCCTTAGCGGCGGCAGAAGATGGCAGCATCACAGCCACCAAGGCTACGAGACACGCCATCAACCAGCCTTTTCCTATCTTCAATCTGAATATTCTCATGATTTTTCTTCTTTGTACGGATGCAAAGCCAAGGTGAACGAACGTTCGTTATCTGCGTCTCATCCGTAGTGAAAAGGGGTTATCCCAGATACGACTTCAGGAGTTTGCTCTTCGAATTGTTGCGGAGGCGGCGAATGGCTTTCTCCTTGATCTGACGGACACGTTCACGAGTGAGGTTGAACTTGTCGCCAATCTCTTCGAGCGTCATTTCCTGATGGTTAATGCCGAAGAACATCTCCACAATCTGCTTCTCGCGTTCGCTGAGCGTCGAGAGGGCACGGTCAATCTCGCGGCTCAGGCTCTCGTTGACGAGGCTCTTGTCTGCCATAGGGCTGTCGTCGTTCACGATGACATCAAGAAGCGTGTTGTCTTCGCCTTCCACGAAAGGCGCATCAACAGAGATATGGCGACCGCTCACCTTCAGCGTATCAGAGATCTTGTCCACGGGGATGTCCAGTTCCTCGGCCAGCTCGTCGGGACTCGGACGGCGCTCATTCTCCTGCTCAAACTTCGACAGGGCCTTGGAGATCTTATTCAGCGAACCCACCTGATTCAGCGGCAAGCGCACGATACGGCTCTGCTCGGCCAATGCCTGAAGGATGCTCTGACGAATCCACCACACGGCATAGGAGATGAACTTGAAGCCGCGCGTCTCGTCGAACTTCTCAGCGGCCTTGATCAGTCCGAGGTTTCCTTCATTGATCAGGTCGGGAAGCGAGAGGCCCTGGTTCTGGTACTGCTTGGCCACACTGACCACGAAACGCAGGTTGGCACGCGTCAGCTTCTCGAGTGCTACGCGGTCGCCCTTGCGGATGCGCTGTGCCAGTTCCACTTCTTCGTCGACGGTGATCAGGTCTTCGCGACCGATCTCCTGCAGGTACTTGTCCAGCGATGCGCTCTCGCGGTTGGTGATGCTCTTGGTGATTTTTAGTTGTCTCATTTCTTAGTGAAATATTAAAATGGGATGGTACATTTCTTTAAAGCGCGCAAAATTACAACATAAAACGTACACGCGCAAGAAAAAATCAAACTTTCTGACGAAAAAGAGCGAAGAAGCAAAGCTTTTTACAATACTTTGCCTCTTCGACACCTTCGTGAAGGTTTTGGCCTGCTTTTTGCAGATGTCTCTCCCCGTCCTCTCAGGCGAGTCTTCTCCCCTCCCATTCCCCTCTCCATCACCCCCCTCCCTCGCAGGGAGGGGTTGGGGGTGGGTCTGTTGGGGGTGGGTCTTCACTTTTTCTCTTTCTTGTCCTCCGACAAGTCGATGGCAGTAGCGACGCGACGTCCGCTCGGCGTGATGGCACGTATCCACAGCACACGATCGCTCGACTGGTTGGCAGCCTTCACAGCGTTCTCGAAGTCTTCGACAGTACGCATCTCCTGATCATTTACCTGCAACAGGATCATTCCCTTGGTGATGCCGGCGTCAGCGAGCTTACCCTTCTTGATGGCTGTCACTTCGAGGCCGTAGCGGAGAGCCAGCTGCTGCTTAGTCTCGTCGTTGAGCGCCTTGAGCTGTGCGCCGAACATGTCGATGTCCACCTCTTCCATCACTTCCGTACCGCCCTGTGCGTTGCGCAATGTGGCCGTCTCGGAGTAATTCTTCTTATTGCGGATATAGGACACCTTGACTTTCTCACCCGGACGTCGCTGCGAGAGGGCTTCCTGTAGCTCGGCCATCTTAGTGACCTCCTTGCCGTCGATGGCCGTGATAACGTCACCCTTCTTCAAGTCCAACTCCTCGGCGGTCGATTTGTCCTCAACTTCCTGAATGTAGATGCCCGTGTTGGTGCCGAGGTCTACCTCATTACCATTTTCTTTTTCCCTGTCAATATAATTCGTCACGTCCATGCCACGCACGCCCAAGAGTGCGCGCTGCACAACACCGAACTCCTTCAGGTCGGCAACAACCTTGTTCATGATGGTCGTCGGGATGGCAAAACCATAGCCGGCATAGCTGCCCGTCTGGCTATAGAGCATGGCATTGATGCCCACAAGCTCGCCCCGTTCATTGACGAGTGCGCCGCCCGAATTGCCAGCGTTGATGGCCGCATCGGTCTGGATAAAACTCTCTACACCATTGGCACCCAAGGAGCGAGCCTTGGCAGATACGATGCCGGCGGTGACCGTCGACGTGAGGTTGAACGGATTTCCCACGGCCAGCACCCACTCGCCAATCTTCAGCGCGTCGGAGTTGCCGATAGCGATGGCGGGCAGGTTCTTGGCTTCCACCTTCACGAGGGCCAAGTCGGTGGTCTCGTCCAGACCAATGATGCGTCCTTTGTATTCCGTATTGTCATTCAGTTTCACAAGAATCTCGTCGGCACCTGCCACCACGTGGTTGTTCGTGACGATATATCCGTCAGCAGAAATGATGACGCCCGAACCAGCACCCTGACGCTTCGGCTGCGTCTCGACCTCTTGCTGGCGTCCCTGTCCACGACCGCGATTGCCATAGCCAAAGAAATCTCCGAAGAAATCCTCGAACGGGTCGCGCACCGTCACCATCTGGCGCACGGCATTCTTTGTCACCTTAATATAGACCACGGAATTCACCGAACGCTCGGCTGCTGTTGTCAAGTCCACAAGACCTGCGGGCGCGGCCATGCCGGGCGCGGCAGTCATCGCAGTTGTCGAGGGCGTTGAGGCAGCTTGTGCCTTCGTAGCCATTGAA
Source organism: uncultured Prevotellaceae bacterium (assembly GCA_947307015.1). Classification (GTDB taxonomy): domain Bacteria; phylum Bacteroidota; class Bacteroidia; order Bacteroidales; family Bacteroidaceae; genus Physcousia. The sequence goes on along the minus strand of CAMZHV010000005.1, from coordinate 74,411 downwards.
ATCTTGTCACTCATGATTGCGCCTGTCATCAGGCTGCTGCTCAGCACCAGCGCCGCTGCACCGAGCCACATCTTTGTTTTCTGCGTCATAATGATCATTTACTATTTAACGATTTACAATTTACAATTTAGCAATTTACTATTTGACGAATTGAATTTTCGATGCACAATTTGCTTGTTTTCATGAAATCCGACACAAAAGTAGTGCAAAAGTTTATTGCGCTGTCAAAATGTCCTCGTTTTTTCCTTTCTTTTAACATGCTTTCTGCCATGCTTAACAGCGCTTAATCGCGGCGGCTGACTTTTTTGCATTTCTTTTCTCAAGCGCGCTTTTTGAGCCTGTCAACACGTCAAATCTGCTAAAAAAAGTAAACAGCACGCAAAAACTTTAAACTTTAAACGCTAAACACTAAACTTTAAACGCTCTACTTTCTTCCTACCATTGAACTGCGTTCGAAGGTACTCACGGTCGGAAAAAGCAAGCAAAAAACGAGAAAATCTCGATTTTGTTTGCTTATTCACTCACTTAACCGTACCTTTGCGCCTCGGAAGCAGTGGGACAGTCTGCCGCTGGCACACCTTTTCGAAGGCGATGCAAGAGGAAAGTCCGGGCAACACAGGGCACTCCGCTACCTAACGGATAGAAACCCGCGAGGGTTTGTATGTGCAGAAGAAAATAACCGCCGACCGGCGACTCTTCTTTTTTCATTTGCTCAGGTCATCGGCCGGTAAGGGTGAGAAGGTGAGGTAAGAGCTCACCAGGCGCCTGGCGACAGGCGTGCTGTGTACACCGGAGGTTGAAAGTTCGCGTATACCGGCGCAGCACCAACTGCGGCATACATTGCAGCCGTAAGGGTGAGAGAGGGCGACCCGTCCAAGCCGGAGGGTAGAACGATAGAGACGCGGTGAGAGCCGCGCCGTAGATAAATGGCAGACACCTCTTTCGTCGCACCTAACGGTCAACAAAGAGGAACAGAACCCGGCTTACAGTCCCACTGCTTCCGTTTTCTATTAAGTTTCGGATGTTCTTCAACGCCCCGTCATGCGCTGCCAGAAGTTGCGCTTCTTCTCGGGCTGGGCGCCGAGGAGTGTCTCTGTCATCACCTCCTCGTAAGTTTTGTTGTCGTGGATCATGTGGTAGATCATGCCCCAATCGGGCAGACCGCCGACATTGCGGTCGTCTATCCACAGGTCAACCTTCAGCTTACGCGTGAAATGCTCATTCAGCGTGATATCTTCCTCGGGAAAGTCGCGGTTGATGGCATAAAATTCAAGGCCGCGCTGGCGACACCACTCCACGGCATCGTCAAGCAACTGGCCCTCGCGTACCGTCCACAACACGAGCCGATGGCGCTCCTCGACCAACATCTTCAATGTATCAATGGCAAAGGGAATCTCCTCGCCGATTTCGGGATAGCGGTGACGGACAATGGTTCCGTCGAAGTCAACTGCTATGAGCATAGTCGTTTCTCTTTTTCGGTTTTGCGCTGCAAAGGTACACATTTTCAGCGAAAATCCTACTCTTCACCCACTTTTTTCCTTCATTTTTTGTAATCTTGCATAAAAACAACTACCTTTGCAGCCCAAAAAGAAATACTAAGAGGTACGCGCACACGCAAAAAACTCCATTTTATAATCAACACACATTTTTTACTAACTACAATCACCTACACAATGAGAAAGCGTTTTCTTTCTTTCGTGGCCGTAGCTGCAATGACGCTTACGGCCATGGCACAGTGGACAGCTCCCGCGGCTCCACAGCTCGAAGGCTCAGATCCCGAGGAGAATGGAGAGTTCTACCTCCTGAATGTAGGCACCGGACAGTTCGTACATGGTGCCAACAGCTGGGCTACGGAAATTAGCCTTACCACAGACGGAAAGGCTTATGTCCTCATCCTCACCGAATCTATCACCGCTGATGCCTCCGTCACCGGCAACAAGGGCACAGCCAACACCGCCGCAGGCGACGGATGGACCATGCGCCTCAAGGAGAAGTACACCTTCTACGGCGGCAACGGTCGCAGCGGTGGCTATAGCTTCGCCGACTGCTCCACCGACTACCTCTATCTCTGGCGCAACGGCTCCAATGGTTTTGTTGACCTCAATAACCAGAACAAGGGCTTCGTGTGGAATCTGACGAAGCTCTCCAACGGCGACTATCACATTCAAGTTATCGCCGAAGATCCCAACTTCCCCAACGCAGCCGACGAATATGCAGCTGGTGTCGAGGCTGGTTCACCCGTGAAGTTTGACGCTGCCGAGACGGACGCAAACAACGAGTGGCGCTTCGTGAAGCCCGCTGCATACAGTGAGGGTTACGCCGCACAGGTCGCCATCTTCACCGCCCGCAAGGCGCTCTATGACGCTTACCTCTCCGCTGTAGAAAATGGCGTAGACTATGCCGACTACACAGCTGTCTACAACAACGCCAACGCCACTATCGAGGAGCTCGAAGCTGCCACTACGGCACTGAAGGCTGCCATCACGCGTGCCGTTGTGCTGGCCAAGATCGCTGAGTCCAGCGAGACCAACCCCATTGACATCACCTCTGTCACCATCGAGAATCCCGCTTTCGAGAACGGCCAGAAGCCTTGGAACATCACCGAGGGTATGGGTCAGAACCTGCAAGTGCAGGCCACGGGCTATCCCAACGACGGCAACGGCAACCCCGCCGAAGGTTATGACGACTTCGTCATCAAGAACTTCATCGAGGCATGGCGCAAAGGTGCTGCTCTCAGCGACGGCGTTATCTGTCAGACCGTCACGGGTCTGCCCGAAGGCCGCTATCGCATTGAGTGCGATGCACTTGCCGTTTGGCAGAGCGATCCCAGCATCGAACAGACAGGTATCTACCTCTTCTACAACAACGGCAGTTACACCCTCCACTCCCAGGAGCCCATATCCACGGGAAACGGTATTCCCGAGCATTTCACCTTCGACTTCGACTACGATGGCAACACCACGATGACCATCGGTCTGATGGCCGAGAACACCAACTGCAACTGGATGGGTATGGATAACTTCCAGCTCTTCGCCATCGGCGAGTGCAAGGATGCACCCCTCTGGACAGCCCTCAACGCGCTCTATGCCAACCTGTCTGGCTATGCCGACGAGGTGAAGGCTGAGAGCGCCCTCACGAGCGCCCTCAACGATGCTCTCTCCACCGCGAAGGGCCTCATCGACGTTCCCTCCGACAAGACTAAGGAAGCTGAATATCTGGCCGCTTACGAGGCTGTCGAAGCTGCTCGCAAGGCTGTCGTGGAGAGCGAAGCCGCCTACAAGGAGCTCAAGACTTTCGTGGATCAGCTCAACAGCGACCAGGAGAAATACACGGGCGAGCTTCAGACTTTCGTCGAAGGCCTTTATGAGCAGTACAGCTCAGCCTACGAGAATGGCGAGATCAGCGCTTCCGAGATTGAGAACGCCATCGCAGCCTACGCCGGACAGGTCAAGCAGAAGACGCAGGAGCTCTTCAACGCAGCTGTCGCCGCTGGCGGTACCCTCGAAACGCCCATCGCCATCACAGCCCTCTTCGACGATATGGCCTTCGCTTACGGCACCACCCAGACGGCCTTCGCCAACGGTTATCCGGCTGAGAATCCCGTATGGATGAATGGCACAAGCACAGGCAATTTCAAGACCAACTACAGCACTGCTGAGGTCTGGGATGCACGTCCGTTCAACATTTTCCGTGACTTCACCGACCTGCCCAAGGGCAGCTACACCATCAAGACCCACGCCTTCTACCGCGTCGAGGCCAACGATGCCAACTATCCGAACTACAACGATGGAGGTTACGATGCTGACGCAGAATACGCTTATCTCTTCGCCGGTGTCAACCACACCAAGCTCCTCAATGTAGCAGCCATCGCCGATCCACTTCTCGAGAGTCTCGACGCTCCCTACGACTGCGGCGACGGCAACTACCTGCCCAACAACCAGCACTCAGCCTACATGATCTTCTCCGACAGCAAGTACGCCGCCCTCGCTAAGCAATGCGAAGTCAGCGCTACGGGCAACGTCCTCGAAGACGGCGGCACACTGCGCGCCGGTATCGCTGGCACCGACCTCCTTTTGGCTGACCACTGGACTATCTGGTATGACTTCGAGCTCTACTACAACGGTATCGCTAACCTCGACACAGACATCCAGTCGCTCATCGACCAGCTCACCGCTGCCGAAGACCTCAGCATCCCCGGGAACGTCACCATCAAAAACAACGCCATCGCTGCCGGTAATGCCGCTATCGGCGCCAGCTTCGAGACGCAGACCGCTGCTATCCAGGTGATGCAGGCCGCCCTTGAGGAACTCGCTAAGACACAGCCGCTCATCGACGAAGTGATGGCGCTCGTAGCAGAGTACGAAGGACAGATCACCAAACTTGAGATATCACCCACCGACAACACCATCGAACAGCTGCTTAACGACATCAACGATGCCATCAGCAGCGAAGCCATCCAGAGCAACGCCCAGCTCCAGGGTTGGATCGATGCGCTGCCTGGGGCGTGGGTGAAATACGTCACAAGTGCAACGGAGATGGCTGATGCTACTGCCGACAACCCCGTCGAGCTGACGCCCGTCATCCTCAATGCCGACTTCTCCGCCACCGTGAACCGCGGTGTCACACCTCCCCATTGGGTTGCTGACGGCAAGATGGGTGGAAACCAGGGCTATCAGGACAACAATACCTACAGCAACGATGAGGAAGGTATCGCCGTGTCGCAGTTCCTTGAGGCATGGAACAGCGGTAACGCTGCCCTCTCCGACGGCCGCGTCTACCAGACCATCGCTGCCGCTCTTCCCGAAGGCTTCTACCGCTTAACCGCTGACGGTTATGCCACCAATCAGGGCAACGAGGACACCCTCGACGGCGTATATCTCTTTGCCGCTGGTGCCGGAGCCAACAACAACACCAGCATCTGCCAGCCCAACGCCACTCCGAAGACCTTCACCGTCGATTTCGCAGCCGACGGCTCTGGCCTGACCACCATTGGTGTCATGGCACAGTCAACCGAGTGCAACTGGTTCGCTGTTGACAACTTCAAGCTCTACTACCTCGGCAAGACCGCTCCCGATGCCATTGAGTCAATTGACAATGGACAATGGACAATGGACAATGCCACCATTTATGGCATCGACGGTCGCCAGAGCAGCCAGCTCCGTCGCGGCGTCAACATCGTCCGTTCCAACGGTCAGGTCAGCAAGATCCTCGTGAAGTAAGATTCCCGCAATCTGTTGCGATACAGATACAGGAATTACACCTTTATATATTATAGCAAAGTGCCTCGGCCGCTCAGCCGAGGCATTTTTAGTTAATAATCATTAAAGGATAACACTTTTAACGCGAGAAATAAGGAAAGGACGTATATTAAGTGTAATTTTGTCACGCATTTAGGCATAAATAAGCGCATTATCGTGTCTGCGCACCACCAAAAAAAGAACTTTGTTTATCCATAACATTTTATTAACTAACATTTTATTAACTGTTTTATGAAACACAAGTTACTTTCTATGATTGCACTCGTTGGTGCAATGTTCATGAGTACTGGTGCCTTCGCACAGTGGACGGAGCCTGTCGAGCCTACGAAGCCCACCGCAGCTGGTGAGTTCGCCGTAGACAAGAACTTCTTCATCCGCAATGTCGGCGCCGGTCAGTACGTCACCGCAGGCAATTCCTGGAGCACACAGCTCAGTCTGACAGCCGATGGTCTGGACGACACACTCAATCCCGCTGCCATCGTCACTGTAAGCGAAGGCTCTGCTGAATTATCGGGCAACGATAATACTGCTACAGTATCTGGCTACAAGCTGAAACTCAACGGCACTTTCCATTTCAATGGCGCCAATGGTGACCGTGCCGTCACCAACACTTTCCTCTTCCGCGATAGTGAAGAGTCTGGTTTTATTGATCTTGGCTCACAAACTAAAGGCTACATTTGGAACATCACCAAAGTCGGTACCTATTATCGTATTCAAACTGCTGATGGCGACCCCACCTTCCCCAATGCTACCACGCAGTATGCTGGTTGGGTCAGCGATGGTATGACCATCGAAGAAGGTGCCCCCACAGTTATAGTGTTCAATCTCACCGCAGAGGATGAGAACATCGACTGGGAATTCATCCCTTGCGATGACTATCTCACCAAGAAAGAAGCTTACGCTTCACGCGTAGAGCTCTATGAGACACTCGTCAGCACAACGTCCCTCGGCTACACTGTTGACACTAGCGCCGCTACCGCTGTCTATAACAATGAGAACGCTACCAAGGAGCAGATTGAAGCTGCCATATCTAAGCTGAAGTATGATATCAACAGCAAGAAGTACGAGGCTGCTTGGGCTTCTGCAAGCGAAAACAATCCTCTGGATGTCACCGAGGACTGCCTCACCAATCCCGACTTCGAGATTGCAACAGGCAATGGTGCAATGCCTCCCGGATGGACTATCACCATCACGGGTCAGAATTGCGGTCAGCAGAACCGTACGGACACCAACTCTGCTACAGGTTTGGCTATCACCAACTTCATCGAGGCTTGGCATCCCCAGTCTCTCGGCGATGGTGTCATCGCTCAGACTGTCTACGGTCTGCCTCAGGGTAAATATGTTCTTGAGTGCGATGCTTCTGCTTGTCACGATCCCGCCAGCGGCGACGGCTCTGACATCGTAGGTGTCAACCTCTTCATTGAGGCTGGTCAGTACAAGGAGACCGTACGTGTCGGTACTGTTCGTCTCGGCGTCACACACTTCAGCGTTACGTTCGTCAATGACGGTAGCGAGTCCATGACCTTTGGTCTGGAAGCACACGAAACCAACGCCAACTGGCTTAGCGCCGACAACTTCAAGATTACCTATTATGGCAAATTCCAGGGCACTCCCGAGGAAGCTATCCTGAGTTCTGCTATTGCTGATGCTAAAGCCCTCTACGAGCAGGTCGAGTACAACAACATCGAGTCTACCGACGATATCAATGTTAGCGAAGAGTCCCGTCAGGCTCTTAACGCCGCTATCTCCGAAGGCGAAGCAGCCATGGGCGGCAGTGCCGATGCCATGACCGCAGCCACAGAAAAGATCCGCGAGGCTATCGCAGCTGTCAATGCATCCAAGCTACTTTATGTACAGTTTAAGGAAGTGTATGACAGCGGTCAGGAGACACTGAACAACCTGATTGCTAACAACCAGTGGCTTGATCTACAGGGTAAAATCGAGTACTTCCTCGAGGACCAACTTAAAGAAGAGTTCGAGGCTGGTACGCTCACCGCCGAAATGTACGAGGAATATGCTAACATGATCAGCACATTGGTTCGCGACTTCATCTCCGATCCCAGCAAGATTCAGGTTGGCGACGACCTCACCTTCCTCCTCGTGAACCCGCACTTCAGAACTGGTACGACTGCCGATCCTACTGGCTGGACTATCAACAGCGGTTCCTTGACCGAGCTACGCACTTCTACGCACAATATCGAAGCTTGGCACAGAACATTCGACCTCAGCCAGACAATTCCCAACATGCCCGCTGGCGTCTATGACATCACCCTCCAGGGCTTCGTACGTCACGACGGTGGCGATACCGATAACACATATCTCTATGGCGGTATCTCCAAGGTACAGCTCTTCAACCTCTTTACAGAAGAGGATCAGATGCGCGACGAGCCGCTCTTCTCTGCCGAGACCTCAGAGCATCCCTCTATGGGCGACTCTAACTACGATGCTACAGGTAGCGCAGGTTACATTCCCAACGGTATGACTGGTGCTTACTACTGGTTCAATGAGATCAACCCCAACACCAACGAGCCTTACTACACCAACCATGTAGAACTCGTGCTGGCTGAGGACGGTGACCTGACCATCGGTATTCACTCCGATTCATCTACGGATTGGGTCATCTGGGATAACTTCGGTATCAAATATGCCGGTATGAACGTTGCTGTCTTCGCCGACATGGTTAGAGACAAGCAGCTTGAGCTGAGCACCCTCGTTGAGGACACCGAAGCTGAGAACCTCATGGCTATTGCCACTGACGTGAACAACCTCGTCACTGAGAAACTTGCCATCAACGCCGACAATATCGACAACGCCGACGATGCCCTCGCAGCTATCGCCGAGATTGAAGAGGTGATTGCCAAGGTCAAGGAGAGCGCTGCTGCTTACCTGTCCGTCGGCCAGGTCATCGAGTACTTCGAAAGCCTCCTCGAGAGCTTCAGCCCCGATGCAAGCTTCCAGGATGCACTTGAAGCCGCTCGCAACAGCTACGACAGCGGTTATGCCACCGTCGCTGCTATGAAGGAAGACGAGCAGAAGCTTGCTGGCAGCTGGGCAGCTGCTATGGCTGTGAATATCGAAGCCAACAGCGACGCTACCGCACTCATCCTCAATCCTGACTTCGACGGTCTCGTTCCTGAAGACGGTGTTTCCGGCGACCAGTTCTGGACCAGCGACAGCTATCATGGTGCTGATTTCCTCGCTTACGAGCACTTCAACTATCAGGGCAACAACCTGCAGTTCAACACCTATCAGAACCTGAATGGCATTAAGCCCGGTTACTACACAGTCACCCTCCAGGGCTTCTATCGCTATGGCGACTACAATCCCAACGAGACTGAAGCTACTCCCGGTGCAGGCTACGCTCATGCCGAAGGCACTGAAGAGCTGAATGCCGTGCTGTATGTCAAGACTTCTGAAGTATCTGACGCTGTGGCACTGAAGAGCATCTTCGACGGCGCTCAGACCGATGCATTAGGCGTTGGCGGTGAGGTTCAGGCTGAAGGCACAGAGGGTTATATTCCCAACAACATGGAAGCTGCTGCTGCCTACTTCAATGCAGAGCTCTATACCAATACGCTAAGCTTCCAGGTCGGTGAGGACGGCAACGCCACCATCGGTATCCGCAAGGATAATGGTCTGATCAACGACTGGACAATCATCAGCAACTGGCAGCTGTTCTACCACGGCACAACAGCTCCTGATGCAGTTCAGGATCTCGAGGCCAAGACTGCAGGCAACGTCACCATCTATGGCATCGACGGCCGTCAGCAGAGCCAGCTCCGTCGCGGTATCAATATCATCCGCACCAACGGTCAGGTCAACAAGGTTCTCGTGAAGTAAAAAACCGAGTTTTGCATGTTGCGGCTGTGTCGCAACACCCCACAAAACCATAAATCAAGCCCTGCGCACAACGCGCAGGGCTTTTTCTTTCCCTTTTCTTTTGTCGTTCGGGAAAAAGGCAGTATCTTTGCGCCAAGAAAAGGAAGATACAAGCCTCACTGGCATACAATCGGCCGTTTTCTCACAAGAGCAAACAACCAATCAACTCTAAAAATAACAAACGTATGAAGAAAATCATTAGCATGACATTCGTGGCTGCGGCTGTCGTATGTCTCTGCTCCTGTGTGAGCAGCAAGAAAATCATCTACTTCCAGCACTCCGACGTCATGTTCGAGGAGGCACAGCAGATTCTCCAGAAATATGAGATGCGTCTGCAGCCTGCCGATCAGGTACTTATCAAGGTCACTTGCGACAATCCGGAACTGCTCGAAGTCTTCAATCTGGACGTCACCATGGGTTCCGGTAACCGTACAGGTAACACTTCAAGCTATGGCCAAACGGGCTCGCTCGGTAGTATCTATGGTTACACCGTCGACAACAATGGCAACTTGACGCTGCCAATGCTGGGCTCAATCTATGTCCGCAACATGACTTGCGAGGAATCCGCTGTTGCCATCGAGAACAGGATCAAGGAGAGAAACATCATCAAGGAGCCGGACGTGACCGTGCGCCTGCTGAACGCCCGTGTCGCCGTACTCGGTGCCGTCAAGAGTCCCCATGTCGTCAGCCTAACATCCGAGCGCAACACAGTCCTCGACGTGCTATCACAGTGCGGCGATGTCAGCGACCAAGCGCTGCGCCAGAATGTGACGCTCTACCGCGAGGTGAATGGTATGCGTACCATGTATCATCTGGATCTGACACAGGCAGACATCTTCGAGAGCCCTGCTTTCTATGTCCAGCAGAACGACCTCATCTACGTGCAGCCCAACAAGAGCCAGAACGTGAGGAGCTCTGCCTTCTCTACATTCCTCGGCGTCGCTGGTAGCGTCATCAGCGCCCTCGCATCTGTCACCGCCCTCGCCATCTCTATCGTCAATCTTACTACGAAGAAATAGTCTCGGACGTATATTTTAGGCACAATGAATTACACGAATTACACGAATTATTCTAAAAAATCGGCCATCCGAAAGTAAATTCCATACGATTGCAGCTCATAGAATTCGTATAATTCGTGTAATTCGTTGTATTCATCAGACATCTGAATAGTCGAAATAGTAAGACGCAAATAAATAGCCCCGCTGTTTGGCGGGGCTATTCATTTGCATACTAACTGATTTGGATTCAGCTACGAAATTGTATTTACTTCTCAATGTGCTTCTTCGAAGAGGCATCGCCATAGTGGCCGTAGGAACCATAGTGACCGTAACGGCCGTAGTAGGTGCCATATTTGCTGTAGCTACCGTAGCGGCCATAGCCGTAGTAGAAGCCGTACTTCTTCTTCTTCAAGTCGATGCCGTTGAAGATGAGGGTCATCTTCGGCAACTTGTTGTCCTTGAACGTGCGATTGATGACATCGACATCAGACTTCGTCGTCACCTCGGAACGCACCACGAAGAAGGTGATATCACAGAGGCGACTCAGTTCGAAGGTATCGCTGACAAGGCCGATAGGCGGCGTGTCGAGAAGGATATAGTCGTACTTGGTCTTCAGGTAGTCGATGGCCTGATCCAAGAGTTCACGCGTGATGAGTTCACCTGGGTTAGGAGGAATGATACCTGCGGGCAGGACATCCAGGTCGGGATGAACAACACCATGAACAATCTGCTCCTCGAGGAGGTTGAAATCAGCGCTGTCACCAGCCAGATAGGTGGTGAGACCATGTGCGCTGGAGGGGAGACCGAAGAGCTTGACAAGACGCGGCTTGCGGATGTCGAGACCGATGATGAGCACCTTCTTGCCGAGTAGCGCCAAGGACATCGACAGGTTGGTAGCCACGAAGGTCTTACCCTCGCCCGGCACCGTTGAGGTGACACAGATGACCTTCTCTCCTTGTGCGAGCAGGAAACGGAGGTTGGTGCGGAGACCACGGAAGGCCTCTTCCATCATATTGTTCTTGTTCTCCTTGACGACGATGGCGCGCTCACCCTCGGCAAGCTTCGTCGTTAACGGAATGTCAGCGACAATGGGCAGCGTAGTGGCTTTCTCCAGATCACCGCGACCCTCGATGCGGAAGCGTAGCATCTCACGCAGGTAGAAGAGTGCCAGCGGCAGGAATAAACCGATGAAGAAAGCGGCCAGCAGAATGATATTGCTCTTCGGGCTGACCTTGCCGCCAATCTGCGGCTGGTCGATAATACGTGCCTTGGCTGCCGTGGAGGCCAAAGAGATGTAGTTCTCCTCGCGACGCTCCAGAAGCATGAGGTAGAGGTCGGCCTTGATCTGCTGCTGACGACCCATATCATTCATGGCGCGCTCCTGCGTCGGCGTGTTGCTGACTTTTCCTGCGAAGAGGGCATACTGGCTGTCGATAGAATTCTTCTGGATCTCCAGATCGCGGTAGATGCCGTGTAGGTGCTGTCCGACAGCCTCCCACAAGGCCTGTGCCTCGTCGGTGAGCTTTACGACGGTGGGCGAGCTCTCGGAGGAACTACGGATAAGGCGGTTGCGGGTCAGCACTTTCTGGTTATATTCCTTAATCATATCATTGGCAACCGCATTGTTAATGCCGATGTTTGCAGGAATGAGCGTGAGGGCATTAGCCGGATTCGAGACATAGTCGATCAGTGACTTCACAAGACTCATCTGCGTCTGGATGTCCACCTGCTTCTTCTGGAACTCTGTGGATTGTGTGAGGGCTGACGTAGCGTCGGATGGCAGGTTGATGAGCTCATTGCTACGCTTGTAGCCTTCGATGCGACCTTCCGTCTCGCCGAGTTCGTCCTGAATGACTTCCAGACGTTCTTTAATGAACTCTTCTGTCTTCTTGGCGACCTCATTCTTGTCCTCATTGGCATCTTCATTGTAGGCGTTCACCAGCTGTGCGAGATAGTCCTTAGCACGTTCCGTCGACGTATCGAGGATCGAGAGGACGGCCACCGTAGTGCTCTTGGACGTCGGCGCAGCATTCAGACGGCCAGCATAGACGCGTCCCATGGCCACAGGCGGATAGATGACAGCCGTGAATTTGTGCTCAGGGAGGCTGTAGCCCGGATTGCGGGAGAACATGATCTTGCCAACCTTGGTGTTGACGATGCAGGGGAACTGTGTGAGCTCGCGCGTAACCACATCAGGTTCGTCACTCTTGGAAGGCAGGCCAATGGACACACGGATTTTCTCCTTGCCAGTCTTTTCCATCTCAATGGGAATAGGCGTATTCAAGTGCTCCAAACGTGATTCTTCAAGATCCACGATCACGGGGCTTGTCTTGTAGAGGTCGGCGGTAGATAGACGACCTTCAATGGCATAGGTGATATAGAGCTTCAAGTCCTTGACGGCACGCGTAGCAACAGCCGTCGAGGTGATAATCTCCAACTCGTTCTCGAAGCCGTTGGAATTAGTGATGATACCGAACTCCTCCATAGCCGCACTCTGGCTCTGGCGGGGACCTCTGCTGTCGTCTTTGATAAGGATCTTTGTCGATGCCTGATAGACCGGATGCTGATAGCGGAGATAGACGTAGGCTGCGCCGACAAACAAAGCCGCCGAGAGGAGAATCCAGTACCAGTTGAGAACGACAATAGACCAAAGCATGCGGTAGTCAATACCTGATGACTCTTCCACTTCTTTTTTTTCTTCGTTGATGTATTCTGCCATAAATTTATATATTTAAATTGTTCGCGCGCGAAGGTTTTCGTAAATTGCGGGTGCAAAGTTAGTGATAGTTTTCGAGAGAATACGTTTTTTCAACAAAAAAACATCAAAAAGGGACATATTTATTTGCTTTAGCCCCCATTTTGCACTACCTTTGCACGGCAAAAACGAAAAAACAGCATACAAAGCATGTCATTTCTCAGCAAAATCTTCGGTCGCAAGGAGACCGAAACGACAAAAGTTGGCGGCATGGAAGATTTCATGACGCTCATCCGTGTATACCTTCAAGCCTCCATCGCCGCACAGGTCGGCATCACCAATCTGGCAGCTCTCCCCGACCTGCGCGTGTTCAAGCAGACGCTGAAAGTGCCGACACTCAACAACAAGCTCGGCCTCGGCGAAAAGAAGCGCTGCGCCGCCATGCTCAGCGAAGTTTATGGCACCTCTGACAGCTTTGCCGCCGAAATCGACACCAGCGTAAAAAAGCGCTGCAAGAAGATCCAGGACGTACACCCCTACCTCCTCCAATTCCAGGGCTTTTCACAGGACCTGATGATGCTCATGGGCAACTTGATGCAATGGAAGTTCCGCCTGCCGTCGTTCATGCGCGGCGCCTTGCGCACGATGACGGAAAAAACGATCCATGACATCGTGACGAAGAACGACTGGAAGGACGACAATGTGCGTCGCACTGTGGCTGGCGTTCGCAAGTACCAGCAGATGCTCGGTTTCTCGGAAGCCTGGATGACGGAATATGTACATACAACCGTCATGTTGGCCAAGAAAGAGAAGCGCGCAGACATCGATGAGGCCACAAAAAAGTGAAATATTACAAAATATTTGCATAAACGGAAAAGGTTAATTACCTTTGTGCCGAAAATCTCAACATAACGGCAAAAAAGCACCCAATGACCGCCGAAGAAGAGAAAACCATACGTCTGTTAGAAACCCGTACGCGACAGCTCATTCTCAAGTTCCAGCAGCAGAAGGAAGAGAACGAGCAACTGCTTAACGATTTGGTCAACAAGGACGATGAGCTTCGGGCGCTCAAGGAAAAGTTCAAGGAGTTGACTGCCGATTACAATAACCTCAAGATGGCAAAGATGCTGGAAGTGAGCGATGGCGATCTCGCCTTGGCAAAACAGCGTATCGGCCGTCTGGTGCGTGAAGTAGACAAGTGTATCGCGCTGCTCAAGAGTTTGGGCATCGAACAATAAGCAATAGAAGAAAACAATAAATGGAAATCAGCGATACCTTTCAGATAACCCTCAAATTAGGTGGACAGAACTTCTCGATGACGATCAAGCGCGACGAGGAGCTCTTCTACCGCGACGCCGAGAAGCTGATCAACCAGCGCTACAGCTATTATGCCAACCATTTCGCAGGGCAGTCGGTGACGACCTACCTGCTGATGACCGTGCTTGACATAGCCGTGCGCCTACAGCGGCAAGCTGCCAGCGGCAACATACAACCCGTCATGGCCACGCTCAACGGCCTTGTCAGCGAGCTCAACGCAGCCTTGAAATAGCAGGTGCCCTGCGGTTTACCCGCAGGGATTCCCACCCAATCTGAAATTTACCCGACGCACCATCCATGACCTCTCCCCTGCCCCACGGCAACGGGTGATATGGTTAGGTTGGCGCGCCTCATTATTTATATATTAAACTCTAAAAACAAATGTCAACATTAGGATTGATAATTACCATTGCCTCAGCCGTCATCGCAGCTGCCATGGTTATCTATCAGGTCATCTGGTATCGCCACACGCGCCCCAACAAGCTGAAAGCGATGCACGAAGAGGCGAAGAAAGACGCCGAAGTCATCAAACAGCAAAAGCTCCTTGAAGTCAAGGAGAAGTTCCTCAACAAGAAAGCCGAACTGGAGAAGGAAGTGCAGCAGCGCAACCAACAGATTCAGCAAGGCGAGAACCGTCTGAAGCAGCGCGAGATCAGCCTCAACCAGCGTCAGGACGAGCTCACACGCCGCAAGGCTGAGCAGGAGAACGAGCGCAAACGCCTTGACCAGCAGCAGCAGATCCTTCAGAAAAAAGAGGAAGAGCTGGGTCAGCGCCTCGAAAGCCTTATTGAGCAGGAGCGTACACAACTCGAGAAGATCAGCGGCCTCACCGCAGAAGAAGCCCGCGAACGCCTCGTCGAGACGCTGAAGGACGAAGCCAAGACCGCTGCCGCCAGCTATATCAACGAAATTATGGACGACGCCAAGATGACGGCCAACAAAGAGGCCAAGCGCATCGTCATACAGACTATACAACGCGTAGCCACCGAGGCTGCTGTAGAGAACAGCGTCACCGTGTTCCACATCGACAACGACGATGTCAAAGGCCGTGTCATTGGTCGTGAAGGCCGTAACATCCGCGCCTTGGAGGCCGCAACAGGAACTGAGATCGTCGTGGACGATACGCCCGAAGCCATCGTTATCAGCGGCTTTGACCCCGTGCGTCGCGAGATAGCCCGGCTGGCACTGCACCAGCTCGTAGCCGACGGCCGCATCCACCCCGCCCGCATCGAAGAGGTGGTAGCAAAGGTCAAGAAGCAGGTGGACGAGGAAATCATGGAAGTGGGCAAGCGCACGGCTATTGACCTTGGCGTACATGGCCTGCACCCCGAGCTCATCCGCATCGTCGGCAAGATGAAGTACCGTTCCAGCTACGGCCAGAACCTATTGCAGCACGCACGCGAGACAGCCAACCTATGCGCCGTCATGGCTGCTGAATTGGGCCTGAACGTGAAGAAAGCCAAGCGCGCTGGTCTGCTTCACGACATCGGTAAGGTGCCTGACGAGGAGCCCGATCTGCCACACGCTATCTACGGTGCCAAATTAGCCGAGAAATACAAGGAGAAGCCTGACATTTGCAACGCCATCGGTGCACACCACGAGGAAATGGAAATGACATCGCTCATCGCCCCCATCGTGCAGGTATGCGACGCCATCAGCGGTGCCCGTCCTGGCGCCCGCCGTGAAATCGCCGAGGCATACATCAAGCGCCTCAAGGACTTGGAGAACATCGCCATGAGCTATCCGGGTGTCACCAAGACCTACGCTATTCAAGCCGGCCGCGAGCTGCGCGTCATCGTCGGTGCCGATAAGATCGATGACAAGCAGATCGAGACGCTCTCCACGGACATCGCCACAAAGATCCAGAACGAAATGACGTATCCGGGTCAGGTGAAGATCACTGTCATCCGCGAGACACGAGCCGTCAGTTACGCAAAATAAGGTTCAGCCCCGCCAAAATACAGTTTAGCCCCGCCGTTGGTGGGGCTTTCTTTTTTCCAGTTTCGCCAATGCTCAACCTGTTAAGTTGTTAGAACCTTTATTTAGAAGGGCTGCACTTCGCTGTCCATCATCTCGCGCAGCGACTCGCGGCGGTCGATGACCACAAAAGCCACGACGAAGAAGAGAAGGTAGATGGCGATGTCGAGGAAGAAGACGATGGTGATGGGCACATGCATATCGTCAAGCGCCAGATTGCCGAAAATAAAGAAGACGACAAAGCCAAGGATGACGACGAGCGTCTGGTGCATCGTTAGGCCGCAACGCATGAGGATGTGATGGATATGCCGCTGGTCGGCTTGGAACATAGGTTCACCAGAGGCCAAACGGGTGAAAGCCACACGCACGAGGTCGAACACCGGCACGACGAACAGCGAGTAAGGAATCAATATGGGGTTGATGTCCGTGTAGACATCCTGTTCCGTCACCATCATGTACTTAATGGCCAAATAGGCCATTACATAGCCTAGTATCAAGCTGCCCGCATCACCCATGAAAATCTTCATGCGCCCCACTTTGCCGAAAATGTTAAAGCCCATGAACGCCAGCACAGACCCCAGCAGAGCCGCTGACATCACCGTGAAGATGATGTAGCGCAGATCGGAGAAGAGATAGACGAAAGTGGCCAGACAGATGACAGATATGCCCGAGGCTAAGCCGTCGATGCCGTCAATGAGGTTGATGGCATTCACGATGGTCATGATGACGAGTACCGTCAGCGGATAAGCGACCCACTGAGGTACTGCGTATATGCCGAAGAAGCCGTACAGGTTGTCGATGGCGAGATTACAGATCGGCAAGACCAAAGAGCCGATGGCCAAGATCACGAATTTCAGATTGGCCGGCAAGTCCAGCAAATCGTCCATACCGCCCACCACAAAGACTATCGCCGCACCTATCACCATCAGTGCCGCAGTAAAGTGGAAATCGGGATAGAACATACTCTGGGAGTAATAGACCAGCATGGTCACAGCAAAGCTCAGCGCCAAAGAAGGCAGAAAAGCCATGCCGCCCAGTCGTGGAATGGCAGCCTTATGCACCTTTCGCTGATTGGGCTGATCAAAATAGCCGAACTTGCGGCAGAAGGCTATTATCAACGGTATCGTAACACTCGTTGCAATAGCCCCGATGACAAAAGCCATCAAGTTGTATGACCAATGCGACGTCATGTCGGTCGGATGGATATCCAGTTACGTAACTATATATATAACGCACAACCGACCGATTTATTATGTAAAAAGTAAAAAAATACACTAAACATACAGCATTCACCATTCTATGAGCGATGAGAATCCCCTGTCCATAATCATAAGAAAAAAGTAACAAGAATGTCTTTACGTAAGAGAATGTGATTTTTCATGCACTTTTGCACTAAACCGCCACAACAAGTTATCTATCAAGCATCTAAAAGAGTGCATAATGAGTGTAAAATAGAGTGCAAAGTGCAAAAGTGCATGAAAAAGTAAGTTTTGCTACGTGAGACGAACGAGTTCATCGATAGGGCCCATATTACTTCGTTGTTCGGTGATGGTGGAACAATGGTTCCATCATGGTCGAACCATTGTTCCACCATCACCGAACAACGCAAACACCGGGGTCCTCTGAAACGAAGACCTTACGGTTCGTCGAAGATGATCTTCTTTCGCACAGGATAACCCCAGAAGAAACCGAATCTATGCCAATAACGCAAATGGCTCTTGACGAAGATCTTGGCATAGCGCCAGTTGGTGCGAGCCCTGCGCGTTCCTTTATACGTAATTATGGTCTTGGGATAATAAACGACCTCGAAACCCTGCTGACGAATACGCGTACACCAATCCAGATCCTCTGCATACATGAAGTAACTATCGTCGAGCCCATTCGTTGCCATGTATGCCTTCCGAGACACCATGATGAAAGCGCCGATCAGCCAATCCACGGTTTGCACCTGAGTGTAATCCATGTCTGGGTTCATGATGGATGTCTTGTGGGTGAGCAAGCGCTTCACCTGCCTATGGGTATAGCTTGAGAGCGAGACATACGGACGTGCCGTGTCCTGGATATGCCCCTCTTCGTCACGCATTTGTGGCGCAATAGCTCCCACCTCGGGATGACGTTCCATAAAGTCGATCATACTGTCCAACCCGGAATTGAGGATGCAATCTGAATTCATGATGACGAGATAGTCACCTTTAGCCCTACGCAAGCCTTCATTCATGGCGTATGCAAAACCGCCATTGCGCTCATTGAAGATCCACTTCACCCGTTCTTCCGTGTCGTTAATGTGTGCACGCTCCCCGTCGCTGTAACAGGAGTTCGATGAGACGATGATTTCGTAGGGCAATGACAAATGCTGCTTTAGCGAAGCTATACTCTGTATCACCTCATCCACCCTGCGATATTCTACAATCACTATAGACAACAGCTTTTTCATCTTATTCCTTATTTATATTGATTCTTACACATCTCTTCCGCAATAGCCTTCCACGACTTCTCTCCCTTACTATAGTCTTTGGCGATTTGTCCGGAAAAACGTTCAACCAGAGCGGGTTGTGTCCACATTTGAATGATGGAATCAGCTAAAGCCTGTTCGTCTTTTTCCTTGACAATCAAACCATACCGATGATGTTCCACCATCTCCGGCAGCCCACCGACGTTGGTAGCAATGACAGGCTTGTTGAAAGCGTATGCCGACATGATGACACCGCTCTGTGTGGCATCGGTGTAGGGACAGACGAGGAAAGCTGAATGGTCGATAAGTGCCACCAATTCCTCATCAGGGATGAAGCGGTTGCGGATGTCTATGTAGTCCAATGACTGATACTTTGCAATGTCGAAATGATACTTCCCTCCCCCTGCAACAATCAGACGGCAATCGGGACAGCACGCATGAACCTTCGCCATGGCAGGCAGGAGGAAATCCAGACCTTTGTAAGGCGAGATCTTGCCCGCAAACAGAATATATGTTCCTTTTTCTGGCACTTGAGCCAAATCTTTGGGAACCGTTCTCAGATAGGTGTAACAACTGAGGCGGCTGTTGATGACGCGCTCTGGCGGAAGGTGATAGCAGTTGAGGAAGTCCTGACGTTGCGCCTTGTTCAGGATGACGAGACGCGGTATAAGTTGAAAGGCGAACTTGCGACGGAGGCGGACAATAAAAGAATCATTACCTGTATGCGGGAAGGGGTCGTGAACCGTCAGCATCATCTTGCGACGGAGCACATACAAGATGAACTCATAGACATTTGGAGGCCAGGCCAGATGAAGGACATCAAAGCGACCACGAATGAGGAACAAAAGCAGGAGGAACTGTGTCCAGAAAGACTTCAACTGCCACAAGCGTCCTGGCGTATTGACGACATAGAACTTGTCAATATCAATGAAATCAGCATATTTCTGAAACTCCGGATAAGCCTCTACAGCCTTGAACACGCCCGACTTCGGATACATCGTTGCGATATTGAAGGCCGGACCGCGCATGAAGCGAGGTGTCACCTCCATAATCAGCGTGACGTCTGACAACTGCTGTGCCTCATGCAAATACGAGAGGTCAACATCCGACAATTGTATCTTTCCGAGGTAAGCTATTTTCATTCTATAACTTTCCTTATCGCATCAAGAAATCCATGACCATATTTCAAGTCTGGCTCAACGTAATTACCTTCAGCCCATTCATTCCAAGAACGCAGAAAAAGAATACGATGATCCATATCCTTCGCTTCAATCAGATGTAAAGCTTCGCGCAGGTGCTGCTCGAAATGCTTGGGTGTGGAATTGTAATAAATTCCCTCGTTCTTACCTGTGCGTGGACTGCGATCCCACTGCGGTAAAACAGTTGGAAATACATTTTTCCAATTATCCTCTGGAGCAAAGAAGTGTTTCATGAGCTGCGGATAATTGAAACGTGTAGCAGGAAGAAACGGCATATATTTGCGGGCAACAATAAGCCCCATGTTGATATACTTATTATAATAAGCCATCTCTGCACGTACCTGTCCATAAGAGTTCAGACCATCATAGCCTTGAGCCAGCATAGCAGTGTAGTCCTCTGCACTACTTCTGAGATTTGGAATAACACGTGCAATTGTACCATCTGGCATGAAACGGTTGAAATTAGAAGAACGAGTAATGGCATAAAAGTAAATACCCTTGAGACCATTCTGCAAGGCTAAATTACGCCATAGATCCATAAAATGATGAGCTTCAGGAAAAGAGAAAGGTTCATAAATACCAAAAAGGGGCTTACCCTCAACGGTGATATATCTCTTATCCTTAAAAGCCGGCAGAAGATATTTGAAATGACTTATGTAATCGTTGTCGCCCAAATACTGTTGTTCGGCAATGACCGTTCTTTTCTGAGTTTTCTCATCAAGATTCCAGGTCTTTGTCGTCCAACTGTGATTCGCCCAACAGAGGCAAAAAGGGAAATCGGGTTTTCCGCTTGCAAGAACCTCCTGAAACGGACGTTGTAAAAGCATCTTTCCACCACCTAACCAATAATGCCAATAGCAGAACCCCTCGACACCAGCTTCGCGAGCTAATTCGGCTTGCTGTTCACGCACTTCTGGCAGACGTAAATCATAAAAGCCCAAATCAGCTGGAATACGTGGCTGATAATGCCCTCGAAACAAAGGTTTGGCTTTGGCCACGTTGGTCCATTCTGTAAACCCTTTTCCCCACACGGCATCATTTTCAAGGATAGGATGAAACTGTGGTAAATAATATGCAATTACTCTTGCTTTCATAAAACTAAGCTTTACAGTTCAAGCAAAAATTGTTATAGAAATTAACACTTCACTGGTCAAAAAGAAAGTTTACATTCCCCACACCATAATTGTCCGCCCTTACCACTCATAGGTTCTGTGCCAGATACGCTCATCCCTAGTCTTTTCCTGTGAACGGTCAAAGGTGATAAAATGCCCTTCATCGACCGCGCCCATGAGGTCCATATTTTCTGCTGTCTTTTGCAGATCTTTTTCTATCACCACATCTATAGTTTCACGCTTAATCTTCAATTCGAAAACTACGCGTTGAACGGGATCACCATAGCCTTCGGTCAGAGGCTTGCCAAGCGACTGAAAAATGCTTTCCAGAAATGAAGATAGTTGTGTGTTAATACCATTTTCTTTTGTTGACGCTAAAACATGAAACGGCCAGTTGGACTTCACAATATTCTTTAATTCACGAGCCAAAGTTTGACATGTGGCACCAGTCACTCTTGCCACATTATTTCTCCAAGCCTGACCCGCTTCAAGATTGGCATAGACAGCGATATAGTCTTCTCCCTTATTCAAATAGTCGCGCAAGGCCAGCATACATGATGTCTTACCCGTCTCTCGAAGAGCGTGGAGTACAAAATATCTCTGCTGACGAATAAGCATTAAGGTATCTACTAAATCGAAACGCGACAACGGATCGATGGTGTAACTATCTGGTTTCTGAAACACTGCTGTATTGAAGAATCTTTCCATTTCTTTCTGTTTTTCGACACAAAGGTAACACTTTCTTTCGGAGTAGCAAAGAAAAAGGGTGAAAAATTGTCAGTTGAAGTCAACTACACCTTTTTATAAGATACATAAATTTACTTATCAATAATAATGCTATAAAGTATGTCAAAGGCTTTGTAGTGTACTTTTTATCTGATAAGGAAGCAGACAATACTCTGGCATCACGCTTCTGAGATGTTGACGGATGGCATCTTCTTTTTTTTGAAGGTAGTTAAATGCACTGAGCAATTCTCCTTCTACAAACGATTTGCTATTGACAACCAAATTACCATCCAAACCGAGGTCTTTAGCAATGCCCCGCGACTTGATGGAATATCCCAAGGCTATGGTTGGAACATACATGGAATAGGCAGAGATAACGGCATGAGTACGAGCACCAATAAAAAATCTGCACTTGGAGATAGCATAGCGAATCTGCCCATAATTCATATTCTCAATATCAAGGATATGAATCCGCTCTGAGCCACCAAAATAATCAGTGATGATATGAGCTATTTGACGGTCATCTTGACTTAAGCCTCCGAAGTTCCAAGTAACATGAGGCACTAACAGTATTTGCATATTTGTATGCCGAAGGATATGATCAACCAATCGTAACACTTCGCGTCCAAATGCACTATTCAACGTAATCCCTCCCATCACATAATTGCTGACATTCAGTCCCAACACATTAGAGTTGGAAAGTATTTCGGGCAGACAACATTCTTCAGCAGAAAGTATAAATGCTGGGTCTGGCAAAAGACATACATTCTTCAGCCCCAACGACAGAAAATACTCATAGGTCAGAGACTCCCTTGCATATATCAGCGAAAAGCGATGTAAGCTGCGAAGCTTGTCAGGCGATTGGTTTTCAGGTCCCATGGAACACCCCCATAGAACTGTCTTCATGCCATGAGAATGCATCCTATCGTTTATATAGATCAGTTCATTATCATCATAGCAAAACATATCGCCACCAGTGAAAAGAATAATGTCATCGTTGGAAATCAGTCTGATGAAACTACGATAAGGATAAAGCATCCTACGTGCTCTCGTCCAGGATGTGTGACACACTCTGTTGACAACAGCTAAGAAACGGTCAACGAGATAGGAACCACGCTGACAAGGCACCAGCGTAAGGAACTCAGCCAGCCCCAACCGACGATCCAAATCCACATCACGGCAATAGCCGAAAATATTTTCCGGTGCTTCTCCAAGGAGGATGGCAGAGCTACGAGCGATGGCCTCACAACCACGATTGCCGCCATCGAGATGTATGGGAAAAAAATATTTCATATCTTTTCTGTTGTCTCTTCATTTTCAGCCTTCCACACGAAATTCAACTTGGAATACATGTAGAAAAAAATGACTGGTACACACACAAAGGTAGTCGATATGGAATAGTACCTATAATAAAATATACCGAATACAGGAACAGCAGCCAATATGAATATCATGAACAAATCTCCAATATCAAATACAATCCTGTCATAACGTCTGATAACCCAACAGCACAAAAGCGCGAACAATAGAGAGAGGACTGTCGCCCCTACAACACCCGCATCAAGCAACCATGAACCTACGTGTGAGGCAAAGACACCGACGAAGAACCCTTCTTTAGCTGATCGTTCATCTTTGGTTTCTGTATATTGGGTTTTAAAAACGAAATAGGAAGTTAAAGGGAACTCGCGTTCAAAATAATATAAATCCGAGTTGTGGTTTTCATAGAAATAACAGAAGTTGGAATACGCTTGTCCTGCATACTCCAGCATACTGCCACCCGCGCCCTCTTTTGTATCCTCAAACCGAGATGCAGAAACAGCTATTACATAAGTACCTCCTGCCAACAACACAGGAACACTAGCAACAAGGACGAAGTTGCGTACTCTCTTAGTGATGAATCGCTGAAAAAGAACAAGACAGAAGAGGAACATCAGCCCGTAATGTATAATTTCCGTACGATCTGCCGACAGCACTCCTCGCAGAACCGGACTGATGGAAACTGCCAACAAAGGAGCCGTCAACCACAAACTTCGCTTCTCTACACAAGAATAATAGAAGAACAAAGGAATACCCAGCAGCGTAATGGAACACATCATATATAAGAACTGAATTGGAAGCGGCATAGTTTGCATCATAGCATCTGCCGGAGTTATATCACCATCATAGCCAGCATCCTTTAAAAACTTAAAATCACCGTTCAGCAAGTTAGAAAGAAAACCTCCAACAAGATAATAGACTACAGCACCTTGAAACAGGATAAATAGAGCGAAGGCGTAAAGAGCATTGCGATGGGGATTATTAATGTGTTCGAACTTCTCTGGTCGAACGAAAGAAAAGGGAATAATGGTGATGGTGACAAGAGTGCAATAGAGCAGCGTAGGGATAATCTCAAATTCTGGCATCCATCCATCTGCTAACACGCCACTGCCTTCAATATGTCCACTTAGTACCATCAATATACAGCACAGGGAAGTAACGGAGAAGAGCACAGACATATAAACCGCCAGATCAAACGTCTTGTGCTTCCACCAAAAATAATAGGCCAGTCCGCAAAAATATATAAATGGTACAAAATACATAGATTGCCAACTGTTAATGGTATTTATTGGTTGCTGTCACAGGCCTACGTGTAGATATGGCAACCTTTATCTCATCCGTCATGATGCCGGTGCCAATGATTACAATCATCACCTCATTGTCGGGAATGTGAAAACGGCTCTTGATATCCTGTAAATGATCACTCATGAATCCACACGACAAAGGTATGCTACCTAGTCCAACGTAGTGCAAGGCGTTGATGAGATTTTGGGCGTAAAGACCACCATCAATGAAGCACTGGAATGGCTCGTGAGCAAGGAATCCCTTCATGTCTGCCGTCACGACGATACAGCAGTGGATATCTTCGCAGAATCCATTACAACCGCCTTGCATACGAAGTAGTTCATGGGCATCATCGCCAAAGAATATGTGTGTGTGCCATGCCTGACGATTACAGGCCGAAGGAGTACGTGATGCAAGAGTCAGTGCCTTGTTCAACAAGTCCTTTGAAGGAAGTTGTTGCTGAAAATAGCGAAGAGAATGGCGGCTGTAGAGTAGAGAGGAGAAATCACCGAGTGCTTCTTTAAAGAGATGGTCTGCTGTCATCAGCTGGACACCTGCAGGCGCGGATAATTCAGTTGGTATTATATTCGCTTCCCGACAGAGCTGAAAAAAGGCAGATTCTACGGCAGGAACAACAATCCCATCACGTCGTTGATAAGCAATATATGACTTTATCGTAGATAAGGGGTAAAACAGGAAATCTTTGTCAACAGCACCATACAAGAGGTTGTAACGACGCAGGCGTTCAACAAGCGCAGCCACTTTCTGCTGCCCGAAACCCCGCCGCGTATTACGCATGGACATTCCTTTTTCAATTATATGATTCTCGCGAAGCAAAGTGTATTGCATCTTCAGTATGTCACGATCAGTGGCAATACTGGCATTGTAACGGCAGAGATGCCGCCAATAATCGCAGACCTCTAACAAGAATTGCGCCCGAAGAGGCAACCGTGCCTTCAGGCGGCGAAACAGTTGTGATCGTTTCATCGGAGTAATGTCTTTATGTGAATGATGTCCTTCCAACCTGTGAATATCGCTGCAACTTGCATCTTAAAGATGTCACGATAAGCGGGTATCAATCCGTCAACAAGTGTGCCTGAAAGGAATATTGTAATAATAGCCGAATACGCAGCCCCATGAATACCATATCGTGTGATAAGCAACAGATTCAATATAACGCAAGCTACACAACCTATAACATTCCGTATGGGGGCGTAAATCTGTTTGTTTTCGATGATAATCAGCAGGCCTGACGTTTGAGAAAGAGCATCGCCTACCACGCGGAATGAAAGGATAGTGAGAACCGACGAAGCTGCAATATAGGTAGAACCAAACGTAAAAAGAACCAAGGGATAGGAGAAGAGGCTGATTAAAAGTGCCAATAAGATACAAAGAGATACAGTGACATTCATGAATGTTCGCGACAAAGATTTATATAAATCTTTATCAGTCTGACGCGCTTCAACAAGCATGGGACTCACAGTCTGTGCAATAATCGTAGGCACAAAAATCAAGATCTCAGCAAACCTCACTGCCACGGAGTAAACCCCCAAATGGCTTTGGTCTATCATACCACCTATCATCACCTGATCTATTCTATTATAAACGATGATGGCAGCACCTGACAAAAGCAATGGAAATGACTGTCCAACAAAATAGAGTGCCAGCTTCCGGTCAAAACGCCATTTCTTGATGCTATCTATCTTCTTGACATAGGATAAAGTATAACCTGTTGCTAAAAGGAATGAGTCGAATACCAAAGCACAGATGAACCAAACTAAAGGAAAATGCAATAGGACTAAGGCAACCTTTACCACGAGACCAATAAGTGTCCGAAAGATTTCCGTTTTCACAACATACTCATTCCACACAATCGATGTAAAGTGATTGCGCGTTACCCAAGTGGTATTCAAGATAATAGAGACTGCATAAATAAGGATGTATCCCCTAATGTGTGCATCCTTTACAAGCAGTATGACCGTCAAAAAAACACCAGTTAGCGCAACTAATGCGAAGATCATCTTCAGGGCAAAAACAGTACCTATGATAGTATCGCGCCGATTGGGATGCCGAGATTCTTCCCGAACTTGAATCAAGTCAAGACCGAAATCAGCAAAAACCTGAAAAATAGTCACTAGACTAACCACATAGTTCATGATTCCATATTGCTTCTGACCTAAATAACGAGCCACAATAATGGCTACTATAAGAAGGCTCATCAAACTAACAACCTTCCCGCCCATAGCCCAAGCAATATTTCTCAAGGCCTTTCGTTTCTTATCTGAGATATTTGCTCCGAGCATTGAGCACTATTTTCGGATGACATAAACAGCAGTACACATGGTTGCCAAAATGAGCATAGCGGCGACAAATATCATGCGTTTTGGATGAGTAGCTTTTGTGGGTACTGAGGCGTTTTGTAAAATAGTGAATGCAGGAGTACGTTCTTGTACCTTAGCCTTAGCCGCATCCAATTGAGTACTCATCACATTATATGTATTAAACTTCATCTGCATATCATTCTCTAATTCATCGCGCTGCGATTGCATCATCTGCAGTTGCATTCCTCTGTGCGTATCACAGAATCGGCCATAAGCTTCGACAGATTTTTGATATTCAGAATAGGTCTCGGCCTTCATTCGAGCATAGTAGTCAACATCTATGCAAGCCTTGCTCGTCCTGTAGCTAATAATGAAATCTTGCAAACGAGCACGGACAGAGTCTGCCATAGTTGCACATATAAGTGGATCTTGATCTTCTACAGTGATGGTGATAACATCTGTTTTCTTATCAACATTACAAGCTATCATCCGTCTGACACTTTTGACCACCTCATTTTCTTTTTTTGTGAGCATGAATGGATTAACCTGATTGGCCTTACCAACAGAGTTCCCTTTTTCTTCAGAGGAAAGACTTGCAAGCAGTCTCTTCATCCATATTACGGGATACTTCCAGAATGAGAATTTCTGATGCTTGGTAAGATAGGTCAAGTAATCAGCCTCTACATCTCCGTCTATCGTCTTAACGGGAATAGTAAAGAGACCAACTATGAAATCATTTGAACTTAATAAATCTGGATATAGCAATGGATAAATAGCATCAGAGCTACTCATTCCTCCCATGTTTATGCCAAACGACGATGCGATATCAGACAATGCCCCCCCAGAAACTAATTCGCTGGTTTCTGGCGCCAGCATGACAGAGGTTTCATACGTTCGTGGCTGAGGCAGAATCCATGTACAGGCTAGAACAAAAGTGATAATCCACACTTTCAAGAAGAGTTTCTTGGTCTTCCAGAGTTTCTGCCATATCTCACGGAGATTGATGATCTCCACTTCGTTTTTCTCTTCCATGACTACTTCAACAGATTAATGAGTGCGACAACCATTGTGGTGAGTGAGGCAGCTGAAGTTCCGAGTACGGATATCTCAGCCGTGCTCATACCTTCTTTCTTGGGCTTCGTCGGTATGACAATCTCGCAACCAGGCTCTATGTGCTTGCTGCTCGCCCGTTTACCGAGCTTGTCGACTGATCCGTTCATGTAGATGGCGTATGTCTGTTTCTTACTGGCGCGTCTGCTGTAGCCGCCGGCGCTCTTGATGTAATGGCTCAGGTTAGCTCCCTTCTGATAATTGACAGAAATGGGATACATGACCTCACCAGATATTTTGACGGTGTTGGAGAACTGGGGTACAATAAGCAGATCATTGGCGCGCAGAGCAATATCCTCCGCTCCTCCAGGATTGGAAATAGCCTCGTCGAGATTGATGGCGACATTGTAGGTATTGCCGAGATTCATCTTCATCTCCAGCAGCGAGTCGGCACGAGCCATGTCAAAAATCTTGTCGGATTCCAACGCTTGTTCATAAAGCGCAATCTGTGAAGTACGGAGTGCAGCTTCACGCTGTTCACGTTCCTCTGTCGTCATCTGACGGATAAGTCGGGCACCCTTGGCATAGGCCACACTTGAGAGACCGCCAGCGATATTCACCAAATCGCTCAGATGGAACTCGCGGCTCGTCATCGCATATTCGCCTTCAAAGTTGATAGCTCCCAAGATGCGGACATTTTGCTGCTCAGCGTATGTCGGACTCTTGCGCACCTGCACTTCGTCAAACGGCTGTAGCACGAAAGCAGTGTCCTCGACGATAAAGCCGTTGGCGAGGTTGAAAGTGAAAATCTGCGCCAGCTCCATCGACGTCTGCTGAGCATCAGGTACATAGTTGCGACGGAAGACGTCGATCTTGGCTGTCGAGGCGGCACGCGTCAGACCGCCCGCCTGCAGGATAAGATCTTTGATGGTGGTGTTGTCGGCATATTGATAAGTGCCGGGGAAGTTGACTTCGCCATTGATACGGAGCGTCTGCTCACCCTGCAATTCGACCTTGCTGGGAATATAAAGGACATCATTCTTCTTCAGGGCGACATCGGCAACACGACCTTCCATGATGCCATTGATGTCGATGCTGACCATCTCCAGCGTCAGGTCTTCCTTCTCGCGGTGCATAACGGCACGCTCTGTGAAAGCGTCCTCACGCAGGCCCTCGGCGGCGTTGACAAGTTCGCGCACACTCTGAATTTTATCCATTTGGAACATACCGGGATGCTTGACGGCGCCGCGCACTTCGACCATATTGCGGAAGCGCGGCATAACGCTGTCGACGAAGATGGAGTCGCCATCAGCCAGTGTGAAGCCGTTCATCTCGAACTCTTCAACATTATAGATAGAGTATTCGTCGCCTGCCTTGCGCACAAGGCGAATACTCTTGGTGTAAGCGTCACCTGCGAAACCTCCAGCAAGTTCAAGCACGCGCTGCACGCTCTCGCTTTTCTTCATCTCATAAAACATGGGGCGCTTAACCTTGCCGCGCACCTCGACGAGGCACTCGTAATTGCCGACGATGATGACATCGTTGTCCTGCAAGCGGACGTCGCCACTGCTGTCGCCCTTGGTCAAGAAGTCGTAGACATCGATGCGGGCTACAACGCGTCCACCGCGATAGACTTTGATGTCGCGCAGCGTACCAATCTCGCTGATGCCACCAGCAGCGTACAAGGCGTTGAAAGCAGAGGAGAGACTGCTTAGCGTGTAGGTACCAGGCATGACGACATCGCCAAGCACCTGCACCACGATGGAACGGGTCTCGCCAACGCTGAGACTGACGCGACAATCGCTGTAGAACTCACCGAGACGAGACTTCAGGCGCGATGTGGCAGCGCTGACAGAGAGACCTCCAAGCTTGATGGGGCCCACACCCTCGATGGTGACGGTGCCATCGGGAGAGACGGTTTCAGAGAACGTCTCCTGCGAAGCACCCCAGACGTCGATGATGACGACGTCACCAGGGCCGAGGCGGTAATTCATGGGTGTAGCCATGTTCTGGTTGGGTTCGAAGGAAAGGCTCTTTTGGTTGAAGATGTCACGACCGTAGACTTGCTGATCCTTGGGAATCTGCTTACTGTAGTAGTCAAGAGAGTCGAGGTCGAAGTATTGGCTCTCCTCCTCTATCATCTGTTGACGTTCCTCTGGTGTCATGTAGCGGTAGTCCATATCCTCGCGCTGGGACCGAATCATGTAATTATTGCGCTTCTGACGATCGTCAAGATCACGTTCACGCTGGTTGCGCAAGCGGTTTTTGGTCTCCTGTTGCTTCTGTCCTGTGAGGTCGGAGGCGCCGAGCTGCTTCTGCTCGGCTTCCAACTTTTTTCTCACGCGACGTAACTGCTCGATGGTGACGCCACGTTTCATGACATTCTGTATAATCTCTGTTTGATCAGTACCCTTCTCCTTCTCCTGCATAATGTAACGCACGAGTTGTTGATCGGACATGGACTGCGCCGCCGAGGGAATCGCGACGGCGAGACATAAGAGGGTGATGAGGATTGCTATCTTTTTCATTAGAAATGATTTTACGAGTGATGGCTGTGGTTCAGCACTTCTTGGCGAAGAGGACAGAATCATCAGCATATATAGTTTTTCTATATATAGAACTGAAAAATGGCGTCTTTATTGCTATGCAACGCAAAAAAATCTGCGAATGTCAGTCTTCGCTCTCGTCGCTGCCTCCGAAAAAGCGGCGGCGCGCTTCCTGACGGGCGGCACGGTCGTTGCCTTTGGCACGGAAATCACCTTTGCCACGGAAGTCACCCTTACCGCGGCGGTCTCCACCTTTGAACGTGCCTCCGCGACGGTCGCCATCCTTGAACGAGCCGCTGCGACGATCGCCGTCCTTGAACGAGCCTCCACGGTGGTCACCGTCCCTAAACGAGCCCCCACGGCGGTCGCCATCGCGACGCGAGAATTTGTTGAAACGGTGGTTATCGCGGTCTCGATTGTCGTCGCGATCGCGGTCGCCGCCCTTGAAGCCATCGCGGTGCTGCTTGAAGCGGCGCTTCTCTGCCATTTGCCGACGCTCAGCATCGGTCTTCACGGTGCCTCCTGCGGCACGGTGGTCATCAAGGCGACCATCAAAAAGGACGTATTTACGCAGCTCGCACTCGAGGGAGCCGTTGTACAAAGGTGTCTTCAAGGACGGACGCAGGCCAATCTCCTCAAAGCATTCTTCGCGGTAGCTCAGAATCCATGCCTCGCCGCCCGTGAACTCGCGCTTGAGTTTCTGCCCGATGGTTTTGTACAGGCCGAGCAAATCGGGCGACGTGATGCGTTCGCCGTAGGGCGGGTTGGTGATGATGAGGGGAGACTCAACACTCTCCGTTTCGCTCTTGGCCGTTGATAGCAAAGGAGTTTCTCTGAAGTCTGCCTCGTCGATGGTGATATCCTTCGAGAATCCGGCAGCGCGAACATTGCGGCGCGCGATGCCAACGGCTTTTGGGTCATTGTCACGACCATAGATGTGGTGCTCAAAATCACGATCGTTCGAATCGTCGTTATAGATGCGCTCGAAGAGGTCGGGGTCAAAGTCAGGCCATTTCTCAAATGCGTAGCCTTTGCGGAACACGCCAGGAGCGATGCCGCGGGCAATCAGAGCGGCTTCAATGCACAGCGTACCACTGCCGCAGAAGGGATCGAGGAAATCACTCTCGCCACGCCAACCCGTCATCATAATAATGCCTGCTGCCAGCACTTCGTTCAAAGGTGCCGCGACTGTCTCCTGACGGTAGCCGCGACGATGGAGGCTCTCGCCGCTGCTGTCGAGGGCGAGGGTGGCATCGTAGTCGGAGATATGGATGTGCAACTGGATGTCTGGATTGGAAACGCTGACGTTGGGACGGCTGCCCGTGCGCTCACGGAACTGGTCGACGATGGCATCTTTAACTTTGTAAGCCACGAATTTGGAGTGGCGGAATTCGGGCGAGAACACAACACTGTCGACGGCAAAGGTGGTCTCAGGCTTCAGGTACTGTGACCAATCGATAGCCTTCACAGCCTCGTAGACATCGTCGGCGCTCTTCGCTTTGAAAAGCTTGATGGGCTTGAGCACGCGAATGGCCGTGCGCAGGCAGAAATTAGCACGGTACATCATCTCCTTGTCGCCGGAGAAAGTGACCATACGACGCCCGATCTGTATGTCGGTAGCGCCTAATTCAGTGAGTTCCTGAGCCAATAAGGGTTCCAGACCCTGAAAAGTTTTGGCTATTAAGGGAAAAACAGACTCTCCCCTTGCACTCTCCGTCAGGGAGGGAGCAGTTTGTATTTGAGCAGTTGAAACTTCTTCCATTTAAAAATATGAATGTATACAAATTCTTCTATTATCACAGTCCTCCCCAATCCTCGGGTCTCACGACCGTGCTCTTGCGCTTCTTGGCCTGCACCAGCTGTTCGCCCGGTTCGGTGCTCTCTGTCACCCACAAGTTACCTCCGATGACCGTGCCACGGGCAATGGTAATGCGACCGAGGATGGTGGCATTGGAGTACACGATGACGTTGTCCTCGAGAATAGGATGACGAGGTATGCCCTTGATGGGATTGCCGTCATCGTCCACGGGGAAGCTCTTGGCGCCAAGCGTCACGCCTTGATACAACTTCACGTGATTACCAATGATGCAAGTGGCACCGATGACGACGCCCGTGCCGTGGTCGATAGTGAAATGATGGCCTATAGTGGCTGCGGGATGGATATCTATGCCCGTCTCGCTGTGCGCCATCTCAGTGAGGATGCGAGGGATGAGGGGCACGCCCAGCAGCAGCAATTCGTGGGCGATGCGGTAGTTGGTGATGGCCTTGATGACTGGATAGCACGAAATGACCTCGCCGCAGTCCTCCGCCGCAGGATCACCGAGGTATGTGGCTTCGACATCCGTGGCCAGCGTCTGACGCAGCGAGGGCAGGCGCTCGATGAAGGCCGTGGCAATGTCGGCTGATCGCGTCTGATCGGTCAGCAATGTATGGAGGCGCTCGATAGCGACACCGATGTGAAAGATGAGATTGTGGCTGTTGACATCCGTCTTCCCATAATATCCAGGGAAGATGATACTGCGGCACAGGTCTATCACCTCAGCCAACACTGGCTGAGAGGGCAGCAGCTCGCCCTCCTTGTTTTCGTGGAACAAGCCGCAGAGCGACTCGGGCTTGGCCATCTCCGTGGCCACCTTCGTCAGCAGGTTTTGAGTAGAACGATTCATTTTTGCGCCGCAAAGTTAGGTATGTTTTTTCTGATAGACAAAGATTTCCACGAGTTTTTCATCTTTCGTACCATAAAAAACGCTTTCAAGCGTGGAAGAAGGTGTCGAAGAGCGTGTGCAGCTGCTCTTCGTCGTCCATCATGCGGCGAAGGCACTCCAACCGCACAGCGTTGGGCGAATCGGCAAACCATAGCTGTAGGTAGCCTCCGCGACCATATTTCTCATGCAGATGGTTAACCATGCGTCGGTAGTGCTCCTCGGGCGAAAGTTCAGGATAATGGTCGATGCCGAACTGCACGGTGCGTCGCACAATGGTTTCCGGGTCAATGAAGCGGTCGGCTTCGGCTACAATGCGACCGTAGATGGAACGCGGGGCATGGCTGGCAGAGGCACGGTGGTCCTCGGCGGCGTCAGCCATCACAGCAATCTGCTCCTCGGTGAACCACTGGCGTAGTTGAGCTTCGCCACGGATGATACGTGCCGAAGCTTCGTGATGGTGCTCACGACCCTCGCAGAGTCCCGTGTCGTGGAAAGCGGCGATAGCATAGACCATGTCCGCGTCTACGTCCAAGTGCTCTGCCAACTCAAGGCTCTGTTGGATGACCATTCTGACGTGGTCGCGGCGGTGTGCCTGATCAAAATGGTCGTAGCGCGGGATTATCTCGTGCTCCACGTATCGCTGCAGGTCGGGGCGAACAGTATTTTTCATCGTTTCAAACGTTTTGCGAGGGCAAAGGTACAAAATAATATTACAAATCTGCCCTTTTCGCTAAAAAAACTCAACAAATTTGCACGCGCGGGACGGATTGTCTACTTTTGTGCATCAACAACATCATTATTTCCACTACGACAAGTTGTAAAACATACAGACATCTATGAAAACACTCACGAAAACCGGCATTATCACGGCGGTGCTGCTCCTGGCCGCCACCCTACCTTCCCCTGCACAAGACATCGACCACTACAAGGAGGTCGTGCGTTCACTCAGTTCCTCCAAATATCAAGGGCGTGGCTATGCCCGCCACGGCGCCAACAAAGCTGGACGCTACCTCGAAAAAGAGTTCCGCAAGGCGGGTGTCGATGTCGTGCAGCGGCAACCGTTTACGCTCGACATCAACACTTTCCCCGGCAAGATGAAGATGGCAGTCGACGGCCGTAGCCTCACCGCAGGGCGCGATTTCACGTTACGCGAGTTTTCGCCGGGTGTGCATGGCTACTACCCGCTCTACTTCGTCGATACACTCCATTATGACTCTTCGCGCCTCTTTGCCGACCTCGAGCGTCCTGAGAACCAAGGTGCTTTCGTCGTCTGCGATTTTTGGTTCACCTACAAGCACAAAGAGGATTTCCAGCGCCTGCAAAGCAAGGACGGCAGCAGCAATGCTGGGCTCATCTACACATGGCAGACACCGCTGAAGTTCTATAAAGCTTACGGCGAACGTGTCATCGACAAGCCCGTCATCTGGACAATGGCCGAGGTCATCGAAGGAGCCCGATATGCCTCATTCGACATCGACAACCGCTTCCTCAAGGACTACGAGTGCTTCAACGTCATCGCTAAGGTCGAGGGGCAGCGCCACGACAGCAGCTATGTTTTCACCGCCCACTACGACCACCTCGGTAACCTCGGCAAAAAAGTATTCTATGCCGGCGCCAACGACAACGCCTCGGGCACTGCTGCCATCGTCACCCTCGCCGCCCACTACGCTAAGCATCGTCCACCGTACGATATTTGGTTCCTCGCCTTCTCCGGTGAGGATGCCAACTTGCGCGGCTCCACAGCTTTCGTCAACGCCCCCATTGTGCCGCTCACACAGATACGCTACCTCTTTAATATTGACATGATAGGCGACAACAACCCCGCCATCTACTGCGAGACCAGCGATACAGGCGAGCGCGGCTACCAACTCTTTGAAACTATCAATGCCGAACAGCACTACTTCACCGCCATCAAACATGGCAAGCTCGCCGCCAATAGCGATCACTATCCCTTCGCCGTGCGTCACGTGCCATGCATCTTTTTTGAGAACGAGGAGGGCGATGCCTTCCAGTGGTACCACACACCACAGGACGATTGGCAGCACGCTGTCTTCGACAGTTACGAACCCGTATTTCGCATGGTCACAGACTTTATTGGACGTTACTAAATTCAAATTATCGTTAAATAACTGTCCCCGTTGTAATATCTCTGACAGTTGGTGTGTACATAATAACAGAAACAACCAGATTATGTACACCTAAAACAACAACGTAACAATGAAAAAGATCATCTCTCATGCGCTACCTATTGCGCTGGCAATGACAACCGTAGGATGCGGTGTAGCCTATGACGGCGACGAACTCAATTCCCTGGGCTACGAAAAGACATACACCACCGCTGATAACATGATGCCTGAGCCTCAACTGGGCGGCGACAAGTTCGACGAATTCAGGGATAACCCCTTCGTCAGGGTTGCCGACGAGCCCACGTCCACCTTCTCCGTCGATGCTGATGGCGCGTCATACGCTATTATGCGCCGCTACATCCAACAGGGCTACGCTATCGATCCCTCGAGCGTGCGCATCGAGGAGTTCCTCAATTACTTCACCTTCGACTACGCCTCGCCAACGGGCGATGACGCTATAGCTATCAATGCTGAGGTCTGCGACTGTCCGTGGACGTACGGACACCTACTGCTACGCCTCGGCATCAAAGGTAAAGAACTGAAGGAGAACGAAATGCCACTGGCCAACTACGTTTTCCTCATCGACGTGTCAGGCTCCATGGACAGCAACGACAAGCTCGAGCTCCTCAAGTCAGGTCTCCTAGAGCTCGTCGACGAGCTGAACCCGGACGACCGAATCTCCATCATCACTTACTCCGGTAGCGTAGAGAAACTGATCGAATCCACACGCGTGGGGGGCGGCAATGCCATCAAGATTAAGAAAGCTATCAAGAAGCTCAGCGCTGACGGCTGCACAGCAGGTGGCCAAGCACTGCAGATGGCCTATGAGGAGGCGCTGACCAACTACGATCCTCAGAAGAACAACCGCATCATCATGGGTACCGACGGTGACTTCAACGTGGGCGTCACCAGCACCGAAGCCCTTGTAGAGATGGTTGAGAGCTACGCGCGCAAAAGAATATATATGACCTGCTTAGGTTTCGGAACGGGCAACCTCAACGATGCCATGATGGAGAAAATCAGCAACGCAGGTAACGGCAGCTACTACTATATCGACAGCGAGAACGAGATGATGAAGGTCTTCGTAGACGAGCGTGACCGTTTCGTCAGTGTAGCCAACGACACCAAATGTCAGGTGACATTCAATCCCGATTTCGTCTTTGAATACCGACTCATCGGCTACGAGAACCGCGTGATGAGCAACGAGGACTTCGAGAATGACAAGAAAGACGCCGGCGAGATCGGTGCAGGGCAGACCATCACAGCTCTCTATGAGCTCGCACCTGCCGATCAAAACAATAGCTGGATGATCGACAGCCGCACCAACCATCACACCATAGCCACCTTTGATGTCCGCTACAAGAAGAGCTTAGACGCCGCCAGCATACCCCTCTCAACAGACATCGCCATCGAGGATATGTACAACAATGACATCACCCGCAAACCTCTGTCTGCTAACCTCAACTTCGCCGCAGGCGTAGCAGCTTACGGCATGATCCTGCGAGGCTCTGAGTACAAAGGTGATGCTACATTACAGATGGCGACCAAACTCATCCAAGAGAGCCTCAACGTCGACCCGCGTACCAAGCATCAAGAAAGAGACTATAAGCGCCGAATCGAGCTCATGGCACTCATCAAGAAATACGCTGAAATCATAGAGAAAGGCCGACGATAATTGAAGCGTCTGAGCACCGCGCGTTGAGTTACAGGCTGTTTGTCCTTCTGAACTTTCCCAAACCATCATGTCATCTACGCGCAGATGACTTATACGAAAGCGAAGAGGCTGTGTCCAATGATGGAGACAGCCTCTTCTTTTATATGTTGCATGCGTTACATACGTTGTATGTTGCATGCGGTGCAAGCGTTGCGCTTTGCATACGTGTCATGCATTGTTCGTGTCATCGCCCAATCTGTCCCTTCCAGCTGATGTACCAATTGTTCTCATCGGAGAGTAGGCCAAAAAGGGCGGGGTCGCGCTTGGCGACGCGACGTGCGAGGACGGTGGGGTCACCCTTGCGCTTGGCATCGCGGATGAGATAGCCGAAGCGGAAACCTTCGAAGCAAGTCTCGAGGGCTGACTCAACATCAATGAGGCTGTCAACGACCTCGAGCTGGCGGTTCTTGACCTGAGGCACGCCGTAGTCGCGGTACCAAACCTCGGTGGCATGGTAGTACTGCGCAAAGAGTTGGTCGGCATAATTCTGAAGTTCTTTCACGTAGGCCTCGACAGCTTCTACGCGCTCACGGTTAGTAGCAATGTCCTCAAGCACGGGTATGGCGACGCCCGTCTCTGCTGCCATCTGGTCTGCAAGCTCCTGGTTGACGGCAAGGACGTTCTCAAGATAGGTCTCGGCTTTCGTGTTGGTCTCGAAACTGCTGTCGAAGCTGAGAGGATAATCGGGATAACCTGTGTAGTCAGAGGGGATGTCGGTGTCCTCGGGATAGTAGTAGGGGTTATTAAACGCCCATCCGCTACCGCGCTGATGGAGTCCAATCTGATTGACAGTGGCGTCAGCAGAGAGGTTCCAGACAACATTGCCGTTAGAGTAGGAGGTGACACGCGTAGTGTAGTAGTTGACGTTGAAATCAAAGTACTGCACAAAGGCGCTGTCTTGTGTCGTCGTACACTCAGGCAGAACAAGTCCGTTGATGACATTGTTGTCGACACCGATGGAAAGGATAGCGAAGGCGAACTTGGGGAAGCCTGCATAGTTGAGGGCTTCTGCTAAACGGAGATAGACATCGCCGGTGCGGTAGATGATGACGTCCTGAGGATAGTAGGTCTTGTAAATGGACTGGTACATCATGTCCTGCCCCTGACGGAGGGAATAGGTGGTGCCGAGACGGAGGTCTCCTACGATATGTCCGTTGATCTGATCCTCGGAGAGCTGCTGCGCGGTGACGGTGGTGAAAACAATATTACCGCTGTTGGTGTAGTAGCCGTAATAGACTTGGCTGTCGCTGTAGTCACAGCAGGGCTTGGAAGGAGCGAAGCTGGCCTCAACGTCACTCTCGTCGCGGTTGTAACTGTAGAGGTAGCGGAGCTCGTTGAAGTGTCCCTCGGCGGATGCGGAGTCCATGCCAATGGCAGTGATGACCTCAGCAGTCCTGGTGCCGAAGACGGATGTGGAATACCAATTGTTGTCGCGGTCGGAGGGTGTGCGTGTGAAACTGCCGGAACTGAGATCCTGTGCTGACCATGCCGTAGCGTAATCCTTGATGACGTTCTTGATCTTGTAGCCGGTGTTGGAGTTCTTGCCGCCGGGTGTCCAATCAATGTAGTCGTAGTAGCACTTAGCAGCTTCACGGGCGAGCATCGGGTCTTGCTTGAGTGAGGCCGACCAGAGATAAAGGTCGCCGAGGACGAGCGAGACGGGGAAAACGCTCATGCGAGCTGGCATGTGACTGTTGTAACCACTGGAATGGGTGAAGTAGCTGAACCAACTGACGTAGGGTCGAAGGTCATCGATGAAGTAGTCACAGATGGCGCTGAGATTCTTCTTGGGTGCGTTGGCCAGTGCATTGTCTGCATCGTCAAGCGAGAGGATGGGCTCGGTGACGAACGGGATATTGTCTCCATAGATCTGTCCGAGCTGGAGGTAGAGCCAAGCGCGCACGGCACGCACGGCGACATATTCTGCACGGAAGACATAAAAGTCAGATGCAGATCCGTTCTCGTAGCGTGACTCGCGGAGGGCAGTGT
Source organism: uncultured Prevotellaceae bacterium (assembly GCA_947307015.1). Lineage (GTDB taxonomy): Bacteria > Bacteroidota > Bacteroidia > Bacteroidales > Bacteroidaceae > Physcousia. The sequence goes on along the minus strand of CAMZHV010000005.1, from coordinate 35,746 downwards.
CAGCATTGGCAAGAAAGTAGTTGCAGTTGTTGATGACTGCATAATAGTCACGCGGGTTGTTGTAGATGTTGTCGTCGTCTACGGTGTAGTTAGCAATAGCCTTAAGGTTGGCATTGGCGTTGGCGTTGACATCGACGAGGTCGCCACGAAGCTCTCCGAAGAGATTGGTACGGACGGCTATCTTCTGCAACTGCACGAGGATGCCGACGTAGGAGTTGACGGTGTCGTTGGCTGAGGTGAGGTGATTCTTGTCAGCATAGAGGACGTCGTCGTTGCCCATGTTAAGCATATCGTCGCAGGAGGTGAGAGAAACTGCGAATACGCAGCACACACAACCGAGAATATATATTAGCTTTTTCATATCGAATAACATTAGAGGTTGATCTTGACACCGATGTTGAAGGTGCGTCCGGAGGAGAGTAGACCACGGTCAATGCCCTGGCTAAGGACACTGTTACCCATGGACACCTCAGGATTGACGCCCAAGTATTTGGTGAGCGTAAATAGGTTGGTAGCACGTGCCCAGAGAGTGATACCCTGAATGTAGGTGTTGTTGATGGGCAGGCGATAGCTGAGTGTAACCTGCTTGAGGCGCAGATAGCTGCCGTCCTCTATCCAGCGATCACTGAAAGCGCTGTTGCCCATGGGATCGCCGTAGGTGGCACGCGGGATGTCAGTAATCTGTCCCTCGTAGGTCCAACGGTCGGCGAGTGCTGTGGTCTGGTTCATGAAGCGGCTACCGGATTCGAGCTGCTGGCGCATGTAGTTGTAGACATCGTTGCCGAGGCAGTAGTTGAAGCTGGCATCGAGTGTGAGGTTGCGGTAGCTAAGCGTAGTCCAAATGTTACCATAGAAATCGGGGTTGGCATCGCCGATGACCATACGGTCGGCATCATTGATCTCGCCATTGCCATCAAGGTCACGGTACTTAACGTCACCAGCACCGAAATAGTCCTTGGTGATACCATCTTCACGCAAGCGGTAGAGTCCGTCGGCAGCTGCCTCCTCGGAGGTGGCATAGACGATGGTACCGTTCTGCGTTTTATCGGTCTTGAGGCCATAGAAGGTATTGATGGAGCTACCCACCTGACTGCGGATGGTGGCACCGAGTACCTGATTGTCGTCGTACTGCGCGCCATCGGGAAGTTCGGTGAGCTCATTCTTGTAATGGCCTACGCTGGCGCCGAGGCTCCAGTTCCATTTGTTGCCAGAGACGATGTGTCCGGTGATGTTAGCGTTGAAGCCCTGGTTTTCGAGGCTGCCTCCGTTGCTCCAGTTCTCCTCGATACCTGTGAGGAAGTTGAGAGCGCGCAGTGTGAGTAGGTTGTCCGTCCAGCTCTTAAAGTAGGTGAAGCCTAAAGCAAGGCGGTTGTTGAGGAACCGTGCCTCAAGGCTTGCGTTGAAACGGCGGGTTGTTTCCCACTGTAACTCGGTGTTGCCGATGTTCTCAAGGCTGAGACCCGGCACCTGCCCTTGGAAGATGGTGCTCTTAAAGTAGCTGTGCGAAGCGTCGTAGGGTAGCGCGTCGTTGCCGCTGATGCCATATCCCGCGGTGAGCTTGAGGTAGTCAATGCCACGGACGTCGAACCATTTCTCATTGCTAATAAGCCATCCTGCCTGAATGCTGGGGAAGATGCCCCAAACGACACCAGCAAGCTTGAGGCCGTTCTTGACATCGCGACCAAACTGCGAATTGGTTTCCATGGAAACATCACCCTGCAGGTAGTAGCGGTTGGCATAGTTGTATTGTGCCTGAGCGTACCATGAGAGCGTAGCCCAATTCTCGATGTTACCGCTGATCTGCTTCTGGTCGGTGGAGGATATGAGAGGCGTCTTGTCGTTACCGGTATTGTAGCCCGTCTGCTGCGTCAGGGTGTAACTCTGATTCATGAAACGGAAGCCGCCCATGAGCTCAATGGAGTGTCCATTGTAACGGTTCTTCCATTCGACTTTGGTATCGCTGAGGACGTCGTTCTGCTTGCTATAGAGCGAACCAATCATGTTGTCCATGAACTGGTGGAAACTAGCGACCCAGAAGCGCGGCACGCCATTCATTGGCACATAACGTTTCTCGTTGGTGTTGACAAGCGAGTAGCTGAACAACGAGCTAAACTTCAAATGCTTGTTGGGATGCCATGAAGGCGTAATAGAGAGATTGAGGTAGGAGTTGTCATAGTAGTTCTTGTTCTGCGCCGTGCCGTATTCAAGGATGGCGCGTGGGTTGGCCAGCTCGTAGTTGGCACCCTTGAGCTGACTGACTTCGGCAAGGTAGTCCTCATCCTCAATGTCAAGGTGAGCTGAATTAATGATACCAGGGCCTTGAGAGCTGGCCACGAAGCTGTAGGGGCTGAGCATGGGTGACTTAGCGTAAGCGAGGAAGTTCAGACCAGTGATGGTGCTGTTGTCGTAATCCTCAGGAGCGCCGGTGTCGTAGACCTTGCGCGTGGTGTTGCTGAAAGAAGCATCGAAGCGGAAGTCCACCCAGTCGGTAATCTTCACATCGGTGTTGAAACGCACGTTGAGACGATTGAAGTTGCCTTCCTTGATGGTCTCGTTGGCGCGGTTATAGCCGATAGAAAGCATATAGTTGGCAACTTCGCCACCACCCTGAACGCTCAAACCGTAGTTCTGCGAGATGGCTTCCCTGAAGATCTCGTCAGCCCAATTGGTATTGTTGTTGTACTTGTTGACCCAGTAATTGTAGTTATACGGATCTGAGGGATTGTACGTACGCTCATCAAGGAACTTGAAGCTCTGGAGCTTGGTACCTGTTGTGCTCAGGAGACCGCTGGCATAGGTCTTGTACTCGCGACCGGACAACATGCTATAGTGTTGGGGAATGAGTTCAACGCCCACGCTGGCCGTAGCGTCAATGCGCGTAGCCATGCTGGAGCAGCGTTTTGTCTTGATGATGATGACACCATTGGCACCCTTGGCACCGTAGATGGCCGTTCCGTTGCGCATGATCTCAACGCTCTCAATGTCGTTGACATTAAAGTTAGCCAGTACGTCGTTGTAGAAGCCTGAGTGAATCATTTCGCGACCGTACTGCATCTCAGTGATGACACCGTCAACGACGACGAGGGGCTGAGCGTTGGTCATATAACTGTTGACGCCGCTGACCTGCATATAGGCACCCATGCCCGTTAATCCACTGCGCTCGTTGACAAGCACCTCGGCGCCCAGCTTGTTCTGAATCTCAGCGCTTATGTTAACAGCGTTGGAAAAACCGAAATCGCCGGCCTGCGCATTGTTGAGGATATTGTCGTCGGCACCATAGAGGGCACGGGCAGCATCACTCTGCATAACAATGTCACGCAGCTGACCGCTCGAGTTGAGTCCCGCACGTACCTTATTATATCCAGGGATAGTGACATCTACAGCCGAGCAGTAGAGAGGCACCTGCAAGGTGAAAGAGCCATCCTCACCGGTCAGCGCTGAATAGCCTTCGCCGGCAATGGCCTGAACGAGCACGCCCGCAAGGGGAGCGTGGTTCTGCTGGCTCACGACACGTCCTTTGATCTCTCGTGTGGGCTCCTGTTTCTTGACGCTCTTGTGGATGCGATGGACAGCAGTCGTGTCGACCTCCTCCTCTTCGTAGGTCAGCTCGTCCTGAGCGACAGCAGCGAGGGGCAGCGCCAAAAACATGGAGAAACAAATGTAGCCAACTGTTCTCATTGTTCTTTATATTCTTTAAGGTTAGACAGATCAGACAGCTGAAGGTCGAAGTTCTTCGCCTCTTCCTCTGTCTCGAACGGGATGTAGATCACACGATTGATGTACATAATGTTCGTGTGTGTATTGTTGTTGATCTGCGAGGCGCGGATGTCCGTCGTGAGGCGGTAGCGCTGTGTTGCAGATACACTGCCGAAAGCGTTGTAGCCTGAGACAGTGGCCTTGCGTGCCTTGTCGATGCAGATAAGGTCGATCTGATCGCCCGTGGTCTCGAAATTGGTGCCACTGCCGTGGGTCTCGCCCTCTGGCACGGTGAGCGCGCGGTCGCGGTCGGGACTCTCAAACTCGGGATCCTCGTTGGGGTTGGTCTGCGACGTGTTGGTGCGCGGCGTCATCAGGCGTTCGTTGTAGTAGACGTGGAAGCGCGTGGGGCGGATGCGATCCTCAGTGTAGCCGTCGAGTGCCACGAAGAGGGGAACCATGACGACGTAAACGTTGTAATACATCCCTGATACGGTGTTGGGCAACGTGAAGTAAATAGAACTATTGCGGTTGGTCACGCCCTGATAAGTGATAGGCGCAATTTCCACGAAATTATCCTTGAGCATGGAAATGTCGATAATGGTGTCGCCATATTCGGCATAATCCTGATCGAGGAGGTAATGCGTGGTGAGTGCCACCTGCGGCTGGCGTTCGGAGTTGACCATGAGCTGCGGAATAGAACGCGAACGAGGACTGGAAGCCAGAATATAACGGTTCTGTAGGAAAGTAAGCTTCGGGTCGATACGACCGTCAGCGTCGACGTACAGAAGACCGTTGGAACACTGAACGGGCGTCAAACCACCAAGAATGCCCTCGCCCGTTTCGGGATTCCATGGTGCCTTGGGGTTAGGGAAAACGTTGAGACCGTAGTAGTCGGAATGGCGGACGTACATGGTGTTGATGATGGAATCCTCGTAGTTGTTGTGTTGCTGGTTGAGATTGAAGATGCGGCCGCGCACGACACCCATGCTGGCATTCAGGCCTGCCACGGAGTCGCGGTTCTCCATCGTGGAGATGTAGTTGAAGTACTCATGATACTTCGTGGAGTCACGCTTCCACACCTCCGTCGTCGGAGCGAGGAAAAGGTAGGAACTATCCTCGCGTTGAATGTAGCCTAAGGTGTTGTACAGACGGTTGGTGAGCGTAGTGACGGAGTCAGCATAGACAATCTCGCCGTCGACAACGCCCATCTGCACGGACGAAGTCTCGTCAAGGTCATACTGGTCGAACTGGCGGTAATAGGCTGCCGCGCTACCGAGGGTGGCGTCAAGAGACAAGCCTTCACGCACGTTGGGGAAGAAAGGCTGCTTGGTGCCCAGCTTGTACATGATTCCGTTAGAAGCAACGATGTTCTTCTTGACAAAAGGTACACCGTTGAGGGAGTTGCTCGTCAGCACCATATACTTGCCGTTCATCATGCGGATGGAATCCTCGTAGGCGGAACTTACGGAGTGACCGAAGAGCGCCATGTGGTTCTGCATGAACTGCGTGATGGCAGTATTATCCTTGTCCTTGGTATTGCGCTGAGACCCGTCGGGGAGCGTCACCAAGAGGCGCTTCTGCTCGTCGTAGAGTTGATTGACACTGTCGGCCTGCGCAGAAGTAATTACGGGTGCCCAAAGCGTCAGCGTCTGCGGCGAGGCAAGCACGACATCATAGCCGACGTGATCCACCACTTTCAGGAAATTGGCCAAGTCGGGATCGGCCTTGACTTGCTCATAGAGCGAAGGGGCATCAGCCGCTGAGTCGTTGACACCGGTATAGTGGTCGTCCCAAGCGTCAGAGCATGACGTTAGGGCGACAGCCACCGTAGCGGCGAATGTCAAGGCCATGGAGATGATATATTGATTTGTCTTCATATCGTTATAAACATTGATGTGAAATGGATTACACGATTATAGGTCATCCTCGCCCTTACCGTCGCCTTCGATGCCGTAGACACTCTTGGGGACAATCTCGAGGTAGTCGAACATCAGCTCGGCACCACCGACGGCATAAACAGAACGGATGCGCATAGTATGCTGTACGTTTCCGTCCAGCGGACCCTGATAAATCAGGCGTCGTACGGTGCCGTTGTTGTTGCAGAACGGCGACGAATTAGAGGCGCTCAGCAGGTTGTCGTCCTTAACGGAGCCACCGCCCGTACTGATGTTACGCACACTCTTGGGACCATAGAACCAACCTTGGTTGGCGAGGTCCTTGCGCGTCTGCTTCTTGGCTTCATCGGAGAGGCTGGTATAGTTGCTCTTCCAACCTACACGGCTTTCCCAAACACCTGAGAAGGCGCCGCCATTACCACGCATGTCGAGAGGTATACCCTGCGGCACGCCGTCGATATAGAACTGACCGATGCCGCGCGTCGGAATCAGACAGAAGCCGAGGCGGATCTGGTATTGTCCTGACGGCACGGAAGGCAAGTTGAAGGTAATGTCATAGACGTTGGCATCGGAGCGGAGATTGAACTCGTCACCTTCATAGCTCCAATAATAGTTGCGGCAGCCCTGATAGATGAAGTCACCGTCTTCGTTGGTCTCTACATTATCGAAGTAACCGTGCGGGAAAATGTAGTTGCGGCAGGAGGCCTCTTTGCTCGTTGTGGGCTCAGCAAGACCTGTCTCGGACGTGCGAATGTCATTGTTCATCAGCTCCGGCCAAATATCATAGAAGTCCAAACGCATACGAGCGTTGAATACCTTGTCTTGCGTCTCCTGACCATAGTCAATGAGGCGATCAATATAGTAATAAATACCGTTGACAGCCTGCTGAGTCAAGCCTTCACGCACCGTGGGGTTCACGATGGCACCACGCATGGTGAGACCTGGACGGTCGGGATCGTACATACGGTTGAGGTAAAGCGAACGAATCTGCGAATCGCCACGGAATTTGTTGGAACCATAGACGTATTCCACCTTCAGCGTTGACAGCGGATTCATCGTAGAGTACCACTCCGTAGGATTAATTTCGTTGCGGAAAACAGTGCAATTCGTGTAGAGCTTATTGTAAAGTCCCTTGCGGTCGAGCATGTGGTAAGCCATCAGTTTATGCAGCGGGTTACGCTCGTCTTCGAGTGCTTCACGGCTCTTGCCGTAATATTCCTGGCCTGCACCTTCAGGATACTTGCTGCATGCGTAATCGTAGAGCTGTTCCCAGTTGGTGATACCATAGACTTCGCTGAGAATGCTGTCAGGCACGGCAAAGACAGTATAGCCGTACTTACGCGTCTCAGGCACATGGCAGTAATTTTGATGTTCATGGGAGCGGTAAAGACCCTCCATATACTCATAATCACGCGGGTCGTAGGAGATGTCCTGGATGCGCTGCAACTTTTCGTCGAGACCTGTCATCTCAATGCAGAGGTTGAAGATATTGATGGCGTCATCTTCCTTCATGATGGTAGGTAGCGTCTCGTTGGAAGAACGGATGAGCGAACTGATGGGATGCACGATACCATTCTCAACAGAGTCGTTGGCCAACGCAATGATAACCAATCCCGAACGATTGATGCGGAAGGTGGTGTTGACCGTATCACCATCCTCAATCACGGGCATTTGCTCAATGGAGAGATTACGTCCTAAGAGGTTCGTCTCAGGGATGAAGCCGCCCACAAGGCTCATCAAGTCGGCGGTGGAATAGATACGGTCGACGATCTGCGTACTTGCGATGGTGTCGCAGTCCTCGATGGTGAGCTGATCCACAGACGAGATACCGATGGACTTGTAGTAGGCAGCAACAGCCTCATTGGTCGGAGCGAAACAAGTGTAACGGCCGTACGTGGACAACAATTCCATCTTGCCCGCCTTCTCCACAATTTTGGTGAACTCAGAGAACTCGGCGTTGTCGCGGATATAGTCGCTCAACATCTCTGCCTTGTAAGTGTAGAGATCGTCACCGGAGACGTCGTCGTAGCACGATACCAGGCTAAGCGCGAGCGTCGCTAAGGCTATGATGACATAGCTTTGAGCTGAAAGATATAGCTTTTTCATTGTCGTGAGATTACGCTTAATTTAACTCAAAGGTTTGTTTACCTTCACCATAGATGGACTTCTGCACGAGGTAGGGGTTCTTCTGGCACTCTTCCTTGGAGTAAGGCCAGTAGAGGTGTGCCATCGATGGGAAGGACACGGTGCCGGAAATCTTGGCCGTCACGGTGCTCTGGATAATGTCAAGGCTGCCGGCCTGACGCGCATAGCGCACGAGGTCGAACCAACGCTTGCCCTCAAACATCAGCTCAGCATTGCGCTCTGAGCGCAGGCGTTCATTGAGCTGTCCGCGGTTCTTGGATTCGAGGGCACTCTCGACAAGGTAGCGGCTGCGATCCACCATGGAACGGCGGTCAACAAGGTAGATGAGGTCGAAAGCTTTGGCAATGAGCTCAGCATTCTCGTCAGTCTCCTCGTCGGTGGCTTTCATCAGCAACGCCTCTGCCTCCATGAGCATAACGTCAGTCAGACGGTAGAAGATCCAGTTGCGATCTTGGTCAACCTTGATGGTAAAGGAGTTTTCACTGTAGTTGTTGTAGGGCATTGAACCGCTCAATTCCTGAGGGTTAAAATTGGACGCTACACACTTGCGGATGTTTCCTTCGCCGTAGTTCTGGTCAACAGACTTGATCCAATTGTAGTAACGTGCGTCGTACTGATTGCGGAAAGTTTGCCAGTTCGACGGAGCCTCGGAAACGATAGCCGGATTGACAGTCAACAAACCTGAACCATTGTTGCCATCGGTAAGGCCGTTACCATAAAGCGTACCGAGTGCCGAACTCGAGACATAGTTGGAACCGGTTGTAAAGTTGAACGACAGCTCAAAGAGGCTTTCGAAACTATTGCCTTTGCCGAAGATGGCGTTAGCTGAAACGCTGGGGTCGGCTGGGGTGTTCACGTACAACGGGACGATGCGTCCGTGCGGTGCCTCGAGGAGCTGCGGAGCCTGATTGCTCAATGAAGTTTGACGGCTGAAATCGCGGTCATAGTCCTTGCGCTTGGCAGCCAACACCTCCTCGGCGCAAGCTATAGCTTTGTCGTAGCTGCCCTGCCAGAGATACATATCCGTGAGCATGGCATTGATAGCATTGCGCGTGATACGGTTGCAATTGCTGTTGTATTTCTCACCGACGCCGTCCTCTGAACTAATGGCGGCATAGTGCTCCAGCGCATAACTCTTAACACTTTCGAGATCGTTAATGATCTCACCGAGGATGTAGTCGAAGGAGCTGGCAGGATGGTAAGTGACCTCATTCTCCTGCTCAACGCCCTCGCGGGTAAAGGGTACCTGATCGAAGGCACGAATGAGATAGAAGTAGCACAGGGAGCGCAACGCCGTCATCTCGGCGACAGTGGCGTTGACGTCGCTGCTGCGATATGAGGGGTCTTTCTGACTGACCACTGGTGCCTTCTCAATGATGGTGTTACACTTGTTGATGACACTATAGAACGACGCCCAATTAGCGTACTCGTTTGTTGTCAACAAATTCTCGCGCAGTGTCTGATAGATATTCTCGTTGTTCTGCGCGTCAGTTCCCGGGTAAATATTGTCGCTGCGGAGCTCGCCCCACACGATGCAACGGCGGATGAAGGCGTCACTCTGCATCGAGGCGTAGCAGCCGGCCACCATCTGATCAATGTCGGCTTTCTCGTTCCAGAAATTGTCCTCCGTGACTTGGTCGCGCGGCGTGATTTCCAAAAAGTCTCCGCATCCTGTCAGCACAAGGCACAGCAGAGCCAGCATTGCGCCGCTTTGTATGATATGTTTGAACGTTTTCATGATGGAATGTATTACTTGTTTAGAAACCAATGGTGAGACCTACAGTATATGACTTGGAACGCGGGGTCTTGGAATTATCGGTGGTAACACCGTAACCTCCATAACCGATTTCCGGGTCAACACCGGAATACTTTGTCAGGCAGAATAAGTTGTTGGCACTGGCGTAGAAGTTCAGTGTCTTCATGTGCCAGTTCTTCAACTTCTTGGGATCAAAGCTGTAGTTCAGCTGCAGGTAGTTCAGGCGAAGGAATGTACCATCTTCAACGAAGCGGTCGCTGATAAGCGTGTTGTAGTTGGAGTTGCTTCCATACATAGCGCGGGGGATGGAAGTCTGATCACCTTCCTTACGCCAGCGATAGTTGACGGCCTGACTCTGGTTATTGTTGCTGACCATGGACTCCATGTCGAGGCGTGCCATGTTAAGGATATCGTAATCGATACGATAGTTGAAGTTAGCACGTAGTGCCCAGCGATCGTAGTGGAGAGTGAAACCGAAACCACCCGTGAGTCGCGGCAGCGAGTTACCAAGGTACACGATATCAAGCTGGTTAATGTTACCATCGTGGTTGATATCCTCATAGATGGCGTCGCCACCCTTAAAGTAATAGCCAGAATTTGTCTCCGTCTTGTAACAGAAGCGCATCTGCACGGGATCACCCTTGGCATCCTTGACATATTCGCCACTCTCGCCGATAGCAATAGGATAGGTACGGCCAGCATCGATATACTCCTGCAAGATGTTAGTCCCGTTGTCACGATCAGCACGTGCCAAATCGCGCGCAGTATTATAATTATATTGGTATACACCCTTGCTGCGGAAGCCGTAAATGGAACCGAAAGGATTGTTGACCTGCACGCGCTGGAGCACGCTGCGGTTACCCTCTGTCCAGTCAATATTCAGCGACTTGAGCACAAGGGGATCCATCTTCGTGATGATGTTGCGGTTGTTGGCGAAGTTGACATAGACGTCTGCATAGAACTTGCCTTTCTTGAGCAGGCGCTCGCCATTGAGCTGCACTTCCCAACCGTCGTTGCGCATGTCACCGACGTTCTTATATCTCAGGTCACTCCAACCGTTGGAGGAAGGAATACCAACTGTTGGCATCAGCATGTCCTTGGTGTCGCGACGATAGAGGTCGACGATAACCTTCAGACGGTCATCAAAGAAGCCGAGGTCAATACCGAGATTCCAAGTGTAGATGCTCTCCCAATGGAAGTCGGTGAGCTTCAAACCGCTGGGGCTCATCGAACGGACGTTGAGGTAGGTGCTACCAGGCGAATACATATTCATGTAGAGGTAGTCGGAATTAGGCTGGTTGCCTGTGAAGCCCCAACCCGGACGGATAGCCAGCTGGTTCATCTTAGCCTTCTCACGGACGGCATGCATCCAAGGCTCTTCAATAATCAGCCACTTACCAGAGATGGCGGGGAAGATACCCCAGCGGCTGCGCGGACCAAACTTTGTCGTGGCATCGGCACGCATGGAGTAAGCCAACACATAACGCTTCTTGTAAGAATAGTGGGCCGAGAAGGTGTAGTAGAGCGAACGCCACTCGCTGAAGTTACTACCCATACCCGTGACATGACCACCAGCCGTTACTGATTCCAAGTGGTTGGGCAGACGATTGATGTCGGTGCTCTGGCTGCTGGAACTACCGCTGACGAGCTGGAAGCGACCCAACATCATGAGGTAATGATCCTCATTCTTGAAATGGGGCTGGAAGGTCAGCGTGTGTGTTGTCGTGAATGCTAGGTTCTTGCGGCTGAAACTGTAAGCCGTACCATTATTATAATAGTTCGTGCTCAAAAGTGAACGCGGGAAACTCTGGTCAGTATAATCGTTGTAGACGTTCATCACCACGCGACCATTGTACTTCAGCTGATGGTGCTCCTCATCGAGGCCGAGAAGCTTATATTCGAGTTCCAGTTCTGGCGAAATATCGTAGGTCGTCTGCTGGTTCTTGGCATATTCGGCACTGGCCAGAGGATTGTGGGAGTTACGCTGGTCATTGAACTTGTTGCGATCGTCGGCACTGAGCTGACCGTGATTGGTGAAGGCATACTCGGGAACAATATAGTACTCACCCGTGTTGTACTCGTTGCCGTTCTCGTCACGATCGTAGCGGTAAGGCGAGAGGTTAGGCATTTTCGTGTATGCGATACCAAGCAAACCATCGTAGTTGCGGTTGTTCTTCGTGTAAGTCAGCGAGAAGTTGGACATGATCTTGATGCGATCATTGACATAGTAGTCAAGCGCCATACGCGTGGAGAAACGGTTAAGTTTCTGCTTGATGATGGTACCCGTCTCGTGGTCATAACCGCCAGAGATGCGGAACAATGTCTTTTCGTCACCACCAGCCACGCTAATATAGTGATTCTGGCGCAAACCGTTCTGACTGACGAGATTTACCCAATCGGTGTTCTTGTTGAACATGAGGAACTCGGAGTCGTTCTCATTGTAGTTGAGCTCCTGCACGTCGCCGATGAAGGTACGCTGTTCGGGATTGAAATACTCTTCTTTCAGAAGCATTGTGTACTGGTCGCCGTTGAGGAGCGCGATACCCTTAGGCTGGTGCGTCATGGTCAGCTTGACGGAGTAGGTCACCTGCGGCGCACCACGGCTACCACGCTTCGTCGTGATCTCAATGACACCGTTAGCACCCTGGGAACCCCAGATGGCAGTAGCAGCAGCATCTTTGAGAACCTTGATGTCCTCAATATCTTCCGTGTTGACGTTGAGCAACTGAGCAAACTTCTCGTCATTGGCCGTCGCCGTGTCGAAGTCGGAAAGGTCCACATTCCAAACGTTTCCGTTGACGACGATGAGCGGTTCGTTGGATGTCAGGGTGGAGACGGTAGAGGCACCACGAAGACGCATACTTGTGCCGGCACCAAGGTCACCGGAGTTGGCCACGATATCAAGACCGGCAATACGTCCTTGCAGGGCTTCGTCGACGCTGGTGATACCAAGTCCTTCGAATTCCTTGGCTGAAATGCCTTGTGCAGAGAAGCTCACCTCACGTTCGGGAATAGCCAGACCCGAGGTTTTCAGCTTCTTATCAGCCACCTTGACGACTTCCTTCATCATCTTGGTGTTCTCCTGAAGGGTGACTTTGAACACGGATTTGTTGATGGGCATGATCTCAGTCTTGTAGCCCATAAAGCTGAACTTAACCTTGTTCTTGGCACTCTTGATGGGCAGAACAAAGTTACCGTTCATGTCGGTCACGGTCGCATTGACCATACGGTTGGATGCGTCAATCTCGACCACATTCACGCCGGGCACCACATCGAAGTCGTCGCTGACGGTACCGCTGATACGCGTGATCTGAGCCATTGCCAGCGTGGACACCAGCATGAGGCTTGCAGTAATAATATATCTGAACGTTTTCATCTTCTTCTGGGCTTGTTAAGTGAGGGCTTGGGTAACCATTCGGGATAGTCAGGCTTGGGGAAGCCCTCGGGGAGGAATTGCTCGTCGCCGTAGGAGAGCACGCGGTCAATCAGATGGACGACAGCGTAAGCGGAGCTGTAGATGAGCTTTGCACTGGTAAAGTAATACTGGCGTCCCATCAGGTTGCTGTCATCGCCGTTGATGACGTTAGCGGTGTTACCCGTGAGGTCAGTGACGCGCATCACCTTTTGGTGGTTGCTCACTTCGAGGCGGCGGAAGCGGTTCATGGCCGTGTCAAGCACCTGTGTCTCGTAGACACCAGTGGAATCGGCACCGCCAAGATAGACAGAGCCGTCTTGGATGTGGTAGCGCACGAAATTGTCAATGACATCTTGAATACGTGCCTCGTAGGCTTTGGCCATTTCGTATAGCGAGTCGATCTCGGCGTTACGCTCATCTGTGATGTCACTCTCATGCTCACGCTGGTAGATATCAAGAGCCTCGCGGAAGTCAGCCCATTCGTCGCTCTGGTCGACGGTGGGCAACTTGCCTGCCGCCACTAAACGCTCGATGGCTTCGTTCTGTGGGATGAAGGCAGTGTAGTGGTAGTTGTTCATGAGTGTGATGGCCTGGTCAATGGTCGAGTGACCTTCATACTGTGAACCAGGCTGCGTCACGAAGGAGCTGGTACGCAGCAGACGAGCAAACTCCTTGAACTGTGGGTGATTCAGCGTGTCGGTCATCACCTTGAAGGGACTCGTCAACGTGCTCTGGGGCAGCGAGTCAAGCAGATAGGCAACACCATTACCCTGAGCTGTCTGGTCGAAGATGAACTCAGGAGCTATGGGAATATACGTACCCATCTCAGCCTGACGCGAACCAGCGATGCCAGTCACCGTACCACCGGTGAACTGCACCTTCACAGGACCGCCTGCCTTGTTGAGGTAGATTTCCTGCCCCTCGCGGAAGGTCTGGGTGCCGCGCTGTCCGTGAACAACGATGATGTTATCCAAAATGTCACGCAGTCGGTTGTTAACGATAGCCAGACCTGCAGAACCTGAGGGCTGCAAGGAATTAGCGGCCTTCTTGTCAGAAATATTGCCTAAGGAGTCCAATTCGAAAGCTACAGCACTGACGGGGAAAACCGTCTGTGAAGGATCAACATAGAAACGGTAGCCCAGGTGTGTAGATGTCGTGAACGAATAGGGATCAATATATTCGAAGAAGGGAGCTTGCTTCAGTTCCGTATATTTATCCACGGTGTTGTCGCGGGGAATCAGGAAGCTATAGGAGCTGCTCATGGAGTTGACGTAGGAGTTGTACTCACCGGAAACCGTCCATGTGGCGTGGTTCTCATAGCGCTTATCGGCGATAGTGGTGTAAAGCGTGTTCAGGTCTTCATCCGAACGCAGGATGCAAGGGAAAAAGACGGACTGATGCTCCGGTGCCACAAACACCTTATTTAATTGGTAAACGACACCGTTGCAAGCCATGAAGCAACTATCCACGTCGGCAGTCGTGAGCCCCATCACGTCGGCAGCAGTATTCTTGACGGACTTGAATTTGCTGGGCACGGTGTTACGGAAGCTGACCTGCATACAGTTGTTGATGAAGTCAAGAACCACGTTGTCAGGGACGTTACGCCAATCGTAGCCGTACTTTGAACCGATAGCAGCACCGGCATTGTGCAGGTAGCTCTGCATCATGTCATTCGTCGGCACCATCATAGCAGCCGCGTCCTCAGCCATCGTATAGCGGTTACCACTGGTGTAAAGCACGTAGGTGTTCCATCCCGGATCGAAGGAAATACCATTGACGGCGCGTTCCGTCTCGACGATCGTCTTCAGGGCGTGGTTGCCACTGGTGTTGAAATAGCGCTTTGCAAACAGAGAGTCGCGACGACCGTCCTGCTCCTGCACGGTGAGGAAATAAGGATAACTATAACGCTCAAGCAGGCTGCTGAAGATGCTGAACTGGGGCTTCGACAAGATGATGTCAGCCATACTGTTCAACTGCTCAGGGACATCCTCAAGGATATGAATGTAACCGTTCTGACAGGTGATGTCTTGCAAGTATTTCTTTGCTGAGCCATCGGTCTCCACGTCCTTCTCAGGCCACTTGCCTTCGTTGAGCGCGATGGGCAGCGCATTGACATAGCTGCGCTCTGTGCTGCCAGCCTGGTTCTTGATCTTACCATTGGTAAGCATCTCCAGGTCTTCGCCAGTGATATTGTTTTGTGAAAGGTACTTGGGCAGGAAGTGTACCATAGGTTTAGCATCGTCGGAATAGGTTCCATCCTGAATATAGCGGTCAATGACCTTGATACTGGGGCGGTTGCGCACTGTAGACCAATAGTCGGTCTGGTT
Organism: uncultured Prevotellaceae bacterium; assembly: GCA_947307015.1. Classification (GTDB taxonomy): domain Bacteria; phylum Bacteroidota; class Bacteroidia; order Bacteroidales; family Bacteroidaceae; genus Physcousia. The sequence goes on along the minus strand of CAMZHV010000005.1, from coordinate 20,509 downwards.
GCCCTCGGCATCGAAACGGTTGGGGTTGAGCTCAGGGAAGTCGGCGTTGGCAAGGACGAGCACTGAATCGGTCACGTCCACACGCGAAGCTCGACGGATACAAGCACCCTCGGTGGGGGGATCACCGGGCGTGTTGCTGAGCAACTCGATGAGGTAGGCATTGTTAATCATCGCGGCCTTCAGGAGATTTTTCTTCTCTGACTTGGGCAGCTGGCTCACTGACGACAATCCGCGCGCAGCGAGGTAACGGTTCCAAGCCGCGTCCTCAGCCACGAAGAGGGTCATACTACCCGAACGGCGCAACAGGTCGGGATAGTTGGTCTCCGACAGGTCGGGATCGTTGATAAGAGCCAGCGTCTGCGTGAATGTGCCGCGGCTCTCCAGCTCTTCATAGATACTGCTTCCGAGCCATGTCGGGGTACCCGTGAGCAAGTTGTCCTCGCAGGACAAGAGGCCCACACTGCCTCCAAAAAGCAACAGAGCAGCACACGCGTAACTTGCATGTTTCGCAAGTCTTCGCTTTAGAATACTGTTTTGCATGTTGTTATTAATTGTTGATTTACTTGATTTCCTTTTGGTTAGGACACGCAAAAAATGCCAGCGTCAGTTGGTATGCGGGCATAATTCGCTCTTTTGGTGTCAAAGATACAACAAATCTTCACATCCATACATCTTTTTTATTAAAACTTTTGCGCAAATATGTTATGAAACATAAAAGCAGCGCGATTTCATGTCGCACTGCCTTTATTTTGTATCAAAAACTTGTTACGATGTATCGCGTGAGCCGCTTAGTACTGCTCGTTTTCGTTGGGGAAGTCGCAGTTCTTGACGTCCGTGACATATTGACCGATGGCGTCAGTCATCACCTCGTGGAGATCGGCATAGCGACGTAAGAACTTGGGCGAGAAGCCCTTATTCATACCCAACATGTCGTGGATGACCAACACCTGACCATCACACCCGCCTCCGGCACCAATGCCGATGATAGGCACAGGCACATTCTGAGTGACCTCCGCAGCCAGTTTTGCCGGAATCTTCTCCAGAACGATAGCGAAGCAGCCAACCTCTGCAAGTGCCTGGGCATCAGCACGCAGCTTGTCTGCTTCCGAATTCTCTTTAGCACGTACAGCGTAGGTACCGAATTTATTTATACTCTGAGGAGTTAGACCGAGATGACCACACACGGGGATGCCTGCTTCGAGGATGAGTTTGATAGCAGGGAGAATCTCCACGCCACCCTCAAGTTTCAAGGCATCACAACCCGTCTCCTGCATGATGCGCACCGCATTACGAACAGCATCTTGAGGATCGACCTGATAGGTGCCAAAAGGCATATCGCATACCACTAAGGCACGCGTCACACCGCGTACAACACTACGGGCATGGTAGATCATCTGATCCAGTGTGATAGGTAGCGTTGTGGCGTTGCCAGCCATCGTATTGGAGGCACTGTCGCCTACGAGGATGACATCAACGCCCGCGCCGTCGACGATGCGCGCCATGGTGTAATCATAAGAGGTGAGCATGGCTATTTTCTTGCCGCTCTGTTTCATTTCATAAAGGCGATGCGTGGTCACTTTGCGCGTATCGTCGACTAAATATCCTGCCATTTTGTACAGTATTATGAGGTATTTTTAATATATTTTTCTTAAAATTGAGTGCAAAGGTACGCATTTCTCACAATAAACGGCATGTTTATTCGTTATTTATTGAAAAAAAGATGCCAGAACCTGCCAAACATCAAGACGCGTCGCTCGACCACGTGCTTAAATACACGGGGGTCTTTGGTGGTGTGCAGGGCATCAACATCCTCATTGGCATCATCCGCAACAAGCTCGCCTCGAAGTTTCTTGGAGCCGCGGGCATCGGACTAATGGGCTTCTACATCAGCATCACGGATTTTGTCAACAACTGCTCCAACCTTGGCATACCCATCTCCTCGGTGCAACACATCTCTGAGCTCTTTGAGGAGGATGACCTCGCGCGCATACGCTCGTTTATTAAAGTGGTACGCACGTGGTGTCTCTGGTCAGCGCTCTTTGCTTGCCTGCTCTGCATGGGAGCCACATTCTACGACCGCCATGTGATACTGTTAGCGCCGATGGCTGTAAGTGCCATCCTCACTGGCGGAGAGATCTCCATCCTTAAAGGCCTGCGGCGCTTGAAGCGGGTAGCGGTGATTTCTCTGCTCGTTGCCGTGGCCACTTTTTGCCTCACCATCCCCTTCTTTTGGGCATTGGGCATGAAAGGCATCATCATTTCCCTCGATTGTTGCGCCTTAGCCACGCTGGCCATCCATCTGATCTTTACCGTACCTCTCTTCCCGTGGCGCGTGGCACCTACATCCGCCGATATTTTCCGCAGGGGATTACCGCTGTTGCGCATCGGCATACCTTACGTCCTTACAGGTATTGCAGGTGCGGGTGTGACTGTGGCTTTGCAAACCTTCCTCAAGGAGCATAGCTCAGAAGCTACGCTCGGCTATTACCGCGTCGGCTACACCATGATGGTCACCTACGCCGGCATTATCTTCACAGCTCTCGAGGCCGACTACTTCCCTCGCCTTTCCAGCGTCAACCATGATGAAGTACGGCGCAACCAGACCATCAACCGCCAGATACGTGCTTGTATGCTACTGCTGGCACCGATGCTTATTGCGCTGATTGTCATGATGCCCGTGCTGCTGCGCGTACTTTACACAGAGGAATTCCTGCCAGCCGTCGAGATGACCGTCTGCGCTGTCTTCTATATGTTCTTCCGATGTATATCGGTACCCGTAGCCTATACGGCATTGGCACGCGGCGATTCGAAGGTCTACATGATCATGGAAATCATCTACGATGCCTTCTCGCTCACGGCTATCATCCTTTGCTACCTGCAATGGCAGCTCGCCGGCATTGGCATAGGTCTTTCGCTTTCAGCACTTTTCGACACGCTGCTCGTGGGCATTTGCTACAACCGTCGCTACGGCTTGCACATCGAGATGCACACGCTGCGGCTGACCCTACAGCAGATGGTGCTGCTGGCGCTGACCGTGACCGCCTGCCTTGGCTTGCCGCCATTGTGGAAATATATCGCAGGTTTCATGCTGCTCATCGTATCAGCGACGTGTAGCTATGTTGTGCTTCGTCGCGAGTCTGACATCGTGCAGCGAATCGTACAGAAATTTACATCATGGCGCAGATTGCAGTCCTCATAGCAGCTTACAATGCGACTTCAACGCTACCCGAATGTCTGGACTCCCTTTGTTCCCAGACACTCGCGGACATCGAGCTCCTCTGCGTCGATGACTGCTCCACCGACGAAACCTTTTCTTTGCTCCAAAGCCGTGCCGCTAAAGACCCGCGCATCAAGGTGTTTCAGACGCCCGTGAACAGCGGTCAAGCTGTGGCGCGCAACCTGGCGCTTGAACACGTCACCGCCCCGCTCGTCTGCATGGTTGACGCTGATGACTGGCTCTCACCCGATGCCCTCCAATCTGCCGTCGACGTTTTCCGCAACCATCCAAGTACCGACTCCGTCGTTTTCCGTCTCTGCCGCGTGTTCGAGGAGGATGGGCAACGAAGAGAGGAGGAATGGCCTATGCCAGAAGAACTGTCTCATTCTCCTTTTGGAAATAAGCATCTTGATGAAAACGCCTATATTTCAGGTGAGAAAGCCTTTGAGCTTTGCATGGACGGCTGGAAACTCCACGGACTTTATGCAGTCCGCACACCCCTCCACCGCCAAATTCCCTTTGACACCACGGCCCGCCTCTACAGCGACGACAACACGTCTCGCCTCCACTACCTCCACAGCCGTGAGGTGCGTGCCTGCAATGGCATCTATTTCTACCGGCAGCACCCCACCTCCATGACCACCTCTTTCAATATCCGCCGATTCGATTTCATGGAGGCCAACCTCTCCCTCCGCGCAGCCCTACTGAAGGAAAACGTCAGCACCGCTATCCTCCGCAGCTATGAAGGCCACCGCTGGCTCACCTTTATCGCCTGCTACCGCCTCTATCTCACCCATCGCCACGAGCTCAACTCCCCTACCCTCACCACTTCTTCCGACATCCTCACTTCCCTCCGCACCCGCTTTTCCACCATCTTTGGCACTTTCCGCCTCTCCCGCCTACCCCTACGCTACCATTGGAAGCCAGGCTACTGGTTCCTCCCCACCCTCACGCTCTTCGATCTCCAGCAACGCCTCTACATCCGCATCAAAAACAAGAGATAATCACCATCCTATAAACAACTTACTAACTCATCTAACATAAACACAATCATGCGAAAGTTATCTATCTTCATCTGTACAATGTTCTTGGCGACGACCGCTGCCATCGCTCAGACCTATCCCTATCAAGACCCATCACTTAGCGCCAAGGAACGCGCTAATGATTTGTGCAAGCGCCTCACCCTTGAGGAGAAAGCGCTGCTCATGCAGGACGAGTCGCCTGCTATTCCGCGTATGGGCATCAAGAAATTCTTCTGGTGGAGCGAAGCCCTGCACGGCGCTGCCAATCAGGGGAATGTGACTGTTTTCCCCGAGCCCATAGCCATGGCTTCGTCCTTCAATCCCGACCTTTTATATCAAGTTTTTGACGTCGCCAGCACGGAATTCCGCGCGCAATACAACAAGCGTATGCACCAGGACGGCGGCGAAGACGAGAAGTTCCACAGCCTGAGCGTATGGACACCGAATGTGAACATTTTCCGTGACCCGCGCTGGGGACGTGGTCAAGAGACATACGGCGAAGACCCGTACCTGACATCCGTTATGGGTACGCAGGTCGTCCGCGGATTGCAAGGTCCCGAAAGTTCCAAGTACCGCAAGCTTTGGGCATGCGCCAAGCATTATGCTGTACACAGCGGCCCCGAGTACACGCGCCACACGGCCAACCTCAACGATGTCAGTCTTCGCGACCTCTACGAGACCTATCTGCCGGCCTTCAAGACGCTGGTTGAGGATGCCAAGGTGCGTGAGGTCATGTGCGCCTATCAACGATTGGACGACGAGCCCTGCTGCGGCAACTCGCGCCTGCTGCAACAGATTCTACGCGACGAGTGGGGCTTCCAGTACCTCGTCGTCAGCGACTGCGGAGCTATCAGCGACTTCCATCAGAACCACAAGACCAGCTCCGATGCGGTTCACGCAGCCGCCAAAGGTACACTGGCCGGAACGGATGTCGAATGTGGCTGGGAGTATGTGTACGGTTCTGTTCCTGAGGCTGTTCGTCGAGGCTTAATCACCGAGGAAGAGGTTGACAAACATGTCATCCGCCTCCTCGAAGGCCGCTTCGACTTGGGGGAGATGGATGACCCCGCGCTGGTCGAATGGTCCAAGATTCCATACTCGGCCATGTCCACGAAGGAGAGCGCACAGAAAGCCCTCGCCATGGCTCGACAGAGCATTGTACTGCTGAAAAATGACGATGGGATTCTCCCCTTGAAAGCTGGCAAGGAACGGATCGCCGTCATCGGTCCCAATGCGGACAACACACCGATGATGTGGGGCAACTATAACGGCACGCCCAACCACACCATCACCATCCTCGACGGAATCTGCAACCAATTAAAGGTGAAGAAGGGATCATTGAAGGGAAACAACGCCAAGCTACGCTATCTCAAGGGTTGCGACCTGACTAACACGTTAGTCATGGACAGCCGCCTTGCTACGGAGTGCGCCTTGGGCGGCAAGCGCGGTCTGCGCGGCACATTCTGGAACAATACAGAGCGTGAGGGCAAACCCGTGACAACTCAATACTACACCACACCCGTGGCAGTCACCACGGCCGGTATGCATAATTTTGCCCCAAACGTGGCGCTCGAGGATTTCTCGGCCATATACGAGACAACCTTCACGCCCAAGGAGGCTGGTGAATATGTTGTTAACGTCGAGGGAACAGGCGATTATGAAGTCTATGTCGACGGCGACCGCAAACAGCACATCCATTCATGGCGCACAACACCCACCCGCACCGCCATCCAGGCCGAAGCGGGCAAAACGTATAACATAGAGGTACGTTATCAGTTTGTGAAGACATGGGGTGCAGACATCAAGATAGACATCGCCCAGGAGCAGCCCATCGACTACGATGCCATCATCGCACAGCTCAAAGACATTCAGAAAGTCATTTTCGTAGGCGGAATCTCGCCGGCGCTCGAAGGCGAGGAGATGCCCGTGAATATTGACGGCTTCCGTGGCGGCGACCGCACGAACATTGAGCTACCAGCCGTGCAGCGCGACTTCCTGAGCGCGCTGAAAGCCGCCGGCAAAACTGTCATCTTTGTCAACTGCTCCGGCTCAGCCATTGCCTTGACACCTGAGACCAAGACTTGCGACGCCATCGTACAGGCATGGTATGCTGGCCAGGAGGGCGGTACAGCTGTGGCCGATGTGCTTTTCGGCAACGTCAACCCCAGCGGCAAGCTCCCCGTGACCTTCTACAAGAGCACCGACCAGCTCCCCGACTACGAGGACTATTCCATGAAGGGACGCACCTATCGCTACTTCGACGATCCCCTCTACGCCTTCGGTTACGGTTTGAGCTACACGACATTTGAAATCGGCCAGGACAACCTGAGCATAGACGGCAATGGCGACGGCACAATGACACTGAATGTTGATGTCAAGAATACAGGCACTCGCGACGGTTCGGAAGTGGTACAGCTCTACATCCGCAACCCTGCTGACACCGAAGGCCCGCTTAAATCACTCCGCGCCTTCAAGCGTGTTGACGTGAAGGCAGGACAGACCGAGACGGTGAAACTCACGCTAACGCGCAAGAGCTTCGAATTCTTCGACCCCGAAACCAACACGATGCGCACAAAGCCCGGCAAGTACGAACTCTTCATCGGCAACAGTTCGCTTACCGAAAACCGGCTTGAATTGACAATAGAATAATTATTTCAATCATGTTTTTTGTATGATACGAATAAAAAAGCTTCTTTCATTATTATTAGTTTCTTTGTTGTCCTGGCCTGTGCTGGCTGAGGACAACAATATCGCCGTCTCGCCTGACGGGCAATATGTGCTGCGTAATGTGGCTACGGGTACATATCTCATGAAGGACGGCACGACTACCACCGACGAAAGCCTGGCTTCCAATTGGCGCGTAATCACGAACGACACAATCCACTACACAGACCCGGAGAAGCTCTATTACATCCACTCCGATGAGACGATCATGCAGCTGAACAACAGTGGTTTGGGATGGTCGGTCAAGTTCTCGCCCAAGGCTAACACGACCTATGTGATGCCCAGCGAGACCACGGATGGTGCCTTCAAGTTCCGCTACCGTTATCTGGCAGACACGCGATTCCTGAACGTGGAGGTGGACGGTGAGGGCAACGAGCGCCTTACGGCAGCGCGCACCTCTTCGACCTACAACGATTGGGAGTTCGTCCCGACTTCACATCCAAAAGATTACCGCTATCGGTTGATGTCCATGAAGCGTTCATCCGGCAATACGAAATATTCCATTGCCTACCGCTCCCATGACACTAGGGGTAACCTAGTTTGGCTGTCAGGATGGATGGCGGTTCCCACCTCCAGCGAAGGTGGTGCTTCAACCGCCGACCACGTCCTCTTCTCTGCGCATTTCACGATAACAAAGACCACGGAATGGCCATCCGCAAGCGACCCGATGGATGGCTTGTCCTTCAATTTCTCCACCAACAAACCCGTGATGATCGAGCCCGACTACTATGGTTGTGGCATCACCGAGCAATTCGACCATCCGTATTGCGCTGCCGATATCATGGCCGAAGAGTGTGTAGACATGCTGGTCATCGCCCACGACCTGCTGCGCGACCTCCATCAAATGGATTGTTCCTCAGGCGACTACCCCACCTATGGAATAGGAACCTCGCAAGGTGGTTCTATCATCCTCGCTTGCCAGCGCTATGTCGAGAACTCACCCAAGATTAGCGAGGCGGAACGCAAAGCCATCAACTGGATACGCACCTGCGCCTGCGACGGTGCCTACAACCCGTTAGCTACACTCTCCCACTACCTCTACGTTGACAAATTGTCCATTCCGAGTGTGGCACCGCTCCTGCTGATAGGCATGGTGGCTGCTCACCCCGACATATTCGGCGACACGAAGGCTGAGGAGTACTTTTCCGATGCTTTCCTTCAGGCGGGAATCATGGAGAAAATACGTAGCAGGCAGTACAATAATGATGAACTTGCCGATTTCATCAAGAAAGCTTGTGGATCGACGATGTCCAGTATGCTCTCCGAAGAGGCCAAAGATATGAATTCTGACATCGCCCAGAAGTTTCAGAAGGCGCTTGGACAGAGCAATCTAACACGCGACTGGTCACCAAAGGCTGACATCGTCCTTTACTACTATTCCAACGATGACGTCGTGCCTCACCTTAACTTCGCATCGTTCTACAACAGTATGAAAGACCGCTGCCAAGGCAAGCTCGAAACAAAGCGGGTGGTGCTGGGAGTTAGCCATATTGCTGCCTGCGTGGATTTTTTTGCAAGAATGATTTTAGGCGCTTATAAAAATTAACTATAATTTTTGTCCATTTTATGCTTAGCTTCAATTATTTTATGTACCTTTGCACAAGTTTTCAGAAATGACACTATGCGAAAATGGATTTCATTTGTATTGATTACTGTGCTGGCTTGGCCTGTGTGGGCCGAGGACAATACGATTGCCGTATCGCCTGACGGACAATACGTGCTGCGTAATGTGGCTACGGGCACGTATCTCATGAAGGACGGCACGACCACTTCGGATGAGAGTCTGGCTTCCAACTGGCGTGTGATCACCAACGACACGATCCACTATGGCGACCAGGAGCAGCTCTATTACGTCCACTCCGATGAGGCGATCATGCAGCTGAACAACAGTGGCTTGGGATGGTCGGTCAAGTTCTCGCCCAAGGCCAACATGACTTACGTGATGCCCAGCGAGACCACCGAGGGGGCTTTCAAGTTCCGCTACCGCTATCTTGCTGACACCCGCTTTCTGAACGTGGAAGTTGATGATCAGGGCGGTGAACGGCTGACGGCTGCACGCACCTCGTCGCCATACAATGATTGGGAATTCGTGCCTACTTCTCATCCCAAGGATTACCGTTATCGAGTGATGTCCATGGACCGCTCGTCTGGCAATACCAAGTACAGCATCGCCTATCGCTCCCACGACCCCAAAGGCAATGAGGTGTGGCTCTCAGGCTGGATGGCAGTTCCTACGGATGGCGAAGGTGGCGCCTCACAAGCCGACCACCTGCTCTTCTCCACGCACTATACCTTGTACAAGAGTTCCGACTGGCCTTCTGTGAGCGACCCTATCGATAGCTATTCCTTCAAATTCTCGACCAACAAGCCCGTAATGGTGGAGCCCGACTACTACGGCTGCGGCATTACTGAGCAGTACGATCATCCCTATTGTGCGGCAGATATCATGGCAGAGGAAAGTGTGGATATGCTCCTCATTGCTCACGACTTACTGCGCGACCTGCATCAGATGGACTGTTCCAGCGGCGACTACCCCACCTACGGCATTGGCAGTTCACAGGGAGCTTCCATCATCCTGGCATGCCAGCGCTATGTCGAAAACTCGCCCAAAATCAGCGATGCCGAACGCCGCGCCATCAACTGGGTGCGCACCTGTGCCTGTGCCGGCTGCTACAACCCGATGGCCACGCTCTGTCATTATCTCTACATCAATGAGCTTGACGTGCCCAATGTGGTGCCCTCCCTGCTGATGGGAATGGTTGTAGGCTATCCCGAGATTTTCGGCGACACCAAGGCTGAGGAATATTTCTCGGAATCCTTCCTTGAGGGCGGTATCTTTGAGAAGATACGCAGCCATCAATATTCTTCCGAAGAGATTTCTGATTTCATCAGGAAAGCCTGCGGAGCAACCATGTCCAGCATGCTCTCGGAACAGGCCTTGGACATGAACTCAGACATCTCTCAGAAACTGCTCAAGGCAATGGGTCAGAGTAACCTCACACGCGACTGGAACCCCAAGGCCGATATCAAGCTCTACTACCATCCCGATGACAAGGTGGTGCCTCACCTCAACTTCATCTCGTTCGTCAATGGAATGAAAGACCGCTGCCAAGGCAAGCTGGAGACACAGCAGACCACACTCAACGTTCACGTTCTGGCTTGTGCCGATTTCTTCGCAAGAATCATTTTCGGAGCCTATAAAGAATAACTGACTATGACACTTGGATATTTATTTTATTGGTACTATGTACTGCTGACTGCCACTACGGGTGGCAAGATTTATGCCACGGGCGACTGGCGGCTGCCGCTCTCTGACGACGACTTCGGCGACCGCATAGAAACGCGGTGGGTCATCGCCGGCACCGAAGGCCTCTCTTCATGCTACGCTTGGGTAAAACCAGACGAGGGCTATCATTTTGCAGGTTTTGTTGATGCCGACAACCAATTGGTGAGCGACAACGACACACTCTGCGAAATACGCCTGTGGAGCCGCACAGACAGCGCACAGGAGGAGGACGGCATCATTAGCGGAAACGACCTCTATCCCACAACACCCCAGACCTTCACCGCTGTGTTCTTGCCTGACGTCCCCGATCAAATCACCTCGCCGCAGGAGGTCGCCAAGACCGTGGATACCAGTAGCGATGCTTACGACCTCAACGGTCGTCGCATCACCACTCCCCGCAACGGGCAAATCATTGTCCGCAACAGGAAGAAAGTCGTGGTAAAGTAAAGGAAAGATCAGTCTTCCTTCATCGTAAACTCCAACGCACCGCCGGCCATCAGCTGGCGGTGTGTTATTGTCAGCCCGTCCAGCGGCTTACCGTTGAGTTGCACGCTCTTGACGTGGATGCGTTCGGGAGTTTTGTTAGGAGCGAAAATCACGAAATCCCGACCTCCCGCCAAGTGGAGCGTAGCTTTCGTAAAGAGCGGCGTGCCCAGGACATACTCGGCGGCTCCCGCATGGAATGGATAGAAGCCGAGGGCCGAGAAAATATACCACGCTGACATCTGACCACAGTCATCGTTGCCTGCATAACCGCAGGGCGTGGCGCGGTAGAACTCACGGCGCACCTGTTCCACAAATTCTTGCGTGCGCTCGGGCCTGCCTGCGAAGTTGTAAAGGTACACGGTGTGATGGCTGGGTTCGTTGCCGTGCGCATATTGTCCGATGAATCCACTGGCGTTGCCGTTGACTTCGCCACTGGTAGCCGTGAGGCTAAAGTTCTCGTCGAGCTTACGCAGGAAATTATCTTGGCTACCAAATAGTTGTATGAGGCCGTTGGGGTCGTGAGGCACGAACCACATATACTGCCATGCGTTGCCTTCAACGAAGCAGGGCTGCTCGTAGCTCAGCGGATCAAAGCCTTCTATCCATTCCCCTTTTTCATCCTTGGGACGGAAGAAACCGCTCTCCGCGTCGAAGAGATTCTTGTAAAACATACTGCGACGATAGAAGCGCTCGTAGTCATCGGTGCGACCGAGTTTCTTGGCCACAGCAGCTACACAGGCATCGTCAAAGCACTGTTCAAGGGTGATGCTGACGCTGGTGTTCTGTAGCGTCTGAGGCAGGTAGCCATACTGCTCCCATACCTCGAAGGGCGAGTTGGGATGGCTGCGCGTACTGCTCTCCACCATGGCCTGATAGGCCTCCTCCACATCAATGCCAGGCAACTCGGCGAGGATAGCGTCGGCGATGACGGGGATGGCGTGATTGCCAATCATGCAGTAGTTGTCCTGACCCCAGAGATCCCAGATGGGCAGGTAGCCGTAAGTCTTGTGGTGCAGTATCATATCACGGACGAACTGGGCTGCCACGTCAGGAGCGATGAGCGTGTAGAGCGGGTGGGCAGCGCGGAAAGTGTCCCAGAGACTGAAAGTGCTATGGTAGACCTGTCCCTCGGGCATCTGCTTGATCTCAAAATTCGTGTCCATATAGCGACCGTCAACATCGCTCATGGTATTAGGCTGCATCAGCACATGGTACAGCCCCGTATAGAAGATGGTCTTCTCGTCGTCAGTGCCCTCAACATCAATGCGGCTGAGCTCATGCTGCCAAGTGTCATGGGCGGCCTTCACGTATGCGTCGAAGTCCCAACCCTCGGCCTCAGCGAGCATATTTTTGCGGGCACCGTCGTTGTCTACGGGTGAGATAGCCACCTTGATCGTCAGCTCCTCACCTTCGTCGGGATTGAAACTGAGCGCTGTGCGCAGACAGCGGCCGTTGACCACTTCGCTGCCGCCTGCATTGCGACCGCCGTCCATGAGCAGGCGCTCGGCGATGGGGCGCGAGAACTCAGCACGGAAATAAACCTTGCGCAGCTTAGCCCAACCCGTGATGACGCGGTAGCCTTCCACCGTGCACTCGTCGACGATGCGCAACTGGCTCTGAATGATGTCATAAGTACGACGACCAGAATAATATGCCTCACCGCGATAGGTGCCGCGGTCCAGGTCAAGAACGACGGTCTGTGGGCGTCCCTTGGGGAAAGTGTAACGATGAATGCCGGTGCGCGTGGTGGCTGAAAGCTCCACCTTCACGCCACTTTCCTGTAAGTCAACCATATAATAGCCCGGACGTGCGGCCTCACCCTCATGCGAGAAGTGCTGGCTGAAGTCAGCAGCAATCAGTTGATCGGGAGTCACGGCGGCGCTAACAGGCATCAGGCTGATGTCAATGAGATCCGTACAGCCGGTGCCGCTAAGATGCGTATGCGTGAAGCCATAGATTTTATCCTTATTATAGTCGTAGCCACAACAAGGATCCCATGTCACCATCTGCTCCGTCTCAGGGCTGAGCTGCACCATACCTTGGGGCATTGTAGCGCCGGGGAAAGTGCTGCCGCTGAGGGCGCCCGTCTCGTCGGTCTGCGTGCCGATGAAGGGATTGACATAGACGGTATAGTCAGGCTCTTCGGTCTGTGATGTCTGCGTGTTGGAGGTACAAGCTGCAACGAACAACGGAAGCGTCAGCAGCGTGGCTTTCAATAATTTATTCATTTGTCGTAATGTGGTTATTCCATGCTTTCGCCATCCCGTGATGCCTCTTGCTCAGGGGGAGCGATTTGCGCAATCTCATCGATGTCCGTGAGTTGTGGTAGGGGATTCTTGTCTGAGGCTTTGGCGCCCAACTTCTGCAGCTTGGCACAAGTCTGAAGGATGCTTTGTCCAGAGGGCTGCAGCTTGCGGTCGCCGTCATCGTATGCCTGCTGAGCCTTGAGAAGGGCGGTGCCGATGGCCTGATACTTCTTCATGAACTGTCCTACCCGATCCATCATCTCATTGGCCAGCGCATAGACCTTCTCATGGTTCTGCGCTTGTGCAATCTGTGTCCAGGTGAGGCTGATGATGCGGAGAGCTGCAAAGAGCGTCTGCTCGTCGGCGATATACACGCCACGCTCCATGGCACGGCGCCAGAGGTCAGGCTGAGCATTCAGTGCAGTCCAGAGGGCACCCGTGTGCGGGACGAACATAATCACATAGTCCATTCTGACTTTCGGGGGCTGAATATAGGAACTGTAGTCCTTGGTAGCCAAGATATTGACTTGATCGCGTAAGCTACGGATATGCGCTGCTAAGAAACGCTGGCGCTCACCCTCGTCGGTAGCATTAACATAATCCATATACGCGGCCAAGGACACTTTCGCGTCGATGATGACCTCACGTCGCTGATCCAGATGGAGAATCACGTCCGGGCGCAGACGCGCTCCCTCGTCGGTCGTCACAGCCGATCCCGCAGCGTCGCGAATCGTAGATTGTACATCATAATGTATTCCACGCGTGAGGCCTTGTGCCTCCAGCAATTCGTCGAGAACCGTTTCTCCCCAAGTGCCCTGCACCGTATTGCTCTTGCGAAACACACGTGTCAGTTCGTCCGTGCTCTTGCGTGCAGCCTCGCTCTGCACCATCATTTGTTGGATGATGGCCTTGAGCGTGCCGCTGTCCTCGCTCTGTTTGTTCTGCGTCTCAGCCATCGCCTTCTGCATCTTGTCGATGGTCTCTCGCAGAGGTGTCACGATTTGTCCTATGCTACCTGCCGACGCTTCTTGAAACTCCTTCTGACGCTGCCTGAGCATATCGCCCGTGGCGTCTTTCATCTGCGCCGCCACTTTCGCCATCGTTTCATCGAAGCGCGCCTGTTGTGCCGCTATGGCCTCATTGAAGCGCGCTTGCTGGGCTGCATTAGCTTCATCAAAGCGCTGCTGCTGAGCCGCAACGACCTCGGCATGGCGCTTTTCTTGTGCAGCCGTCCGTTCGTCAAGAATGGTGTTGGCGACATTCAACTTGCCGCGCATCACCAGCCACGTGGCCACGGCTCCCAAAGCAGCCCCGACGCATAGCGCTATCAACCAGAAAACGATTTCCATTGCACAGAACAATCAATGGACGTCAATGCCGTCGAAGTTGAGCTCGGCAATAGCTACCCCGCGTAGTGTGCCCGGATAGGTTTCGAGGACTTCGAAGGTGAGTGTCCAGTCGGCAGCCTGAGGATCGTGGAAACCAACGATGCCGATGTCGAAGCACTGTTGTGTGCGGCTGTCCTCGAAGGCGAGGAGGGCGTACGGCTTGTCGTTGACGTACATACGCATCAACTTGACGCGCGCCGACTGAATCCAAAGTTCCTCGTTCGTCACGTCGCCATTGAGCACCTTGATGGTAGTGATGCGGGGGCATGAGCCGTGGAAAGTGTAGACAAGGCTCTCGCCGATACCGCTGCCCGAGGGCGACCAGAAGGTGGTGTGGTCGAAATCATGGGCTTTGTTAGCCTCGTAGTCCTTGGGGCTGGACGAGGCGGTAATGTTCTGCACTTCGCCGCCGCAGTACCAACTACAATGGCCGCTGTAAAGGTCGTCGAAGATGGCGCTGTCGGTATTCGGTTCCACTGGTATGGAGTCGCCGGAACAGTCCTCTTCCTCACCCATATCACTGAGCTGAGCCTCCTTTTGCCAGTCGCGGAAGCTGATCGTGGGCATCGGCGTGATGGTGGAAGGCGAAACGGCGCGCAGGGCAAAGGTATCGACAAGGACATAACGCTCATCATGCATCTCAACCTCCTCGGTGAACGGGTCAAGTTTCTCCTCGTTGATAACCACGGACTTCATTCCTTCCCACAGCTCCACAACAGGCTCGTCGTAGACGCAGACGCCAAAAGTGTTGGTGCGGACGAAACGCCCGCCGCGGGTATAGGTAACGAAGAAGAAAGCATTACCTACGGCATTGCCGCCACAGGCCTGCACATCAGTCACCAATGCGTCCGCAAGGCCGTCGCCATTGAAATCTGCGACGGTGTCAAGAAGCATACACGTGGCCGATTCCGTGTTGACAAGCTGACGCGTGCCGTCCACGATGCCAACGATGGAGTCTGCAAAGAGCGAATACTCGTCATCGTAGTGCGCCTCATACTCGACGGTGGGCATCTTCATGTTGCACCCGACGAGTATTGTTGCGGCGAAAGCCATAAAAAGAAGCCGCTTCATAATCTTGAAGTTAAAAGAACCTAATATTACTTATCTTTCGCAAGCACCGTTTCGTCAGGTTTTGAAGCACTTGCAAAACTTGAACATCATTGCTTCCCGAGGAGTTTGATGCTGAGTTTTTCGAGCATATCGCGGGTCATGGTGGCGAGGCCGAAGTTGGGACGCCAGCCCCATTCCTCGCGGGCGGCGCTGTCGTCGAGACTGTCGGGCCAGCTCTCCGCGATGGACTGCTTGAGCGGATCTACCTCATACACCATCTTGAAATCAGGCACGCGCTTCCGGATTTCCGCATAAATCTTCTCGGGCGGGAAACTCATGGCAGTGACATTGAAGCCGTTGCGATGGATGAGCTTGTCGGGATTGGCCTCCATGAGCTCGATGGCAGCACGCAGGCCGTCAGGCATATACATCATGTCCATACGCGTACCCTTGGCGATGGGGCAAACGAACTTTTCGCCACGTACGGCGGCGTAGAAGATATCGACGGCGTAGTCGGTAGTGCCGCCGCCCGGAGGGGTCACGTAGCTGATGAGTCCCGGGAAGCGCACGCTGCGGGTGTCGACGCCGTATTTCGTGTAGTAGTAGTCGGAGAGCAGCTCCGTACAGACCTTCGAGACGCCGTAGATGGTCTTGGGGCGCTGGATAGTATCTTGCGGTGTCAGCTCATGCGGCGTGTTGGGACCGAAGCTACCGATGCTGGAGGGGGTGAAGACGGCGCACTGGTTTTCGCGAGCCACCTCGAGGACATTCCAGAGGCCGTCAATGCCGATCTTCCATGCCAGGCGCGGCTTCTGTTCGGCAACGACGCTGAGCAGGGCAGCCAGGTTGTAGATGGTGTCTATCTGATACTCGCGCACGATAGCGGCCATCTGCTCGCCATTCGTGACGTCAGCAATAGCCGAGGGACCGCCCTCTGCCAATTCGCCCTTGGGTTCTGCACCGGGGATGTAACCTGCTACGACGTGCTCGCCGCCATAACGTTTTCTCAATTCTGTTGTAAGCTCAGAGCCAATCTGACCCGTGGAGCCAATGACAAGAATGTTCTTCATCAGGAATTATTTAGTTTAAAATTTGAGGTTATAGTTGATAGTAATTTGGCAAATCGTAAATTATTTGTAAGTTAACAGGCGTTTTGCGCGACAAAGATAAAGATAATTTACGATTTGACAATTTACTCTGTATTATTTTTTTTACTTTAAGCGATTTTTCCCACTTTTTATGCCATAATAAAGAATTTATGCTTAACTTTGCACGCACAAAAGCCTTTAAATATTAAACTTTAAACTTTCAAACTAATCTTATGTACGGAAAAATGCAAGAACATCTTCAGCAGACGCTGAAGGAGATTCGCGAGGCTGGTCTCTACAAGGAGGAGCGCCTCATTGAAAGCCCGCAGGCCGCTGCCATTCAGGTGGCTGGTAAGGAAGTGCTGAACTTCTGCGCCAACAACTACCTTGGCCTCAGCAACCATCCCCGTCTCATCGAAGGTGCCAAGAAGATGATGGACCGCCGCGGCTACGGTATGTCCAGCGTCCGCTTCATCTGCGGCACACAGGACATCCACAAGGAGTTGGAGGCAGCCATCAGCCGCTTCTTCAAGACCGAGGACACGATTCTCTATGCCGCCTGCTTCGATGCCAACGGCGGTGTTTTCGAGCCCCTGCTCACCGAAGAAGATGCGATCATCAGCGATGCCCTCAACCACGCCTCCATCATCGATGGCGTGCGCCTCTGCAAGGCCAAACGCTACCGCTATGCCAATGCCGACATGGAAGACCTGGAGCGTCAGCTGCAAGCCGCTCAGGAACAGCGCTTCCGCATCGTGGTCACCGATGGTGTATTCTCTATGGACGGCAACGTGGCACCCATGGACAAGATCTGCGACCTGGCCGAGAAATATGATGCTATGGTCATGGTGGACGAGAGCCATTCGGCAGGTGTCGTCGGCGCTACGGGTCGCGGTGTCAGCGAGTTCTACAACACCTACGGTCGCGTGGACATCTACACCGGCACCCTCGGCAAGGCCTTCGGCGGTGCCATGGGTGGCTTCACCACGGGTCGCAAGGAGATCATTGACCTTCTGCGCCAGCGCTCGCGCCCGTACCTCTTCAGTAATTCCGTGGCTCCGGGTATCGTCGGCGCTGCACTCGAAGTGTTCAAGATGCTCGACGAGAGCAACGAGCTGCACGACCGCCTCGTGGAGAACGTGACCTACTTCCGCGACAAGATGATGGCCAGCGGCTTCGACATCAAACCCACGCAGAGCGCCATCTGCGCTGTCATGCTCTACGACGCGCCCCTCAGCCAGCGCTTCGCTGCCCGTCTGCAGGAAGAAGGCATTTACGTCACCGGTTTCTACTATCCCGTGGTGCCGAAGGGTCAGGCTCGCATCCGCGTCCAGATCTCCGCAGGTCACGACCGCGCACAGCTCGACAAGTGCATCGCCGCCTTCATCAAGGTGGGCAAGGAACTCGGTGTGCTCAAGTAAGCGAATGGAACTTAAATCTTACATAAATCTGAACTTAAATCTCTGTTGCTTCGCACGCTTTGACCGCCAATCGGCGGCTCAAAGAAGCTACGGCTCCATCAAGCCTACGCGCTGAATGTTAATGGACAATGGACATTGGATAATTGACATTGGACACTCAAGTGTAGGTCGTATGCGACCGTAAACTTCTGAGACGATAAGTCGAAGAAGCGTTCAAAAAAGATTTAAGTTTAGATTTTTGTTAGATTTAAGTTCTGAAATATAATCACACCTCGGGAGCCTAAGTAAAAAAGATTTAGGTTCAGATTTAAGTTAGATTTAAGTTCTGTAACACAAACACACAAAACTCAATCCATTAAACAAAAATTATGCATTCCCTTTCCTGTTTGATTAGTAATCTGTATTCTTCACTGTTCATTCTTTCTTTTCTCTTCCTCCCTGCCAGTCACCTATCCGCTCAGGTAACCGCCCCCTCCGCACCTTCCTTTTCCACCACCACACCGATGGTGCATGATCCAGTGATGGCCTGGGAGGACAGCACATATTACATCTATTCAACGGGTATGGGCGTACAGATGATGACTTCAACGGATTTGGTAACGTGGACGGTTCATCGTCGCCCAGCCTTGATTCCCATTGAGGGACAGGACGTGCAGCAACGCCGCTTGATGCCAGCCTGGACTCAGGACAGCGTGCCAGGCTTCCGGGCTCACGTGTGGGCACCTGACATCATCCGCTACCGCGACCGCTGGTGGATGGCCTATTCCTGCTCCACATTCGGCCGCAACACCTCAGCCATCGGCCTCGCCTCCTCCCCTACCCTCAACTTCCGCGACAGCATCAACTACCATTGGCGCGACCACGGCTGCCTCGTGGCCTCGCGTGAGGGTCGCGACCAATGGAACGCCATTGATCCCGCCTTCATCCTTGATGACCAAGGTCAGCCGTGGCTCACTTGGGGCTCCTTCTGGGACGGCATACAGATGGCACCGTTGGATTCCACGATGCACATTCCTGCCGGTGTCCGTCCTCAAACCATCGCCCGCCGCGTAGCCCTGCGTGATACACTCCGTGCCGAACCCAACCCGACATCCAAGTTCGCGGGTCGCAACGCTATTGAGGCCCCCTTCATCCTCCGTCACGCCAACTACTACTACCTCTTCGTCAGCCACGACTACTGCTGCCGCGGCATCAAGAGCAACTACAAAGTTGTCGTCGGGCGCAGCACCAAAGTCGATGGACCCTATCTGGACCGTACGGGTCGTGCCATGACCGAAGGTGGCGGAACGCTTGTCATTCAGGGCGACAAAGAAGATTTTGAGGCCGCAGGTCACTGTGCCGCCTATCACCTCCCCGACGGCCGTGACCTCTTCATCTGTCACGGCTACAGCATCAAACATTCCGGTCAAGCCATCCTCATCCAACGCGAAATCCAATGGACCGATGACGGCTGGCCCGAACTCCTCCAGCCCACCAATCAATAATGTTTGCAAAGCAATAGTAAAGGGCTATTCTCCTAAGCCCTTACCCCCAATCCAATTAATTATTCACGCTGAAAAAAGGAGAATAAGTAAGCAAAACAAAAAACCAAAACAATGAAAAAGAAACAAATCCTCTATCTTGTCTCAGCAATTATCGTAGCTGTTATGAGTCTATGTCTTACCAGTTGTAACAAAGATGACCAAGATGGTGTCCTTGTGGGTACATGGCGTCATGATTATAGCAATACAGACTACTGCACCTACACCTTCAAATCCAATGGATCAGGCGTATTCAGTCGACCAAGCTGGGACGTAACAGAAAGTTTTACATACAAGATCATGAGTTATGACTCCGATTCCGGAAGGGGTGAGGTTCTGGAGATTGAAGGAGGTCAAAGTAGGACGATTAGCTTCACTTTGATGGGTAGCACTCTTGTCTACGAAGGAGGAATGGTTTTTACCAAAGTACGTTAATCTCAATATATCCTCATCTTCACCGCCTTCCCGCTCTCCTCGGGAAGGCTTTTTTGTACTCTAAACAGAAAAAAGATGTTCTTTTTTCACTTCATGCGAAAGAATTTGTAAATTGTAAATCGTCAAATCGTAAATTTTATATATCTATGCCACCGAAAGGGCGAGAAATAGGCTCTGTGTGAGCCAAAATGATGCCTCGGTGAGAGGTGCCCGATAGAAGGATTTTGGAATAAAACGAAGCTTTATGACAGCAAAAGAATCAAAGATGATTCAACGTTTCAGGAGGACCAGCCGAAAGGTCGTACCTGAGGGCGGACAAGTGTGGCTTTATGGCTCACATGCCCGCGGTGATGCTCGTGACGACTCCGACTGGGACCTGTTGATACTGCTTCCTCAACCCTCCATCACGACGCAGGATGAGGATAATATCGCTTATCCATTTGTCGTTGAGGGGTGGAAAAATGATGCCGCCGTCAGCCCTCAGCTCTATACCTTCGATGAATGGGCCGCCCGTTCATTCATACCGTATTATCAGAATGTCGAACAAGATAAAATTCAGATTCAATGAGTTTGGGCCCAACGGGGATTGTCCGTGGCTGGGCATAGCGTGAAACTATCCAAAGACC
>CAMZHV010000004.1 GCA_947307015.1 uncultured Prevotellaceae bacterium | reverse complement strand
TTCCAGGGCAATACCAAGGTGCAGCGCATCAAGTTTGCCGAGAGCCGCAGCAGCAGCTTCGACAGCTATGCCTCACTGCTATTCACCATCCCTGACTCGGCCTTTGCCGGATGTACTGGTCTGAAGGAGATCGACCTGCGCTACCAGACTGCCCGCGGCAGTGAAACCGCCCTCGGT
Source organism: uncultured Prevotellaceae bacterium (assembly GCA_947307015.1). Taxonomy (GTDB): domain Bacteria; phylum Bacteroidota; class Bacteroidia; order Bacteroidales; family Bacteroidaceae; genus Physcousia. The sequence continues at coordinate 102,220 of CAMZHV010000004.1, read as the reverse complement.
CCCGAAAACTTCATCCTCTGCGGCGACAGCATCTTTGCAGGTTGCGACTCCACTCAGCTGCGAATCATCGTGGGCGAGGACCGCTATCAGGACTTCCTCGACAATAACTCATGGGCGAAGTACAAGCGCTATCTCACCACCGGCAAGCTGACCGAGAAAGAAGCCACCAGCGGCTATGGTGTAAAGTATGCCTACGCCTACGACAAGAACTCAACGCGACACATTACCTACAGCATGGGGCATGAGGTAGAACACCTCTATGCCTACGAGGCTGACGACGACATCCTCAGCTTGAAAGACGGTGCAATAGGCCTGTTCAATGACATTGGTAATTGGAACAACTACCATCTGGACTATGTGAAGAAGGGTGCCTTCCGCAACAATCAGAAACTGAAGGAAGTGTCGTTTTGGAACGTCAACGGTTTCAACATCTTCGGTGAGAGCTATGCCGATATTGACATCACGCTGCAGGACGAGAGCTTCATGAATTGCAAGAACCTGGAATCCATGGGACTTATCTATCTGTCGCACGCCACCACGACGCGTGGCTCTGTGAAGCCGCTGACGCCCAACACGCTGCGCTTAGGTGATCGCGTCTTCGACGATACGCCGAAGCTCATCCTAAAGATGATGCCCCAGCAGATGGAGGCTTTCTTGGCCGACTCCACTTGGGCCAGCTACAAGGACAAGTTCGCGCCCTGCCTGTTCAAACCTGTTGACAGCAAGGTGAAGAGCCTGCTGAGCGACCTGCGCTACACGCTGCACTGCAGCGAATACAACAATACATGGGACATCATCGATGCCTTGCGACTGAAGGAGAAAGGATTCAGCTGGCTGAACGGTAAGTTCGCGAAAACCGGCATCGAGGAGTTCCCCGAGTTCAAGATATTCGAGACGGCAGGCCTCGACTATGTCGGCGGCTCATGGTTCGTGAGCTGCAGCAACCTGCGCAACATCGAGCTGCCCTCGACCGTGAAGCACATCGGTGGCTGGGCCTTCTACGGCTGTAGGAGCCTGAAGGAAATCACCATCCCTGCTGCCGTAGAGACCATTGATGCCTGCGCCTTCCAGTACAGCGGCCTGAAGACCGTACGCTGCGAGGGCACCACGCCAGCCAAGTTGGACTACAGCGTGTTCGACCTCAGCAACTACGACGGCTTCCGCATCTATGTGCCTGCCGAGGCTGTCGATGCCTACAAGAAGGCATGGCCCAGCTATGCCCAGTACATTGTCAGCGACACTGAGAGACCCGTTATCCACTACGTGAAGACGACCAAGGTGGGCGAGCTTGCTGAGAAGTTAGGCCTGCAGACCATCATGGACGGCAACTATCTGAAGGGACTCATCGGACAGTACCAGCAGTTTGACTCCCTCGTAGTCGAAGGTCCGTTGAACGGTGTCGACGTGGGTGTACTCCGTATCCTCGGTGGCGCCGATGTAAATAACAGCGAACCTACGGCTGGACGTCTGCGATACCTGAACCTCTACGGTGCAGAACTCAAGAAGGATACCGAACATCCCTACCAATGCTGGGGTAGCAACGATTATCTGGAGGAGGACAACATGGTGGGCGATTTCATGTTCACCTACTGCGACAAGCTCCAAACCATTATCCTGCCGAAGACCGCCAAGAAAATTGGTGAAAACGTATTTGAAGAGGCCCACGGCCTGAAACACTTGGCCGTCGGCGACGAGACTGTAGAAGCAGACAACGAGCTGTTCGAGAACAACAAAGCGCCTCTCGAGGAACTTGTATTCCTCGGCAATGTATGCACCAGCTACGACAAGATGTGTTGGTCGCCCGGTGCTGAAACCGTCTATGTATTAGGAGACAAAGTGGGTCAATTCCTGGGCCGCAATGAGATTACCAGCAGTTGCCAGCTTGTGGTGGCAGCTTTCAAGGACAACGAGGCCATGAGCGCGTTCACCCGCAAGGGACACTTCTTCCCCTCGGAATACAGACAACTGACTAACATTGACGGCATCCTGAACGACCGTGTCAAGAGCTTCGACGAGTTCGAGCGTTTCATACGAGTAACTGATCTCGGTTCGGCTTTCAATGGCTGTGAGGCATTGGAGCGTGTCTCGTTGCCTGACTCACTGCGCTACATGGGCTACAGTGCCTTCCAAGGATGCAAGAGCCTGCGCTCCATCACCATCAATGTTGACAGCGTGCCCACGCTGGAAGATGGAGCCTTCCGCGACTTGCCCTCCGACTTCCGCATCTATGTGCCCAAGACCCATGCCAAGCGCTATCGTGATGCATGGCCCGAGTATGCCGACCACATCGCGGGCAACGACTTCAACACCGACGACATCATCAAGGTGAACGTTGATGCTGCTAACACGTTGGGTGCCGCACTGGGACTGACGGTGTATACTAAAGCATATGGTCTGACTGGTACTGGCACAAAAGTTGTAGGCGTTAAGGGCGATTACAATTACATCACGAAGCTGAAGGTCAGTGGCCCCATCTCGGGTGGCGACCTTGCCTTGCTGCGCTATTTGGCCGGTTACTGCGCATGGAGTGACAAGCCCAACCTGGCAGGACAATTGGAATATATCGACCTCTATGATGCCCAACTGGTGACGAGCGATTGGCACTTCGCCCAGGACAAACTGACCACCCGTGACGATTATGTCTGGGCGAACGATGTACTGCCGGCCTATGCCTTCCTACAGTGCTATCAGCTGAAGACACTCATCCTGCCGAAATCGCTGAAGGAAATCCGTTCACGTGCCATCATGCAGTGTGAGAGCCTCGAGACCGTAGTCATCGGCGACAGCATCGAGACGCTGAACTGGAGTGCCTTCGACGACGACGTGTCGCTCACACGCATGTATTTGCTGGCTAAGAAAAAGCCCGAGATGGATGCCGACAACTGGGTATGGCGCAACCTGTGTAACAACTACAACCCGACGTTCGATGCCTTCTATGTGCGTCCGTCACTATATGACGACTATATCAGCGACAACGCCTATGTGGGTAACAGCTGGCAGCGTACCAACAACGTATCGACAGGTGTGTTCACGGACGATGCTACGTTTGCAAGCTTTGCCGCCCACGCCGCTGCTACCGAGGACGACCTTGCCGACGTGACCAGCGTGAAGGGATGGTTCAAGGAGAATCCCGACGTCACCGACCTGACACCGCTGCGCTACACGCTCGTTGACAGCTTGCATACCGCCGACATGCAGCCACTGACCAATTTGGAGCGCATCGCCATGCCAATGAAACTGGTCATGGTGGGCGATTCGGCCTTCACCTACGCGTGGAAACTGCACTATGCCGATTTCCAGCTGAGCGACTCGCTCGAGCTGATGAACAGCCTGAAGGACGGCGGACTGCGACGTATCGGACTCTCAGAGGTTGCAATTTGCTATATGCCTAAAGAGTATGGTGAGACCGACGAGGTGAACGTGGCAGTAGGCGACAGCACCGGTGGCTTCCGCGCGAAGAATTTCCGCCTCTACGACAACGAAGACTACTATGTTCCTATGCCCATCACGGCTGACAACGTGGAGAACACCCGTACGCTGGCAAAGAGCAATGCGCCTTATACCGTCTGCCTGCCATACGAACTCGACGTTCCTGTCAATGCGAAGGTGTACCGTCTGTCCGGACGTAGCGACAATGAGCTGATATTTGCCCAGCACACAGGCAGGATGGAGGCCATGCAGCCTTATCTGGTATGGGCCGAACAAGAAGACGCCTTATTGAATACCAGTGGTGATGTACTTTTGCCCGCCTGCGGCGGCGCCACCTACGGTCGCCAGCAGCAGTCGCCAGGGTTTGTGATGCGCGGAACACTGAATGGCATCGATAACGACGATGCTGTGGAGCTGGGTGCCTACGTGATGAACGACGACAGCAAGTGGCACCCCGTGCTCTCTGACACCGAGGCCCATAAAGCCGTCACCATCCCTGCCTTCCGCTGCTACCTGCTGCAAAGCCGTCAAGGTGGCACACGCTCCAACATCGGCATGACGCTGGAGGACGCCAACGGCATAGAACAGCTGCGCACCATCGATGCCGACGGCACCGAGCGCATCTACGACCTGAGCGGCCGCCGCGTGAACGAACACACAAGGGGCGTCGTGATCAGAAACGGAAAGAAATACATTCACAAATAATTCAATAGCTCAATAAATCGTAAATTGTCTAATTGTCAAATTGTAAATAACTATGATGAAGAATTTAAAAATTATGAGCGTGCTACTTGGAGGCCTGCTGGCCCTCAGCTGCCTTTCTTCGTGTGGAAAGGACGAGCCTGAGGTGCTGAAGGCCACGGGTGCAAAGGCCGAGTATGTAGTGAACCTGAGCCAGGACTTGCTCAACGCCGCCACCATTACGATATATTATATAGATGGTAACGGAGAACAGGCACAAGAGGTTGTCACCACAAGCCCATGGAAGAAGAGCGTAGCCTTCGCCAAACTGCCCACACAGGCGGGCTTCAGTGTGCAGCCAACCTTGAAGGGCGAGCCCACGCAAGAGAAATACATCATCGAGGCAATGGGGCAGATGATCATCACCGTGCTCGACCAGAAGGGCGCTACACTGGGCGAACCCATCAAGAGTGAATTGAAGCAGGCACAGGGCCAGCTCGGCCCCGGCTTCCTGGGTCAGTTCATGACGCGCATCAGTAGCCGTGTGTATGAGGCTAAGGCCATCGCTGCCGACGGCACCGTCACCGCCACCACCATCACATGGGGCGGCAATGCCGACAACGATGACCCCAACCGCAACACGGAAGTCACCACCGACGGCGCAACAGGCACAACAAGAAGTAATTGATGCCAACGAACAACAATTAAAGTAAGTGTTCAAAATTAGTTTTATGTATTTTGAATACCTACTTAATATCAACCCCTATCTATTAATTTTATTTTATCAAAACAATGAAAAAGAATCTTTTATGGATGATGGCCGCCATCCTATTCTGCGGCGCTGTAATGACTTCGTGCAACAAGGATGACGACAAGATATCCGAAGATGCCACAAAGGTCAAAACGGTGGAAGTGAACTACCGCATCAAGATTAGCGATGCCACCAAGACGTCAATTCAGAAGGCTTTCACCTTCACCATCGAGTACTACGACCAGACGGGCAACCTCGTCAGTGTAGAACCCCTGAAGTACGGCAATGCTGAGTGGAACAACAGCTTCAACATCACCCAGTTCCCCGGCAAGTTCGGCGTTCGCGTCACCGCAGCCCCCAAGGCTGACCTCTCTGCTATCGGCGATGGTGAATTGTTCGACATTGTTTATGAATACGTTGTCAATGGTAAGCCCTCGAACACTGATGGCGAATACCTCGACGTTTTGGGCAAGAACGGCACCGTGAATTACCCGCAGCTTGACGTGAAAGCTGTTGCTGCCGATAACGAGAAGTTCGTTGACACCTTCTTCTTCACTGTCGACGCCAACGGCAACATCAAATAAGTCAGTACATCACTTTCTGGTTACCAAATATATAAATGCCTTTGGGCAGAAGAGACGAATAGACTGTTCGACACGTGTCGAACAGTCTATTTGTCTATACGTATCGGCTAAAACGTATAGACGTGTTGACTGATGCGAGTATGAAGTCACGCTGTGCAAAGATGATGGGCGCGACCTACGCGCGCGCACGAGAGGCTATCAAAATGTCGTCACATCGTCACATTGTATGGTTATATATCTGATAAACAGGTAACTATGCCGTGACAAAGCCTGTGACGAGGCGTGATTTGGTGACAAAACGGCTCATTTTCACCCTGAAATTAAATGATATTAACATTCAAAATGATGTATTTTTAGGTTCTGGAACATAAAAAAGCATGTCCTCTTGCACAGAATCCGTGACTTTTGCGATTAGGTAAGTCTATATTGCATTCGTTGAGCGCGGCGAAGTCATCTGCTGAAACGATATTCAATCTTTTCATTGATGCCACATTATGAAATCAAAATGATCGTCAGTAGCTCTTTTTTTTAGCGCGAAGCGCGATGTTCTTCAGACTCGTCTCATAGAAGAGACTCGAAGAAGCGAACAAGTTCGAGCGTTTGCCTCTGTTGATGTCTGTGTTTCGGGACGAAACGAGGGATGATGGCGTAGCGTGCGCAAAAGCTTGCTTTTAGGCGCATCGTCACGACAGCAGCACGCAAGTCTGAAAGACTCAGACATCAGAAGAGGTGTTTTTAATGTTTTTTTAATACCGAAACTTCATGATTTAGGTTTAGATTTATGTTGGATTTAAGTTCTGAAATACAATCATACATCCGCAACAGGAGTCCTGTTTAAACCTATTTTCTTCCTGATTTCAGTATGTTTTTCGTCGCGTTTTCCTCGATTTCGTCACCTTGTCACGCTCTGTCACACCAAAAGTCACGATATATCAAGCTGTATAACAGACAGATAAGTCAATCTGTGACGATGTGACGAGATTTTTAGGCCTTTCACGTGCGCGCGTATACGCGCAATAAGAGGATTGGGTGGCAACTATCTACCAAATGTTAGGCATCAGCCTGCACTCCATGGGGACAAATCTGTTTATATCCACCATCGGTTTGGCAAGTTCCTCTGGTATAACATACATACCAGCTTTGAGGTGTATAACGTTACCCTTATCAACTTCTCTCAAAAGTAGAGCATACAGCGCCTCTCTTCAAGAAACGGTTGAGAAGGAGGTCAAAACAAGCGGATAGTGCCGAAGGCCGCTCTATCGCAGCGCACCATCAACCTCCTCGATGGCATGATTGTGGAAAAGACGCTGCTATAGGGAAATAGTGTTTCTTCTTACAAATAATCAAGGTAGTTCTCAGGAGTGATGACTGTCGCCTCGGTCACAGGATAGGTCTGGGTGAAACTGGCGGGAAGGGTCGTGGTGGCACGTTTGGGATTCCATTTCAGTTCAAAGGCATGGAAAGTGCCGTCGGACTCCTCGATATAGTCTATTTCCTGCTGCGACTTGGTGCGCCAGAAGTAGCTCTTGGCGTAATGCCCGGCGTAATGGTTCGCTTTCAGCCGCTCGCTAATGAAGAAGTTCTCCCATAGCGCACCTGGATCACCGCGCAATGCCAAAGGAGTGAAATTCTGCAGGACCGCATTGCGCACACCGTTGTCGAAGAAATAGATCTTGCGGCTCTTCTTCAGCTCGTTACGTAGGTTGCGGCTGAAAGCCGGAAGTCGGAAGACAATAAAGCACTTCTCTAATAGGTCCACGTACTTTTCCACGGTCTTGCTGTCAGAGCCTACGGTTTGTGCGAGCTCATTATATGACACTTCACTGCCTAATTGCAAGGCCAAAGCCACTAACAGTTTCTCCAACAATGCAGGCTTACGGATGCCTTCTATTTCAAGTAGGTCTTTGTATAAATAACTGCCAGTCAGGTTCGTCAGCGTTTCCCGTGCCTCTGTCTGATAGTTGAGGACATCAGGATAGGAACCATAGATGAGTCGACTGTCTAAGGACTGCTTGACCGAGAGAATACCGTTGGAATGAAGAATCTCACCCGTAGACAAAGGATAGAGCATATATTCCCACTTGCGGCCCGTCATTGGTTCGTTGATTCGTGCACGCAGGTCTAAGGAAGAAGAACCGGTCACCATGAGTTGTACATGGGGAAAGTTATCTTGAATGCGCTTCAGGGTCAGCCCAATGTCCGTAGCACGTTGTGCCTCGTCAATCATCACAATGGCGTTGTCGGCTATCAGCTGCTGCAAGTCGGCCATAGTGGGATGCGTGAGCAGCTCGCGGGCCTCCGCTTCGTCTAAATTCAGGCGAAGCGTCTTTTCCGTGCGTCCACGGAGGATTTCATTGAAAAGCGTGGTTTTGCCCACCTGACGGGCTCCCACGACAACAATGGTCTTTCCCTTGAAGAGCTTTTGCTCTATCTTTGCTTGCAACTTACGGGTAATCATTTGATGGGGTAAATCAGTTAATGACGCCGCAAAGGTAGTGCAAAAAACATATAAATCCAAAATATTCCTGACTTTTTTGGATTATAATCCGAAATAGTTAGGACTTTTTTGGATTAGGGGGCTGTTTTGTGAGGGAGGGAGCTACTACCATGCGAAGGTGCGGGTGCCGTCGTCGGCGACGGTGATATGTACGGCGATGGTGTCTTCGGGCAGGAGGTCTTCGATGAGCTCCGGCCATTCGATGAGGCAGAGGTGGCCGCTGTAGAGATAGTCTTCAAAACCAATGTCGTAGGCTTCTTCGATGCGGCGAAGACGATAGAAATCAAAGTGATAGATGCGGGTCTCGTCTCGTCCTGCATACTCGTTCACGATGGCGAAGGTCGGCGATGTGACTGGTTCCTGCACGCCGAGGGCTTCGCAGATAGCGCGGATGAAGGTTGTCTTGCCGGCACCCATTTGGCCATAGAACGCAATGACGCGGCGGTCGCCGATAGCCTCGACAAATTCTCGCGCCTTCGCGCCCATCTCTTCTATATTCTTAATTTCTATTTCCATTTTATCGTAGTATATCTGTTATCCCTTTTTCTTCGGCGTCAGCCCGATGAGCGGGATGAGCATTTCTTCCATGGAGATGCCGCCGTGCTGGAAGGTGTCGCGGTAGTAGCTGACGTAGTAGTTGTAGTTGTTGGGATAGGCGAAGAAACTGTTGCTGCGGGCGAAGATGTAGCGCGTTGAGAGGTTTGGGGAGGGAAGCATAGCGCGATGAGGGTCGGCAATCTCGTAGACCTCTTTGGCGTTGTAGTCCAGATTCTTGCCGAGCTTGTAGCGCAGGTTGGTATTCGTGTTCTTGTCGCCCTTCACGCGGATGGGGTTCTGGCAACGGATGCTACCGTGGTCGGTGGTGAGAATGATGTGGTAGTCGCTCTGTGCCAGGGCACGGAAGAGGTCGCCGACAGCCGAATGGCGGAACCAGCTGAGCGTGATGCTGCGGTAGGCGGCTTCGTTGGAAGCCAGCTCGCGTACCATGCGGCTCTCGGTGCGGGCGTGGCTGAGCATGTCGATGAAGTTGAGCACGCAGACGTTGACATCGTTTTTCGTCAGCTGCGGTAGCTTCTGCACCAAGCGCTCTGCTGCGGCAGAGTCGTTGATCTTGTTGTAGGTGAAGGTGTGCTGGCGGCGGTAGCGCTGAAAGAGCGTCTGAATGAGCGGTGCCTCGTTGAGGTTCTTGCCCTCCTCTGAGTCCTCGTCGACCCACAGGTCAGGAAACATCTCCGCGATGACGTTGGGCATCAGACCCGAAAAGATGGCATTGCGAGCATATTGTGTCGCCGTAGGCAGAATGCTACAGTAGAGCTGCTCGTCGATGAGGAACAGGTCGGCAATCTCGTCCATGAGGATGCGCCACTGGTCGAAGCGGAAGTTGTCGATGACAATGAGAAAGACTTTCTCGCCAGCATCCAACAGCGGGAACACGCGGCGCTTGAAGATGTCGGGACTCATCGTGTCCGGACGTCCCGGAGCCTCGGCGTTGTTGATCCACGTGAGGTAGTTCTTTTCGATGAAACGGGCGAAGCGGGCGTTGGCCTCGCTCTTCTGCATGGCCAGCATCTCCTTCATGGCGCTGTCCGTCTCGGAGAGTTGCAGCTCCCAGCTGACGAGGCGGCGGTACACGTCCTTCCAGTCGTCGATGGTGGAGGCGTCGTCGATGAGCTGCCCCATCTTGCCGAAGTCCTGCTGGTAGGCTGTCTGTGTGTGTTCGGTGACAATCTCGCGCTGGTGAATGTTTTTCTTCAGCGTCAGCAGGATTTGTGTCGGGTTGACGGGTTTGATGAGGTAGTCGGCAATCTTGCTTCCAATGGCCTGATCCATGATGTTCTCTTCCTCGCTCTTCGTGACCATCACCACGGGTGTTGTCGGCGAGATGTCCTTGATGCGCGCCAGCGTTTCGAGGCCATTCAGGCCAGGCATGTTCTCGTCTAAGAGGATGAGGTCGTAGGTCTGCTCACGGCAGCGGTCGAGGGCATCGTAGCCGTTGCTGACGGTGAACACCTCGTAGCCCTTGTTCTCCAAGAACATGATGTGCGCCTTCAGCAGCTCGATCTCGTCGTCTACCCAAAGTAATCTTCCATTCGTCATAGTCTTTGTGCAAGCTTCGTGTTTTTTACGACGTTACCCCTTCTCAGCGGTCGCCTGTGATAGCGTTCAGACGGCAGGTGAAAAGGGGTAAACGTAGGAGTTAGCGGTTTGTTATGCCTCGCTTTCGGGAGCGGACTCCTCAGCTGCGGGGGCATCCTCGCTCTTGGGTGCGCGCATCTCAGCCTCGATAGTCTTAATCTTGCTGGTCAGCAGGTCGAGCTCTTCACGGAGTTTCTCCACCTTCTTGTTCATCTCAGCGACGAGGGTGTTGCCGCTCTTGGATGTAGCGTTGAGGAAGGTGAGGTTGTTCTCATAAGTCTGCACCTCGGCCTTGCGTGTCTCGAAGATGCGGAGGAGGCGTTCGCGCTCGCGTGCGAGTGTGCTCTCGCCCTTGGCAACGGCCTGGCGCACGCTCTTCTGGAAACCTTCGAGACGGCGGCGTGCCTGGCTGGCACCGAACTGCTTGTAGAGTTCGTCGGCGAGGGCGCGGTATTCTTTGTAGAGCTTGTCCTTGTCGCGGAAAGGCACGTGGCCGATCTCGTTCCATTTGGCCTGCAGGTCGCGGACGGTGTCAATGGTGGCATTGGCGGTGTCGGATGCAAGCACCTTGAGCTGCTCGATGATATCCTTCTTGGCTGCGAGGTTCTCTTTCTCTTCGGCGCGCTGGTCGGCGGTGGCGGCGTTCTTGGCCTCGAAGAAATGGTCGCAGGCAGAGGTGAAACGTTTCCAGAGCTGTTCGCTGTACTTGCGTGGCACGGCGCCGATGGTCTTCCATTGCTTCTGCAGCTCGATGAGCTTGTCGGACGTCTTGCGCCATTCGGTGCTGTCTTGCAGGGCTTCAGCCTCTTCGACGAGGTGACGCTTCTTTTCGAGGTTCTCGCTCTGCTCGTCCTTGACGGAACGATAGTATTCGGCTTTCGCGGTGAAGAAGCGGTCGCAGGCGGCGCGGAATCGGTCGAAGATCAAGTTGTTCTGCTTGTGGCTGGCGTAGCCGATGGTCTTCCATTCAGCCTGCACGGCGATGACTTCCTTCGTCTTCTCCTCCCACTCGTTGTAGGACTTGATCTCGTCGAGCTTGATGTCCTCAATCTTCTCGCAGAGGGCAGTCTTCTTCTGGAGGTTCTCCTCCTCGCGTGCCTTGATGGCCTCGAAGTGCTCCTGATGGCGCTTGTTGATGACGGTGCTGGCAGCCTTGAAGCGCTCCCACACCTGGTCGCGGAGTTCCTTGGCCACGGGGCCTATCTCCTTGTATTCAGCGTGGAGTCCCTGCAGCTTGTTGAAGGCTACAATCACGTCTTCTTCGTCGGCCAACTGTTCTGCCAGTTCGATGAGGCGCTCCTTGGCGCTGAGGTTCTTCTTGAAGTCATATTCGCGGGCTTCGCTGTTGAGCTTGAGGAGGTCGTAGAACTGCTCCACGTAGAGCTGGTAGTTCTTCCATGTCTCCGTGGCCTTTTCAGCGGGCACGGCTCCGAGTTCGCGCCATTCGGCTTGCAGCTTCTTGAACTCGTCGAAGTGTGCGTTGGCCTCTTCGGGTGATGTGGCCATCTCCTTGATGCGCTCGATGATGGCGAGTTTACGGGCGAGGTTGTCGGCTTTCTGCTTCTCCACCTCTTCGGCCATCTCAGCGCGGCGCTGACGGATATTGGCCATGATGGCCTTGAAGTTCTCCTCGGCGCTGTCTATTTCTGCGCGCCAGTTCTCGGGTGCTCCGCCCTGCTCGATGAACGTAGCTCTGGCGGCAGCTTGTGCGGCGCGGTGAATCTTGTAAAACACTTGCTTGAGGAGGTCGAGCTCATTCTTGTCGCCACCGTTGTTCTCCTCCTCAATCTCCTTGAGGCGGTCTACGACCTGCTCCTTGGTCTCATAGAGGGGAGCGGTGTGCTCCTCAGCGGGGGCGGGTTCTTCTGCGGGGGCGGGTTCCTCGGCGGCTGCGGGCTCCTCTGCGATTTCTTCTTGGTTGGTACTCTCTACAGCCTGCGTCTCTTCTGCGGGCGCCGGCGTCACTTGTGCTTCTGCTGCGTTCACTTCGGGGGTGGGCTGCAGCTCGTTGGTTTCAGTCATTTTGCTTACGGTTTAGTAGCTAATATTGGTTGTTAATGCCAAAAAGGCTTGCAAATTAAAGCAATTTATTCGGAACGGCCAAAAAATGAGGCCGAAAAAAGGAGATTGAGGTGCGAAATATGCCTCAAATGCCCTCAAACGCCCTCAAATCCACGTCTTGCGGTGGGCATACCACCAGAAGAAGAGGGTCAGAATGATGGAAATGATGATGGCGAAGAGGAAACCCCATGGACGCGTCTCCATGCCGTTGAGGAGGTTCATGCCGAACAAGCTGGCGACCAGGGTCGGCACCATGAGGAACATTGACACGAGCGTCAGCGTCTTCATCACCGTGGACATATTATTATTGATAATGTTCGCGTAGGTGTCCATCGTCGATTCGAGGATGTTGGAGTAGATGCCTGTCATCTCGCGCGCCTGGTTCATCTCGATACTGACATCCTCGATGAGGTCTGCGTCGAGTTCGTCGATGGGCAACTTGAACTTCAGCTTCGACAGCAGCGTTTCGTTGCCTCGGATGGAGGTGGCAAAGTATGTCAGCGAGTCCTGCAGGCGGGACAGGGCGATGAGATCCGCATTGTCCACCTTGCGGTCAAGGTGCTGCTTGGCGCCTTCGATGCGGGCGTTGATCTGCTTCAGGCGCTTCAGGAACCAGACGGCCGTTGAGAGGAACAGGCGGAAAACCATGTCCACCGAGTCGGTGAAACCAATGCCTCGCTTCTGCTGATAGGTCACGAAATCGATCATCAGGTTCGTCTCGAAGTTGCAGACGGTGATGCAGACGTTGTCCTTGAGGATGATGCCTAAGGGAATCGTGGTGTAAGGCGTGCGCGACTTGACTTCCTTGACATACGGGATGCGCAGGATGATGAGGATCCAGCCGTCGTCGTAGTCATAGCGGGCGCGCTCTTCCGTATCGGCGATGTCGTCGAGGAAGTAGTCGGGGATGCCTAATGTCTTTTGCAGAAAGTCCGCGTCGTCTTTCGTGGGGCAGGTCACCTGCACCCAGCAATTGGGCTGCCACTGTTCCAGTGTGTGCAGACCGTGAAGTGTGTTCCAATAGGTTCGCATAGTCGAAAAAATCGTTTAGCGTTACACGTTGAGCTTTTAGCCATTCACGTTTGGCAGGCACGAGAGGCCGCTCATGCTATGCGAACCCCCGTCCCTTAATCGTTGTTACGTTGATGATAATCGTCCATTTACGGGATAAAGGATGGTTTAACGGGCGCAAAGGTAGTGTTTTTTGGTGAAAAACGTGCAGAAAAGTTCTTTTTTTTATTGAGAGTGGCCGTGTTTGCGGCAAAAATTGCTAACTTTGCCCCGAAATTTGAATAAGGGCCTGATGAAACGTCTGCTGAAATGGGTGATGATAGTGCTGTCGATACCGTTCTTGTTGGTCGCACTGCTCATCCTTCTCTTCTATCTACCGCCGGTGCAGGACTTCGTGGTCCCGCGGCTGACGGCTTATGCCTCTGAGCAGACGGGCTATGACATCGGCGTGGGTCGGCTGCGCATCACACCCCTGTTGGATGTCGACGTACGGGGCCTTGTGGTATGCGACGGCGATGGCGACACGCTCATAGCCGCCCGCAGCGTAGTTCTCGACTTGGATTTCGCGGACATCATGGATCAGCGCTTAGGTCTCGAAGGGCTGACGCTCACCGATGCCGCCGTCAACACCAAGGAGATGATTGCCTCCGTCGTAGTGCAGGGACGGCTGGATGAGATCAAGGTACACGACGAAATAGATCTCCTGCGCCACCGCCTCACGTTGGATGAAGTGGCAGCGCGCGGCCTTGATGCTGACGTCCTGCTGCGCGACACCGTTGTTGAGGACACCACCGAATCGGCTCCCTTGGATTGGACCATCTGCATCCATCGTGCCGCCATCGACGATGCCCATGTGCGGCTGACGATGGCCGACAGCACATGCTTCCGCCTCGACTCCCTCGCCTTAGCCGCCGACAGCATCGCACTCGACTTGGGTACGGAGCGCCTGACAGTGCCTTCCGTGAGGCTGCGCACGCCGTCGTCAGAGGTTAATGCCGCAGTGGCGATGGATTTCAAGGCGTTGGAATCCGGTGCTGGTGGCGGTCTCGACATCGACGTCCGAACATCTTTGTCCAAGGCTGACATCGTCGGCATCGCCCAGCCGTGGTTGCCCAAGGGCTTCGCACAGGCTTATCCCGACAGGCGCTTGGCCCTGCACCTCACGCTCAGTGGCAATATCGATTCGCTGGCATTGCAGCGTGTCGAGGCCTCCCTGCCTGGCAGCTTCTCGTGCGATGCCCGCGGTCGCGTGACGGCGCTGACAGATTCCTTGGCGCGGCGCGGTTCTATTGATTTCAACGTCCAGACGGCCAGCATAGATTGGATACGTCCCTTGGCTGATGGCGCTCTTGACGACATTCGTCTGCCAAAGATGCGGCTTGGCGGCAAAGCGTCCTTCGAGGGCTGCCGCTACAGCGCGAAGGCCGAGCTGCGCGAGGCTGACGGCCTTGTGAAGCTTGATGGCACGGTCGACACGCGCGGCGCGCTGTCCTACTCCGCCGACCTCTCCGTCCTCCATCTGAACCCTCGTCATTTCATGCCCTCGCTGCCTGTGGGACCGTTCTCCGCCACAGCCGCCGTTCGTGGTGCAGGCACCGACTTCCTCGACCACAGCTCGCGCCTCGATGCTCGTGTGGCTGTGCAGGCGCTGACCTACGACAGCCTCGACCTGCGCGGCACAACCCTCACGGCGCAGCTGGCTCGCGGTCGCGGCAAGGCTCATCTGACTGCCGACAATGCGCTGCTGACGATGCAGGCCGACGTCGAGGCGCAGCTCAACCGCATCACAGACCTGACCTTCGTCGCCGACATCAGCCGTGCCGATCTCCACGGCCTCGGCCTCGTGGACCATCCGCTGAGGACGGCGATGAAGCTGCACGTCCGTGGCTCCACAGACCTGAAGCACAACCATCGCCTCGAAGGTTCGATCGCCGATATCATGCTCATGCCCTACGATAGCATCTTCTATCCCGAAGACGTGACGATGAACATTCTCTTGCAGCGCGATTCCACCAATGCACACATCACCAGTGGCGACCTCGACCTGCGTCTGCGGGGGCATGTGGGCTATGACAAGCTGCTCACTCAGCTCACGCATTTCATCGACGAGCTGAGCCGTCAGCTCGCGGATCGCCGCATTGACCAGCAAGCCCTCACGCGCCGCCTGCCGCAGGTAGACCTGCGCGTCACTTCGGGGCAGCACAACCCCCTGCATGATATCGCGGCCTCGATGGGTTATGACTTCGAAGGGGTGCGCATCGGACTTACCCTCGACCCGCATAAGGGCATCAACGGCGGTGGACGCGTCTATGCCCTCAACACCGGAGCCATACTTCTTGACACCATAGGCCTGCACATCTATCAGGATTCCACCGACGTGCGCCTCGACGCCCGCGTGCATAACAACCGCCGCAACCCTCAGTTCACCTTCCAGGCGCGCTTGAACGCCTTCCTCAATGCCGAAGGCTACGCGGGCGCGAACCTATTATATTATGACGACCGTGGAAAAAAGGGCGTAGACCTGGGGCTGACGACCACGATGACGCCTGAGGGCTTCCGGCTCCACCTCGACCCGCTGTCCCCGATGATTGCCTACCGCACATTCCACCTCAACGAGAACAACTACGTTATGCTCGGCAAGGGCAATCGCATCGAGGCCGACGTAGACCTGCTTGCCGACGACGGCACGGGGCTGCACGTCTACTCCTCGCCCAACGATGATGCACTGCAAGACCTCACGGTGAGCGTCAACCGTTTGAACCTCGGCGAGCTGACTAATGTCATCCCTTACGCGCCGCGCTTGGCTGGCTTCCTCCAAGGCGACGCGCATCTCATCCAGAGCGCCGAACACCTGAGCGTGGCCGCCGACATAGCGGTCAACGACCTCTGGTACGAGAATGCCAGTCTCGGACAGGTGGGCTTGCAGGCCGTCTA
The DNA here is from genome assembly GCA_947307015.1 of uncultured Prevotellaceae bacterium. GTDB lineage: Bacteria > Bacteroidota > Bacteroidia > Bacteroidales > Bacteroidaceae > Physcousia. The sequence continues at coordinate 86,136 of CAMZHV010000004.1, read as the reverse complement.
CCTGCCTAACGCCGACGGCAGCCATTTCGTCGACGGCAGCCTCCTGCACACAGGTATGCCCGTGGCCACGTTCACGGGTTCCTATGCACAGAAGGGTGAACAGGGGCTGCTTGACGTCATCGCTACGCTCGACCGCCTGCCCTTCACGCTCCTCAATGGCTTCATCCCTAACGGCTTGGCGCGCTTCGAGGGTGTCGCTGTTGGGGATATCCACGTTGGCGGCACAACGGCGAAGCCTGTGGTTGATGGCACGGTGAACACCATAGACCTCAAATGCGTCTCCGACCCCTACAGCCTCAACTTCCGCTTTGCCGACAACGCTCTGCGCATCAACGCCAGCGACCTCCGTCTCGACAGCGTCAGCGTCTACTCCACGGGTGCCAATCCCTTTGTACTCAACGGACATGTCAATTTCGCAGACCTCGACCGTATCACCCTCGATGCGAAGATGTCGGCCAAGAATTTCGAACTCATCAATGCCAAGAAGACATCCAAGGCCATCGCCTACGGCAAGGCTTTCGTGGATGTCAACGCCAGTGTGCAGGGCACACTCGACAACCTGCGTATGTTCGGCCGTCTGAATGTCTTGGGCAACACAGACCTGACGTACGTCCTCGCCGACTCGCCGCTGACCGTCGAGGATCAGCTGGCCGATCTCGTCGAGTTCGTGGACTTCACCGACACGCTCTACGTGGCACCGGTCGAGCGGGCCAAGCCGCAGCATATCAGCCTGACCATGAGCATCGAGATTGATGATGCTGCACTCGTCCACTGCCTGCTCAGCCCCGACGGGTCGAGCTATGTGGATATCGAGGGCGGTGGCAGCCTCATGCTGACCTATTCCCCCGAGAAAGACTTGCAGCTCAACGGACGTTACACCGTGAACAGCGGCACGATCAAATACACGATGATGGTGATTCCGCTCAAGGAGTTCCATATCAAGAGCGGCAGCTACGTGGAGTTCCGCGGCCCGCTGATGAGCCCGACGCTTGACATCACGGCCACGGAGCGCGTACGCACCACCGTCACGGAGAACGACCATCCCCGCAGCGTCAATTTCGACGTCGGTCTGAACGTTACGCAGACGCTTGAGAATATGGGACTTGAGTTCACCCTCGCGGCTCCTGAGGATATGACTATCCAAAATGAGCTCAGCACGATGAGCACTGAGCAGCGCGGACGTTTGGCCGTCACGATGCTCGCCACGGGAATGTATATCAACGATGCCGGTGCCAACACCAGCGGCGGCGTGACGGGACAGAATGCCCTCAACGCCTTCCTGCAAGGGCAGATTTCCAACATCACCAGCAAGGCGCTGAAGAGCATCGATCTCTCCGTCGGCATGGAGCAGGGTACGGGGGCCACGGGCGGCACAACGACGGACTATAGTTTCCGCTTCGCCAAGCGCTTCTGGGGCAACCGCATCAGCGTCATCGTGGGCGGTAAGGTCAGCACGGGCTCCGATGCCGAGAACACGGGGCAGTCGCTCATCGACAACGTCAGCATTGAGTATCGCCTCGACAACAGCGCCACCCGCTACGTCAACCTCTTCTACGACAAGAACTACGAGTCCCTGCTCGACGGCGAAGTCACCGAAATGGGTGCTGGCCTCGTGCTCCGAAGGAAAACAAACAAGCTTGGCGAACTGTTCCTGTTCAGGAAAAAAGAATAAAGACCCACCCCCAACCCGAATACCCCCTCCTCACGCCTCCCATGCGCAGCAATTATACATTATACATTGTACATTGTACATTCATCATCATTTCGATAATGATGATGGAAGGGTGTGCTACCCTCCACCTCCCCGAGGACGAGCTGCTCTACACGGGCATCTCGGAGATTGCCTACGGGCATAAGGCGGCGAACCCGAAGGAGCGGAAGGCAAAGAAAGACTCCACGGGCGTCATCACCGCCGTGGCCACGGCCGTCTACACCATCGATGACCTCCTGTCCGGCAATGTCGACGCCCGCACCAAGTTGCAGCGCCTGCAGGCGGCCGACAGCCTCTTCACGCCTGCCGAGCGTGACTCCCTGCGGCGCGAGATTGCCGTCGTCGACAGCGCCACGTCCACCGTCCGCGAGGAGGTGAATGCAGCCCTCGCCTATGCTCCCAACGGCAGTCTCTTCGGTAGCTCGTCGGTGCGCTGGCCTTTACCTTTGGGGCTCTGGTTCTACAATCAGTTCGTCGACTCCAAGACCGCTGTCGGCAAATGGCTCTTCAACAGCTTTGCCGCCCAGCCGCGCACCATCACGATGGCCAATCCGCACCTGCGCTCACAGGTGGCACGACAGACCTTGCGCGCCTATGGATTCTTCCACGGTTCCGTGGACTATGACGTCTATCCCTACGGCAAGGACGGTCGCAAGGCGAAGATCGCCTACAGCGTCTATCCTGGGCCGCTGTCCCGTTTCGGAACGATTGAATATCAAAACTTTGGTGCCATCACCGACAGCCTCATACGCGCCACGGCCTCCAAGAGCCTACTGCGTGAGGGAGCGCCCTTCAGCGCACCTGACCTCGATGCCGAGCGTACACGCCTGAGCGAACTCTTCCGCAACAACGGTTTCTACTACTACCGCCCCGAGTACATCAGCTATCGCGCCGACACGCTTCAGACACCTAACATCGCACACCTGCAGGTGCGACCGCGTGCCGATATGCCGCCGCAGGCTGCCAATCGCTTCTATATGGGGCGCACACAGATCACCGTGCTGCCTCCGGGTGCCCGCGCCATCACCGACAGCATAGGCTACCGCACCTTCAACCTGCGTTGGGGAGGCGCCACCGAGAAACCGCCCATCCGTTTCGGCGCCATCCGACATTACCTCTTCTACGAGCCTGGCTCGCTCTATCGTCAGCGCGTCCATGAGCTCATTCAGAGCAAGCTCGCGGGCATGGGTGTCTTCTCGAATATCCAGGTGAATTACACGCCGCGCGACACGTCGGCCACCTGCGACACCCTCGATGTCAACATCATCGCCATCCTCGACAAACCATGGGACAGCGAGTTCGAAGCCAAGGTCACCAACAAGAGCAACGGCCTGTTGGGACCCGGTGTGGCCTGGGGCATGACCAAGCGCAATGCCTTCCGAGGCGCTGAGACAGTCAACTTCAAGGTCTATGGCAGCTATGAGTGGCAGACGGGTTCGTCCGTCACCGAAGGCAGCGCGAACCGCAGCCTCCTCAACTCCTTCGAGCTGGGAGCATCCATGTCACTCACCTATCCACGCATCCGTTTCTTCGGACTTGCCAGCAAGCTCAACCGCCGCGCCGAGGGAAGCACCAACTACCGCGTCGACATCGATTGGATGAATCGTTCGGGCTACTTCCGGATGCTGAATCTTGGAGCCAGGCTCACGTACACCTATCGCCGTCAGCGTCGCTTGCGACATGAGTTCACGCCGCTGCGCTTGGACTACACGATGCTCATGGCCAAATCCGAGCGTTTTGACTCCATCCTCAATGCCAACCAGGCGCTCAACGTGTCGATGCGCAACCAACTCGTGCCCTCCATGGGCTACAACCTCACTTACAGTCGCCGCTGGCCCAACAGCAAGCGTCAGCGCACCCTCATCGCTATGGTCAAGGAAGCCGGTAATATCACCAACGGCATCTACGCGCTCGCTGGCCGCCGCACCACAGAGCAGAACAAGAAGCTGCTCGGCGTGCCCTTTGCACAATTCGTCAAGCTCTCCGGCGAGTGGCGCGAGACCTTCCCCATCACAGCCCGTTCATGTATTGCAGCCCGTCTTTTCATGGGTGCCGTTTGGAGCTATGGCAACAGCACCATGGCACCATACGCCGACCTCTTCAATGTCGGAGGTGCCAACAGTATACGCGCTTTCGCTGTGCGTAGCATAGGTCCCGGTCGCTACCATCCTGCTAATTCCAGCTGGAGCTACGTGGATCAGGTCGGCGACTTGAAATTAGAAGCTAACGTCGAATACCGCTTCCCCGTTGTCGGCAATCTCGAAGGTGCCGTCTTCCTCGATGCAGGTAATGTATGGCTCATGCACCCCGACGAGGACCGTCCGGGCGGAGCCATCGATGCGCGCCATTTTGGCGAGGACATCGCGCTGGGCACAGGTGCTGGCCTCCGCTACGACCTCGACTTCCTCGTGCTGCGCTTTGACATAGGTGTAGGCATACACGCGCCGTACGACACCGGCCGCTCCTCCTACTACAATATGCGCCGCTTCTGGGATTCCCTCGGCTTCCATATCGCTGTCGGCTATCCCTTCTAAATGAATTGGTGTAATTCGTGGTGAAAACAATAGCCTTTGTAACTCATTGTATTCATATCGTTGACCTCCTTATTTCCCCATCAGCAGGCGCAGCGTGCCGACATAGCGGGCGTTTTTACCCATCTGGTTGTCGGGCACGGTTGTGCCGTCGAGATTCTGGAGGAGTTCGGGGTTGGCGAAATAGGTGTGGGAGTGGCCGCCGATGACGACGTCAATGTTGCGGGTGGCGGGGATGAGTTCCTCGTCGCTGAGGCCAGCGATATTCCAGCCAAGATGTGAGAGGCAGACGACGAGGTCGCATTTCGCCTCGTTCTTCAGGTAGTCGGCTACGGGCTGTGCGGCCTTGACGGGATCGATGAAACGGACGCCCTCGCAGTTATGGGCTGCCACGAGGCCCTCGGTTTGTGGCGACAAGCCGAAGATACCGATTTTCAATCCGTTGCGCTTGACGATGACATAAGGCTTGACGAGCCCTTCGACGGGTGTGCCCGTGAAGTCGTAGTTGCAGCAGACGATGGGGAAGTTGGCCATGCGGAAGATGCGCGCCATATTGTCGAGGCCAAAGTCGAACTCATGGTTGCCGATGGTGGCGGCGTCATACTTCATCACATTCATCAAGCCTATCTCCACGTCGCCGTGGTAGAGGTTGTAGAAGGTGGAGCCCTGCGAAAAGTCGCCAGCATCAACCAGAAGCAGCTCTGGGTCGCGGGAGCGGAGGTCGCGCATCAGCGTGGCACGGCGTATGTAGCCGCCCTTGTCGGCCTGTGCGGTATCTGCGAGGTTGGGGCTTAGGGGCTCTATGCAGGAATGTGTGTCGTTGGTGTGTACGATCAGCAGCTCCTTGGTCTTCTTCGCGGGTGTGGCCTTCACCGTCAGCGCCTTGGACGCAGATTTAGGCGTAGAAGCTTTTGTTTGAGCAACCTGTGTTTCAGAGCCTTCCACGACGACGCGCCCTTCGATCTGAGCTTCCGCCTTCTTGCCCTGTGCGTCCAGCTCCTGCAGGCGTTTCATCATCGTCTCGCGTATCGTCTGTTTGGTGACGATGCGTTCGGTAGATTTCTTGAGGGCAAAGAGTTTGTCGTTGCCTTCGGAGAGGTAGTCGAGGGTGGCAATGGTGTAGATGCGCTCGGGGTCTATGGGCTCACCGCCTATGGTGGCGCTCTTGAGCTGGCGATCCTTGGTGATGACGATGCGCACCGTACTGCTGACGCCCTCGCCGTTGACGGCAGCAATGTTATTCATCAGTTCCAGCATATCGCTGCCCTTCAGCTTCACGATGGTAAAGAAGTTCTCGAAAGGCGAGATGGCGAAGATGTCGCCACGACGTACGGTGTCCTTAGGCATCGCGGCACGCAGGCCACCGATGTTACAGAGCCCGAAGTCAGCCTGATAGCCCATCTTCTCGGCAGCATCGGCAAGGGCATCAGCCACCCAGTTGCTGAGCAGGCTCTCGGGACGCTTGGCTGGCATATAGATGGCGCTCTGTCCGATGTAGGGCGCTTCGAGGCTATCGACACCTGCACGGTAGGGCAGAAGGAAAGCCTTGGCCTGCGGCAGAGGGTTGGCGTCGAGGGCTTTGGTGACCTCAATGCGGTGAGGTGTAACGCTCAGGAGACCGTAGGGTGTGCTCTTGCAGGCCGAGAGGGCAAGGAGGGTGAGGGAGGCGGGGAAGAGGAAGGAAGCGATGCGTTTCATGATGCAGAGTTATTTAATGGAAAAGACGTCGTGACGGCGCTGGCATATCTCTCTCATGCACGCGCGTGGCCGCCTGATATAAATAAGGTGTCCTGGCATTGTCGCGACGAGCAGAAAAAGGGATAAGAAACGTTGCATAGGCGTCATTAATATGTTAATTTGTGCGCAAAGATACGGAAAAGTTTGAAGTTTATTCTCTTTTTTATCACTTTGTTCACGGTTTAAGCCATTTTTTGCGTAACTTTGCGCCGCTTTTATGGCCTCAGCGATGAAAATCATCAAGAAACTGGACATATTTATCCTGAAGCAGTTCTGCCTGTTGTTCGCTGGCACCTTTTTCATCGTGCTGTTCATCTTCATGATGCAGTTTCTGTGGAAATGGGTCGACGAACTTATCGGCAAGGGCCTGAGTTTTGATGTGATAGCCCGTTTCTTCTTCTATGCTGGCCTGACCCTCGTTCCCGGTTCGCTCCCGCTGGCCTTGCTCTTGGCTTCGCTCATCAGCTTCGGCAATTTGGGCGAGCGTTTGGAGCTGCTTGCCATGAAGTCGGCAGGCATCCCGCTACTCCGCATCTTGCGTCCCGTGGTCATCTTCTCGCTCCTCGTAGCTGCCGGGTCGTTTTATTTCCAAAATGTGGTCTCGCCCGAGTCCTGCAAGCAACTGGCGGCACTACAGTATTCGATGCGGCAGAAATCCCCCGAATTAGAGATTCCCGAGGGCATCTTCTACAACGAGATTACGGGCTATAACCTGTTCGTTGAGCGCAAGGACACGGAGAAGGGAATGCTCTATGGCATCATGATCTACAACCAGGGCAGCAGTTTTGACGACACGCAAGTTGTCCTGGCCGACTCTGGGCGCCTGCAAAGCACGGCTGAGCAGAAGCACTTGCAGCTGACGCTCTACGACGGGCAGCGGTTCCGCAATATGCAGAACACAGGCAGTGCGATGGATCATACCACAGTGCCCTATATGCGCGAAACCTTCAAGGAAGAAGTGGACCTGATAGCTTTCGACAACTCGTTGGATCTCATGGACGCTTCGCTCTTCGAAAACAATGCCAGGACGAAGGACTTGAAGCAACTCAATCATGGAATTGATTCCCTGCGTACGTCGCTTGATTCCATCGGCCGCGATCAGTACCGCCAGTATAGCTACGGATTCCTGACGCACACCGCATTGACGGGGCGCAAGGATTCGGCGCAGCTCGTGACGCGTGTGGCCCAAAAACCGCTGAACTTAGACACGATTTATGAGCGCCTCACTGAAGTAGAACTCGGCTCCGTCACGAAGTCCGCCTTGGATCGTGTGCATAGCGGAGAGTCGCAGACCGCGATGATGATGGATTTCAGTGCCTACAACAACCATGTTCTGCGTGAACATCAAATGGAGCGCCACAAGAAGTACACGCTCTCGCTGGCCTGCCTGATCTTCTTCTTCATCGGAGCCCCCTTGGGCGCCATCATCCGCAAGGGTGGTCTGGGCTTGCCCGTCGTGGTGTCTGTGATCATCTTCATCCTCTATTATATTGTCAACCACTTCGGTGAGATGATGGTGAAGAGCAGCACGTGGGATCCGGCTTTTGGTGCATGGCTCAGCACGTTTGCCCTGACACCCATTGGCGTGTGGCTGACATGGAAGTCCAATCAGGACTCAGCCGTCTTCAATTGGGAGGGCTACCAGCGTTTCTTCCGTCGGTTCCTCGGTCTGCGCCTGCACCGCAACATCAGCATGAAAGAAGTCATCATGGAAGATCCCGACTATGCTGCGCTGCTGCCCAAGCTCCGAGAGTTCAGCGCCGACTGCGCGCGCTACGTTCAGGAGCGCCATCTGTATAAGATGCCAAACTATTTCCGCGTCTTCTTCCACTACGAACCTGACACTGTGGTCATCAACCTCTGCGACCGCCTTGAAGCCATGGTCCTCGAACTCGGCAATTCGAGAGATGCCTATATCATTGCCACTTTGAACATTATGCCCATCGTGGCGCCTGATGCCCATACGCGACCCTTCTATGACGCCCGTCGCAACATGATTGTCGGGCTCCTCTTCCCTGTCGGATTGGTGCTCTGGCTGCGCATCTGGCGCTACCGTCTGCGCCTGTGGCATGACTTGGAACAGTTGCAGAAACAGGTGAAATATATCTGCCAACGCATCGTCAAGGAAGGGCTGGTGCCGGCAGAAGCCTCTATTCCCAAAACAGAACAATCAGAATAACTTGACTATGATAGAACTATCATCCATACAAGACGCTATCAACGACTTTCGCGAAGGCAAGTTTGTCATCGTTGTCGACGACGAGGATCGCGAGAACGAAGGTGATTTCATCATCGCTGCAGAGAAGATCACACCGGAGAAAGTTAACTTCATGCTGCGCGAAGGCAGGGGCGTGCTCTGTGCCCCCATCACCATCAGCCGTGCGGAGCAGCTCGAACTGCCTCATCAAGTGCAAGATAACACCTCGATGTTGGGCACACCTTTCACGATCACCGTGGACAAGCTCGAAGGCTGCACCACCGGCGTGAGCGCTGCCGACCGCGCTGCCACCATCCTTCACCTCGCTAATCCCGATGCCAAGCCTGCCGACTTCGGTCGACCCGGACATATCAACCCGCTCTACGCTCAGGATCGTGGCGTGCTGCGCCGTGCCGGTCACACCGAGGCAGCCATCGACCTCGCCCGTCTGGCTGGTCTGCAACCTGCTGCCGCCCTCATCGAGATACTCAATCCCGACGGCACTATGGCCCGTATGACTGAGCTCAAGGCAGTGGCTGCAAAGTTCGGCATACGCATCATCACCATCCGCGACCTCATCGCCTACCGCCTGCAGCGCGAGCAGATGGTGGAGGCGGCACCCGAAGTGGACCTGCCCACGGCCTACGGACATTTCCGCGACATCACGTTCCGCCAGCTTTCCAACGGCCTCGAACATGTAGCTTTGATCAAAGGTTCATGGGAGCCCGACGAGCCGATCCTTGTGCGCGTCCACAGTTCCTGCGCCACAGGGGACATCTTCGGCAGCCAGCGCTGCGATTGCGGCGAACAGTTGCACAGGGCAATGCAGATGATTGACGCTGAGGGAAAAGGCATACTGCTATACATGAATCAGGAGGGGCGCGGAATAGGCCTCTTCAACAAAATGAAAGCCTACAAGCTACAGGAGCAGGGTGAAGACACCGTAGAGGCCAACGTGCACCTCGGTTTCCGTCCTGACGAGCGCGAATATGGCGTGGGCGCACAGATCCTTCGGCAGTTGGGCGTACATAAAATACGCCTCCTGACCAACAATCCCGTCAAGCGCGTCGGCCTCGAAGCCTACGGCTTGGAGATTGTCGAAAATGTGCCGATAGAGATTCAGCCCAATCCCTACAACGAGCGTTACCTGCGCACGAAGCAGCAGCGCATGGGCCATCTCCTGCACTTGAACAAGTGAACCCGTCCGCTCAAACCAATTGCCCTTTATCAAAAATCTTCATCTTTGATGAAAATAGTGGGGCGTTTCGTGTGGGGTTTTGAAGTTTTTGTACTACCTTTGCAGCCAAATCCGTTGATTCTTTCTCTATGAATACATTATCCGACCGACTTAATCGCCTCGCTCCGTCAGCTACACTGGCTATGAGTCAGCGCAGTAGCGAGCTGAAGGCACAGGGCGTTGACGTCATCAACATGAGCGTCGGTGAGCCCGATTTCAATACCCCAGACCATATCAAAGCCGCTGCCATCAAGGCTGTGGAGGAGAACTACTCCCGCTACTCACCCGTGCCTGGCTATCCTTCGCTGAAGCAGGCCATCGTGGAGAAGCTGAAGAACGAGAACGGCCTGACGTTCGCTTCCTCGCAGATTCTGTGCTCCAATGGTGCCAAACAGAGCGTTTGCAATGCCGTCATGGCGCTGATCAACGCTGGCGACGAGGTCATCATCCCCGCTCCCTATTGGGTCAGCTATCCGCAGATGGTGCTGCTGGCTGAGGGCACTCCCGCCTATATCGATGCACCCATCGAGCAGGACTTCAAGATTACGCCTGCCCAGCTCGAGGCTGCCATCACGCCCAAGACACGCGCCTTCATCCTCTGCTCGCCCTCGAACCCCACCGGCTCCGTTTACTCCAAGGAGGAACTGCAAGGCTTGGCTGAGGTCATCGCCCGCCATGAGCGCGTCATCGTCCTGGCCGACGAGATCTATGAGCACATCAACTATATCGGCAAACATGAGAGCATCGCCCAGTTCGAGGCCATCCGCGACCGCGTGGTCATCATCAACGGCGTGTCGAAGGCTTACGCCATGACCGGCTGGCGCATCGGTTTCATAGCCGCTCCCGAATGGGTAGTCAAAGGTTGCAACAAGCTTCAGGGACAGTACACCAGCGGCCCCTGCTCCGTGAGCCAGAAGGCTGCCGAGGCCGCCTACACCGGTTCGCAGCAGTGCGTCGAGGATATGCGTCAGGCTTTCGAGCGCCGCAAGAACCTCATCGTCAAGTTAGCCAAGGACATCCCTGGCCTCGAGGTCAACAATCCACAGGGCGCCTTCTACCTCTTCCCCAAGTGCAGCAGCTACTTCGGCAAACGCGACGGCGACCGCGTCATCAACAACAGCACTGATTTCGCCATGTACCTCTTGGAGGTTGGTCATGTTGCCACCGTCGGCGGCGATGCCTTCGGCTCCCCCGAGTGTTTCCGCATGAGCTATGCCACCAGCGACGAGAATATTGTTGAGGCAATGAAGAGAATCAAGGAAACTTTAGCAAAACTGAAATAAGATGAAAAAGATAACTACCGCCCTCATCTCCGTCTTCCACAAGGACGGCCTCGACGAACTTCTTGCCAAGCTCAATGCCGAAGGCGTTAAGTTCCTCTCTACTGGCGGCACGCAGGCCTTTATTGAAAGCCTCGGCTACCCCTGCCAGAAGGTTGAAGACGTGACCACTTACCCCAGCATCCTCGGTGGACGTGTCAAGACATTGCATCCCAAAATCTTCGGAGGCATCCTCGGACGTCGCGAACTCGAAGAGGACCAGCAGCAGATGGCACAGTACGAAATTCCGGAGATCGACCTTGTTATCGTGGACCTCTATCCTTTCGAGCAGACGGTGGCCAGCGGTGCATCGGAGGCTGACATCATCGAGAAGATTGACATCGGCGGCATATCGCTCATCCGCGCCGGCGCCAAGAACTTCCGCGATGTCGTCATCATCCCCTCCAAGGAGCAGTACAAGCCCCTCCTCGACATCCTCAACGCACAAGGTGCCGCCACGACACTCGAACAGCGCCGCCAGTTCGCTACCGCCGCCTTTGGCGTCAGCAGCCATTACGACACGGCCATTCACGGGTGGTTCAAGAAGTAAAGAAAGACCCACCCCCAACCCCTCCCGTCAGGGAGGGGAGCCTAAGGGGTGGAAATCATTTCAACTATTAAGTTACATCATTATTCAAATTTTAATCATTAAAAGAATGGCCCTATAGACCTCCAAGCGCCAGCTACTCTCCTCTCTTACGGGAGGGGTTGGGGGTGGGTCTTTTACTATGGGATTCTTCTCTTTCACTAAAGAAATAGCCATGGATCTCGGCACCGCCAACACCATCATCATGAGTGATGACAAGATTGTGGTGGACGAGCCTTCCGTGGTCGCTCTCGACCGTCACAGCGAGAAGATGATTGCCGTCGGCGAGAAAGCCAAGCTCATGCACGAGAAGGTACACGCCGGCATCAAGACTATCCGCCCGTTGCGCGACGGTGTCATCGCTGACTTCAACGCCTGTGAGCAGATGATCCGCGGCCTCATCAAGATGGTTCACACGGGCAGCCGCCTCTTTACGCCCTCCCTGCGTATGGTCATCGGCGTGCCTTCGGGTTCAACCGAAGTGGAACTGCGCGCTGTGCGTGACTCTGCCGAGCACGCTGGCGGACGCGAGGTGTACCTCATCTACGAACCCATGGCTGCGGCCATCGGTATCGGCCTCGACGTGTTGGCTTCCGAGGGCAACATGATCGTCGACATAGGCGGCGGATCCACCGAGATTGCCGTCATCAACCTTGGCGGTATCGTTGCAGACCAGAGCCTCCGCATTGCTGGCGATGAGCTGACCCGCGACATTCAGGACTACATGAGCCGTCAGCACAACGTCAAAGTCAGCGAACGTATGGCCGAGCGCATCAAGATCAATGTGGGTTCTGCCCTCACCGACCTTGGCGATCAGGCTCCCGAGGATTATATCGTGCATGGTCCTAACCGCATCACGGCGCTGCCTATGGAGGTGCCCGTATGTTATCAGGAAGTGGCACACTGCCTCGAAAAGACCATCGCCAAGATCGAGACGGCCGTCCTCGCTGCCCTTGAGGAAACACCGCCCGAGCTCTATGCCGACATCGTCAAGAACGGCATTTACCTCACTGGCGGCGGTGCCCTGCTGCGCGGTTTGGACAAGCGCCTCACGGACAAGATCAATATTCCCTTCCACATCGCCGAAGACCCGCTGCACAGCGTCGCCAAGGGTACGGGAGTGGCATTGAAGAACATCCACAACTTCTCGTTCCTGATGTAGCATAAATGCGTGCGCTGCTCGATTTTATCGCCAAGTACTACCACTGGCTGATATTTATTGTGCTGGAAGGGATTAGCTTCGTACTGCTCTTCCAGTTCAATCATTATCAGAACAGTGTGTGGCTCACCACGGCCAACACCGTCGTTGGTACGGTGAATGAATGGGAGCAGCGGGCGCTGCGTTACATCACGCTCGGCGACGTCAACGAGATGCTGACACAGCGCAACCTGCTGTTAGAGCAGAACAACCGTGCCTTGGCAGAGTACATCGAGACACTGACGCACGACAGCACGCGCTCCGAGCTCCTGCAGGCCGACCGCCTCGAAGGCATAACGCTCATCCCTGCCCGCGTCACCACAAATAGCGTGATGCGTCGCGACAACCTGATGACCATCGATGCCGGCTACGACGACGGCGTGCGTCCCGAGATGGGCGTCGTCAGCGGTACGGGCGTTGTAGGCATCGTCTACATGACGGCGCCACATTACGCCATCGTGATGCCCCTGCTCAACAGCCATTCCAACATCAGCTGTCGCCTGCGTGGCTCGCAGTACTTCGGCTATCTCAAGTGGGACGGTCGCAGTCCCCTCTACGCCGTCCTCGACGACATTCCTCGTCACGCCCGCTTCAAAGTCGGAGACATTGTGGAGACAAGCGGTTTCAGCGCCGTCTTCCCCGCCGGCCTCTTCATGGGCAAGGTCCACAGCATCGAAAACAGCGACGACGGCCTCAGCTACAAATTGATCGTACATCTCAGCATCGATTTCTCACGCCTCCAGAATGTCTGTGTCGTAGCGCAGGAGTTCCAAGCAGAGATCCGCGACCTCGAACAGCGTGCCGACTCCCTCATGAATCAATAAGTTACCGTTCCCGAGGGTTCTCCCGAGGGCTTTAGAATAATGATCACGCAATTCCTACAACGACTGCTTTGGCTGGTGGTGCTTGTCACCGCACAGATGATGGTATTCAATTACATCCACATCCTGGGTTATGCCACGCCACTGCCCTTCGTCTACCTGGTCTTGCTGTTCCCCCTTGGCACATCGCGTTGGAGTATCCTTTTGTGGGCCTTCGTATGCGGCCTTCTCTGCGACATCACATCGCTGACCCTCGGCATCGGTGCCGCAGCCATGGCTCTCGTGGCCTTCGTGCAGCCCGTCCTTCTCCGCCTCATGACGCCGAAGGATGCGCCTGAGGATATGCGGCCGGCCTTTTCCACCTTAGGCTTCTGGTCCTATTGCAACTATGCGGCTATCCTCACCGCCCTCTTCGCGCTGGCCTATTTTGCCCTACAGTCCTTCACCTTCAACCACATCGCAGACCTCGGCATAGCCTGTGGAAGCAGTTGGCTGCTGACATTCATCATCTGCCTCGTCTTCGAAGCCTTGCGCGATCATAAAACCGAAGAACAGCATTAAATTCTCCTATGGCTAACAGCACGTTGTCGAACCGCAAATACATTCTGGGGTTCTCGGCGGTATTGATTATCGTCGTCTACATCGTCAGGCTCTTCACCCTACAGCTAATGTCCGACGACTACAAGCAACGTGCCGACTCCAACGCCCTCATGCGTCGCATCCAGTACCCTGCCAGGGGCGCTATCACCGACCGCAACGGCAAGCTGCTTGTCTACAACCAGCCAGCCTACGACATCATGGTCATCATGCAGGAACAGGTGGGTGTGGACACCTTGGACCTCTGCAACAGCCTGGGCATTGACACCGCATGGTATAGCCGTCGTATGCTCGAGATCAAGGATCGCAATCGCAACCCAGGCTATTCGCCTTACACGCAGCAGCTCTTCATGAGCCAGCTCTCCGTCGAGGAGTTCAGCGTTTTTCAAGAAAAGCTCTTCCACTATCCCGGTTTCTACATCCAGAAGCGCAGCATACGCCAGTACTCCTACCCTTACGCCGCCCATATCCTCGGCGACGTGGGTGAAGTGAATCCCTCGGACATCGAGGCCGACGACTACTATCGTCCCGGTGATTACATCGGCAAGCAGGGCATCGAGAAGAGTTATGAGCAGCAGTTGCGCGGCATCAAAGGCTCTGAGATTCTCCTTCGCGACGTACACGGACGCATCAAGGGACGCTACCTCAACGGCAAGTATGATATCAAACCCATCCCAGGCAAAAACCTCACGCTCAGCTTAGATCTTGAATTACAGAAGCTTGGCGAGAAACTCATGCAAGGCAAACTTGGAAGCATTGTGGCCATTGAGCCCTCCACGGGCGAGATTCTCTGCATGGTGACGTCACCAACCTATGACCCCCGCACGATGGTGGGCCGCCAGCGTGGCAAGAAGCACAAGGAGCTGGCGCGCGACCCCATGAAACCGCTGCTCAATCGTGCCATCATGGGCACCTATCCCCCCGGCTCCACGTTCAAAACGTCGCAGGCGCTGACCTTCCTGCAAGAAGGAATCATCACACCGCAGACCGCCTATCCCTGCACTGGCGGATTTCATTATGGAGGTCTCACCGTGGGCTGCCACGGTCATGGTTCACCGCTGCCGCTCGTCCCCGCCATCGCCACCTCGTGTAACGGCTATTTCTGTTGGGGCCTCCTGAACATGCTCAACAGCCGCTCCCACTACAAGTCCACGCACGTCGCCATGTCTACATGGAGGGATTATATGGTGTCCATGGGTTTCGGCTACAAGCTCGGCGTGGATCTCCCCAGCGAGGCACGCGGTATGATTCCCAATGCTGAGTTCTACGACAAGCACTACAAAGGCGCATGGAAGGGACTCACCGTCATCTCCATCTCCATCGGACAGGGTGAGGTGACGCTGACGCCCCTACAGATTGCCAATCTCGGTGCCACCATTGCCAACCGCGGATGGTACATCAAACCCCACATTGTCAAGGAGGTACAAGATGACACCATCTCCTCTATATACTATAAGCGGAACTACACCATGGTCTCACCCGTCCACTACGAGACCATCTGCCAGGGCATGGAAAATGCAGTCCGAGGCGGCACCTGCCGATCGGCCTATACGCCTCAGTATGTCATCTGTGGCAAGACAGGCACGGCACAGAACCGCGGCCATGACCACTCCGTCTTCATGGGTTTCGCACCCCGCGAGAATCCCAAGATTGCCGTCGCCGTCTATGTCGAGAACGGCGGCTGGGGAGCCACCTACGGCGTGCCTTTCGGTGCCCTCATCATGGAACAATATATCAATGGCCATCTCTCCGAGGCCAGCAAACAAAAGGTTGAAACGTTCGCCAACAGGCGCATAGACTATAGCGGCTACGCCAGATAGCATGGAAAAACAAAAGAGCGTCTTCGCCAGCCTCGACTGGCTCACCATCCTGATTTACCTCGCCCTTCTCGCCCTCGGCTGGATGAGCATCTGCGGCGCATGCTATGAGTATGGCCAGCCACGTGATATTCTTTCCTTGGCCTCCTTCGACACCCGCACAGGTATGCAGCTCGTGTGGATAGGTTCATCTATCATACTCGGTACCATCGTGCTGCTCCTCGACGACCGCCTCTTCGACACCTTCGCCTACCTCATCTATGCGCTTCTCGTCGTTCTGCTCTTCATCACCCCTTTTCTGGCGCACGACATCAAAGGCTCCATGTCTTGGATCAAGATAGGTCCCTTCAGCTTCCAGAGCGCTGAGTTCGCCAAGTTCGCCACGTCACTTGCCCTCGCCAAGTTCATGGGCAGCTATGGTTTCAAGCTCGAAGGCTCTTGGAAGAACCTGGGTCTCTGTATGCTACTGATGTTCTTGCCCTTAGTGCTGATTGTCATGCAGAAAGAGACGGGCTCGGCGCTCGTCTACCTCAGCCTCTTCCTCATGCTCTACCGTGAGGGTATGCCCGGTAGCATCTTATTTCTCGGACTCTCTGCGGTCACTTACGTTGTCGTGGGCTTACGTTTTGCCGATGAGATGGTCTTAGGTGGCAGCACCAGCCTTGGCCTGATCCTCGTCATGATAATGATTGTCGTCTTTGTCATCGGCATGATCATCTCTTACACACGCCCCTCAACGCTCGCAGCCAGCGCCATTGGCGAGATACGCAATGCTTCGCAGACCTACCGCCGTGCACTCATCAGCACGGCCGTAATTGGCCTCGGCACCATGGTGCTCATCCTCCTCATCGCTCATTTTGCCTTCTCGCCTGCCACACCAGACCCGTCAATAATCACTCCTGAACTGTCTGCCCTCACCGCTGATCCCTCGACGGTCACCGCAGATCCTTCCACCATCACACCCGATCCCTCCACCGTCACAACAGACGCATTGACAGACGCCGCTGATTCCGCGGACATCACCCCTGATTCTTCCACCTCCCTCCTTCAGCCCTTCGACATTGGTCCCTTATTCCTTGCCATTTGCGTATTGCTCATTCTGCGCCTGCTGTGGCTTGGCTTCACGTCGCATATCTACCGCTACTGCCTCATTGCCGTCTTCGCCATCGGCTCCATCGGCATCTTCTATTCCGCCAACTATATGCTCGACCATTTGAAGGAGCACCAGCGTGCCCGTGTACAGGAACTTTTAGGGTTGCGCGAAGATCCCAATGGCGTAGGTTACAACGTCATACAAGCCAAGATAGCCATCGGCTCCGGTGGGTTGGAAGGCAAAGGCTTTCTTCAAGGAACGCAGACCAAGCTCCGTTATGTCCCTGAGCAGGAGACGGACTTCATATTCTGCACCATGGGCGAAGAGCAAGGTTTCATAGGCTCAGCCATTGTCCTTCTCCTTTTCCTTGCCCTCCTGCTCCGCCTCATCTATCTGGCTGAGCGACAACCGTACACTTTCGGACGCGTCTATGGCTACTGTGTATTCTCCATCTTCCTTTTCCATGTCCTCATCAACATAGGCATGGTGCTCGGTCTGATGCCTGTCATCGGCATACCCCTACCCTTCTTCAGCTACGGCGGCTCCTCACTTTGGGGCTTCACCCTTCTCCTTTTCATCTTCCTCGGCATCGACGCCGGTCGTGTCCGTTACCAGCACTAAATTCAGCGCTTGCACCGAAAGAAGTCCTGCATGAGGGCCGTACATTCGTCGGCAAGGACACCAACGGTGACGGAGGTTTTGGGATGCAGGGCTGCAGGGGCGTAGCGGTGGTAGCCCCGCTTGTCGTCGGTGGCGCCGTAGACGAGGCGTGCGAGCTGTGCCCAGGCGATAGCTCCGGCGCACATCACACAAGGCTCTACAGTGACGTAAAGCGTGCAGTCGGTGAGGTACTTGCCTCCGAGGGCAGTGGCTGCGGCGGTGATGGCTTGCATCTCCGCGTGGGCCGTGACGTCAGTGAGGCGCTCAGTGAGGTTGTGGGCTTTGGCAATAACCCGTCCGCGGCTGACGATGACAGCGCCGATGGGAATTTCACCTTCGGTGGCTGCACGACGTGCCTCCGCGAGGGCGAGGCGCATAAAAGTGATATCGTTCAGCGAATCTTCCATATTTTTCGTGTACAAAGATAGTGAAAAGTTTAATGTTTAAAGTTTAACGCATAAAGTTTTTGCTCGAAAAGTGAAAAATAAGGCACGAAAAGCGAAAAAGGCTTAAAAGAGTCCATCTGTTCGACCAAAAATGCGTACCTTTGCACTCTATAAACGCAGATAAAAGATATTCTATGGGTAAAATTATTGCTTTGGCTAATCAGAAAGGCGGTGTCGGCAAGACGACGACAGCCATGAATCTGGCCTCGTCCTTTGCTACGCTGGAGAAGCGCGTACTGCTTGTAGACGCTGATCCTCAGGCGAATGCCTCCAGCGGATTGGGCATTGACGTGAAGGCGGTAGAGACGAGCATCTACGATTGTCTCATCGGTCAGGCTGACGTTCGCGACGCCATCTACGAAAGCGACGTGCCGGGCTTGGACATCGTGCCGAGCCATATCGATCTCGTCGGTGCTGAGATAGAGATGCTAAACCTTCCTGAACGCGAGAAAATCATGTCCTCGCTGCTTAAGCCCCTGCTGAAGGACTACGACTATATCCTCATCGACTGCTCGCCGTCGTTAGGGCTCATCACGGTGAACGCGCTGACTGCTGCGGACTCGGTGATCATCCCCGTGCAGTGCGAGTACTTTGCATTAGAGGGCATCTCCAAACTGCTCAACACGATACGCATCATCAAGCAGAAGCTCAATCCGCGGCTTGAGATCGAGGGCTTCCTGCTGACGATGTTCGACTCTCGCCTGCGCCTGTCCAATCAGGTGCGCGACGAAGTGCAGCGCCACTTCCAGGAGCTGGTATTCACGACGGTCATCAACCGCAATGTGAAGCTGGCCGAAGCTCCCGGTCACGGCCTCCCCGCCATCCTTTACGATGCCGACAGCGCCGGCGCGCGCAACCACCTGGAGCTGGCCAAGGAGATCATGGGAAAGAACGAAAAATGAAAGAATGAAAAATGAAAGAATGAAAAATATAAGTTTCCTTTCAAGGATAGCAAGAAACTCAATAATCAGTGGTAATTTCTATTTTTCACTTTTCACTCTTTCTCTTATCACTAAAATAACACATTAAATATAATGGCACCGCATAAAAAATATCCCGCTTTAGGCCGTGGCTTGGACGCCCTCATCCAGACCGACGAGGTGCAGACGGAAGGCTCGTCGACCATCAACGAGATTGAGCTCACGTCGATCCATCCCAACCCCAACCAGCCGCGCCACGAGTTTGACCCCGAGGCGCTGCAGGAACTGGCTGACAGCATCAAGGAGATCGGCATTGTGCAGCCCATCACGCTGCGCAAGCAGGATGACGGCACCTATGAGATCATCGCAGGCGAGCGTCGCTGGCGTGCCTCGCAGATTGCAGGTCTCAGGGCTATCCCTGCATACATCCGCACCGCCAACGACGAGAACGTGATGGAGATGGCGCTCATCGAGAACATCCAACGCCAGGACCTCAACGCCTTAGAGATCGCCCTCGCCTACCAAAGCCTGCTCGAACAATACGGCATGACACAGGATCGCCTAAGCGAGCGTGTGGGCAAGAAGCGCGCCACCGTGACCAACTACCTGCGCCTGCTGAAGCTGCCTGCACCCGTGCAAATGGCGCTGCAGAACCGCCAGATTGAGATGGGGCACGCCCGCGCACTCCTCGCCCTCGACGACCCCGCCCTACAGCTGAAGGTCTTCGCCCAAGTGCAGAGCGAGCACCTCAGCGTGCGTAAGGTGGAGGAGCTGGTGAAGCGCCTCAGCGAGGGCGAGAGCGTCAGCGTAGGCAGCCAGAAGTTGCGTCCGCGCCGCTCCCAGCTCAGCCGCGAGTACGCCCTGCTGCGCGACAACCTCGCCGACTGCTTCAAGACAAAGGTGCAGGTGACTTGTTCCGACAAGGGCAAGGGTAAGATCACCATTCCTTTTGCCAACGAGGAGGAGCTGGAACGCATCGTCACGATGCTCGACAAGCTCAAACACTGAACAGGCAGACATGAGCACACTGGTGAGAGCCATAGGACGGATGATGGTGGTGGCAGCGATAGCGTTCGCAGCCTTGCCCTGCCATGGCGCCGCCGCTACGGACAGCATCCGACAGGACAGCATCCAATCAGACAGCCTCACCACGCGACTCGATAAACAGATGACCCGCCCCGGTGGCTCCGGCGGCGCAATGAAGCGGCTCGAAGACATACCCGTCGTGCTCGATTCGACGCAGATGGCCGGCATCGACAGCCTCGCCACACGTATCGACGACCTGCTCAAGCCGTCCTTCCGTCCCGACCCCACGCGTTCCCTGTGGCTCGCTCTGGTGCTCCCGGGCATCGGTCAGATCTATAACCACAAGTACTGGAAGCTGCCCATCATCTACGGAGGATTCCTTGGTTGCGCCTATGCGCTGACATGGAACAACCAGATGCTCAGCGACTACTCGCAAGCCTACCTCGACATCATGGACAACGACCCCGACACGAAGTCCTACGAGAAAATGCTACCGCTCAATTACAGCATCGCTGGTCGCGAAGATCAGTTCAAGGAAATCTTCAAGAACAAGAAGGACTACTACCGCAAGTACCGGGATATGAGCATCATGGCTTTCGCCGCCGTCTATGCGTTGTCGGTCATCGACGCCTACGTCGATGCCGAGTTGTCAAGCTTCGACATCTCCGAGGATCTCTCGATGCGCGTGCGGCCAGCCGTCATCACCACCTCACGGATGCAGACTTCCGACATTACCCGCCAGAGCGGTGTCGGCATGACCCTAAGCCTGAACTTCTAAGTTCTAAACATAAAGAATGAAACGCAAACAACAAAAATGATTTATTGATGAAACATACATCCATTGCCATACTCTCCGCGCTGCTCGCCTGCGCTCCCTTGAGCCTGTCCGCACAGGTGGAAATCGACGACGAGGATGACTTCGACGACGAAGATGACATTGAAGTCTTCGACTCCAACCTCGGCGAAGACGAAGATATCACGCTACCCGAAGGCATGAGCGCTGAGCTCGACAGCCTGCTCATGGAGTGGAACAACAGGAACTATATTATCCCCGACGGCGACTGCACATCGGGCGATAACCCCGAGTTCGACAAGGAAACCTATATCCACCGCCTACAGCGCCTGCCCAACGTCATCGAGATGCCCTACAACGACGTAGTGCGTACGATGATCGACCACTACACGGGCCGCCTTCGCCGAACGGTGAGCATCATGCTGGGCGCCAGCAACTTCTATACACCCATCTTCGAGGAAGCGCTCGAAGCTTATCAGCTGCCCTTGGAGCTGAAGTACCTGCCCGTCATCGAATCGGCGCTGAACCCGACAGCCGTCAGCCGTGCGGGAGCCGTAGGTCTCTGGCAGTTCATGATCACTACAGGCAAGCAGTACGGTCTGGAGGTCACCAGCCTGATAGACGAGCGCAAGGACCCCATCAAGTCGAGCTTTGCCGCTGCCCACTACCTGCGCGACCTCTACGCCATCTTCGGCGACTGGACGCTGGCCATCGCGTCGTACAATTGCGGCCCCAACAACGTGCGCAAAGCCATCACACGTGCGGGCGGAGAGAAGGACTATTGGAAAATCTACCCCTATCTGCCCCGTGAGACGCGCGGCTATGTGCCGGCCTTCATCGCTGCCAACTACGTGATGAACTACTACTGCGACCACAATATCTGCCCCGCTTCGACACAACTGCCCGCCTCCACGGACACCGTCATCGTGAGCCGCAACTTGCATTTCGACCAGATCGTGGCGCGCTGCGATGTGCCTGCCGAAGAAGTGAAGGCGCTGAATCCGCAGTACCGCACGCCGCTCATTCCCGGCGACAGCCACGCCTGCACGCTGCGCCTGCCGACGCCAGCCATGACGTCATTCATCGAGCAGGGCGACAGCATCTACAGCTACCGTGCCACGGAACTGCTAACAAGCCGTGAAGAGATTGAAGTGGCACAAGACCAGCCGACATCGCGCAAGAGCAAGGCACGCCGAGGGCGCCGAGGGCGTTCAAGCAGCAAAGGCACGACAGTCACCGTGCGCCGCGGCGACAACTTAGGAGCCATCGCACGCCGCAACGGCACCACCGTGGCCAAGCTGCGCAAGCTCAACGGCATCAGCGGCAGTAACATCCGCGCCGGACAGAAACTGAGAGTGAAATAAAAAGACTAAGCTATGGATAACGAAATCATCAACAATCAACCCCATCCCGCTCCGCTGCCTCTGCCCGAGGTGATGGTCGGGGATTCGGCCGCCGACGAAGAGATGGTGCAAGGTATGTTCGACCGTCTCTTGAAGACCTATCTGGCATCGCCGCACCGCAAGAAGGTAGATCTCATCACCAAGGCCTTCAACTTCGCCAAACAGGCGCACAAGGGTGTGCGCCGTCTTTCCGGAGAACCTTATATCACGCATCCCTTAGCCGTGGCACAGATTGCCTGCGGCGAGATTGGTCTGGGCTCGACGAGCATCTGCGCCGCCCTGCTCCATGATGTCGTCGAGGACACAGAATACACCGTCGAGGACATCCGCAACATCTTCGGTGACAAGATTGCACAGATTGTGGACGGCCTCACGAAGATCTCTGGCGGCATCTTCGGCGACAAGGCTTCTGCCCAAGCGGAGTCCTTCAAGAAACTGCTGCTGACGATGAGCGACGACATTCGCGTCATCCTCATCAAGATCAGCGACCGCCTGCACAACATGCGCACGCTGGGCTCACAGCCTCCACACAAGCAGTATAAGATTGCGGGCGAGACGCTCTACATCTACGCACCGTTAGCCAATCGCCTGGGGCTCAACCTCATCAAGGAGGAGCTCGAAGACCTCAGCTTCAAGTACGAGCAGCCCGACAAGCACGCCGAGATCTGCCAGCAGCTCGAAGCCATACAACCAGAGCTCGACACCGCCTTCAAATCCTTCATCATGCCCATCCGCCAGAAGTTGGACGCCCTCGGCTTCCATTACGACATCAAGGCGCGCGTGAAGCGTCCCTTCTCCATCTGGATGAAGATGCAGAACAAGAACGTGACGTTCGAGGAGATCTACGACCTGTTGGCCGTGCGCATCATCTTCGACCCCAAGGGCGATGACACGGAGATTAACGACTGCTTCCAGATCTTCGCAGCGTGTACCACCATCTACCGCGCCCACCCCGAGCGCTTCCGCGACTGGCTCACCAATCCAAAGAGCAACGGCTATCAGGCATTGCACACGACGCTCATGAGCCCCCAGGGACGATGGATAGAGCTGCAGATCCGCTCGCGCCGCATGGATGACATGGCTGAGCGCGGCTTCGCAGCACACTGGAAATACAAGGAGGGCGATAAGGACACCACAGCCAGCGAGACTGAGCTGGACAAGTGGCTGGCCACCATCAAGGAGCTGCTCGACGACCCGCAGCCGTCGGCCATGGACTTCCTCTCCACCATCAAGCTCAACCTCTACTCCTCCGAAATCCTCGTCATCACGCCGAAGGGTGAGTTCAAGACGATGCCTTCAGGTTGCACCGTTCTCGACTTCGCCTTCAGCATACACACTTTCGTGGGCACGCACTGCATGGGCGCGAAGGTTAACCACCAGCTCTGCCCCATCACCTATCAGCTCAAGAGCGGCGACCAGGTAGAGATCCTCACTTCTACGGGCGTGCGCGTGGAGCCCTCGTGGATTGAAATCGCCACGACGGCGAAGGCCAAGAACAAGATTGAAGCCGTGCTGCGCAAGCAGCGCCGTGAGCAGCAGAAGCAAGGCGAAGAAATCCTCGACGAATGGTTCCGCGAGCATGAGCTCAACAACAACAGCAACTTCCTCGACCGCCTCTGCCGCATACACGGCAATATCCCTCGCGAGGAGCTGCTGGCGGACATCGGCGCTCAGAAGGTCGTGCTCAGCGATGCCGACCTGGAAGCCATACAGCGCAAGGAACGCCCTGCGGCACGAGCTGGCAAGAACGGTTGGAAGCGTTTCGTGCCTTTCCTGAAGACTGCTACCAAGGACAGCGCAGAAGCACCGGCCGTCATCGACACCGCCGCACCGCCGCTACCACCTATTGACCGTAAGAAGCCCTTAATACTCAATGAAGAAAGCCTCTCGCGCCTCTTCATCTGTCCTGATTGTCAGCCCATTCCTGGCGATGAAGTCCTCGGCTACTACGACAGTCAGAACCGCATCACCATCCACAAGCGCCAGTGCCCCGTAGCCAACAAGCTCAAGACCAGCGACGGCAACCACATTCTCTCAGCTGTGTGGGACACGCACAAACTCCTCACCTTCCCTGCATCTATCCGCATCAACGGCATAGATCGCATCGGCATCCTACGTAGCCTCACCGATGTCATCACACAACAGCTGAATGTCAACGTTCGCCGCCTGTACATCGACACCGAGGATGGCCTCTTCCACGGCGACATCAAGCTGAGTGTCTTCGACACCGAAAACCTCAACGCCATCATCAAGAATCTCAAGAAGATCGACGGCATCGAGGAGGTGCAGCGCATATCTTAAACCCAAATCGGTCATTAGGCCGACATATAATATAATTCAGCTCTTTTTTACGGTCTATTGATGTCATCTTAGCATTTCTTTCGGCATCTTGTCCACATTGCCAACTCGCCGTAGCCCGCTACGCCTTCGATAACAATATGGCCAATCTGCTCGAAACAAATACCAATCTGCCATCAATCCTAATGACCGATTTGGGTTAAACCAGCGCGTCCAGCTCTTTCTTGATACTCACGAGCTCTTCCCGCACGTTCGTCAGGCGGTCCAGCAGATCGCTGCTATTCTTGGCGCCTTCGCGATTGCGGTGTATGAGTTCGCGTGCCGCCGCCAGCTTCATGTTGCGCACCTTCACAAGGTCGTAGATGAGACGTATCTCTTCGATGTCGGCGGCAGAATACATGCGCACATTATTGCCTCCCTTCTTGGGTTTGATGGTGGGGAACTCCTTTTCCCAATAGCGCAGCATCGTCACGGGGACATTGAACATCTCACCCACTTCAGCGATGGAGTAGTACTGCTTCAACTCCTTGTTCCAGTTGAGTGCCATTTCTTCTATATCTTTTTGGTTCTAAAGTGAATATTACTATTGGATGCTGTCATCCGGCCTATTCCAGTTGCAGTACCAGCGCCTCGTGAGGAGCGAGCTTCACGTCGCTGCTAAGATCGAAGTGGCGGCCCGTGGGGATGTCCACAGCCTGCCGGCTGATTGCAGTCCCTTCCGTGTCAAGGAGTTCGGCAAAGCGGCTCACTTCCATGACAGCGTCATGTGAAGTGCCGTTGATGACGGTGATGACCGTATCGCGATGCCAGCGTCGCGCGATGACGTAAACGCCCTTCCACGGTGTGAATTGCGTGGTATAACCGCGAATGATAGTCTCGTTGCCCTGACGCCAGTGCAGCAGGCGGCTCAGCCACGTGAACATGGCCTGTTCCTGCTCGGTGCGTCCCTCCTTCGTGAAGGCGCTGCGGGAATCGCCGGGGAAACCGCCGGGGAAATCCTTGCGCACATGGCCGTCGGTGATTTCCTTCGTGCCGTTCATGAGGATTTCCGTGCCGTAGTAAAGCTGCGGGATGCGGGGTGCCGTCAGCAACAGAGCGAGGGCACACTGGAGACGGTTGGCATCCTGTGTGTTCTCGAGGAAGCGATCGGTGTCGTGGTTGTCCACGAATGCCATCACGTGCGAAGGATCTTCATAGAGGTAGTCGTATAGGAAACTGTTGTAGAGGCGATTGTAGCCGTCCCACCATGCATCGGTCTCCTCCTTCTTGGCCTTGGCTAATTTGTCGAAGAAGCTGAAATCCATGACCGTCTTCAGGTAGGAGTTGTAAGGTGTCATGCGGCTACCCTTCTGCCAGGCTGCTGTGTAAGCCGGCTCCGTGACCCACGTCTCGCCGACCACGTTGAAGTTGGGATATTCTTCGTCCAAGCGCTTCATCCATCGTGCCATACCGCGTGCGTCGGCGTAGGGATAGGTGTCCATGCGAATGCCATCGATGCCTGCCGTCTCTATCCACCAGATAGAACTTTGGATAAGGTAGGTCATCAGGTGGTGGTTGCGGTGGTTAAGGTCAGGCATGGAAGAGACAAACCATCCGTCGACGGTTTCCTTCAAGTCCACCTCAGCGGCATAGGGGTCGAAGACAGGAGTGATCTTGTACGATGTCTGCAGAAAGCCGTCGGCTGTAACCACTTCGCCCTGTGCGCCTCGACGGTCATGGCCGGGCAGCCAGGTGGCGGTGTTCAGCCAGTCCTTGGTGGGCAAGTCGCTAACCCAGGGATGGTCGAAGCCACAGTGGTTAAAGATCATATCCATGACGACCTTCAGGCCGTGGGCATGGGCATCGTCGATGAGTTGGCGGTACTGGGCGTTGGTGCCGAAGCGTGGATCCACACGATAGTAGTCCGTAGTGGCATAGCCGTGATAGGTGCTGGCACCATGGTCGTCGGGCGAGTTGTTCTCGAGGATAGGCGTGAACCACAACGCCGTGACGCCGAGCTCGTTGAAGTAGTCAAGATGTTGGCGTATACCTTCGAGGTCGCCACCATGGCGCAGACTCGGCTCATTACGGTTCTCAACGTAAGTGTTCATCCCCGCAATCTGAGGGGCGTGGTCAGGACTCTGCGCAAAGCGGTCGGGCATGAGCAAATAGAGAACATCCTCGATGCTGAAACCCTCACGCTCATCACCTGCTTTCTCGCGCTCGCGCAGCTGGTACTTCACCACCTGCTTGCGCTTGCCGAGGCTGAACGTCAGCGGCAACTCGCCCGCCTGCGCGCCCGTAGTATTAAGGTACACGAGCAAGTAGTTAGGGGAGTCCAGACGCACCAGCGAGTCGATGCGCACATCGTTGCGTGTCGTCGACACCTCAGCGTCGCGTATGCCAGTGCCGTACACCATGAGTTGCAGCGAGCCGTCCTTGAGACCCGTGAACCAATCCGTGGGATCGATGCGTGTGACCATCGGCTGACGTGCTGCCATGAGGCTTGTCGCCACCGCCATCACCATTGCGAGGACAATCATTCTCTTCATAGTTTTCGCTTGATTAAGGGTTATTACGTGACAAAGGTAGCAAAAGGTGAACACATAAACCGCCTTTTGCTACCTAATATATGTTAAATTACCGCTATTTCCTCATTTTTCACGCTTCACACCTGTTGGCACGGGGTCTGGAAGACCTGCAAGAGTTCGCTCACTCCAACGGGGGCAGCGTGACGGGGAAGAGGGGGCTGTCGGTGTGGTCTTCGTGGATTTTGCGTAGGAGCAGGCGCACAATGTCAGGATGCTGGGCTGCAAGGTCGTTGTCTTCGTGGGGATCGGATGCCAGGTTGTAGAGCATAGGCTTGCCGCGCTGAACGACCAGCTTCCAGTCGCCGCGCCGCACGCCGAGCATATCCGTCTCATGGAACTCCCAATAGAGGTGGTCGTGCTGACGTTGGCGCCCCTTGCCCGTGAGCGTGGGCAAAATGCTGATGCCGTCGGTCTGAAGCTGCGTGATGCCTATCTTCCGCAGGTTCTTGATCCCAGCCATCTCACAGAATGTCGGCATGAGATCGTAGAAAGCGAAGGGCTGATCGCTCTCGCTGCCTGCACGGATCTTCCCCGGCCAGCGCACGATGAAGGGGATGCGGATGCCGCCTTCGTAGGTGCTGCGCTTCAAGCCGCGGAACTTACCGTCGTGGTTGAAGTAGTCGGGGTCTGCCCCACCCTCTTCATGAGGCCCGTTGTCGGAGGTGAAGATGAGCACAGTATTGTCCGCCAACCCGCGTTCCTCGAGGAGTTGCATGATTTCGCCCACCTGTGCATCGAGGCGCGTGATCATCGCTGCAAACTGCGCGTGAGCCTCGGGTGTCGGGTTGTAGCGCGAAGGATTGTCGCCATGATAGGTGCGCTCAGGCAACAGCTTGCCACGGAAAGACTGCAACAGCGAGTCGTCAGGCTGACGCAGCTCGGCGTGGGGAAGGGTATAGGTGAAGATGCCAAAAAAGGGCTTACCGACTTCCTGCTGACGCAGCCACGACAAGGCACGTTCGTGGATGAGATCGGCGCTGTACTGACGGCGATTGTTGTAGTCGTCGCCGTACATGGCGTGCTGGATGTTCTGTTCCAACACCTCACGCACGACGGCGGTGTCGCCAAGCGCACGGCTGTAGCGGTTGAGGAAGTTGGGGAAGTAGAGATGTGCCTGGAACTGACAGATGTAGCCGTAGAATTCATCTACGCCGCGTTTGTCGGGTGTCGAGGGGCTGCCCTCATAACCACCAGCCCACTTGCCGAACATTCCCGTGCGATAGCCGGCCGCCTTGAAGATCTCTGGCAGGATGACACAAGCGGTGTCGTAGGGTTCCTGTCCCACGACAGCGTAGTCCACGTTTTGCCCGTACTCCACACGCCCGCTCCAGTATTCCTTATTCCCTCGCACGTGGGTGTGCCCCGAGTGTTGGCCCGTCATGAAGCAGGCACGCGAGGGAGCCGACACGGGACTGCCGGCGTAGGCTGACGTCATGCGCATACCCTGCTGTGCCAGGCGGTCGATGTTTGGCGTGCTGAAATGCTGCTGCCCATAGCACGACAGGTCGCCCCACCCCATGTCATCGCACATGATATACAGGATGTTAGGGCGCTGACGAGCCGACATGGGCAGAACGGCTAACGCGAGTAGCCCAGCAGGTGCATAGCGAAGACTATTTATCATCGAACAACGCGTGTGAATTCGGGAGTTCCGCCATCAGCCACCAGCACGTAGATGGTCATGGAAGCGGCGGGCGGAAGTTTGGGCTTGTCGTCGCTGACAGCTATATGCCCTTCCATGCGGGGCTTGTCGACGGCGGTGAACATATATTCCACACCTTCGGGAACTGTGCGGACTGCAACAGTCTGTGCCTGCGCGTTGATCATCGGATAGTCGCCCACGGCTGTATCGAAGATAGCTGCCTCCTCGGCGCTCACCTCATGCTGCCCAGGGAAGTCGGCGGGAGCCGTATACTCACCCTCGATGAAGCCGCCAGCCATGAGGAAAGTCTCTATTTCCTTGGGAGCAGCTGCCATACGGGCGGCACGCACGCCGTAGCCCGGAAGTATCTCTGCATTGGGCTGCTTGGCCTGGAGATCCTTGATGCTGGATTCGAGGCCTCCGCTGCCGAAGGTGCAGAAAGGCACTATTTTCTTGCCGCTCAAGTCGGCCGTGCTAAGAAAAGTAGCCATGGGCGGCGCGAAGGTGCCGAACCAGATGGGATAGCCGATGAAGATTACGTCATACTGCGAGAGGTCGGCAGCAACAGGCTGTATCTCTGTCACGATGCCCTGTTGGCGTTCCTCCATGCAGCGTCCGATGGTAGCCTGGAAGTCACCATCGTATGGCTTCACGGGCACGATCTCTTCGATGTCGGCGCCCAAGCGTGTTGCGATGTTCTCGGCAACGATTTTAGTGTTGGATGTCTGTGAATAGTAGAGGACGAGCACCTTCTGTGCCTCCCCTTTCTGACCGCACGACACGGCGGTCAGCGCTGCGGCGGCAATCACCGCCATCTGTTTCAGGGTCTTCATAGAGCTGTTATTTAGGGTTTTGGGGTTGGAATAGTTAGCGTCGATGCCGGGAGTGTCTGTCAGAACAGCCAGTCTTCATCGTCATTGCTGTCATCGTCTTCCTCTTCAGAATCGTCGGTTTCATCGGACTTTTCCTGACTCTCTGGAACATCGTCGATGTCTGTGGGGAAGGCATCTTTGGGCTCGTCGAGGATGAGGTCTTCGGGCACTTCAAGCGGCGAGAGCTCTGCATCATAGAACTCAGCATACTCATCGTAGCTGTAACGTGTGCCGAGGAGTTTGAGATTAGCCTCGCTGATGAGGATGGCACGTATGCCTTCGAGTCGTTCGCGCATGTGTTGGTCGGCATAGACTTGCTGGGCGTAGGCATGCACCTCGTCATAGCTCTCAAAGCCGGTGACACGCAGCTGTGAGATGGCACCTGACTTGACTATCTCGATGTCAAAATTACGCGCCATGAAGGAGGTGAAGTTGAAACGCGCCATCTCGAAGAGCAGCTGGTCCTCGTCGAGTTCGCCGGTCGGATAGGCCAGCACAAAGACGTAAGGGACGGCGGGGTCGGCCACGAGGGTATCGGCCGCGGTGGTGTTGTCGGAGCTGACATCTATGGCGTGCTGTGCCCAGATATTGCTGACATCCCATTTGTCCGACGCTAACAAGCGACCTTCCTGGATGCCCTTGACGTAAGCCTTGGCCAGCTCGGCAATCTCGTTGCTGCCATATTTCTCCGCCACCACCTTGAGCTCGGCGAAGAAGGAATCGCGCTCGCCCGTGTAGAGCTGCTTCATCGCATGGATAAACAGGAACTTAGCGCGGTGAGCGCCCTCTTCGAAGTCCTCGGCACTCTGACGGCAGTTCTCGTCAATCTTCCAGTATTGCCCTTCCTTGTATGCCTCGTAGGTCTCGGCATAGAGAGAGTCTTCGAGGTGACGACCGAACTGCGCCAGCTCCACGAAGCGCGGGTTGGAGATGGTCTTCGTGAGCTTGCTTTCGGCGTACGACTCCTGCAGCAGCCCTAAGTAGCGGGCCATATCCTCCTCGTCACCGCGGCGCATGGCCAAGAGGAAGAGATGGTAGTAGACATTATCCATCTGATCGAAGTCGGGGAAGTCGCGGATGAGTCGCAGTAGCGTTTTCTCTGAGAGCGGGTAGTTACCTAACTTCTCCATCTCGAGAATGCCGCCGTTGTAAAGTCCGTCGAGGATCATCGCATTGGATGCCTCCACCATTTCCTCGGTCAGCGGCAGCTGTTTGATGTAGAACTCGCGATGGTGCGGATCGTTCTCGAGGGAGTCCTTCAGGCGCTGCTCCTCTTCGCTAAGCTGCTGACCGTCTTCACCTAAGAGGTCGGGCATCGTGCCGAGGCTGTCGAGTGCGGCCATGTCAACACTACCGGCCTCAGTCGAAGTGCCGCCCAGCGACTGCTTGTTGCTGATGCGCCAGTTGTCCTCGTTGGGTCGGTTGCCCCACTTGCGCTGGAAGTCCTGTTTACCTTGGTTAACGGTCTGCGCGTTGTAGAAATAGAACGTCGTCGACTGCGAGCCGCGACGCACGGCACCCGTCTGCCCCTTGTTGGCCGCCGTGGCTGCTGTGGCGGCATTGGTGCGGGCGGCGTTGGCGCCCTGCTTCTCCAAGCGTTTCTCCTCCTCCTTCTCTTTCTTCTTCAGCTCGTCGATGACGCGGTCGATCACGGCTAAGTATTCTTTCTCAGGCAGTTTGGCCAGCACCTGCAGGCTGTCCTGCAGCTTCACCGTTGAGAGGTGCGGTTCGAGTTCGGAGAGAATCTTGCTACGCCGCTGCACCTCTTCGTAGCCGTTGTGCTCCTTGTCCATGAGTCCGGCGAGCTGCACGTAGCAGTCGGTGGCGTCGATATAGTTCTCGCGTTCCCAATAGAGTTCTCCGAGATGCTGCAGCACGACCGCCTTGGCAAAGCCGTTCTGCGTGCTCTCCTCGATACCTTTCTTCCAGGCGTAGATAGTGTTCATCGTGTCGCGGCTGGCGAGATAGATATTGCCGATGGCATAGTAGATGCGGTCGAGGTAGTTGGCATTGTTGGGGTTCTTGGCCATGCGGCGCAGCTTGCGGATCATCGCCTTGCCCTGACCGTCGGCCATGACTTCCGTCTGGAGGATGCGGGCGTTGAAGGCCAGTTCGTAAGGCGGGTTCAGGCGTACACATTTCTTCAAAGCCTTATACGCCGCTTCCTTGTTGCCCACCTGCTGGTTCAGCTGTCCGAGGAGGTAGTAGCGGCGCGCCTTAGGCAGCTTGCCTTTGGTGTACTTCACGCAGTTCTCGAGGGGGGCCACGGCTTCCTTGAGCTGTCCCGTAGCCATGTAATACGCTACGCGGGTGGCGTCCAGCTCGCGCTGTCCCTGCGGAGAGATGCTGTCGCGACGGATTTTATTGAACACATCCTCAGCATCGTAGGGCCATTCGAGCAGCACGTAGCAGCGAGCCAACTTGGCACGTGCCACGCTGGCGATATTGGGCTGGTCTGCGTAGAGGCGAAGAATGTAGTTGTAACTGGCAGCGGCCTCGATGAACTCGCCCTTCTGGAACTGCGCATCGGCCATCATCATCCATGCGTGGTGGAGGTAGGGGTTGAACTCGTGGCGGGCGTAGAAAGCCTTCTGCTTCTCGGTCATCTTGCCCGAAGGCTTCTTGGGCTTGCGCTTGATACTGTGCTTCTTGATGGCTTTCTGGCTCTTCTCGATAGCAGTCTCGAAATTGCCCTTGCCCAAACCCGCCGTCTTCTTGTCGGCGACGACGAACATCGGCAGCAGCTCCGTGTAGTTGTCCACATGTCCTTTGTTCTGAGCCTCAACACCTTCTTCAAAAGCTACGCGACCATTGTACAACGTATTGAAACGCGAAGTGGCACTATGGTAGAAGCGTGTCAACGAGGTGTTCTTCAACGAGGAACACGACAGCAACACCACCCCTGCTATCAGCAGCGGAAACAGACGTATTATCGTACGCGCGCGCATCATACCTTATTATATAACGTTGCCTTCGTCGTTTTATTGTTTTTCTCGCGTCATTATTCTCTCTTGACCCTCATTATTTCACTCGTCCATCAGCATCAAAGCCTCATCGCGGATGCCTTCCGGCAACTCTATGCCACGCAGTTGCAGGCTGCGCAGCCAGTCGCCGACCTCACGCTTCAGCGTGGTGTAAAGCACCTCACGGAACTCCTCTTCCTCCGCTGGCGTGTAGGCATCGGCAGCACGTCCACGGAATCGGTCGAGCTCCTCGTCGTCGAAGTACTCGATGGGCTCTGCAGCGGCCTTCATCAACAGCTCCTTCTCGCAGACAGCATGTTGGCCACAACAAACAAAGTCTTCAATCGTCGTTTTATTATTCATTCAACTTTCGCAAGTTATTTGATAAAGAAAAAAACATAAAAAATTGTCCTCTGAAGCTTGTCCTAATGCCAGTAGCTCTGTTTTTTAGCGCGAAGCGCGATGTTCTTCAGACTCGTCTCATAGAAGAGACTCGAAGAAGCGAACAAGTTCGAGCGTTTGCCTCTGCTGATGTCTGTGTTTCGGGACGAAACGAGTGATGATGGCGGGGCGTGCGCGAAAGCCTGCTTTCAGGCGCATCGCCATGACTGCAGCACGTAAGTCTGAAAGACTCAGACATTAGAAGAGGGGTTTTTCTTGTTTTTTTCAACATCAGAAAGTTTCTGAAATTCGTGTAATTTGTGTAATTCGTTGTTCTTAATGAAATTTCAAGTTTCAAGCGCCCCCTTGGGGGGCTATAGGGGGCTAAAGGGGCTACAAGGGGCTCACTTCGAATCCCGCCTCTTTCAAGTCCTCCCAGAAGTTGGGATAGGACTTGGAGACCACTTCGGGGTCATTGATGACGATGCTGCCTAACACGAGGGCGGCAGGTGCGAAGGCCATCGCCATGCGGTGGTCGTCGTAGGTGTCGATGGCCGTATCAGGCAGTGGCTTCAGGTAAGCAATTTCGCCTTCAGGCTGGTTCTTGGGGCCTGCCCAGCTCATCACGCTGTCGCCCTCGATGGTGACACGCACACCAATCTTGGCCAATTCCTTCTGAAGGGCAGCGATACGGTCGGTCTCCTTGATGCGTAGGCTCTGCAAACCGCTGCAACGGAATGTTATACCCTTCAGCGCACAGGCAACGACGAGCGTCTGTGCCAGGTCGGGCGTCTTCGTGAAGTCAAGTTCCAAGTGCTTCGGCACACGACCATTGCGGATGAGGACAGTCTTCGGCGTCATCTCATCCATTGCGAGTGTCGCGGAGAAGACAGACAGCTTCCTGAAGATTTCCTGCACGGCGCTGTCACCCTGTATACTCTTGGGGAAGAGCCCGCGTAGCGATGTGGCGAGGTTACGCTGATCTTGAAGAAGCATAATCTCATACCAGTATGATGCCGCGCTCCAGTCGGCCTCCACGCTGTATGGCGTCGGTACGTATGCCTTGGGTTCCACGCGCAGCGTGTTCTTGGCGGTCCATCGTGCCTTAGCGCCGTGCTCGCACATCATCGCCAGCGTCATGTCGATATAAGGACGGCTGACAATCTCACCTTTCAGCTTCAGTGTCAACCCATTGTCCAACAGGGGGGCAATCATCAAGAGGGCAGAGATATACTGCGAGCTCACATCACCTTTCAGTTCCAGCTCACCGCCCCCCAGACGTGTACCCTTTATGCTCAGGGGCGGGAAGCCCTCTTCGCCCAAGTATTCGATCTGCGCGCCAAGCGTGCGTAGCGCCTCCACAAGGATGCCGATAGGACGGTGACACATGCGTTCCGTGCCGGTGATGGTGTGCGTGCCGGGGCTCACGGACAGCAAGGCGGTGAGAAAACGCATGGCTGTGCCGGCAGCCTTCACGTTGACGACGGGCGGCATCATACAGGCGGCTCCCTCGCGACGTTCCGTGTCCAACAGGAACAATGCACTCATCATCACATTGGTATCGTCGCAGTCCGAAATATTACTTACCAGACCCATCGGCGCACCGCTGAGGGCGTTCAACATGAGGGCACGATTGCTGATGCTCTTGCTGGCTGGCAGGCGAACATCGAAGCTCAGTTTCTGAGGTGTTTTGATACAATATTTCATACAAAAAACAGTTATTACGTCGAAAAACGCCACAAAAGTAGCAAAAAGTTTGCACGTATCAAAAAAAACGCCTACCTTTGCACCCGCAAAACGAAAAAAGAACAAAATCTCGCTCGTTTGCACCCAAGTTTTCGGGATGTAGCTCAGTCCGGTTAGAGTACGCGTCTGGGGGGCGTGGGGTCGCTAGTTCGAATCTAGTCATCCCGACAACTTAAAAGAACAGCTGATAGTCGAAAGATTATCGGCTGTTTTTCTTTTCTGCCAACACCCCTTAGGCTTTCTGCCAAAACACTATAGACAATTCGCCAAAACCCTATAGGCAATTTGCAAAAACCCTTAGGAGTCTACGCGTAGACTCTTAGGAGGGTTTGCGTGGTCTCTTAGGAGGGTTCGCGTAGACTCTTAGGAGGGTTCGCGTAGACTCTTAGGAGGGTTCGCGCGTCCCATTAATGGGACACGGCGATACGTATAGACGTATTGGCACATACGTATAGACGTATGGCCTCACACGTATATATGTGTGGCGATGACGAATGATGGATGACGCGAGATCCCAAAAATCCAGCCATTTATCAAAAAGGTTTCAGGTTTCAGCTTAGGGTTTTAACTTTCTGTTGATCAAAGCCATACAAGCTGAACCTTTGCGTTTGAGGTTTCAGCAGGTTTCAGCAAGGTTCAGATGATTGTAATATTCAAGTTTCGGATGTATTTTTTATAGACCTTAAATCTGACATAAATCTGACCTTAAATCTTGATGTATCGGAATTTAAATCGGTAAGTAAGTACTCAAAATTAGATTACATTATTGATTTTCGAAGATTGACGACTTGATTGACGGAAATTGACGGATAAAACAAAATTATTCAAGTGTTTATATTCTCCGTCAATCTCCGTCAATCTTATCGTCAATCTATTTAAATATTTTTGCTCGATTACTTATAATTTGGGACGCTTTTGGTTTGTGAGATGCCCCGAAGGGTGGGTAGGCTGAAGCTTGCTGAAACCTGCTGAAACCTCGCCGATAAAGGTTCAGCCAGAAAGCCATTGATTGTGAGTAAGATACAAGCAAATCTGAAACCTGAAACCTTTTTTGTAAATGGCTGTTTTTCTGAATAATTGGCAAACAGTTTTACAAAGAAGTAAATATTATTGTAATGAAAATAACTACTCAAAATCCAATTGCATCGGATTCGGTACA
This sequence comes from uncultured Prevotellaceae bacterium, assembly GCA_947307015.1. Lineage (GTDB taxonomy): Bacteria > Bacteroidota > Bacteroidia > Bacteroidales > Bacteroidaceae > Physcousia. The sequence continues at coordinate 50,413 of CAMZHV010000004.1, read as the reverse complement.
ATTGAATTATGATATATTTCCTTAATTATTTTGCTTAAAAGAGGGGTGTTCTTCCCCGCTCCACCAGCATCATCTACTATGCCCGATTGGTATGGCGAGATGCTGGATATCATCAGCAGACTTGTTGCTGATGGACGGCGAAAGGTAATGTGGACCGCCAATGTACAAATGTCAATGATGTACTATAGCATTGGTAAGGAAATCCTTCGCAGACAGGATGCTGAAGGATGGGGTACAAAAGTCGTAGATCGTCTTTCGGTTGACTTGAAATATGCATTCCCTGAGATGCAAGGCTTCTCTCCTCGTAATCTGAAGTATATGCGCCGCTTTGCTGAGTTGTGGCCAGAAGAACAAATTGTGCAACGGTGCGTTGCACAATTACCTTGGCGGCATAACATCTGCTTAATGGAAAAGGTGAAGGAACCCAATCGGCGGCTTGCATACGCTATGGCCGCCATTGAACATGGTTGGAGCAAAACCATTTTAGAACTCCAGTTGGAGAACTACACATTGGAACGGTCGGGTAAGATTCCTTCGAACTTCAACAAAACGCTGCCTGATGTTCAGTCCGACATGGTTCAGCAGATGTTCAAAGACCCCTATTTGTTAGATTTTACAGGTGCTGATGCGAACAGCAGAGAAAAAGAGATTGAGGATGGCCTAACCACTCATATCACACAATTCCTGCTTGAATTGGGGCAAGGTTTTTCTTTCGTAGGTCGTCAGGTACATTTGGAGCTGGCTGGACATGATTACTATATAGATATGCTTTTCTACCATCTACGGCTACGGTGTTTTGTCGTAGTAGAATTAAAAGCCGTTCCTTTCGACCCTGGTATGATGGGACAGTTATCGTTCTATCAGTCTGTTGTTGATGATACTTTACGCCATGAGTCGGATGGAAAGACCATAGGTCTGCTTTTAGTCAAGAGTAAAAACGAGACCATCGTTAAATATTCCCTTGAGAGTATCAACAAACCAATAGGTGTCGCATCGTGGGAGGCTGCAATTGATGTGGAAATTGCAGATAAATGGAAATCGTCACTTCCTACAATTGAGGAATTGGAAGCAGAATTAGATAAGAAGAAAATATGAGCAGGAAATCTACATGGTTCAGAAACCATGGGGACGGTTCTACTGATTATTCCGAAATAATTGATTCCTTATCTTTGAAAAGGTCGAGCGACTAACGAACAATAACAACAGCAACGAAACGTTATAAATATATGGTAGATAACAAAGGCAGGCGGCTGTAGTCTGTAGTCTATTTCAAACAAAAATTATTTTTGCTTGCGGCGATACTCGTTGGAACTGGTGAATGAAGCGGAGGGCTATTGTTCGAGAAAACGGATGGATTGTTCCTCATAATTCATTTCCTCGATGATGGCAATGGATTCGACATGGAAACCGTCGTTGCGCAAGATTCGGCCTCCTTTCTGCTGACCTTTCTCCACAGCAACACCAATTCCCATCACCTTGGCACCTGCTTGATGGACAATATCGATGAGCGCAAGAGCCGCCTGACCATCAGCCAAGAAGTCATCAACAATCAGCACCTTATCTGTGGGCTGTAGATACGGTTTAGATACGAATACATTGTTCATCCGCTTGTGCGTGAACGAATAAGCTTGGCTCATGTATTTGTCGTCGGTGCTATTGGCCGTTTGTCCTTTCTTGGCGAACACCACAGGCACATCATAAAGATGGCCCAGCATGGTTGCGATGGCGATACCACTGGCCTCAATGGTCAATATCTTGTTCACCTCTACATCGTGGAAACGACGCTTCAGTTCACTTGCTATTTGCCGAATGATGTTGATGTCAATCTGATGGTTCAGGAAATTATCAATTTTGAGCACATTGCCTTGCTTGATTACTCCGTCCTTAAGTATTTTTTGTTCCAGGAAGTTCATATAAGTAGGTATTTGAATATGGTCTAAAAGACCTTTTTTAGTTCGATTTGAGTACAAACTTAAACATAATTCTCTTTTAAATAAGGTTCGGGCGCGTGAAAAATCTATAAATGGCATGAAAAAAGAGTTTTTTATCCCGCAATACTGTTCTAAAACGTATCAAAACGAAGGTTTGTTGTTTATTTTTATGTACTTTTGCAGCAAGAAAGAGCCAATAATACCGAAAGAACGAGGCGTCTGCCTAAACAACCATACACATCAGCTAATGAAAAACCTACTCGTGATGCTGGCGGCGCTGACATTGGGCGCCCACGCACAGAACAACCGAACCGACTATGTCAACCCCTTCATCGGCACGGAAGGCATGGGGCACACCTTCCCCGGCGCCTGCGCACCCTTCGGCCTCGTGCAGCTCTCGCCCGACACCGACACCATACCCCACAACGTGGACGGCCACTATCAAGGGAAAGTCTATGAGTACTGCGCCGGCTACCAGCACACAGACAACACCATTGTGGGCTTCAGCCACACGCACCTCAGCGGCACGGGACATTCCGATCTCGGAGACGTCCTGATCATGCCGCAGACGGGGCCATTGCAGCTGAACCCCGGCACCAGCGACAATCCCGACGGCGGCTACCGGCAGCGTTTCTCGCACGACACAGAGCAGGCGCGACCGGGCTACTATGAGGTGACATTGGCCGATAATGGCGTGCGCGCACAGCTCACCGCTACCCCGCGCGTGGGCGTACATTGTTATACTTATCCTTCCGATGCCGACTGCCAACGTATCATCGTGGACCTGACGCACGGCATATACAACTACGACGGCAAGGTGCTATGGTCATCGCTACGGGTGGAGAACGACACGCTCATCACTGGATATCGCATCACCGATGGTTGGGCGCGCTCCAACTACACCTATTTCGCCATCTCTTTCAGCCAACCCGTCGCCAACTATGGCTATCGCGACCGCAAGCGTGAGCCCTACGGTGGCTTCTGGGGTAAGTTTGACATCCACAACAATTTCCCCGACATCGCAGGCCGTAATGTCGTCGCTTATTTCGAGTTCAGCGGGGGTGAGGCTTTAACCGTCAAAGTCGCGCTCTCCGCCGTCTCCACAGAAGGTGCGAAGCTGAACCTCGCAGCTGAGGCAGCAGGAAAGAGCTTTGATGAAATCGCGGCAAAGACAAGGCAGGAATGGGAGCGCGAGCTTGCCGTCATCGACTGCGAAGGCACCGCCGACCAGAAAGCTATGCTCTACACCTCGCTCTACCACACGATGATCAATCCCTCCATCTACATGGATGTGGACCGTCACTATCGCGGCCTCGACGGCAACATACACATCGCCGAGGGCTTTGACAACTACACCGTCTTCTCCATTTGGGACACCTACCGCGCCGAGCATCCTTTGTTGGGCCTGCTCAAGCCTTCGCGCAACACCAATATGGTGCAGTCGATGATTGCCCATCAGAAGCAGAATATCGTTGGTATGCTACCTGTGTGGAGCCTGATGGGCAACGAAGGATGGTGCATGACGGGCTACCATGCCGTCAGCGTGCTGGCCGATGCAATCGTTAAAGCCCCCCTCTTATCCCCCCAAGGGGGGAAGACTGGTGAAGCTGGTCATCTGGGAGGAGAATGGGAAAAGGCAGCGCTGGACGCCATGGTGGCCACAGCCAACAACCGTTACCTGCCGACGCTTGCCGACTACCGTCGCTTCGGCTATTGCACCTACGACCACGACGGCACGGCAGCCTCCAATACCCTTGAATACGCCTACGACGACTGGACCATCTACCGTGCAGCCCGCCAGCTGCATCGCGACGATATTGCCCGCGAGTTCATGGAGCGCGCACAAAACTACCGCAACACCTTTGATCCCACACGCGGCTTCGCGTCGCCACGCTACCGCAACGGTCAGTTCAAAGCCGACCTCGACCCCTACCAGACCTACGGCGAGGGCTTCATCGAGGGCAACGCCTGGAACTTTTCTTTCCATGTACCGCATGACGTACGCGGATTGATACAATGTATGGGCGGCGAGGGCGCTTTCCTCGACAAGCTCAACCAGCTCTTCGAGATGAACCTGCCTGCGAAGTACTACGAAGATAATGAGGACATCACCGCAGAATGTCTCGTCGGAGGCTACGTCCACGGCAACGAGCCCAGCCACCACGTGCCCTACCTCTACGCCTGGACATCTACTCCATGGAAAACGCAGCAATGGCTGCGCACCATCATGAACAAGATGTACCGCAACCACATCCGCGGCCTTGGAGGCAACGACGACTGTGGTCAGATGTCCGCGTGGTACATCTTCACCGCCATGGGCTTTTATCCCGTCTGCCCCGGCTCCGAGCAGTACGTCCTCGGTGCGCCCTATCTTCCTTACATGAAGGTGACGCTTGAAAACGGAAAAAACATCGAGATCCGTGCGCCCAAGGTCAGCGACAAGAACTGTTACGTCAAGTCCGTACGCCTCAACGGACAGCCCTATTCCAAGCTTTACATCACCCACAGCCAGCTCATGCAAGGATGTACGTTAGAGTTTGACATGGCTTCGAAGCCCAACACGCGCCGTGGCCTCGCGCCCGCCGAAAAGCCTTACTCACTCTCCGACGAGATACAGTCAGCCAGCGCCTCCATCGCACGACGTATGAGCACCGATCTCACCGACGAGGATCGCCAATGGAACAAGCATTTACTGGCCATCGACTTCCACGACCGAGCGTCCTCCACGAAGGGTTCAGCCATCTATCACGCCCTCATCCCCGAGCCCGATCCTTACATCCGCAGCGTGGCGCGCGAAGTCATGCGTTGCCTCTATTTTACGCCCGAAGACAGTATGCCCGTGCTCCATCACCTCGACTATGTGCTGCGCAACGCAGATGGTGTCTCGTGGAAGGACGGCGACGACGGCAATGTAAGCATCACCTACACTACAGGACATATCGAGCGCTCCTTCGCGAACAACGACACCGCCCGTGTGGACTTCGAAACGCGCGGCGTGCTGCTCCATGAGCTGACACACGCCTTCCAGCTCGAACCGCAGGGCATAGGCCCCTACGGAGGCTCCAACAAGGCGGTTTGGGAGATGGTTGAAGGCACTGCCGATGCCGTGCGCGTGGCCTGCGGCGGCTTCCATGGCGAGAAAGACCGTCCCAAGGGCGGCAGCTACCATGACGGCTACCGCTACATCGGCTATTTCTTCAACTGGGTACGTGAGAACAAAGATTCTGACTTCATCCGCAAGATGAACCGCTCCTGCCGCGAAGTCATCCCTTGGTCATGGGACGGTGCTGTCGCCTACGCCCTCGGACCTGGTCATACCATTGATGCCCTCTGGCAAGAATACCAGAAGGCTATGGGTGACTGATGTTTGCAAGGGAACAGCTCGCAGAGCCTCAGCGTCATGCGGTACGCATGGAGAGGGAAATACGCGAACGGCAGCGATCGACTTCGGTGACCCGCACGCGGACATGCTGATGAAGATGAACGACGTCAGTAGGATGGCTGACGTATTTGTCGGCAAGTTGCGAGATGTGTACGAGGCCATCCTGATGCACGCCGATGTCAACGAAAGCACCGAAGTTGGTGATGTTGGTGACAATGCCGGGGAGCTCCATGCCGGGCACAAGGTCGTCGATGGAAGTGACACGGCTGTCGAACTCAAACTCCTCGAGCGCCTCACGCGGGTCGCGACCAGGCTTCTCTAATTCTTGCATGATGTCGGTTAAAGTAGGAAGCCCAACATCGGCACTGACATACCTCTTTATATCTACGCGTGCGCGAATGTCTTTCTGTTGGATGAGATCGATGACCTTGCAGCCTTGATCCTTAGCAATCTGCTCTACGAGGGCATAGCGCTCGGGGTGTACGGCGCTGTTGTCGAGCGGGTTCTTGGCATCGGCAATGCGCAGGAAGCCGGCACATTGCTCGAAGGCGGCAGGCCCGAGGCGCGGCACCTTCTTGAGCTGGGCACGTGAGGTGAAGGCACCGTTTTCGCGGCGGTAATCAACGATGTTCTTGGCCAATGTCGGCCCAAGGCCGCTGACATAGGTAAGCAGATGTACGGAAGCGGTGTTGAGGTTCACGCCTACGCTGTTGACACAGCTCTCTACGGTCTGGTCGAGGCTACGCTTGAGCTTCGTCTGATCAACATCATGCTGGTACTGCCCTACACCAATGCTCTTGGGATCTATTTTGACAAGCTCGGCCAGCGGGTCCATCAGACGGCGTCCGATGCTGACGGCGCCACGCACGGTGACATCTTCATCGGGAAACTCGTCGCGCGCCACCTTGGAGGCGGAATATACGGATGCGCCGTCCTCGGAAACAACATAAAGCCCAACCCCCGGCTCCTCCTTGTGAGCGGGGGAAGCGGCTGCGCTAAGTTCCTTCACGACCATCTCCACAAATCCTTTTGTCTCGCGGCTGGCGGTGCCGTTGCCTATGGCAATGGCTTCTATCTTGTAGCGACGAATCATCGAGGCAAGGGCATCGGCGGCCTCGGCAGGCTTGCGCACAGGGGGATGCGGGAAGATGGCTTCGTGATGAAGGAGATTGCCCTGTGCATCCAAGCATACAACCTTGCAGCCCGTGCGGAAGCCAGGATCTATGCCCATGACGCGCTTCTGACCAAGAGGCGCTCCGAGGAGCAGCTGACGCAGATTCTCGGCGAAAACACGGATGGCTTCCTCGTCGGCGCACTCTTTGCTGGAGGCCGCAAACTCATTCTCAATGGAAGGGCAGAGCAACCGCTTGTAACCGTCGGCAACAGCCTCAGCAACCAACATCGCGCAACCTCTCCCCTCCCTGGCGGAAGAGCTCTGGGGGCGGGTGTTCCACTGCCTTTGCAGCTTCTCTATACATTCGTCGTCATCCACGGTGATGCTGACGCGGAGAATACCTTCAGCCTCGCCGCGACGCATGGCCAGAAGACGATGGGAGGAGCAACGCTTGAGGGGCTCGCTCCAGTCGAAATAGTCGGAGAACTTCTGCGCCTCATCGGTGTCGGCCTTGGCTTTGACGACCTTCGACGTGATATATGCTGTGCGACGGAAAGTGCCACGGACGGTCTGTCGGCTGCGCTCATCCTCACTGACCATCTCGGCGATGATGTCCTGAGCACCACGCAAGGCATCCTCGATGGTGGCGACAGCATCAGAGATGAAACGCTGTGCGGCACGCTCAGGGTTCTGTTCGCCTCGTATGAGCATGAGCGCCAACGGTTCGAGACCCTGTTCGCGAGCCGCCTGCGCACGTGTGCGACGCTTGGGTTTATAGGGCAGATAGAGATCTTCGAGCTCGGTAGCGTCCCAGCAGGCAGCGATGCGTGCCTCAAGTTCGGGTGTCATCTTCTCCTGTTCAGTGATGGTCTTGGTGATGGTCTCTTTGCGCTTAGCCAACTCCTTGAGGCGGTCGTTCTGTTCGGCGATGGCTGCTATCTGCACCTCGTCGAGGGCTCCCGTGCGTTCCTTGCGGTAGCGGGCGATGAAGGGGATGGTAGCGCCGTCGTCGAGAAGGGTGAGCGTGCCCTCCACCTGACGTTCGCGCAGGCCGAGACGCTCAGCTATGAGCTTAGCAAATAGGCTTGTTCCTGTATTTTCCATTGTTCACTTTTCATTTTTCACTTTTCATTGTTCACTTTTCACTCTTCATCACAATGTAACCCCAGTCTTGAAGATGGCAAACTCAGCGTTGCCGTGGTGCTCGGCGGTGGTCTGTTGATGCCCCGAAGCGACTTCGATGATGTAGGCGATGAAACGCTGAAGGAGCTCATCCATCGGCAAATCTTCGAGCAAGACACCAGCATCGAAGTCTATCCACTGCGGCTTGCGACGGGCGAGGTCGCTGTTCGTGCTGACCTTCAGCGTTGGCACGAAAGTGGAGAAAGGCGTGCCGCGACCAGTGGTGAAGAGGACGAGTTGGCAGCCGGCAGCAGCGAGGGCGGTAGAGGCCACAAGGTCGTTGCCAGGAGCGGAGAGGAGGTAAAGCCCCCTCCCGGCCTCCCCCAAGGGGGAGGAGTTGGTTGCTTTTGGAGGATTGAGGCGGTCTCCATAACCCAATACGCCGACGACTGGTGCGGAGCCGGCTTTCTGCGTACATCCGAGCGCTTTCTCTTCAAGGGTGGAGATACCCCCGGCTTTGTTGCCGGGCGAAGGGTTCTCGCCTACGGGCTGGCCGTGGCTGATGTAGTATTCCTTGAAGTCGTTGATGAGGCGGATGATGTCCTGCAGCACTTCGTCAGAGACAGCGCGGCGCATGAGGATGGTCTCGGCACCAAACATTTCAGGCACTTCAGTAAGAATGGCTGTACCGCCAACCTTCGTGCAGAGAAAGTCGGTGAAGGCGCCAAGCAACGGGTTGGCCGTGATACCTGAGAAACCATCCGAGCCACCGCACTTCAGTCCTACGCGAAGCTTGGAGAGCGGTACGGGCACGCGCGTAAAAGTCTGTGCCTGCTCGTAGAGTTCCTTGACAACCTGCACACCAGCCTCAACCTCATCGCCCTCGACCTCCTGACAGACGAGGAAGCGGATGCGCTGGCGGTCGTAGTTGCCCAGCATAGCCTCAAAGTCGCGCGGCTGGTTGTTCTCGCAACCAAGACCGACAACGAGTACGCCGCCCGCATTGGGATGCAGTACCATATCACGCAGAATCTTTCGCGTGTTCTCATGGTCATCGCCAAGCTGTGAGCAGCCGTAGTTGTGAGGGAAATAGAGAACAGAAGACACTCCCCCTGCCTTGGCCCTTTCCACAATCTGCCGACATATCCCATTGACGCAGCCGACAGTAGGGATGACCCAAATATCGTTGCGGATGCCTACCTGACCATCGGAACGGAGGTAACCCAAAAAGGTAGGAGACGCTTCCACAGCTCTCTCTGTTCTTGAAGGGTCAAGCGTCTCTTCGAGCCGAGCGAGGGAGGAAGCATCCGGCTTTATGCTACTATAATCCACCGTCCCGCTGAGATTCGTTGCGAGATTATGATGATCCACCAACTCGCCTTTACGGATGGGACGCAGCGCATGACCGATGGGGTAGCCGTATTTGATGACATCCTCGCCTTCGGCGATGTCACGCAGGGCGAACTTATGACCTGCGGGGATACCCGGACGCGTTTGCAAGGCCACCGCCACGGTGTCGGCGGGATGAATCTGCATTACTTCTTTCATGACTTCTGTTGTTTTGCTTTCCTTCGCTCTTCGAGATACTGTGCCAACGCTTCGGGAGTAATGTACCAGCGCTTATTATTGCACCAAGTAGCCATGGACAAAAGGTTTTATTTCAGAGTCCTGACGGTCTCCATCATGCCTTGTCCGAGGATGCTGGCGATGCACTCGGCAAGGAGGTCGGTGAGGCCAGGAATGGTGTTGAGGTCGCCGTGCTCGTGCCAAATAAGGTCCTGAGCGGCAAGGACACCTTCAGAAACTTGCTTCGGGTCGCCCGTTGCCCACAAATCCGTGAGCAGCTGCATGATGCGGGGATCATCGTTGGGCTGGATGGGGGTGCCGTCGGCGCGCTGTCCGCCTCGGTAATAGACGCAAATGGCGGCAAGGCCAAGGACGATGCCCTTAGGCAGTGTGCCGCGCCGTTCGAGGTACGTCTTCAAGCCAGGCAGGTCGCGTGTCTGGAACTTGGGCAGGCTGTTGAGCATGATGCTCGTGAGCTGGTGATCGACGAAGGGATTGCAGAAGCGTTCCAACACATCATCAGCAAAACGGCGCAGCTCGTCCTCGGGGAGGTTCAGGGTCGGCAACAGCTCTTCATACATCACACGGCGGATGAAGGGGCCGATAACCTCATGCTGACAGGCATCGCGAACGATATTCAGTCCAGCGAGGAAAGCCACGGGCGAAAGCACCGTGTGAGGGCCATTGAGCAATGTCACTTTACGCTCGTGGTACGGCGACTCGTCGTGCGTAAGCACCACATGTAAGCCAGCCTTATCAGCAGGGAACTCGCGGGCAAGCTGCTCCAACGACAGATTAGGTGCCGTCTCAATGACCCAGAGGTGAAAAGCCTCGGCCTGTACCACCATCTGATCGGCATACCCCACCTTCTGCTGAATAGCATCAATATTCTTGCGCGGGAAGCCCGGCACGATGCGGTCGACGAGCGTGGTGCATACGAAACATGCCTGCTCGAACCATTGTTGGAAAGCTTCATAGTCACCGCCGAAGTCATCCTTCCACAGCTCGATATACTTACGGATGCAATCCACGAGGTGATGACCGTTTTGGAAGATGAGTTCGCAGGGGAAGATGATAAGGCCCTTTGTCGGGTCGCCGTTGAAGGCACGGAAGCGATGATAGAGCAGCTGCGTGAGCTTGCCAGGATAGGAAGAGGGCGGCGCGTCATTCAAACGGCAGGCAGGATCGAAGGCGATGCCAGCTTCGGTAGTATTGGAGATGACAAAGCGGATGTCCTTTTGCTCAGCCAGCGCCAAGAAGGCGGCATGGTCATTGTAAGGATTGACGGTACGGCTGACGCTGTCGATGAGTTCAAGGGAGTTCACGGACTGGCCATCGAGGAGTCCCTGCAAGTTGACGTGGTAAAGGCAGTCCTGTGCCTGCAGGCGGTCGGCCATGCCCTGTGCAATGGGCTGTACGATGACGACGGAAGCATCGAAGTCGGTGCGCTGGTCCATCTGCCACACGATCCAGTCGATGAATGCGCGAAGGAAGTTCCCTTCGCCAAACTGTATGATGCGCTCGGGGCGGAGGGTCTTGGGAGCGGTGGTAGAATTAAGGGGTTGCATGATTATTCGTTATTACGTTATAACGTTATTGCGACAATTAAAATTTCACTAAGATTCTGAAGACCTTACCGGGAGCAGCATCCCAGTCGGCCATGGCTTCAGCGGCATCCTCGGGTGCCACGATACCAGAGATCAATCTCTCAGTGGGGCACTGGCCGCGACGCAGATAGCGGATGACGGCGCGGAAATCATCAGGCAGAGCGTTACGCGAGCCTCGGATGTCCAGCTCCTTCTGCACGAAGAAGCGGGTGGGCAGAGGCACATCGCCAGGGGCGTAGCCGATGCAGACGATGCGACCCGTGAAGGCAACCTCGTTGACAGCAGTATTGTAAGTGGGAACTGCACCCACGGCTTCGATGACCACGTCGGGACCTGCGCCATCGGTCAGTTCCTGCAGGCGTGCGTGGACATCCTCTGTGCCACTGTTCACTGTGGCAGCAGCACCCAACTCTCGCGCTAAGGCGAGTTTCTCGTCGTCGAGATCCATGGCGATAACGGTGGCGCCGCGCAGACTGGCTCGTACGATAGTACCCACGCCAATCATGCCGCAGCCGATGACCAACACGGTGTCAGCATCCGTCACCTGTCCGCGATCCACAGCATGGAAGCCGACACTCATGGGCTCGATCAAAGCCACATCCTGAGGTGCTAAGCCCTCAGCAGGGATAACCTTCTGCCAAGGCACGCTGATGAACTCGCGCATGGCGCCGTGGCGCTGCACACCTAAAGTCTCGTTGTGCTGGCAGGCGTTGAAGCGACGGCGACGACAGCTGGGACAGTTGCCACAAGCGGTATAAGGATCTACGGTCACGACCTGTCCCGTCTGAAACTTAGCGGGCACGCCCTCCCCGACCCTCTCCACGATGGCGCTGATCTCATGGCCAGGGATGACAGGCTTCAGAGCCAGGGCATTGCGACCGCGATAGGTGTTGAGGTCGGAACCGCAGAAGCCCACGTAATTGATGCGTAGCAGCACCTCACCAGCAGCGGGCGACGGTGCTGACAGCTCGATGACATCAAGCTGTTTTGTGTCAGAAATCTGTAATGCTTTCATTATATCCTGAAGTTTTAAAACCTTATTCTTCACGATTGACACCCGAGGGGGCGTTTGCGAACACCTCTGGGATTACGCCCGCAAAGGTACGAATAATTTTCTTTACACGCGCGCGAAACCCTATAAAAGTTACAGTGAGCACACGAAACATCAATATTTATCAATAATATTAGCATATATTAGCACGTAGTTCGGCGCTGGCGGAACAATCGTTCTGCCAACGCCGAACTATGGAGAGATATAGGAGACCTATGCAGAAGGTCCTGTCCTATACGTGAAAGATGATTATTTCTTGCCTTTCTTGGTGTAATAGTCGAGTCCGCGACGGACATTCTCGATGACAGCTTCAGAGGTGTAGGTGGCTCCCGTGATGACGTCAACTTCCTGTGTGGCGGCCTTCTTCACGGTGAGTCCGTTCCACTTGTTGAGCAGGTCGCGCTTGATGAGGGCGAGGTACTTAGGGGTCTCGAGGTTCTTCAGCGCCTCTATCTTTTCAATCTTGTCTTTTTTGATGAATATCTTCAAGGGTACGGGACCGGCATAGCCCTCAACTTCTTCAGCAAGGGTGGTCGTGTTGATGACAGTGGAGCCGTTCTCGGTGGTGATAACGGCCCCCTCCTCATCCCCTTTAGGGAGAAGAGTCTGCGTCTGAGCAGACGCAGACGGAGATATGACAAATAATAGAGAAGAAATGATAAATGCTAACTTTACTTTCTTGTTCATTGTACTTATTGTTTGAATCTTTTATGCTTTGACACAGAATAGCAGAAAAGGTTTATTTCCTGCGCTTGCGTGTCAACTCAACGAGGCGGCTCATCTGATTGGGAATGCGTATCTGCTGGGGACATTTGGCGAGACATTCACCGCAGTCGACGCACGTAGTAGCACGCTTCTCAGCGGGGATAGCTTCGCGGTAGGCCTTGATGAAGGCATCTTGGCGCTCGGCATAGTCGGCAGCCGAAGGCTCGGGCAGCGGCAGCATCTTTTCGGTGACGGCTTTGTTGTAGAACGCGAAGTTGTTAGGGATATCCACGCCGTAGGGGCAGGGCATACAGTAGGCGCAGGTGGTGCAACCGATGGTGGGGAAGCCCGCTATCTGGTCGGCGATGCGCGCGAGAAGTTCGTCTTCGGCCTCGGTGCAAGGTTGCAGAGGCGAGAAGGTGCGGACATTCTCTTCGAGGTGCTCCATGCGGTTCATGCCGCTGAGCGTCGTCAGCACGTTGGGATGCGATCCTACCCAACGGAAGCCCCAGGTGGCAGGACTGTCGTCAGGGCGTACGGCATGCAACTGCTCGCGTATCTCGTCGGCAACGTTGGCAAGGGCACCGCCGCGGATGGGTTCCATGATAACGGCCTGTATGCCAAGCTTCTCCAAACGGCCATAGAGGTATTCGGCATCGGCGTCGCCTCCGCGACGTCCGCGTCGTCCAGCGTGGCGCCAATCGACATAGTTCATCTGTATCTGAACGAAGTCCCAATGGTACTGCTCGTGGTGATCGAGGAGGTAGTCGAAAACCTTGACATCACCATGGTAGCTGAAGCCCAGATGGCGGATGCGTCCCGCCTCGCGCTCCTTGACGAGGAAGTCGAGAATACCGTTGTCGAGGAAACGCCCGCGCAAAGCATCCAAACCACCGCCGCCGATGCTGTGAAGCAAGTAGTAATCTATGTAGTCGACGCGCAACTGCTTGAAGGAGTTCTCGTACATCTCCTTGGACTTCTCGAAAGACCACAATGCCTGATTCTGATTAGACATCTTCGTAGCAACATAATATTTTTCGCGAGGATAGCGGCTGAGGGTGGCACCAGTGACGCCTTCGTTACGGCCCCCGCCGTACATCGGCGCAGTGTCGAAATAGTTGACACCGTGTGCAATAGCGTAGTCGACAAGTCGGTCGACCTCCTCCTGCTCGCGCGGCAGACGCATCATGCCAAAGCCGAGCAGGGAGATATCCTCACCCGAACCGTTCTGCTTGCGGTAGGTCATCTTGATGTCCCCTTCGGGGGCGGGTAAGGGCGCACGCTCAGAGGCGAAAGCCTGTAGCGGCCCCATGGCCATCAGCGAAAAGGCTGAGGCAGAGCCAAGTCCCAGCTGACGCAGGAACTGGCGGCGATTGATGTCGTGTTGCTTGCTCATGTTGTGAAATGTAAGATGAAAGAGGGAAAAGGGAAAAGGGAAAAGGGAAAAATGAAAAGGGAAAAATGAAAAGTTATTTCTCTATGTCAACCTCGACGGGACAATGGTCAGAGCCGAAGATCTCGGTGTGGATGCGGGTGTCGGTGACTTGCGGGAAGAGGCGGTTGGAGACGAGCCAATAGTCGATGCGCCAACCTGCGTTCTTCTCTCGCGCCTGGAAACGGTAGCTCCACCATGAATAGACATCGCGCACATCGGGGTTGCGGGCGCGCCATGTGTCGGTGAAGCCAGCAGCCAACAGCGTGGAGAACTTGGCACGCTCCTCGTCGGTGAAGCCCGCATTCATGCGGTTGCTCTTGGGGTTCTTAAGATCTATCTCCTCATGGGCAACGTTGAGATCGCCGCAGACGAGCACGGGCTTACGGGCATCGAGGCGGCAGAGGTATTCGCGAAACGCATCGTCCCATGTCATGCGGTAATCAAGGCGCCGCAGGCCGTCCTGAGAATTAGGCGTGTAGCAGGTGACAACGTAGAAGTCAGCGTATTCGAGCGTGATGACGCGCCCTTCGTGGTCGTGCTCTTCGATGCCGAGACCGTAGACGACGGAGAGCGGCGTGTGACGCGTGAAGATGGCGGTGCCGGAGTAGCCTTTCTTCTCGGCATAGTTCCAGTAGCTCTCATAGCCGGGGAAAGCGATATCAAGCTGTCCCGCCTGCATCTTGGTCTCTTGAAGACAGAAGAAGTCGGCATCTAAGGCGCGGAAGGAGTCGCGGAAACCTTTGCCATCGCAGGCGCGCAGCCCGTTGACATTCCAGGAAATAAATTTCATTGGGAGGGGATGAGTGATGAATGAAGAATGAAAAATGGAAAATGAAGAATGAAAAATGAAGGGAATGGTGAAGTTACAACGGTCCACCTTGTCGGCGCAGATCCTCGGCGTAAGCGCTGATACGCTGCAGTTCGCGAGGTATCTTGATTTGCTGCGGGCAGTGGGACGTGCATTGATTGCAACCGATGCAGTGGTCGGCCTGACGCAGGCGCGGCACGCTGCGGTCGTAGCCCACGAGGAAGGCGCGGCGCTGACGGCGGAACGTGGGTGTGCCGAAGCTCTGCGGGGTATTGCCCTCGCGGATACACTTGTTGTAGTGGGCAAAGATGCCCGGAATGTCAAGACCGTAGGGGCAGGGCATACAGTACTGGCAGGCGGTGCAGGGTATCTCCTTCTGTCCGAAAATCTCCTCGGCGATGTGCAAGAGGAACTCATTCTCCTCCTCGGTGATGGGTTTCAGGGGCGAGTAGGTCTGCACATTTTCCTCAAGGTGTTCCATATAGGTCATGCCGCTGAGCACGGTGAGGACACCTTCGGGTGTGCCGGCGAAGCGGAAAGCCCATGAGGCAATGGTGGCTTCGGGGTCGCGCTGCTTGAGTTCAGCGGCGATGTCTTCGTTGAGATTCGCCAAACGTCCACCTAACAAGGGTTCCATGATGACAGCGGGAATGCCGCGTTTGTGGAGCTCGCCGTAGAGAGTGACGGCATCGACGTTAGCACCGTTGATTTCGTTGGCATAGTACCAATCGAGGTAGTTGAGTTCGATCTGCACGAAGTCCCAGTGGTAGCGACCTTCGTCGTGGAGACGGAGCAGCAGTTCGAAGGCGCGGTAGTCACCGTGCCACGAGAAGCCAAGGTTGCGGATGCGTCCGGCTTGCTTCTGCTCTACGAGCCAGTCGGTGAGACCGTTGTCGATGAAGCGGCGCTGGCACACTTCGAGTCCGCTGAGCTCCTTGCCGTCGGTGTCGCGACCGCCGCCGCCCGTACTGTGCAGAAGGAGGTAGTCTACGTAGTCGGTCTGCAGCTCCTTGAGGGAGTTCTCAAACATGGCTTTGGATGGTTCGAGTTCCCATTGTTGCGTGCCGAAGTTGGAGAGCTTGGTGGCGATGAAATAGCTGTCGCGCGGGTGGCGCTTGAGGGCAATGCCGGTGCAGCGCTCGCTGAGGCCGCGGCAGTAGACGGGCGAGGTGTCGAAGTAGTTGACTCCGTGCGCGAGGGCATAATCGATCTGGCGGTTGATCATCTCCTGATCAAAGGGACCGGTGACGGGATCGTCGGGCGTGCCTTTGGGCAACTCAGGCAGGCGCATCATGCCATAGCCGAGGAGGGAGACAACATCTCCGCTGTTGGGGTTGACGCGGGTGGTCATGGCGGTGGCGTCAGCGCCATCACGAGCATCACCCGACCGACATGAGGTGATGAGGGCGGCTGCAGGGGCGGTAGCAGCGAGGCCGCCACCGAGATATTTCAGAAAGTTTCGACGGGAAAGAGTCTTATTCATGGGGAGTGCGGGTCTTAAATGTGTTTATGTACTTCGTGGCCTTCGACATAGATAGCTGAGAAGGGACGGGCGGGGCAGAGATTCTCGCAGGCTCCGCATCCGATGCAAAGGGCTTCGTTGACGGCGGGGACATAGGCTCCGAGCTCGTCGTTGGGGTCGAGGGGCACCATCTGTATGGCACCTGTGGGGCAGTGGCGGGCGCAATTGCCACATTCCACGTTGTCGGTGAGTACAACGCAGTTCTTCTTGACCCACACAGCATGGCCAATCTGTATGCTGGACTTTTCTTCGTGAGCGATGGGACGGATGGCTCCAGCGGGGCATACTTCGGAGCAACGGTTACATTCGGGACGACAGTAGCCGCGCTCATAGGACATCACAGGCTGCATCATCGTGAGCAGACCCGTGGAGGGACGCAGAACGTCGTTGGGACATTGCGCCACGCAGAGCTGGCAGCCCGTACAGTGCTGGGAGAGATGACGAACTGACAGGGAGCCCGGAGGGGTGATAGGTGTCTTTCGCTCAGGGGCCACCTTGTCCTCAATATCGGCCAGACCGCCGTCCACCTTATTCTTCTGGGCAAGAGCGGCTGTAGTCGTGGCTAAGGCTGCGCCAATAAGGAAGGAGCGGCGGCCTTCGTCGGGGGCGGAAAAGGATTGAGCCGACGCGGAGGCGTCGGACGCGGTGGCTTGGTTGTGCTGTTGGGCTCGGCGATGCAAGAGGGAATTGTCATAGTGGAGAGCGCCAAACTTGCAGGCATTAATGCAATCGCCACAAACGACGCACCGGGAGTAGTCGACTTGATGGTTTTTAAAGTCAATGCAGGAAGCTTTGCAGCTCTTGGTGCAGGCCGAGCAGTTGCAGCACTTGTCCTCGTCGAACCTAATCTTCAAGAATGAGAAGCGGGAGAGGAAACTTAGGAAGGTGCCGACGGGGCAAATGGTGTTGCAATAGGTGCGACCGCCAATCCATGCCAGAACGGCGAGGATGAGGAAGGTCACGACGGCGATGATGAACGTCGGCAGGCTGCGCATCCAGACATCAACGTGGTAGAAAGCGTAGCTGTCGTGCTTTTCGGCAATGGAGGCAAGACCATTGTTGACCCATTCGTAGAGCGGCGCGAAGAGGTTCGTGGCTATACGTCCGAAGCTGCTGTACGGCGCCAGCAAAGCTACGAAGGAGCCCACGCCAGCTACGAGGGCGATGATGAAGAGCACGAGGACGGGATAGCGTAGCCATTTGACCTCGGGCGAGAAGGAGTAGCGCCCTACCTTTTTGTTTTTACGCGGGCGTAGGCGCGCGAGGACATCCTGAAGGATGCCCAACGGACAAACTACGGAGCAGTAGATGCGCCCGAGGAGGAGCGTGAGCAGGAGCAGAGCCACGATGACGCCGACATTCAGCGCCAACACAGCTGGCAGGAACTGAATCTTGGCCAGCCAGCCAAGATAGGGGTAGAGGATGCCAGTGACGTCAAGAAATAACAGCGTTATTCCGATGATGGCGACGACGGCGAGGGTGATTCGGATTCTTCTAAGCATGGCTCGGATTTTGTATTTGTGTTAGTGAAACGTACAATCCAGATGCTCACTTCATAGAGCAGCCAGATGGGGAGAGAGACGACAATCAGCGTCATGATGTCGGCCGTGGGTGTGATGATGGCGGCAGCGACGAGGATGGCAACGATGGCGTGACGGCGGTACTGGGACATCCAAGATGCCTTCAGCATACCGAAGCGCGCGAGGAGCCACGCGATGACGGGGATCTCAAAAACGATACCGAAGACGAGGCACATCAGCAAGAGCGTGTCAACATAGCTGGAGAGCGTGAGCAGCGTTTCCACTTCGGAGCTAACGCTGTAGGTGCCAAGGAAACGTACGGTGAGCGGGAAGATGAGGAAGTAGTTAACAACGATGCCTACCATGAACATCCCGTAAGCCGCCCCCACCAGACGCACACTGGCGCGCCGCTCGTTGTCGTAGAGCGCTGGGGAGATGAACTTGAAGAGAATGTAGATGATGTAGGGCGAGGCCACCATGAGTCCTACGACGAGCGACACCTTCATGTGAATCATGAACTGCTCGGTGAGCTCCGTATTGATGAGGTGGAGGTCGAAGGGCTCGGCACCAAGGAGGCGGTAGGTGGGGAAATCGCTGTCGCGGGGCCACAACACGAGGTCAAAGAGCCTGTCCTTGAGAAAGAACACACCGATGCCCATGACGGCCGCTGCTACGAGCACACGGATGATGCTCCCGCGCAGGACGTCAAGATGATCCCAGAAGGTCATCTGTTCTTCCATCACGTCTTACTTCTTCGTCTCCTCGATTGTAGTGGCTTCCTTGATGTCGTCATCGAGTCCTTTCACGCCATCCTTGAAACTCTTGACGCCTTTGCCGAGGCCTTTCATGAGTTCTGGGATTTTCTTGCCGCCGAAGAGTAGTAGCACGACGAGCGCGATGAGCAGAATTTCAGGGGTTCCTAAGTTCATTTTAATGTAGTTTTAGGGTTTGTTTGCGTACAAAAGTAGTAAGAAATCATGAAAAGTGGTGCTAAAAGAGCAATATTTTTAACGAAAGTGTACGAGAAAAACAGAAAAACACTATATTTGCAGAGCATTTTAACGTTTTAGCGCCTCAAATTGTACAATTAACCCATAAAAAATAATGTTATGAAAAAAATCTTTATGCTCTTTTGCATGGCACTGCTGACGCTTACAGCAAGCGCCTATGAATACGACTACGAGTACGAACCCGAAGCAAAAGGTGGCGACTGGGCCATAGGCCTCAACATCTGTCAAGGTACGCCGAATCCTATCTTTAACATAGGTCTCGGCGGAAAAGTTCAGTTCTATGCAGCCCGGGCTTTCCGCCTTGAGGCTTCGTTCAACGGCTTCTTCAAGCGCAGGGATGTCGCCTACTGGGACACGAACCTGAACGCCCACTTTATCATCTACATGAAGAAAAGATTCTCTCTCTATCCTCTATTAGGTGCTACCATTATGTACGGAAAATACATAGACCGTGGCTTAGGTTTTGGTGTTAATGTAGGCGCTGGCTTGCAGTATGACATCAACGAGAATCTGTATGTGATGCTGGAGCCCTACTACAAATACAGTTCAAAATCATCTCTTGATACAGAGGATCAGAAATTCCAGATAGGACATTCGCGCGTCAATATCTCTCTTGGTATTGCTTACCGCTTCTAACGCTTGATTTTAACCGTACAAGGTTGGTTCAGCTCGGCTTGCCATTGTTGCAGCCAGTTGAACCAACTTTTTGCATCCTTGAAACCATCCTTTTCCATCAGCGCACAGATGGCTAAATGGTAGCGAATGTGGCCATCGACGGGGTGCAGGATGGTCAGGTAGTTTAGGTCATCTTCCTTCTTTTGTGTCAGATAGCGCAAATCGACGTTGACGCCTAAGCCTACACCTTCGACCAAATCTTCAGCGGCCTTGTCGGGGATATTCCTACCCCACGAACCGACAAGGCCAGTGGTAAATTCCATATAGCCTTCGTTGTCCATCTCTATCTTCTGCACACCCGTACAGAAGGTCTCGCTGTCGATGTCCGCTCCAGCCAGACGAATATCAACCTCAACATCGCGGTGACCGGCATAGATGGTGTAGCGCTGGCGCATTTGCAGGTGCTTACCGTTGTAGAACCAATTCTTGTCCGTAACCTCTACGATGGCACGTACAGGGCCGCTGGCAATGACACGCTGTCCGCGGGCCTCCACGCTGTCAACATACGTAGGCTTGCCGTCGACATAACCCCGGAAAGAGCCTGCGCCGACGCTGGCACCGGCAAAGAGAATATCACAGCCGAGACCGGCTGCGATGTCTTCGCGCGTGCTATAGAAATTAGTCTTGTCGAGGACGAGCTGAGGTGTCGGTTTGCCATAGATGTCAATGCTCTGACGATGATCCATATACACGCGGAAGCCCACAAGCTCCGACTCCCATTGGGCACCGTGGCCATAGATGGCATCATAGGTGGCAAGAGGTTCGTTGCGCCCCTGATATTCAATGGCGTTGATGTAGGGATAGCGGTACTTGCGATCCCATACCTTCATGAAGGCAGCGGTGCGAGGGGGGAAGGTACGCTGAGGGGAAACCGCAGAGCACGAAACACGGAAGACGCGGGTGGAGCGGGCTGGGATGTCGGCAACGAAGGCCAGCTCGTCGGGGATGAAGTCGCCATCGAGGTCATCAAGCTGGGAAGCTATTTCTGCGGCTTCAGGCGCAGTTACAACAACGGAGCGAACTGCGTTCACCTTTTTCTTTAAGGTCTTGTGCAGGTCTACCACAACGGGCACGTCCCTACGATTAACGTCAGAGGGATTAGTGACTTGGATTGTAAAAAAGGAGTCCCCCACCACCGCCTGGGAGGGAGTGGTCACTTTTGCAAAAAGAACGGTAGTGGAAAGCAATACAACGAGACTTATTAACAAACGTTGTCTTTTCATTTTTGGGAAAATAAATCTATTCATTTCTAAATTGTAACTGCTCCCTCCCTAAAGGGAGGGCGGGGGGTGGGTCCTCTATTCTTGCGGAATAACTTCTTGTAGATAGATTGCATCAAGACTCCAGAGGGCACAATCGTTGGTGGTTGTGGCGACACTCTCGGTCAACGGCTGCGGCACATCGGGAGGCAGGAGCGGATGTGGATCGAAGCGGTAGTGCTGTGCAGGGTCGCTGTATTTCCACATGTCCGCCCACGTCTCTTCTGCCAGCGCCTTGTCGCCGTTCTTGGCTGCGGCGTAACCTTTGAGACGGCTGATGCGGAAACGGTTCTTGGTGATTTGATGGTAGCGGGCGTTGTGGTCGAGGTAGCAGGCTTCGAACTTCTTGTTGGGAGCCATCTCTAAGAGCTCGTGCATCAGTTCGAAGCCGCCCATGATGAGCTTCAGATGGTTGGTAGACGTGACGGTTCGGTCGCCTTCGTAAGAGAGGATGCCCGTGGCAGGGTCGAAGCCGAGGACGCCTGGTCCCGTGAACATCCCTTGCGGTAGGGCAGCGATGCTCTTCATGCCTGCTTGGATCTTCTTCAGGTATTTCACATCGCGCGTCCGTTCATATTCTGTCATCCAGTTGCCCGCGTAGGCTATCCAGTCGGGGCCGATGCGCAGACGAGCGGGTGCAGTGCAAGGGTATTTCTCACGCGGCAAAGCAAGACGCATGGGATCAATGGTGTAAAGCATCTGATCGGCATCGCGGACGGCGGTCATCAGATCGCCCGTGCGTTCGTCT
The DNA here is from genome assembly GCA_947307015.1 of uncultured Prevotellaceae bacterium. Taxonomy (GTDB): domain Bacteria; phylum Bacteroidota; class Bacteroidia; order Bacteroidales; family Bacteroidaceae; genus Physcousia. The sequence continues at coordinate 28,958 of CAMZHV010000004.1, read as the reverse complement.
GTGGTCAGGTAATAGTAGAAGCGGTTCCAAGCGGCCTGCGAGATACGGGCTTCCTTGGCACCGCAACCCCAATGACTCACGTTGTGACGGGAACCGAGGCCAGCGAAAGGGCCAGAGTGGTAGACATCTACCTCGCTCGTGTGGCGCGTCATAGCCTCTGCCATGCGCCACACATCGGGACGTGCCGTGCGCAGAAACGAATACCACAGCCACGAAATACTGCCCAGCTCCGTGTTGTCCCAGGCAAAGCCGCCGACATCGTACTTCCATTCGTGGCGGGCAGGGTCGTACTGGTGCATCACATCGCCATAGTTCCAGAATCCATACCAGTGGCGCTCATCGATGGCCTTGACATAAAAATCGAGGTAGTCGCTGAGCTGACGCTCGACGGCAGCGCGGCGCTCATTGCTGCTATCGGGCAGGCTCCACACTCCGAAGGCACGGCGCGAGTGGAGGTATTCGGGCGTGCAGACAAGGGGCGCGTCCTCGGCCTGCTGGCGGGCACGCGCGGCGATGGCAGCCTTGCCGGGGAAGGCACGTTCAGGGATGAGGGTAAGCACCGAAGTTCGGGCAATACCATTGGGCGTCGACATCCCTTCCTGCACGTCCTCGTAGCTGGCGTTGAGGTCATGAGCGATGTTGTCGTAGTGGCGCAAATCCATGGCTCCGCCTTCGGGACTCCAGAGGTAGGCGGTGAGGAAAGCGGTGGCGTGTGTGGCGCTGTCTACCTGCAACGAGGCGGGATAGCTTTCCCAGAAATCCTTGACGCTGACGCCGAGACCGCCGCTGACATCACCAGCAAAGACATAACCCGCAGCGCGCTGACCCGTATGAGTGCCAATCCATTGGTTGTTGGCGTGGGCGCGCTTGGTGATCGCATAGCCTTGGTCGGAGAGCTGTGTGAGACGGAAGGTATTCCAGCGTGCCCAGTGGTGCAGCAGGTCTTGTCCCCTTTGGTCGAAGGTCTCAGGCTCGGGGATTCGCTCGCCTGCCACCTGACGATATTCGAAGTTCACATCCCCATCTTTCATCAAGACGCGACGCCCGCTGAGGGGCTGCACACTCTCGGCCCACACGCCGCCGTCCTGCGTGGCAAAGGCTACGTGGCGGTTATAGGCCTGCTCGCGCATCGGCACTTCAAAACGCACGCCGAGGGAACGGATGAAATCGCGGTGCTCGTCGCCATCATAGATAAAGGTGTGTACCATCCGCACCTGTTCAGAGCCTGCGTAGAGATACAGACGTACGGTGAAGGGCAGCCACTCCAAAGCTATCCCCGACTGCTGCTGCATGCCTTCAGCCGTTGGCGCATTGGTAAGCTGGTTCATATCATATAGATACTTACCCTCAATCTTCACCACAGCGCGAACGTCGCCTGCACGCTCAACCTCAACCTTCTCGATATGCGAGACGTAGTCGTGGAAAGAAATATGACCTACCCCTTCGGTATAGGGCTGGTTCTGCGTAGTGCAAACGAGTTGACCGCTACCGACTACGCGCGTACCGCCGAGCACGAGACTGTCGATAATCGCCGTCCCACGCTTGGGGACATAAACAGCGAAATCACCTGAACGGACTATCACCTGGGCGGCATTCTCATCTATCGTCAGGTGCCCAAGTTCCCCAAAGTTCCCCTCGCCCACGGGACAGAGGTGGTCTGGAAGCGAGGCGGGTGACTTCTCTTTCTTAAAAGCTACCGTCTCTGTCCCTCCGGGGATGACGGCCGCGAAGCCACCCCATTTGACACTGCCGTCTGGCCAGTAGGCGGTAGGCCAGAAATCGGCGGGGATGACGGAGCCTTGGTCTGTCGTCAGAGTGAAGGCATCGGAGGGCTTGAACTCTCCCTTGCTGAAAGGGATGCCGAAGCTGACGGGGCGCGCCGCCTTGGGCGTGCTTCCGATCCAATGCAGGCGTGCCGGAACGTCAGGGGTATTGTCTTTGGCCGCCACAGACAGGGGCAGCGCGACCATCAGAAGGAGGAGTGACCAGAAGTTCTTCATCGTGTTTGCTGGTGCTTATCGGGTGAGTAGAAAAATACGCCTAAGGGTTTTAGTCAAAACACCTATATGTTTTCGCCAACACACCTATGGGTTTTGGTCAAATTGCTTAGGTGTGTTTCAGGGGATGAGCAAGGAGCTGTCTCCGTAGCTGAGGAAACGGAAATCGTTGTCGAGGGCATAGCGATAAATATCGCGCCAACGTTCGCCGCCTACAAAGGCCGAGACAAGGAGCAGGAGCGTGGACTGCGGCTGATGGAAATTGGTAATCATCCGCTCCACGACATGATAATGGTAGCCGGGCACGATGATAATCTGCGTTGAGGTATGCAGGGCATCCAAGTGGTGACGGTCCATCCAGGCAAGGAGGGCGCGGAGGGAAGACTCTCCCCACGGCCTCTCGGGCCTCACCCCTAACCCCTCTCCCGCGGGAGAGGGGAACATTGGGGAGGGAGTTGCGACCCTTGATGATAGAGAGTGGGCAGAGGGAGTGCCTTCATACGGTTCCCATTGTCCGACCTTCAAGTCTTCTTCGGCGATGTCGGGATTGGCTAAGATTTTCAGACCGATGTAATATAAGGATTCCAAGGTGCGGACGCTGGTTGTGCCGACAGCCGTGCAATGGCCGTCGTGCCGGATGAGGGCTTCAACGACCCGCCGTGGCACGTAGATCCATTCGCTGTGCATCTCATGGCCTTCGATGCGCTCGCTCTTGACGGGCTTGAATGTTCCAGCGCCGACGTGCAGTGTCAGTTCAGCGCGTTCAATTCCGCGGCGGTCAATGGCCTCAAGCACGGCAGGCGTGAAGTGCAAGCCCGCCGTCGGAGCAGCCACGCTGCCCTTGACTTTCGAGTAAACGGTCTGATAAGTTTTGAGGTCGCTGGCCTCTGTGGCACGGTTCAAATACGGAGGGATGGGCAGTTCGCCACAGGCGTCAAGGACTTGTGCCCAGGTGATCTCATCTTTCTCCCACGTGAAACGGATCAGGTCGCCGTCCAGACGTTCGCAGCTTAATGTCAAGTTCTCGCCTTCGACGGTGATCGGGCATTGCAGAGCGCCGCCCTTCCATTTCTTGGCATTACCGACGAGGCAGTGCCATGTGCAGCAGCGCGTCTGCTGGAACATCAACACGTAGTCGTGAGGCTCAGCGGGTTCGAGGCAGAACACCTCGATGAGCGCACCTGTTTCCTTGCGGAAATGCAGGCGAGCCTGAATGACACGCGTGTTGTTCATCACCATCAGCGAGCCCTCGGGCAGCAGTTCGGGCAGGTCGCGGAACTGGCGATGGCTGATGGTTCCGTGGTCATAGACCAGCAACTTCGATGCGTCGCGTTCAGCCAACGGGTATTTGGCTATGCGCTCGTCGGGAAGGTCGTAGACGAAGTCAGCAATCTGTATGTCTTTAGGATTCTTCATGCAAAAACCGTGCTCAGCCTATCGTCACCATCGTTGCATCGTTGCGCGTCGGTGCGACCTCGTAGGTGCAGGTGCGGTAGCGATGGGTGAGTTCTTTAATCAGCGCCTCACGGAGCACCTCATTGTCCTTGCCGTGGATGAAGATGATGTGTTGCCCTTTCTTCCTGATGTTCCGATCCATGATGATGCGAAACTCTGTGAGCTGCGTGTTGAGCAGCACATTGGGCGAGAGTCCTTCGGTGTGGTCGAGCAAGGCATCAATGTGAAGATCCACCTCGAGGAGATCCTTGCGCATCTCCTGTTCACGTCGTTGCTGTTCGGCTTTCATAGCCAGCTCCTTGGCTTTCAGCGCCTGCTGCTCAGCCTTGAGGGCACGCTTGGCGGCCTTGAGGGCTTCGCGCTCTTCCTCGCGGGTGCGCTGTGGGACGACGGGAGCTACATTCCTTAGCGATTCCAACTGCTCAATGTATCCGGGTACTTCACCACGGGTAGCAGGCTGGGGCTTGGCGGGCGCTGCTGTCGGCGCGGGTGCAGCTGGGGTTGCGGAAATCTCTGGTGCAGTGGTTTCTTCCTCTGCCTCCTCTGCCCCACGTAAGGCGTCCATGACCTCTTCGGCTTCAACGAAGACCTGCTTGATGGGACGGTCGTCGCGAACGATATCATAGAGGAGAGCTGGCTCACGGAAGAACGGCGAGGGCTGGAACACGTGCAGCTTATAGAACTTCACGAGATCCAAGCGCAGTTCAACGCTGATGGCGGGCTTCAGCATATAGGGTTTGTCCTGCTTCCACGCGATGGCCTGCACACAGAGGCGTTCGAGGTCGTTGAGCGCCGAACGGTCGAAGGTCTCAATGAGCAACTTCGTGTTGGGTTCCATCGTGGTCTGCCAGCGGGCGTGCCACGCGGCACCTTCGTTGTTGGCAAAAACTACGCTGAGGAAATAGTTGGAGTCGTTGACGAGATAAGCTTCGAAACGTGTGTTGGTGAGCTCGCGGGAATCTTCGGGCACGAAGGCGAGGCAGATGTTCAGGCGGTCGCCGCCCCTTCGCTCCTGCGGTTTCGGCTGGTAGGTCGTCGGACGCATCGAAGGGTCGTCGTCAACGCCGTCTTCAAGGTAGCGCACGCGTGGCTGCGGCTCCTCCTTGGGTTTCTTCACTTCAAAGTTGTTTGCGGTGGTTTCTATCACCACGATTTGCGAACGAAGCATGGGGATGTCAAAGCCGTCCTGGTCTTCGATGTACACGATATCCCGCCCTTGGAAACCAGTGATTCTGCCACCTCCAACTTCATTCAAGAATCTTACTTTATCACCTATTTGCATAATTGAATTATTAAATTTGGGCACAAAGGTAGTATTTTTTTGCCGATTCTGTGGCAGTCATGCGAAAAAATCAGTATCTTTGTCGGCAAATTATAACAATTTTATTATTTATTATGGAATATAGAGCTCTTGGTCAAACAGGTTTAAAGGTTTCGGCACTCAGTTTCGGAGCCTCATCCTTAGGCGGCGTTTTCCACACCATCGACGAGGGACGGGCTGTGGAAACGGTCTTCGTGGCCCTTGACGGCGGCATGAATCTCATTGATGTCTCACCTTATTACGGTCACTACCGCGCCGAGCGTGTCTTGGGACGTGCCTTGCGGCAGATTCCCCGCGACCGTTACATTCTTTCCACGAAGGTGGGGCGCTACGGCAAGGACGGCGTGAACACGTGGGACTATAGCGGCAAGCGGGCACAGGAGAGCGTCTACGAAAGTATGGATCGTTTGGGTGTAGAACATATCGACCTCATCCACGTCCATGACATAGAGTTTCAGGCTTCGCTGCCCGGAGGACTACAGTTAGTTGTCGATGAGACACTCCCGGCCCTTATAGAGCTGAAAGAGAAAGGGCTCGTCAGCCATGTTGGCATCACTGATCTACAGATTCCCAACCTCCGATGGGTTATCGACCACAGCCCCGCAGGCACAGTGGAGACGGTGCTGAACTTTTGCCACTATTGCCTCTGCGACGACGCCCTCGCCGACAACCTCGACTACTTCGAGAGCCACGGCATAGGTCTCATCAACGCCTCGCCGCTGTCGATGGGTCTGCTTTCCGAACGCGGCGTACCCGACTGGCATCCAGCACCGAAGCCACTGGTGGAGGTCTGTCAGCGGGCTGCCCAGCACTGCAAGGCCAAAGGCTATCCGATAGAAAAACTCGCCATGCAGTTCTCCGTCAGCAATCCCCGTATCCCCTCCACCCTCTTCTCTTCCGCCAACCCCGACAACGTACGCCGCAACCTCGAATACATCAGCGAGCCTATTGACTGGCAGTTGGTGAAAGAAGTGCAGGAAATTATTGGTGATCAACAGAGAGTTACGTGGGCTAATAGTTAAGACCCACCCCCGACCCCTCCCGCAAGGGAGGGGAGGTTAGCTACTGAGAGATATATGAAAGCAACAGAAAAGAAAGAAACAATGCGCCAGCAGCTCCCCTCCCTTACGGGAGGGGTCGGGGGTGGGTCTATTATTGATGCCCACTCTCACCTCTGGCTGCGCCAAGACACGGTGGTGAATGGTCAGCCCATTCGCACGAAGGAGGGGAACGGCAGCCGCTCGCTCTTCTTTGGTGAGGAACGTCAAATGTTGCCGCCATTCATGATTGACGGCAAGAACACGGCGGAGGTGTTTCTGTCCAATATGGACTACGCCCAAGTCGGCGCCGCAGTCGTCGTACAGGAAGTGATTGACGGCTGTCAGAACGCCTATCTCGAACAGGTGCAGAAGCAGTACCCCGACCGCTTCTTTTGCATGGGAATGGTTTGGAACCTCGAGGAGGCTCAGGCCGTTGCCAAAGCGGGCCTGAAAGGAATTGCGTTCCCTGGTCATCGCATGAAAGAGTCGCTGCTGACACTCATGCCCGTGTTCAAGATGATGGAACAGTGCGGTATGATTGTGTCGATGTGCCTGGCTGACGGCGACAAGCAAGTGGCTGAGTTGCGCGAGGTCATCGCCGAATGTCCCCACTTGAAGATAGCTATCGGACACCTCGGCATGGCTGACCAACCGCAGACACCTCCTTGGGAGAAAGAGAGTTGGCGACAGCAGATTCTTTTAGCGCGCAATGAGAACGTCATGGTGGAGAGCGGCGGCATCACGTGGCTCTACAACCCTGAGTTCTATCCCTTCCCCTCCGCCGTCCGCGCCATTCGTGAAGCCGCCGACCTTGTGGGCATAGAGAAACTGATGTGGGGCAGCGACTATCCGCGCACCATCACCGCAATCACCTATCGTATGTCCTACGACTTCCTCTTCCGCAGCGACCTTCTCACGCCAGAAGAACAAAAAGCCTTCCTCGGCGAGAACGCCCAGCGCTTCTATGGAATCACCAACTTACCTGAGTTACCTTATATCAAGAATATGAGTGAATAGGGACTCTCCCCCCAGCCTCACCCCTAACCCCTCTCCCGTGGGAGAGGGGAACTTTAGGGAGGGAGCGGTTACCTTCAAGAACTTATAAACATTATAACTAACTATTATATAACATGAATACTACCAGCTCATTACATTCAGCTCTCCCCCTTGAGGGGGAGCGGGGAGGGGGTCTATACCCCAAAATCGGCATTCGTCCCACCATCGACGGTCGCCAGGGCGGCGTCCGCGAAAGCCTTGAAGAGAAAACGATGGCACTGGCTAAGGCCGTTGCCGAGTTGATAACCACGAACCTCCGCAATGGCGATGGCTCGCCCGTGGAGTGCGTCATCGCCGACGGCACCATCGGTCGTGTGGCCGAGAGTGCTGCCTGCGCCGAGAAGTTTGAGCGCGAGGGCGTGGGTTCTACCATCACCGTCACCTCTTGTTGGTGCTACGGCTCGGAGACGATGGACATGAACCCGCACTATCCGAAGGCCGTTTGGGGCTTCAACGGAACTGAGCGCCCGGGTGCCGTGTATCTGGCTGCCGTACTGGCTGCTCATGCCCAGAAGGGCTTGCCCGCTTTTGGCATCTATGGCCACGATGTTCAAGACATCGCCGACAACACGATCCCTGCCGACGTGGCTGAGAAAATTCTGCGTTTCGCCCGCGCCGCACAGGCCGTGGCCACGATGCGCGGCAAGAGCTACCTCTCGTTAGGCAACACCTGCATGGGCATTGCCGGCTCCATCGTCGATGCCGACTTCCTACAGCACTACCTCGGTATGCGTACCGAATATGTATCTCTTGTAGAGATTCTGCGTCGTGTGGACTTCAACATCTTCGACTCAGAGGAGTTCAAGAAAGCAATGGCGTGGGTGGATAAATATTGCAAGCCGCAGGAAGGTCACGACTACAACGAGGATCGTCCGCTCTTCCCCGGCACGCCCATGACGACCTTCAACGGTAAGGGTAAGGGTAAGAATCGCGAGGAGAAAGATGCCGACTGGGAATTCACCGTCAAGACGATGATAATCATCCGCGACTTGATGCACGGCAACCCGCGCCTCCTCGAAATGGGCTACAAGGAAGAGGCCCTGGGTCACAACGCCATCGCAGGCGGCGTGCAGGGTCAGCGCCAGTGGACCGACTACCGCCCAAACTTCGATTTCCCCGAATCCATGCTCTGCACCTCGTTCGACTGGAACGGCACGCGCGAAGCCGACGTCCTCGCCACCGAAAACGATTTCCTCAACGGCATGACCATGCTCTTCGGCCATCTGCTGACCAACCGCGGCGTGATGTTCTCGGATATCCGCACCTACTGGAGCCCCGAAGCCGTGCAGCGTGTCACAGGGACGGTGCTGAGCGGTTTATCGGCTAATGGCTTCATTCACCTCATCAACAGCGGCGCCACCACTCTTGATGCCACTGGCGCTGCCACCGACAAGGATGGCTGTCCGACCATGAAGCCCCACTGGGAGCTGACGGACACCGACGTGGACGCTTGCCTCAAAGCCACCAGCTGGATGCCTGCCGACCGCGACTACTTCCGTGGCGGCGGCTACAGCTCACACTTCGTCACCAAAGGCGGTATGCCGATGACCATGATGCGCTTGAACATGGTCGCAGGTCTGGGACCCGTGTTGCAGTTGGCCGAAGGTTGGACGGTAGAGCTCGACCCGAAGACTCACGACATTCTCGACAAGCGTACCGATCCCACATGGCCTACGACTTGGTTCGTGCCGCGCCTCGACCCGTCGAAGGACTGCTTCAAGGATGTCTACAGCGTCATGAACTGTTGGGGTGCCAACCACGGAGCCATCGCTTATGGCCACATCGGCGCCGACATCATCACCCTCTGCTCTATTCTTCGCATCCCCGTCTGCATGCATAATATCGCCGACGCCGACATTTTCCGTCCCGCCGCCTGGAATGCCTTCGGCATGGACAAGGAGGGCGCCGACTACCGTGCATGTGCGAATTTCGGACCTTTGTATAAATAAAGACCCACCCCCGACCCCTCCCGTAAAGGAGGGGAGCGGCTGGCGCATTGAAACTAAATTATGAAGATATGATTGATAATGCCCGATGGGCAGCCTCGGACCGATATCCCCTGTTAAAAGAATTTGCTCGAAATAACAGGATGAATCAGACGGATGCTGAGATTCTCTTGTGGCAACATCTGCGAGATCAAGCGTTAGGAACAAAAATCTTCCGACAATTTATTATTGCAGATTATATAGTTGATTTTGTGTCCTTGCAACATCAGTTAGTCATTGAAGTTGATGGAGCATATCATGCAGAACTTGAACAGCAAAATTATGATGCCAGCCGAACTGAAAGATTAGAGCATTTGGGATTCAGAGTTCTCCGTTTCTCCAACGAAGAGATCCTAAATAACATAGATTTTGTTATAAACCAAATAAAGAATAATATAAATAACAATGAAAAATAACGAAACAACGCGCCAGCCCCTCCCCTCCTTTACGGGAGGGGTGCCCGAAGGGCGGGGTGGGTCTTTAGTCCCCAAAAACTACCTCCTCACGTTCATCCTCATCACCTCGCTGTTCGCGCTGTGGGGCTTTGCCAATGACATCACGAACCCGATGGTGGCGGCCTTCCAGACGCTGATGGAGATTTCGGCGGCAAAGGCTTCGATGGTGCAGTTCGCTTTTTATGGCGGTTATGCCACCATGGCCGTGCCTGCGGCGCTGTTCATCCGCAAGTACTCCTACAAGGTCGGCGTGCTTATCGGCCTCGGATTGTATGCCGTCGGTGCGTTCCTCTTCATCCCCGCCGCGCAGTTCCAGGAGTTCACCTTCTTCTGCGTGTCGCTCTACATCCTCACCTTCGGCCTCGCTTTCCTCGAGACCAGCGCCAACCCTTTCATCCTCTCGCTTGGCCCGAAGGAGAACAGCACGCGGCGCCTCAACTTGGCGCAGGCCTTCAACCCCGTGGGCTCGCTCTCCGGCATGGCCGTGGCCTCGTTCATCGTACTGCCTAACCTCCTCTCCGACAAGCGTGATGCAGCGGGTCAGATCATCTTCCATGGCTTAAGCGAAGCCGAGAAGGCCGATATCCGTCTGCATGACCTCGCCGTCATCCGCGACCCTTACGTCGCCATCGGCCTTGTGGTGCTCGTGATGTTCATCGTCATTGCCCTCACCAAGATGCCTTCGCTCAAGGGCGAGAACGATGCTCAGACCAATGCCATCACCACACTCTCCCGCCTCTGGCACAATAAGATTTACCGCAACGGTGTGTTAGCTCAGGTGCTCTATGTGGCAGCGCAGATCATGGTTTGGACCTTCATCATCCAGTATGCCGACCACCTCGGTATCGACAAGGCCACGGCTCAGCGTTGGAACATCTTGGCCATGTCGCTGTCCCTTACGGGTCGTTTCGTTGGCACCTACATCATGAAATGGGTCAACCAGCGTCGCTTGCTGATGATCTTCGGCATCGGTGCTTCGGTGTGTACGCTCGGCGCCATCTGCATCGAAGGTATGATGGGCCTTTACAGCCTGGTGTGCATCAGCCTGTTCATGTCCATCATGTTCCCCAGCATCTATGGCATAGCGCTTGAGAACGTGCAGACCGAGGACACCTCCCTCGGCGCAGCCTTCCTCGTGATGGCCATCGTCGGTGGAGCCCTAATGCCTCCCTTGCAGGGTCACCTCATTGACCAGCAAGTCATCTTCGGCTGGCCCGCCGTCAACTTCTCCTTCATCCTGCCCTTCATCTGCTTCATCTGCATCACCATCTATGGTTATAAGACCTTCAAGCAGACCCAACAGACCCACCCCTCCCCCTCCCTGTAAGGGAGGGATTGGTTACCTCTGTAAAATGAAACAATATTCTTTGTTAACTGAAGTTTCGGATGTCGAAAAAAACAAATAACTCCCGAAAGTAAATTATTAATTATAACATGAATCCAACCCTAATACAAACCGCTCCCTCCCTAAAGTTCCCCTCTCCCACGGGAGAGGGGTTAGGGGTGAGGCTGGGGGGAGAGTCCAGAGATTCCTCTGGCTTTGTCCAGAAACTTCATAATCAGCGCGTGAAACGCTATGTCCAAACCATGGACTTGAAAGATGACCCGGCACTCATCGCCGAATACCGTCGCCGCCACAGCCGCGAAGAGGCGTGGAAGGAGATACGTGACGGCATACGCGAAGTGGGCATTCTTGAAATGGAAGTCTATCTCCTCGGCACACGCATCGTGATGGTCGTCGACACGCCTCTCGACTTTGACTGGGATATCGCCATGGCACGTCTCGCCACCCTACCCCGCCAACAGGAGTGGGAAGAATACATGGCCATGTTCCAAAACTGCCGCAAAGAGGCCACCAGCGATGAGAAATGGCAGATGATGGACCGCATCTTCTACCTCTACGAAGATTAGCAAAGAAGACCTCAAGATAGCGAAGCACATTTTTCTCACTTTTTCGCCTCTAATCACAATAGTTTTTGTACTTCATCAATTCCTGCCCAAAGACTCCACAGTTGACCGACGAGGAGATTCAGACTGAAATCAACGCTTATAGGCAGGGATTATGAAGATTCTGAACAATAACCAATAGATTCCCCGAATCTATGGCCACGCTAACCTCTATCTACGGTTTTACGGCTGACGACCGCTGGTCGCCGCTGTATGACGATGTCATGAGGACGGGAATAGCGGTGTAACCATAATTATCCATTGTCCATTATACATTATACATTAACATAAGTTTGACCTATGACATAACATCATAAATCAAAGGACATAAGACCATTTATCCTCATATCTACCGCCTTCCCTCGCTTCCCTTGGGAGGGCGTTTTTGTGCCCTAATGTGAAAAAATAGCCTCATCTTTGCCGTAGATACCAAAATAATCACTATCTTTGCCCTCGAAAGGGCGAGAAAACGGCTCTGAGTGAGCTGAAATGAAGCCTTAGCGAAGGTGCCCGATCGAATCTTATTGGAGTAATAACGTAGCATCAGCTATTTATTCAGAGTATCATGAAACCTCGGAAATTTCATTGATGTATCACTTTGAGTAAGTCAGCAGATGCCCGTGCGGTAAGCGCGGGCATGACTTATATCTTAGTGATACAGGTACATTCCGAGGACCTCATGATACGAGAGAAGAGCCATCGTCTGCGCTTCTTTTGTGTCCTGAGGTCTTTAGGTGTTTACCTGTAAGCAAGCCTGAAGATATAGTCTGATTGCTCCTAAAACAACTATTTAATCAAAGTAAAGTAAACATTTTGAGACCATAACATCCTTGATTAGACTGGTATACCAGAATTAGCACCTCAGAAAGCATCAGTCAGGCAAGGCTCGGATGTTCGCGCTCACTCGAAAAGGGGCGTGGACTAACGATTGTTGCTGATGCGGCTGTGCTAGGCCCTGGTATCTTCAATCTTCCACGCCCTCTCTTCGAGAAAATCGAAAAGGGGGCTTTTTTTGTGGCCTAAACAATAACAATACGAGCAACAAATGAGTACAGGGATTCCTCAAAGCAGAGTGTTTACTAAGGAGCAGGTTAAGAGCTTGCTTACTGCTGCTATTGGTAAAACCTTAATGCAAGTAGACAGTGCAAAGTTGTTTGTTCACCACGAAGGGTGTGATAAGGTTAAAGGCATTGCTGGTGACATTGTGGAAGTATCTATTCTTGGGTGTCAGAAAGATAGCAGACAAGAACCTGACATTTTAGTTGATGGGGTAAAGACAGAGATTAAGACAACGGGAATGGTGGAACCTAAGAAGAAGGATTCACAATATGTCTATGAATGTAAAGAGCCTGTTAGTATAACTGCCGTTTCAATTCCCGTCATTGTAAACGAGGAGTTTGAAACCTCAAATTTCTGGCACAAACTTGCTCATATGCTTTGGGTGTACTATTGGTACAAATCCCCCGTGACAGTAAAACTAGAAGGATATAAAGACTTCCCGATTCTTGGCTTTCAGTTCTATGAGTTCTGTGATGATGACAAACTGTTGTTGAAACAGGATTGGCTGCTTGTGCGTGATTTTCTGATAGTTATTCATCGAGAATATAAAACACAAAAGGAAAGAGACGAGCAATACCCACGCTTATCACATGAACTGAGAGGACAGTTGATGTTAATTGATACAGCGCCCAAGTTCCCCAATAATCCTCGTTTCCGACTTAAAAGATCATATGCTACTGTTATTGCTGACAAGTGCTTCTCTAACAAACATTTCGAGAAGCTGGGCGAGACCATCAACAAATATGCTGATATCGATAGGAAATGCATGTTGATGACCCAGAGATACAAGGGAAAGACATTCTCACGAATTGCCTTGGAATTGGGCGTCAACATTAATCTGGACGCTAAGAACTTTGCCGAGAGTGCTGTCGTGAAAATGTTCGGAGGTCATGTTTCCAGACTAAATGATATAGAAGATTTCGCAAAAATAGGTATCATAGCTAAAAGCGTTCCTTTGAAGACTAATGGCAAAGGAAAAGAGGATATGAAACTGTTCCTGCCCAATCTGGTCGAATGGACTCGTGAAACAGAGTTCGAGGAATCTGCAATTTACGACTACTTTACAGGTCATCATTTCATCTTTATCATCTATCGCCATGATGGAAAGGATGTCATCTTTGAAGGTTTCAAACGCATCTATTTCTCTGAAGGTTTTATAACTGAAAATGTCAAGCGGATTTGGGATGATGTAAGAGACCTCATTTCAAATAAGAAGCTTAGAATTATAAGAGACAAAGATAGCGAAGGTAACTATATCGTGAATAAGTCTGGAAGTTATCGTGAAGCACCGAATTTCCCCAAGAAAGCAACTCATAAGGTATTTGTCAGAGGTGGCGCTTCAACATCGGAAGACAAATATAAAACTCTCGAAATTAACGGTTTAAAAATGATTCCCCAATACATTTGGCTAGACAGCAAATTCGTACAAGAACTTATAAAAAAATGAAGAAAAACAATATTATCCGTGTAGTTGAACTATTCGCCGGTGTGGGTGGTTTTCGCATCGGACTTGAAGGTGCATCAGATGCTTACGAAACCATCTGGAATAACCAGTGGGAACCATCGACTCAGCATCAAGATGCTTCATTGGTTTACAAGGCTCGTTTTGGAGCGAACGGGCACTCAAACAAAGATATTAATCTCGTAAGGACAACTGAAATTCCAGATCATGACCTGTTGGTCGGCGGTTTCCCCTGTCAGGACTACTCGGTAGCTGCCACTTTGAGTAAGTCAGGCGGCATTGAAGGTAAGAAAGGAGTGCTTTGGTGGCAGATATATCGCATTCTTAACGAGAAGGGCGACAAACGACCTCAGTATATTTTCTTTGAAAACGTTGACCGTTTACTTAATTCTCCTGCTACTCAGCGAGGACGTGACTTTGCCATCATTCTTGCATCGTTGGCAGATTTGGGCTATGTCGTTGAATGGCGAATCATCAACGCTGCCGACTATGGAATGCCCCAGCGCAGACGAAGGACATATATCGTTGGCTACCAGAAAGATTCTGTCGTTGCTCAGAAGATTGAGCGGATGGAAGATTGGGTGGAATTTGATGGTGTAATGGCCAAGGCTTTTGAATTCAGGCCTAAGAAGAACACCATATCATTTTTCGATATTGAGGGCTCAATCAAGGAGGTTTCAGACGGCTTCAACAAAGGACGAAAAGACAGCCCGTTCGGGAATGCCGGAATGATGAAGGACCGTCACGTTTATTCCGTAGATGAAGAAGCTGTCTATGACGGGCCTCGCCAAACTCTTGGGGGCAATCTAGTTGATGAGGCTTTTGTGCCTGAAGACTACTTCATCACAGAAGATGAGTTGCCCAGATGGGAATATGAGAAGGGAGCAAAGAAGATTGAGCGAGTATCCAAAGAAGGCTATCAATACATTTTCTCGGAAGGTGGTATGGCTTTCCCCGACAATCTCGATCAACCTTCTCGTACTATTATAACAGGCGAAGGTGGCACAGCTCCCTCGCGTTTCAAACATGTCGTAAGGACAAAGTCCGGTCGTTATCGCCGTCTGCTGCCTATTGAGTTGGAACGTATGAATATGTTCCCTGATAATCATACGCTCCACCGAGAGGTTTCTGATGGCCGCCGCGCTTTCCTTATGGGTAACGCATTGGTTTGTGGAATTGTAGAACAGATAGGCAAAAGCCTCTATCAATTTATATATAATGAGGCTCCTGTATCTTCGCGTCCAATCTTCACAAATCGCGATTCAAAACCAATGCTCGACTTAGGTCTCTTTGCTGATGAGGAGAAGGAACTTGTTGTTAACCGACCTAAGAAACAGTACTCGCTCGACCCAACCAAGCACTTACTGATTGGTTTAGTAAAAAAGGACAACGAAGAGTATTTCTTAAGAGAAGAACCAACCAAAGTTTACTACACAGGTAAGACAAAGACTTTCCCCTCCACTGTCGCCATCAACAAACTTTACTATTTCATGCCTTACATCAAGGAGAAAGGAGTGCGTGACCTTTATTTGATTCGTGTAGCTCGGATTGGCAACAAGGCAGAGATTCATCCAGAGTCTAACGATGAAGAACCTCGTCTGGTCTTCGAACTGGAATACTTAGAAAGCCTGCCCGAATATGAGATGGTAAAACTCTATCGTTATTGGTACAAAGACACTTTGTTAGGCAGAATTTTTAGGGATTTGGAAACATAAATAATAAGTTGTTGCAGTTCCAAAAATAGGTTATACGAAAGTCAAAAATTAACTCTATATTTATTATAAATATAGAAGTATTTTTAGGGTATGGGAATAGCTCCTCGAGAACTGCAACAACTGCAACAACTGCAACAGCGCAGACACACTACGGAGTGTAAGCGTAGACTCTTAGGAGGGTAAGGCAACCCTCCTAAGAGGGTACGCAAACTCTCCTAAGAGGGGTTACAACAGAGGCCGCAAGACGGGTTCGGCGCGCAAAGCCCTGACGATGGCATCAACTCGGAACGGGAATCAAGTCTAACATGAAGAACAAACTCATTCCCTTGTGGGACAAAATATGCCTTAGGAAAAGGTTCGTCATTGAGTGCATTTAGAATTATTAATGTTAGACTTTCCTGAAGCATTGGCACCATAAATCAATCCCATACGGAGCACAGATATGTCATCCCGTTTCTCAGCACGTGATACTTGCGACGGCAGTTGATCGCTCTTACTGGCTGTGAACAAGATGCGCGTCTCCTCGTTAAACGAGTATATGTTTTCAAATTTGGCAGACAATAACATAATGATGTTTGATGTTAGAGTGAAAATTCGCTGCAAAGACAATAAATCGTTTTGTATATCGGACAAATATCTACGTTAATTTTGTACAAATACGACGAGAGCCATAGCTCACAATACTATTTTGTCATAAAAGCGCAAGATATCAACGGATATTTGACTACAACTTGATTTTACAAAGACAATAAAAAGATAATCGCTGAGAAGATGGACGCATTGGTGCAAAATGGCTCAAATGATACTGCTACTGCTACGTATCAACAAAGAGAAAGTTCCCCCTCTCCCCTCCTTCTCCTCCCCGATAAAGACGAAGAAAGTTACAAAGAAGGAGAAATTAACCCCTCTATAGTCTCCCCTTCTTCTCCGAAAGAGAATTTACACACACAGAACGCGCGCGAGAATCGCAAAATTGATACAGAAGAGTTCAATAGATTGGAGCAAAACTTCGCAGAATTCTGGGAGGCCTACGGCTATAAGCGCAACAAACAGAAGGCTTGGTTACATCGTCATCACAGAAAAAGTTGTAGTGACGATGCAACTTATTCTGTGAAACTATTGCAGGGAAATTTCAATTGCCGTACCTTTGCACCCGCAAAGACCCACCCCCGCCTGGCCTCACGTGCTTAGCGTCGGCTGCTACGATTAGGATAAACCTATCTTGCATCCGTCGAGCACTGAGAAGGCAACTTTGAAAACGATACTCAATCGTTTTCGCGTCGCCACCCTGTCAGGGAGGGGAGAGCCTCCGGAGAGGGAGGGGGAATCTCCGGAGAGAGGGAGGGGCTTTGAGCGATCTTTGACTTATTGAAACTTGAAAATAAAAAAACACACATAGGCTGAAGCGGGAGCCTATGTGTGTTGATAATTAGGATGACCTTGCTGCGATTAGCTGAGGTCGTGAACTGACGGGGATCAGTCGAGGTCGTAGTCGAGGATGGCCTTGCGGTTGGAGAGCACGCGGTCGTAGTCCTCCTTGGAACCGACGATGATGCGCTCGAACTCGCGGAGACCGGTGCCGGCGGGGATGAGGTGACCGCAGATGACGTTCTCCTTCATGCCTTCGAGACGGTCGCTCTTGCCATTGATGGCGGCTTCGTTGAGGACCTTCGTGGTCTCCTGGAAGGAGGCAGCGGACATGAACGAGCTGGTCTGGAGTGCGGCACGTGTGATACCCTGAAGGATCTGCGTGGACGTGGCGGGCACGGCATCACGCACGACAACGGGACGGAGGTCGCGGCGCTTGAGCAGCGAATTCTCGTCGCGGAGCTTGCGAGCGGTGACGATCATACCGGGCATCATGGTTTCGCTGTCACCACCATCGGTGACGACTTTCTTGCCCCAGATGCGGTCGTTCTCCTCGGCAAACTCGAGCTTGTCGACGACCTGCTGTTCGAGGAAACGGGTGTCGCCCGGCTCTTCGATCTGCACCTTGCGCATCATCTGACGCACGATGACCTCGAAGTGCTTGTCGTTGATCTTCACACCCTGCAGACGATAGACGTCCTGCACCTCGTTGACGATATATTCTTGCACGGCCGTGGGACCCTGGATGGCCAGGATGTCGGCGGGCGTGATGGCACCGTCGGAGAGGGGCGTACCGGCGCGGACATAGTCGTTCTCCTGCACAAGGATCTGCTTGGACAGCGGAACGAGGTAGTGGCGCTCGTCACCGACCTTGGAGGTGACGATGATCTCGCGATTGCCTCGCTTGAGCTTACCCATCTTGACCTCACCGTCGATCTCGCTGACAACAGCAGGATTACTCGGGTTACGGGCCTCGAAGAGCTCTGTGACACGGGGCAGACCGCCCGTGATATCACCAGCCTTGCCCACGGCACGCGGAATCTTGACGAGGATGTCGCCGGCCTTGACGGTCTGCTTGTCCTCGACAGAGATGTGACCGCCGATGGGGAAGTTGTACGTGCGGAGAAGTTCGCCGTTCTCGTCGAGGATGTGGCAAACAGGCACCTTGGTCTTATCCTTGGACTCGATGACGATGAGCTCGCGGAGACCAGTAGTCTCATCGGCCTCAACGCGATAGGTGATACCTTCGACGACGTCCTCGAACTCGATACGGCCAGCGGCCTCGGTGACGATGACGGCGTTGAAAGGATCCCACTTGGCAACGATTTCGCCCTTGGAAACCTTGTCGCCATCCTTCTTGTAGAGGGTAGAGCCGTAAGGCACGTTCTGCGTGAGAAGGATAATGCCGGTGTTGACATCTACGAAGCGAACTTCGGCGAGACGGCCGACAACCATCTTGGCGGGCTGGCCAGCATCGTCGAGAATGTCGACGGTGCGGAGCTCCTCGAACTCGAGCTTGGACTCGTACTTGGCCTTGATGGTAGCGTTGGCGGCAGCGTTGTCGGCCACACCACCAGCGTGGAAGGTACGCAGTGTGAGCTGAGTACCCGGCTCACCGATGGACTGAGCTGCGATGACACCTACGGCCTCGCCCTTCTGCACCATACGGCTGGTGGCGAGGTTGCGACCATAGCACTTCATGCAGACGCCATGCTTGCTCTCGCAGGTGAGCACGGAACGGATCTCGACGCTCTCGATGGGGCTGGCCTCGATCTCGGCGGCGATGGCTTCGGTGATCTCCTCGCCGGCAGCCACGATGAGCTTGTTGGACGAGGGATTGATGATATCATGTACGCTGACACGACCGAGGATGCGGTCGTAGAGCGAGCTGATGACTTCGTCGCCGTTCTTGAGAGCGGTGCAAACGAGGCCGCGCAGCGTGCCGCAATCCTCCTCGGTGATGATGACGTCATGGCTGACGTCGACGAGGCGGCGAGTGAGGTAACCAGCGTCAGCCGTCTTCAAAGCGGTATCGGCAAGACCCTTACGGGCACCGTGCGTGGAGATGAAGTACTCGAGCACGGACATACCTTCCTTAAAGTTGGAAAGGATGGGGTTCTCGATAATCTGTGCCTCGGCACCGGCTTTCTGAGGCTTAGCCATCAGACCGCGCATACCAGAGAGCTGGCTGATCTGACCTGCACTACCACGGGCACCGGAGTCAAGCATCATGTAGACGGCGTTGAAGCCTTGGTCGGCCTCGCGCATGGTCTTCATGAGGACGGCACTGAGATCGTTGTTGACGTGTGTCCACGCGTCGATGACCTGATTGTAGCGCTCCTTGTCGGTGATGAAACCCATGTTGTAGTCGCCCATGATACGCTCAACCTCGTCGTTGCCTCGCTGCACGAGAGCTGCCTTCTCCTCAGGGATGATGATGTCACCGAGGTTGAAGGACAGACCGCCGTCGTAGGCCAGCTTGTAACCGAGGTTCTTGATACCATCGAGGAAGGCACACGCCTTGGCGACGCCTACGGTCTTGATGACGCTGGTGATGAGTCCGCGAAGGGTTTTCTTGGAGATCACGTCGTTGAAGAAGCCGACCTCGCGGGGGATAATCTCGTTGACGATAACACGTCCCACGGTGGTCTCTACCATGTGGCGACCGAGGCGACCGCTCTCCAGCTTGTCGATGACAATGACCTTGACGGGTGCGTGGACATCGACGCGCTTCTCATTGTAGGCGATGATGGCCTCTTCGGGACCATAGAAAGTGAGGCCTGAGCCGAGGGCACCAGGACGCATCTTGGTGATGTAGTAGAGGCCGAGCACCATATCCTGAGATGGCACGGTGATAGGTGCACCGTTGGCAGGATTAAGGATGTTGTGGCTCTGAAGCATGAGGATCTGTGCCTCCAGAATAGCTTCGTTGCTCAGGGGAAGGTGCACAGCCATCTGGTCGCCGTCGAAGTCGGCATTGAACGCCGTACATGCCAGCGGGTGCAGCTGGATGGCCTTACCCTCGATCATACGGGGCTGGAAGGCCTGAATACCAAGACGGTGCAGTGTCGGAGCACGGTTGAGGAGCACGGGGTGCCCCTTCATGACATGCTCGAGGATGTCCCAAATGACGGCGTCCTTGCGGTCGACGATCTTCTTGGCGCTCTTCACGGTCTTCACGATGCCGCGCTCGATGAGCTTGCGGATGATGAAGGGCTTGTAGAGCTCGGCAGCCATGAGCTTCGGCAGACCGCACTCGCCCATGTTCAGCTCGGGGCCGACGACGATAACGGAACGTGCGGAATAGTCGACACGCTTACCGAGGAGGTTCTGACGGAAGCGGCCCTGCTTACCCTTGAGGGAGTCGGAGAGAGACTTCAGCGGACGGTTGCTTTCGCTCTTGACGGCGCTGCTCTTGCGGCTGTTGTCGAAGAGGCTGTCAACAGCTTCCTGCAACATACGCTTCTCATTGCGGAGAATGACCTCAGGAGCCTTGATCTCGATGAGACGCTTCAGACGGTTGTTGCGGATGATGACGCGACGATAGAGGTCGTTGAGGTCCGACGTGGCAAAACGTCCGCCGTCGAGGGGCACGAGGGGGCGAAGATCGGGCGGAATGACAGGAAGCATCTTCATGATCATCCACTCGGGCTTGTTGCGTTCGCGGCTGGCGCGGAAGCTCTCCACAACCTGCAAACGCTTGAGGGCTTCATTCTTACGCTGCTGAGCCGTGTCGCTGTTAGCGCGGTCGCGCAGCTCATAGCTGAGCTTGTCGAGGTCGAGACCTACGAGGAGGTCATAGATGGCCTCGGCACCCATCTTGGCAACGAACTTGTTGGGGTCGTCGTCGGGTAGGTAGAAGTTGTCGGAAG
This sequence comes from uncultured Prevotellaceae bacterium, assembly GCA_947307015.1. Classification (GTDB taxonomy): domain Bacteria; phylum Bacteroidota; class Bacteroidia; order Bacteroidales; family Bacteroidaceae; genus Physcousia. Next base: position 8,226 of record CAMZHV010000004.1, on the reverse strand, counting down.
GCAGACGGTCAAGATGCTCGAGATACTCCTCCTCAGAGAGAAGGTCGTACTTCTCCAAGTGCATCTGCTCGTCCTTCTCGTCCTGGAAAGGTCCGGGGTTGATGACAACGTAACGCTCGTAGTAGATGACGGCGTCAAGCTTCTTGGTGGGCATTCCCAGCAGATAGCCAATCTTGTTGGGCAGGCTACGGAAATACCAGATGTGTGCTACGGGCACAACGAGTTCGATGTGTCCGCTGCGCTCACGGCGCACCTTCTTCTCGGTGACTTCCACGCCGCAACGGTCGCAGACGATACCCTTATAACGGATGCGCTTGTACTTGCCGCAGTGGCACTCGTAGTCCTTGGTGGGACCGAAGATGCGCTCGCAGAAAAGGCCGTCGCGCTCGGGTTTGTAAGTGCGGTAGTTGATGGTCTCAGGCTTGAGGACCTCGCCGAAGGAATTCTCCTTGATCTCCTCGGGCGATGCGAGTCCGATGGTGATCTTGGTGAAGTTATTCTTGACTTTATTATCTTTCTTGTAAGGCATAATTTCTTGAAATATTTAAAACTCCTTCTATTCTAATGTTACGCTGAGACCGAGACCGCGGAGCTCGTGCAGCAGCACGTTGAGCGACTCGGGAATGCCGGGCGTGGGCATAGGCTCGCCCTTGACAATGGCTTCATAAGCCTTACTGCGACCGGTGACGTCATCAGACTTAATGGTGAGGATCTCCTGAAGCACGTGGGAGGCACCGAAGGCCTCGATAGCCCAGACCTCCATCTCACCGAAACGCTGACCGCCGAACTGGGCTTTACCACCAAGGGGCTGCTGAGTGATGAGGCTGTACGGGCCAATGGAACGGGCGTGCATCTTGTCTTCGACCATGTGGCCGAGCTTGAGCATATAGGAGACACCTACGGTGGCCAGCTGGTCGAACTTCTCGCCGGTGGCGCCATCGTAAAGCTGCGTGGAGCAGTAGCGGGGCAGGCCAGCCTTGTCGGTCCACTCGCAGAGGTCATCGAGGGAAGCACCGTCGAAGATCGGAGTGGCGAACTTAACACCTAACTGCTTGCCGGCAGCGCCGAGAACAGCCTCGAAGATCTGACCGATATTCATTCGAGAAGGCACGCCGAGGGGGTTGAGGACGATATCCACAGGTGTACCGTCGGCGAGGAATGGCATATCTTCCTGACGTACGACCTTGGAGACAATACCCTTGTTACCGTGGCGACCGGCCATCTTGTCACCCACGCCGATCTTACGCTTCTTGGCAACGTAAACCTTGGCCATCTGAATGATGCCGGAGGGCAGCTCGTCGCCAATGGTGATGGCGAATTTGCGGCGCTTGAGCTCTGCATCGAGAAGTTTGTACTTCTTGATGAAGTTGATGATGAGCTTGGCGATGAGGCCGTTGACATGCTCGTTGCTGGTCCAGCCGATGAGCTGTACGCCAGTGTATTCGAGGCTACTGAGATTAGCTTCGGTGAACTTGGCGCCCTTGGCGATGACTTCGGCACCCTGATAGTCCTTGACTCCCTGTGACGTGAGATTCTTGGTGAGCTCCAGCAGTTTGTCGATGAGGATGGCCTTGAGGTCGTCGACCTTCATGTTGAACTCCTCGTCGATCTTCGGCAGGCGCTGCTTGTCGCGCAGCTTCTCCTGACGTGTCTTGATGGCCTTGGAGAAGAGTTTCTTGTCGATGACAGTACCGCTGAGCGACGGAGAGGCTTTCAGGGATGCATCTTTGACATCACCAGCCTTGTCGCCGAAGATAGCACGCAGCAGTTTCTCCTCAGGAGACGGATCGCTCTCGCCCTTAGGCGTGATCTTACCAATAAGGATATCGCCCGGGAGCACCTGCGCGCCCACACGAATAATACCATTCTCATCAAGATCCTTGGTAGCATCTTCGCTGACATTGGGAATGTCGGACGTCAGCTCCTCAACGCCACGCTTCGTCTCGCGGACTTCGAGGGCAAACTCCTCGACGTGAACGCTGGTGAGGATATCGTCGCGCACAACACGCTCGTTGAGCACGATAGCATCCTCATAGTTGTAACCCTTCCAAGGCATGTAAGCCACGAGGAGGTTGCGGCCCAGAGCCAGCTCACCATTCTCGGTGCTATAGCCCTCGGTGAGAATGTCGCCAGCCGTGACGCGCTGACCCTTCTCGCAGATGGGGCGCAGGTCGATGGTCATGTTCTGATTCGTGCGACGGAACTTGGGGATTCGATATTCCTTGAGCGCCGGCTCGAAGCTGACAAATTCTTCTTCCTCGGTGCGGTCATAGAGGATGCGGATGGTGGTGGCATCAACGTACTCAACGACACCATCACCCTCGGCGACAATCATCGTGCGGCTGTCCTCGCAGACTTGCTTCTCGATACCCGTACCGACGATAGGTGCTTCGGTGCGCACGAGAGGCACAGCCTGACGCATCATGTTGGATCCCATGAGTGCACGGTGAGCATCATCATGCTCGAGGAACGGGATGAGAGAAGCGGCGATAGAGGCAATCTGCTGCGGAGCCACGTCCATCAGATTGACCTCAGCGGGAGGCACGACAGGGTAGTCGTCATCCTGACGGCACTTGACGACCTTGCGAATGAAGGTGCCGTTGTCGCGCAGAGGAGCATTACCCTGACCAATGATAAGACCTTCTTCCTCCTCAGCAGTGAAGTAGGAGATGCCTTCGGGCGTCAGGTCGACAACTCCGTCATTGACCTTTCGATAGGGCGTAGAGATGAAGCCCAGCTCGTTGATCTTGGCATAGACGCAAAGCGACGAAATCAGACCGATGTTAGGTCCTTCAGGCGACTCGATAGGACAGAGACGGCCGTAGTGGGTGTAGTGCACGTCGCGCACCTCGAAGCCGGCACGCTCGCGGCTCAGACCGCCGGGGCCGAGGGCCGAGAGACGACGTTTGTGTGTGACCTCAGCCAGAGGATTCGTCTGATCCATGAACTGGCTCAAGGCATTGGTGCCAAAGAACGAGTTGATGACGCTGGAGATGGTCTTGGCATTGATGAGGTCTGTGGGGGTAAACACCTCGTTGTCGCGGACATTCATGCGCTCGCGAATGGTGCGGCTCATGCGGGCCAAACCGATGGCAAACTGGTTGGACAGCTGCTCACCGACGGTACGCACGCGGCGGTTGGAGAGGTGGTCTATATCATCGACCTGCGCCTTGGAGTTGACCAGTTCGATGAGGTATTTGATAATCTCAATGATATCTTCACGCGTGAGGACGCGCACGCTCGGGTCGGTGAGGAGGTTGAGCTTGCGGTTGATGCGATAGCGACCTACATCGCCGAGATCATAACGCTTCTCGGAGAAGAAAAGGTTGTTGATGACTTCGCGAGCGCTGGCATCATCGGCGGGATCGGCATTACGCAGCTGGCGATAGATGTAGAGCACGGCCTCCTTCTCGGAGTTCGACGGGTCTTTGGCCAGCGTGTTGAAAATGATGCTGTAGTCGCTGCCGTCGGGATCTTCCTTGTGAACGAGGATGGTCTGAGCACCACTGTCGAGAATGTCGTTGATATTATCGTCGGTGAGCATCGTCTCACGATCCATGATGACCTCGTTACGTTCGATGGATACAACTTCACCGGTGTCCTCATCAACGAAGTCCTCGATCCATGATTTCAGCACACGTGCAGCGAGTTTCTGACCGACAACCTTCTTGAGGTTGGTCTTGTTGACCTTAACCTCTTCGGCGAGGTTGAAAATCTCAAGGATGTCCTTGTCGTTCTCGAAGCCGATGGCACGCAGAAGCGTGGTCACGGGGAGCTTCTTCTTACGATCGATGTAGGCATACATCACATTGTTGATGTCCGTAGCGAACTCAATCCAAGAGCCCTTGAAGGGAATGATACGGGCGCTGTAGAGCTGAGTGCCGTTGGCATGGAGGCTGGAACCGAAGAACACGCCTGGCGAACGGTGCAGCTGGCTCACGACGACGCGCTCAGCACCATTGATGATGAACGTGCCATTGGACGTCATATAGGGAATAGGACCGAGGAAAACGTCCTGGATCACAGTGTCGAAGTCCTCGTGATCGGGGTCGGTGCAGTAGAGCTTCAACTTAGCCTTGAGCGGCACAGCATAGGTCAATCCGCGCTCTAAGCACTCTTCGATGCTGTAACGGGGCGGATCAATGTAGTAGTCGAGGAACTCGAGGACAAAGTTGTTGCGCGTGTCGGCGATGGGGAAATTCTCGGAGAAAACCTTGTACAGGCCATCGTTCTTGCGCAGCTCTGGCGGAGTGTCCAACTGCAGGAAGTCATTGAATGACTTGAGCTGCACTTCGAGGAAATCCGGATAGGGCATCGGATTCTTCACGGAAGCGAAGCTCACTCTTTGATTAGTCGTTTTGTTAGCCATCAACGATGATTGTTTTATGATTGATTATAAGTGAATTGTCTTAGGAATAAAGGGCGTTGTCAAGGGCGTTGGTTTGGGCGTTGACAAGGGCGTTGAGGGGAGTTTCTCTCAGGGCGTTGTAGGTGTTGCACGTCAAGTATTTCCTTAGACGCAAAAAGTAGAGGACTCTCTACCAGAGAGTTCTCTACCTATTGATTCCGAAGCGGTTCGGAGACGATGCTTACTTGAGCTCGATCTCTGCACCAGCCTCCTCGAGGGTCTTCTTCAGAGCCTCAGCGTCAGCCTTGGGCATACCTTCCTTCAGGGTGCTGGGAGCGCCGTCAACGAGCTCCTTAGCTTCCTTCAGACCGAGGCCACAAGCCTCCTTGACAGCCTTGACGACCTGCAGCTTAGCAGCGCCAGCGCTCTTGAGGACGACGTCGAAGTCGGTCTTCTCTTCCTCAGCGGGAGCGGCACCTGCGGCGGGACCGGCGGCAACGGCAACAGCAGCTGCTGCGGGCTCAATTCCATACTCCTCCTTTAGGAGGTTCTTCAAATCATTTACTTCCTTCACTGTCAAGTTAACCAACTCTTCAGCGATTGCTTTGATATCTGCCATAATAATTTATGAATGTTTGTTTTGTTTGTAATAGGGTAATTTTGATTATTCGCCCTTCTCGGCGAGAGTCTCGAGGACACCATGGATGGTGCTGGCTCCAGACTCGAGAGCAGACATAACACCCTGCATCGGCGACTGCAGCATAGCCACGACGTCGGCAATAAGTTCGTTCTTGCTCTTGATGGCGACCAAGGCTTCGAGCTGGTCGGCTCCTACATAGAAGCTCTCCTCAGCATACGCTGCCTTCAGTTCGGGAATCGTCACACCCTTAGGGTTCTTGGCATTAAAGTCCTTCAGCATCTTGGCCGGAGCATTGGCCACGTTGGTGAAGACGACTGCCGTCATACCCTTGAGGGATTCATAGAGTGGTGAATAGTCGATTTCGCTGGCCTCGAAAGCCTTCTGAAGAAGGGTATTCTTTACCAACACCATCTTCACCTCATTCTTGAAGCACTGACGACGCAGGGCGCTCGTGCGAGCGGCGTTCATGCCTGTGACATCAATGAGGTAGAAGTGGGGGAACTCCTTCAGGGTCTGACCCAGCTGTTCGATAATAAGGGCTTTATCTTCCTTTCTCATGATTGTAGCGTCTTAAAATTAGATTTCGTCCACGGCCTTGGGATCAACCTTGACGCCGAGGCTCATAGTACTGGAAAGATAAATGCTCTTCACGTAAGTACCCTTGGCGGCTGCGGGCTTGAGCTTGATGATGGTAGCGATGAACTCCTTAGCGTTCTCGGCAATCTTCTCAGCGGAGAAGCTCACCTTACCGATAGAGGCGTGTACGATACCGGTCTTGTCGACCTTGAAGTCAATCTTACCCTGCTTGACCTCCTTCACGGCCTGTGCCACGTTCATGGTCACGGTACCGCTCTTGGGGTTAGGCATCAGTCCACGGGGGCCGAGGATACGTCCGAGAGCACCTATCTTACCCATGATGGAGGGCATGGTGATGATGACGTCGACATCGGTCCAACCGCCTTTGATCTTGTCAATGTATTCGTCGAGTCCAACGTAGTCGGCACCGGCTTCCTTGGCAGCAGTCTCCTGATCGGGAGTGCAGAGGCAGAGGACACGTGTGACCTTACCCGTGCCATTGGGAAGCGATACGACACCGCGGACCATCTGGTTGGCCTTGCGGGGGTCAACACCCAGGCGCATGTCAATGTCGACAGAAGCATCAAACTTAGTCGTGGTGATATCCTTGACCAACTGTGAAGCCTCCTTGAGGGTGTATGCTTTCCCCGCTTCAACTTTCTCTGCGACCAGCTTCTGATTCTTTGTGAGTTTAGCCATAGTTCAATTGAAGTTTAGTGGTTATGCGGGAAAGTCACCTTTGACAGTGATACCCATACTCCTGGCTGTGCCTGCAACCAATCTCATAGCTGCCTCGACCGTGAAGCAGTTCAGGTCGGGCATCTTGTCGGTGGCGATGGCACGCACCTGATCCCATGTCACGGCGGCAACCTTCTTACGGTTGGGCTCTGAGCTGCCACCCTTTACCTTAGCAGCCTCCATGAGCTGTACAGCCACGGGAGGTGTCTTGACGACAAAGTCATAGGACTTGTCTGTGTAGTAAGTGATGACAACAGGCAGAACCTTGCCGGCCTTGTCCTGAGTTCTGGCGTTGAATGCCTTGCAGAAATCCATGATATTGATACCCTTGGAACCCAGAGCGGGACCCACTGGGGGAGATGGATTTGCAGCGCCTCCTTTAATCTGTAGCTTGATTAATCCAGCAACTTCTTTAGCCATTGTTGTTCTTAAATTTATTTTGATTTAACTGCGCAGTTTGGGACGTGTAACAGTCGTCCTACTCCTTCGCGACTTGCATGAAACCGAGCTCCAATGGAGTCTTTCTTCCGAAAATCTTGACAGACACTTTCAGCTTCTTCTTCTCGTTGTTCACCTCCTCAATCACAGCCTCGAAACCAGAGAACGGACCGTCCGTGACCTTGACAGCATCGCCGACGAGGTATGGGATCTGCACGTCTTCAGGAATCTCTGCCATTTCATCAACGATGCCAAGCAGATGTTTCATCTCGCCCTCACGAATGGGGAGCGGCTTTTCACTGCCTTTGGCCTCGCTGAGAAAACCCAAAACGTTAGGAGTGTAGCGCAACATTGCCTGTACTTCAGGTGTGAGCACACATTCCACCAAAACATAACCTGGCAGGTGACTGCGTTCCTTGACGATTCGTTTGCCGTTTCTGAAATCGACATACTTCTCCTTAGGAATAAGCACCTGCGAGACCTTGTCGCCATAGTCGCCCTGAGCGACCTGAGCTTCAACGTACTCCTTCACCTTGCCTTCTTTACCGCTGATGGCACGCAGCACGTACCAGCGCATTGTCAATTCAGCCATAAGTTACTACCAGATTACTTGGGGTAGACGACGTTTTGCATCACAAACTGGAAAAGTGAATCCATAGCGAAAACTACCAACGCGATGAGTAGGGAAGCAGTTAATACTACAATCGCGCTGTTAAACAGTTCTGACCGTGTAGGCCAAGTGGTCTTATGCACGAGTTCTTCGTATGATTCCTTGCAGTAATTGGAAATTCTCTTGAAGAAATTAATGATTTTCTTGATCATAATTATGTTTTATTTAAGCACGGGAAGAGAGGCTCGAACTCCCGACACCTGGTTTTGGAGACCAGTGCTCTACCAACTGAGCTATTCCCGTGTGTTCAGTTTAAAGTTTAAAGTTTAGGGTTTAATGTAAATTGCTTTACCAAGGGAGGGTGCCCGAAGGATTCCTCATTAAACTTTAAACTTTAAACTTTAAACCTTGATTATCGCGAAGCGATATGGACGATTAATCGTCGAGGATCTCAGTGATCTGACCGGAACCGACCGTGCGGCCACCTTCGCGGATAGCGAAACGAAGACCAACGTTCAGAGCAACGGCGTAGATCAGTTCGACCGTGATCTCCACGTTATCACCAGGCATCACCATCTCGGTGCCCTCGGGGAGATGAATCTCACCCGTGCAGTCCATGGTGCGGAGATAGAACTGAGGACGATACTTGTTACCGAACGGAGTGTGACGGCCACCCTCTTCCTTCTTCAGAACGTAGATGGAAGCCTTGAAGTTCTTGTGGGGCTTGATGACACCCGGGTGGGTGATAACCATACCACGCTTCACTTCGTTCTTATCGATACCGCGGAGGAGCAGACCGACATTGTCGCCAGCTTCACCCTCGTCGAGGATCTTGCGGAACATCTCAACACCGGTGATGACGGACTTCTTGTCCTC
>CAMZHV010000003.1 GCA_947307015.1 uncultured Prevotellaceae bacterium | reverse complement strand
AATCCGGTTCGTAGCGATAAAGCAGAAAATCGTTGTCACCTATTTGAATTGGCATATAATCCCTAACCCATATATCATTAGTATGAGGAATAATGGCCCACTTAACACCCTCTTCGTTGAACAATGCCGTCAATCGTCTGAAGGTATCTGAATATTTCTTCTCCAATTGGTCGGATATGTATACTTTATTGCTATCAATATCCTTTATCATACTTCTATTTCGTTTTTCCGGGAATAGCTCCAGAGACGCATATCTTTTTTGTTAGTCTTCTCTTCTCCTACGTATTCAAAAACATTTCTTCTGGGAGTAGGTGGATTCAGTTCATGTTTTGCTGATGAGACTTGGTCAACCCATATAATATCATTGTTACCATTGACGGAGAACCCATTCAGATAGTTGTAAAGATAGGTTGATCTGTCATCATACTTATATCCTTCTTTAGTTTCAATAAAACACTTCGACTTTTCATCAAAAATAGCATACTTTCGAATAAGAGCTGAAGCCCTGTATTTTAAAGCTTCGTTTTCGAAAGTGATGTCAAACCCAGAAACATGAGCATGAAGCGTCATTATTGGGAAATAAGGCACGTTCCCGCTGTGAAGTTTCCCATTTCTGTGATATACAATGGGATCTGATACATTCAGCGGACTGCCTTCCTCTGCGTGTAAATAGAACTCGACAGTTTTAATATACACTCTGTATTCATTACGTACTTTGAGGTAGCCATCATACAACATAGTTTTGGCTATCTCTTCAAAAGTTTCTTCGATGTTTGTTGACGTAAAAAAGACGTTTTCTAAAATTGTTCTTAGTTTCATTTTTATTCTTTATATTTGTTCCACATTCTTTTAATCTTTCCTGCCATTTCCTTGCGCAGCCACAGCGGTTCAAGCACTTCTGTGTCCTCGCCGTGCCAGAGTAGTTCCTGCTGGAAGTCGAAAGTAGGGCGAAGTTTGTATGTGAAGATGCTGTATTCTTCGTTTTGAACAGGTTCTTCCTGCGACTCGTGGAGCTTGAGGTCGCGGATATAGTTGGCTTGTCCTGCCGATACTTTCAGTTTCACGGTCTGGGGCTCAATGTGCTGGTCAGCAATGATGCCAAAGCAACCATCGAAGAAGTCATCGGCACTCCAATCTTTGGGCATCTCAAACTTCTCTTCTGTCTTCTGCAAATAGTGGATGCGGTCGAGCGCATAGATGCGTGGCCCTTTCTCGTAATAATAGGAATAGGTGCTGCGGGCCACCATATACCAGCGTTGGCGGAACAGCTTTACGCAGTAGGGCTGCACGTCGAAGTTGTTCTCCTCGTCTTTCCAGTAGCTGTGATAGGTGATGTTGAGCACACGGTTTTCCTTCATTGCCTCAATGATGGGTCGCAAGTAGTTTTGCCCTGAAGGAACATATTCAAGAATGATACGGTCTTTTATACTCTGACTATTCGCCAAAGCATTGCTTACACAGAAAGTATTATATAACCATGAACGGAGTCCGTTCTTACTGATGTCCTCCTCGTTCTCAATGTAGTAACGATACTCGCCACGTCCTTCATTAGCGATGTTGATGCCGAACATATCCCAGATAACATAACGCCAGTTGTCGAAGGTACGCTTGGGGATATCCACACCTCTGCTGATATCATCACGGAGCCATAGCTCGTTCAGTTCCTTGAAGGAAATCGGTCCTCGGCGATAGATGGTTTCTATCACCCAGACGTATTTGTTTATCAAACTTTGTCCTCTATCGTTGTCCATGTTTCTTTGAATTTTTCCGCAAAAGTATGACAAGGGTGCGCCAAACTGTGGCAGAGGTTTGAGAAAAAATCTATTTTGAGAAGGAATATGGGATTGGGTGGGAGTGTGTCAACAGGTGATGGTTGATCGGAAAGTGGAGGGGTTGAGGCGGGTGGTGCGCTTGAATAGGGTGCCGAAGTGGGACTGGTTCTGGAAGCCAAGGCGGTCGGCAATCTGCTGGATTGAGAGGGAGGTTGAGGAGAGGAGGGACTTGGCCTGGCGTATGAGGGCTTGCTGGATATATGCGTTGGGCGAGGTGTTGAGTGTTTGTTTGAGGACGTTGGAGAGGTACTTGGCGGAGAGGTGCATTTGGCTGGCGTACCATTCGACGCGGTGGTGTTCGCGACAATGGGTCTCGACCAATGAAAGGTAGTGGCCGCAGATCTGCTCAGCGCGTGTGAGCGTGTAGGTTTGTTGGGGCTGGAGTGCAGCTTCCTGAGCTAAGCAGAGGATGAGAGAGCGGACGACGTTCAATACGGCTGTGGCGTGTTGATTCTCCTCTATCATCATGCGCAAAAGAGTGATGTGCTGGAGTATGATTGGCACGAGCGTTTCGGATATATGCCAGGAGGGGTGCATCAGGATTTGTGCCAACTGCGACTGGGAGATGTGGATGTTGAGTTCTTCGGCGATCTGGGTGGTGAATCCCATGACATAGTACTCCGCATCGGGACTCACGATGACGTCTTGGTGAATGTGGTCTGCCACGCAGAAGAAGGCATCGTTGGGCTGGAGTTCTACTAACCTGTTGTTCACCCTACCTGTGATGGTGCCGCGCAGCAGGAACTCGAGGGCGTAAGATGGCGGCATGTAGGTGTCGGGCAGGGGCTGTGCATTGCCCTCGATTTTTGAGAGCGTGAGCACTTCGTAAGGGCCTCTTTTGAGTGCGCAATGCCAGGCGAAGCCATTGAAGTCCACGAGTTGTGGTACTTCGGGAAAGGGGTTGGAATGGAGCATGTGTTGAGTGATTTTTGTGCAAAGGTTTCGTTTTTTTGCGACTTGTGCAAATGATTTTGTGAAAAAGTGAACAATTTTAGTGAATTTTGTATATTGTGGGGGTGTGAAAGTTGCAGTACCTTTGCGCCGTTTTTTAAGCATAAAGAGAATTACATGATTATGAGAAAGATTCTAAGTGTATTGGTATTCGTTTTCACGTGCTATTTTGCTACGGCGCAAGACAGCCTATATTTGGTGAAAAACTATCCGAATCCGTTCTACGGAACAACGAATGTTCAACTGGCGGTCGAAGAGGCTGGCGAGGTGACGCTGGTGGTGGCAGATGTCTATGGCAACAGCCGCAGCCGCTGTACGCTGAGCATGGAATCGGGCGTGCATGAGTTGCGCATCGCCCTGCGTGCAAAGGGCTATTATGTGTTGGGTGCTCATAAGGGTGGCAAGCGTGCGTCTTTGCTGATGCTTTGCAACGCAGGCGGCGCCGCCGAGGGCATTGAGTACCTGACTCGGATAGGGGATTTCCCAGAAGTAGAACTGGAACAGATCCCCCTGGAACGGGTACAGAACCCTCTGGAGAACCCTTTAGAACAGGAAGAGGAAGAAAGTGAAAAAGCCCCTGAGGTGAATAATAATAAAGAAGGGTTGGAGGAAACGGTCAGAAAGGAGATGGCGAAGACTGAAAAACAGGAGAACGAAGAGCAGGTGCCCTTCCGCGTGGCGTTGTCGCTAAGTCCGTTTTCGCTGAACCAGTTTAAGGAGGGATATACGTTTAACGTGGGCGATCGGACAGCCACTACTCCAGCCGAATTGCAGGAGATATACAGGGAACTGGGCTCGACGGAGATGTATGTCCGTCTGGCCACGAAGCGCCATGTCACTTACAATGCGGACGGGAGCTTAGACAACACGACGGACGGCAAACCGGACGAGAATGCCAACGTACACACGTTTGACCAGGTCATCGAGACCTGCAAGCTGGCAGCATCCTTGAATATCCCCATCAATCCAGAGGTGATGTGCGCGTACACATATATGGATATGGACAATACGCAGGCGCCGCGTTTTGAGGAATACCCGGAGATCTATGCGCTGCAGAAGGGCAAGAAATGGGAGGAGCTGTCATTGGAAGAGATCTGCACGGTGTTGGAAGCGTATGGCGAGTTCGTAGGGCGCTCCATCTTGGCTACGGGCTGCACGGTAAACGACTGGAACATCGGCAACGAGGCGAACTTCGGCTTCGCGGGGATAGGAATGGGTCAGCCCAACTCCTTCGACAAGAAGCTGGCGAAAGCGGGGACGCTGAGGCGCTACCTGTCTGCGCTGTTTGGCGTATGGTGGCTGAAGAAGCACGTATGGCGCTACGAAGCGGAGGCGCTTGCAGCCGTGAAAAACGGTATCTTAACAGCCTACCAGAAGGCTGGGAAGGATGCGTCGAACGTGAAGTTCTCCACGCACATCGCCACCGTCGTTTCGACGCCGCGATGCAGCGCTGCATTCTTTAAATATATGGACCGCCACGGCTATGAGATGCAGACAGCGGGCATCAGCTATTATCCGAGCGCTCCGGCCATGAGCCTGAACAAGAAGCGACTCCTGAAGAAGACGGTGACACGCATCAACAAGAAGACCGGTCTGCCAGTGTTTATCGGTGAATTTTCCTATCCTTCCGGAGACATGGAAGGTGCCTTTGCGGGTTGGAACAAGAAGCTGAAAGGCTATGACAAAGACCAAGATGGACAAGCGGAGATCTATCAGGATGTGATCAAATGGGGTAAGAAGCATGAGGTAGCGGGGATTCGCTACTGGGCTCCCGATTATAAAGGCTGGTACTCTATGTCGATGTTCGAGTTTGACGAGAACAACGTAGGAACAGCCAAGAAGATATTGACAAACCATAAGGAACTCGTAAAATGAAAAGGCATATTTTAACCGCTATCGCACTGATAGCGAGCATAGTGGCATACGCTCAACAACCGTCGGAACGTGATTTTACGACGCTGAAAGGAATTAGTGTTGGCATCGGCGTCCCCCTTGAATGCCGTGATCTGCCTGGTGCCGGTGCAACGTTGAACATCGGTTTCGACCGCACCTATCGCATGAGCGACCGCTGGGCTCTGGGCTTCTACCTGACAGGCGGCGGTGGCTTCTGGGGAGAGTATAAGAAATTCAGCGACGAGGACCATCTGCACGTTGCCTTTCGCTTAGATGCCGGCGTGATGATGCAATTTGGGGATTTGGCAAACAAGCCCTATCTGGTAGGTGTGGCTCCCTGCACTGGCTTCGGCTTTTATGACATGGATCTGGTGCTACCCATAGAAGTCCGTTTCGGCAAGTATCTCACCAATAGATGGTACGTGATGGGCGAGCTAACCTATCATCTGTCATTGGCGAATGAGACGACCTGCATCGAGCCAGCCATTCGAATCGGCTATAACTTTGGGAAGAAGCGGAAGAAATAGGGATACCCTCTTTGGATTGCAGGCTTTTTTGGTAAAAAGCTTACTTTGTTCGTCTTGGCTATCATCTTGATGGTTTTTTGGCTAAAATCTTTTGACTTTTGCCTCTACTAAGAGATATTTTGTATATCTTTGTCGCGAAAACCTAAAAGATTAGCCTTATGAACACAACAAGACACTATTTCCTGCATCTCCTGGCACTGCTGGCCATCGCCTTCAGCTTTGCCTCCTGCACACCGGAAGATCTCCTTGACATCTTGGATGATGACGAGCCGGAGACACCTGTCACGCCGACCAATTCGGATGACAAGAATACCGTCACCGTGACGACGAGCGGAGCGCTGGTTTCGCACGGCGACATCAGCATCAACTTCCCCAGCGGCACCTTCACCAGCGACGCCAAGGTGACTGTGGTGGAGGAGAAGAAGGGTGAGGTCAGCAGCAAATACGAGGCATCGACATTCTACAAAGTCACGATGCCGGCCACCACGAACAAGAAACTCACCGTCAAGGTGAAGTCCAACAACCTGGGCGACGACGTCAATTTCGTGATGCTCTCGACGGGCTATGCACCCTCCGCGCTGCGCGAGACCTCCATCGAGTGTTATCCTCAAACCACCTACGCGGGCGGTGAATATACCACAACTATCCCTGCCAGCGACAATGGCGATGACCCCGAGAAGGTGAGCTTCACCATCGGACTGGCACACATCCCCACATTGGACGGTGCGGGTGTCAAGGAAACGCGCTCGCTGGTCGACCTCAACTGGGCTTTGGAGTCTGGAGAAGTGGATGGGGTGAAATGGGACATCTATATAGGTTGGGAAGCATGGGCGCTGTACAGCAGTGGCACGCTGAACCAGATGAAGGCTTTCGCACCAACCCTGAATGCCTGTATCAAGGAAGCCGTTCACGAGATCCGCAACCTGGGGTTCAAGCTCAATGGCCAACATTCCATCCCCTTCTATTTCAGCAAGACGGAAAACTGGGGCGAACACGTACAGCACTGGGCACACAATAATTGGTGGAGCTGCCTCTACATCAGCATCCCTAAGATCCTTGAGAGCAACTGCCAAATGACTAAGGAGCTGAAGATGACAGTCATTCATGAAACGCTTCATTATTTTCAGTCCGACTACGACCCGCGCTATTTCACTGGTTTAAAAAGAGGTGACAACGAGCATCTGGCTTTGGCCGAAATGGGTTCTGTGTGGGTAGAGAAGTACATGAATGGCGGGGCGCTCAGCACCTCTTTCCAGTTGGAACCCAACGGAATAGGCACGACAATGGATCCAGTGAACAAGTACAGGCTTGGCCTTTCGAAGAACAAAGGCGACATCGACAAAATGTTTCCCGGGGCTAAGGCGTCGTGCGCAGAATATGGGTATGCTTTAGGCCCCTTCCTCTACTACCTGACGACTTACGGCGGGTCGTACGGCATCACCGACAAGAGCGTTGTGGAGCTTTATGAGACGTGGTGCAAATTCGAGAAACTGCTACAGGGATACACCACGTTGGATTTCCTCGACAGCTGGACGAAAAGCCACAACTGGAAATTCTTCGACGGCGGGAACAATATCGATGACTACTACCTCAAACTATGGAAGGGGGAACTGCTCAAGGGACTAAACTTCTGTTCGGGCAGGAGCATATTCACTTTTAATAATTTGATGAAAAAGACCATGCCGCAGGGATCTGTATATCCATACGGCTGCGAAGGTCTTTATACTATATTGACAGGCTTCAAGGACGTATCGCTGAGAGACAAGGAACTCGTCATCAAGCAGGAATCACCAGACGTGCAGACTTACCTGCTTATCGCCAATTCGGCTGAAGCCTCCAAGGTGACGAAAATCACACAGTTCCCCCAAGTGGCTATGGTTATCTCGTCGGAGTATGCCGATTCGATCGTCGTCTCGGGCGCAGAGCTGGAGAAATACCGCAACAGTAGTGGTGAGATGGATGCCGGATTCTTCCTCCTCACCACGCGCCAATCGTGCTACACATCATTCACGGGCAGCGTCCCTTCAACGGTTGTCGTAGACCTACGCAAGGCTAAAGGCTCAACACCTACAGCCACACCGACAACGCTATACTTCTCAGCCGATGGCGGCAAACAGAATGTCAAGATTGACGCGGCTGGATACTCCTACTTCGGAGGTAATGTACGCGAGGAGGGCAGAGGCTGGTGTGGCGTGCGAGCGTATGTGGATAACGGATGCTATGTGGAAATAGGTGCGCAGCCCAACACCTCGACACAACAACGCGAGTGCATCGTAGATTGCTATGTCTCGGATGTTCCCAACTCGACGGATGACCAAAAGGTGAAGATGCCCGTCCACGTGGTGCAGGAAGGCAAGGCTGAAGACGTCCCGGGCGGCGACTCGAACATCATCGTTACCTCGATGCACGAGTCGGCCTATGCCATGATGGTCACGCTCAATGTCAGGAATCAGGCTGAGGGTTCCTCCAGCATCATCGATCTCGACAAGGTGATGGTCCTCCACCCTGGAGATATCTCTTTCAGCCAGAACGGCTCCACGCTACACCTCGAAGGCAAGGAAACGTCGACAGGCGGCTCGTCTCAGCGTACACAGACCTTCTCGTGCGACGTCGCGGGCATCACCCACAATTGTTCCTCCGCCAGAGTCATAAACGCCAAATACGTGAAAATCACGAGCGACAACAACAGTTCGAGTTCCGAGACCATCACCTTCGGCGAGATTCCGCTTACGAGCAACGGCTTCCACGAAGAGACATCAGGTAAATGGGCCAGTTTGCACTTCAAACTATATGAGTCCGAGGGCCTGAAGGTGACATCTTATGCCAGTTCTGTCACGTCAAAGAACATTATCGGCGGCGGCACCACGACACGCACATACAAGTATGTCTCCGACCCCAATAACATGATTGACATAGACATCTACTTCGACTACATCGAAACTGGCGAGTCTTATGCCCCAAACCACGCCCGCCTCTCCACCCTTCCCTGGCAAACATCGGCGGAAACATCAACAACCCCGTAGCAGTTCTGGGCAGATGACCGGGCGACGGATGCTCAATGATGAATGAGATAGGGGGCACAATGGCTGATCTGAATCTGATGCGTTCGTAGAACGAGGCTGTCTGCAGTGATGTCGGCAACGACGATAGCAGCGCGGCTGTTAATAGGCTTGGTTTGATCGAAGATAAAATTGCCGAGGCTGTAGTAGATGCTACGGCCTCGGTATCGTTCTATGGTCTGTAGCGTATGGGTGTGATGACCTATGATGAGGTCGGCGCCAGCATCGATGAGGCGATGGGCAAGGACGCGCTGCTGGCCTACAGGTTCCGTGTGATGCTCCCAGCCCCAATGGGGCGAGACGATGATGACGGCTGTGCTGTCAGCACGGCGCAAGTCTGCCACGCGCTGCACGAGGTCGTCGTCGTCGTCCTGACTGACGCTCCAGCGGTCGGGCAGCCACGCATAATTCTCCAAAGGCATGCGCAACGTCGGCACAAACCACACTTTTCTCGGACTGTCGGTGAGCAGCACGGGCTGTGCGGCAGCGGCCTGCGTGGAGTCGGCACCAACGGGTATCATGCCATGTGCTACGACCTGACGATACGTGTCTTCGAGGCCACGGCGACCTTGATCCACGCTGTGGTTGTTGGCCAAGTTGAGATGCGTGAAACCGTGCTCACGGAGCGCGTCTAACCAATGCGGCTCGGCACGGAAGATGAAGCGTTTGTAGGTGGGGGCCTTGATGGTCGTGGCCGGACATTCGAGATTGCCCACCACAAGCGTCGAGGCACGCAACACGGAGTCGACGCCTGCAGTGAACAGGCTCTCCGTGCCGTGTGCCTCTATCTGTTGGCGCACACCTCGGTCGAGGAGAATGTCGCCAGTGAAGGTGATGGTCGTGCTAACAACCAGTGCTATAAAAGACAGCGTCATTGGTCTTGGGCTTCTGCTCACGCGGCAGGGGCACGATGATGTCTTTCATCCACGAGGGCGTGCCGTCGTCGGGATGCGACTCGAGCCACTTCTGCCATTCCTCGTCGGTGAGGCGCGGCATGTTGGTAGGACGTTCGAGCTCGCGATACGAGAACACGCCGCCACGGGTGAGCCACAGCTGGCCGTCGATCTCCACAATGACATAGATATTATAGGCTGGTCCCACGGCTTCGTAGAGTACCGACTTTTGAGAATCGGGCACGTTGAAGGCATTGGCCGTGTAGACATCGGCGATGCAGGCCACGCTGCGGTCGGCACCCGTCACGTCGCCCCATGAGTCGAGGTAGCCATCCTTGCTGCGCACGAGCTCCAGGGAGATATATTCTATCTTGGAACCGATGATCTCTATCTGGTCGTACTCGGAGTTCGTCAAGGGTTTGCCGGCCACCTCCTTCTCGCTGACGTCAAGCAAGAAAATGGCCAGTTCACCGACACCTTCGGTACACGCTTCGGCCTTCTCGGTCATCAGGTTGAAGCGTCGCAGCACCTCTGTGTATTGTTTGTTCAGCTCCACGGCTTTGCGCCAGAAGGCGATGCTGGGCTCCACATAACCCTTGACGACCGGCTCTGGAGGTCCGCCGCCGCCACATTCGGCGCCGAAGGGTTGCTTGGCATAGAGGATAGCGTCGTGCTTGAGCTCGGCGTAAGAGGCGAGCGCCGTGTTGAGGCTCTTCTTCTGCCACGCAGGCGTAGTCATGAAATAGGGTGCGTTGGTCGGCACCTCGGGCACGCTCTTCATCGCGTCGATCCAGCAGGTGGCCACGGTCTCCTTCCAGTTGATCTCGCCCATGCGCTTCTTCATTTGCTGGAGCTGCTTCGTGTACTGCGGCCAGCGCTCGGCTTCCTTCAGCTCATCGATGAGGATGCGCTCTGCCGACGAGACGCCGAGCGCGGCCATGAGGTCAAGGGCCTTGGGCTGCTTGCGCAGGGTAGTGGGCTTTGTCTTCGTGTCAGCCATCTCCTGAAGCACCTCAGCATCAGGCATATAGCGCTGTGGCATCAGGTTGACCTTGAACTTGGCAGTCACCACGTCGGTGGGCAGAATGCGTGTCTGCTGGGTGGCCACCTGAATCACGCGCTTGGCCAGCTGCTGCATCTGACTCTCCGAGGCCAGCAGCTTGTCGATGGTAAGCCCTGAGCGGACCACTTCGTCATAGACTTGCAGGATGCTGACGTTGTCCGGTGCGCCAAGCAGGAAGGTCAGCGGCTCCGTGATCTCCCCGTAGAGCTTCTTGATGGCTGGTGTCGTGCCCACGACGTGAGCCAGCAGAGCCGCACGGCGCATCTCATCCATCTTCTCGGTGGAGAACGGTGCCGTCTGCAACCACATCATCGTGCGGAAGTAGCGCTGAAGCAGTTCGGATTGAGTGTAGTGGCCACGCGGGCGGAAGAGCGGATAGGGGAAGAATGTGTTCGTATAACCGAGATAAGGCGACATATCCGGTTCGGTCTCCGTGCATTTCGTGACCTCGTCCTTGATGATGTCGGCATAACCTGTGGGCATCACCTTGGGCTGCTGCCCTGTCTGCAGCGCCTGGGCTATGGCGACGTAAGCCTGCAGCCAGGCCGTGGCCTCGCTCACCTGTTTATTGGCGGGCTTCACAGCGATCTTGGCCAGCTCCTTGCCGATCATCGTACACAGCGAGGTCACGCTCTCGTTCAAGCGCTCTTCCTCGATATTGCGCAGCAGGCAGTCGAAATAAAAATGGAACAACTGCAGGTAGAGGTCGGTGGTCACGAAGGAGGGGAACACCGAGTAGTTGTTCTGCTCGTAGATATGGAACAGCTGTTCCTCGTCGGCGGTGACGATGGCAAAGCCGTTCTGCCCCAACTTCTTGCGCAACGCATCGGGCATCTTCTCCAACTGCCACGGATTGATGATGTTGGCCGTGTTGACGCGCTCGCCGCGCGGTGCCTTGAAGTTCAGCGCTTGCAGCTCCGCCTCGCGCGCCTTGAGGCGAGCCACGAAGTCCTGCTCCGCTTTCGTGTACATTAGCGGCACATATTTATCCGCCTGCTTCGCGTAGGACAGACGGTAGTCCTCATACATATCTCCGTCCTCGTAGGGGTGTTCGACGAAACTCTCATCGACCTTCTGGAATCGATCCCAAAACAGCGAGTCGTACCACGTGGTGGAGGAGAACAGGCTGCGCAGGTCCTTGCTCTGGAAGCAGTAGCCCTGACGGGCGGCGAGACCGTTGCGCACGACGCGGCACTCGGCAAGTGAGAGCTGCGAGATGTCCATATTGAGGTCAACGTCCTTGAGGTTCTCGACATTGATCTTGCCCTTGCCGGGCAGCACCACGGGCTTGCGCACCGGTGCCACATATTCGTCTTCCTGCGCCAAGAGAGGCATGGCAGCAGACACGACAAATAACAAAGAAGAAAGAATAAACTTTACCATATTACAACATCATTTTTTCGTTGTTTGCGCGGCAAAAATAATAATATTTACTTTCTCAGACAAAAAAACAACGCCCTTTTTCATCTTTCTCCGCAAAATCAAGAAATCGAAAGAGCGCGGGGTGACTCTTGAAGGTTGACAACACTCAGTTGTCTCAGTCCATCGTCCCCCTTTGCACTTAGCGTTTTTCTCTTCATCAAGTCAAAAATCGCTGTTGAATAAAGGCCAAAGGGTTTCATGGGAAAGCCTTATAGGTTTTGGCGAAAAGCCTTAAAGGTTTCGGGTCGAACCCTTAAGCGTTAGTCGGGACGGTGGTGGCCGTGGCTTCATTAAGATGAACTGTTTCATGATGATTGTTTTAAGTTGAACATGGCAAACCTTCTTGTTTGCGACAGCAAAGGTACGACATCGGAGAGCGCCAATGATAGGCATCAGGAGGCTCACACATGATACAATAGCTTTCCGTGTTTTTCGGTGCGTAGGCCATCGCCAGCTCCGACTTGCTCAGCGGACGTATCTTGAAATCTTCCATAAGCGTCACTTCTTTCGGCGTAAGTACTCCTGTTGTTCGGGCGTCAGGCGGGGCAGCTCGAATCCGGCCGTGATGCGGGCGATCTCCTCTGGCGTGGCGGCGTGTGCCGCATCCCATTCGCGCTGCCTGCGCCGCTTCTCCCGCTCCTCTTCCTCGATCTCCATGTTACGGAGGAGGCGCTCATGTTCGCGTTGCTTGCGCTCCTCCATACGCTCGGCGGGATCCTGCCATCGACGCTCATGGGGAATATTGGCGTACTTGTTATTGACCACCTTGATGAAGTTCACTTCACGGGTGAGCCATTCGAAATCCGCCTTGAAGCCCCGCTGGCCGCTACCATTGAGGAAATCACTGGCTGCTGCGTTCTCTACCATCTTCTCCAGCTTCGCCATAGAGTAGCGTTGCATGAGGTAGCGCAGCTGGCGTTCGGCCTGTGTCGTAAGGATATCTACCGTGGGGATGACAGCATTCGTACGAATCATGGTCTCGTTAAAGATGTCGATGAAGCGTTCGATATCTTCTTCTGTCACCACGTTGAGTGGGCACTCCTCGTGCGCGCGCCCAGCGCGTGAGGTTGTTGTTGCTTTCTCTTTTTCGTTTTTCTCTTCAGCAACAACAACAGCCTTTCTTTCTTTACTTTCTTTGCTTCTTTCTTTCATTTCGTTCTTTGTTGGGATTAAAACGAGCACAGGGTCGCGACCTAACTCGGGTGCAAAGATACGAAAAGAGAGAAACAAAAACCTGCCATATACATGGGATATATGGCAGGGATATTGCTATAGGTAGATCCTAAAAATCAGGGCACTGCTATTTGAAAAGCTAGATATTGATCTCTATGCTGCCCAGAACCCTGTAGTCTGCCTGGTGCAGCTGTTCAAGCAGACGGTTCAATGCTTCGAGCTCGTCCTCGTTCTTGTCAATTTCCATGATTACGTTTCCGTTTATTATTGAAGTTTTTAGTTTACAGATTCTTTTGATGAAGAAAAAAACATATAAAACACCTCAGTGAATGTCATTGGGCTACGCCCTACGTTCTCTCCTTGTGTCTGAGTGCCTGAGAACGAGTTCTCGCACTCATGCCCAAGCTGATAACTGCTTCTACGAAGCACTGACACTCACTGAGGACAAAACATAAAAAAACTATTCCTTTGGGAATCCAAGCTATTGTCAGTAGCTTTGTTTTTTAGCGCGAAGCGCGATGTTCTTCAGACTCGTCTCATAGAAGAGACTCGAAGAAGCGAACAAGTTCGAGCGTTTGCCAGATGAAGGAGCTTAACCCGTAAGGGTGGTGATGCAGCCTCAGATTTTATCTGGGAGCTTGCTCACAAGGAAAATGAGAGGGGTAGCACCAAGGACTAGCAGAGTCCAGCTCCTTCAGATGGTGTTTTTATTGTTTTTTTCTCGTTCATGCTCGCTTCAGACTGGAAGGAGCAGCCGAATCATCAATCATTTAAGTTTAGATTTATGTAAGATTTATGTTCAAAAGAAAAACGGAGGGCGTGGGTGAGGTGTTTTGGCATCACAACAAAAGTCTCTCGGGTTTAGCCTACCCATTCGTAATTGTTGATACTGCCAAAGCCCACGCCTCCGCTGGAGTCGTGAGCTGGCAGCCGTCTTTTCTTGCGAATGTCTTGGTGAATGGCTAATTCGAGAGACTTTCAAGAAAGCTGTCGGTTGCTCGTCTTATATGTATGCTTTTTTATGGACTCATAGTGATTTTGTTTGCATAGAAGCTCAGCTAACATCATTTTCACTCTGCTCCCTGGCTATCAATATTGAGCGATTCAGCTTGTCAATGAACCACTGCTTATCTGGCAGGCAGGTCAGATACTGAGCCACCTTGATACGGTCTTCATCAAGCATCATCAGTTCGATATGCTCGGTATTGCCTTCACTGCATAGCAGCAGTCCGATAGGCGGATTCTCTTCGGGTTGCATATCGTACTTCTGCATATACTTCAGATACAACTCCATTTGGCCCTTGTACTGAGGCTTGAACTTGCCCAGCTTCAAGTCAATAGCCACAAGGCATTTCAACTTGCGGTGATAAAACAGGAGATCGAGTTTATAATCCGTGCCGTCAATAGTGAATCGTTTTTGCCGTTCGAGAAAGGCAAATCCCTGTCCAAGTTCCAAAATGAAATTCTCCAACTGTAGGGCAATGGCATCTTCCAGCTCCTTCTCTGTGTATAATCCGCTCAAACCGAGAAAATCGAGCACATATGAGCTCTTCATCACCACGTCTGGCTCTGTATGTTGTGGAGTGATGTTCTCTAACGTTTGCACTATTTCGTCGTTGGGCTTGGCCGCTATCAGAGAACGCTCGTATGCCATTCCGTCCTGCTGGTCTCTTAACTGCTGTACGCTCCAATGCTCGGCTATGCCCATCTGCTGATAGAAGAGGCGCTTGGTTGGGTCTTCGATGGTGACAAGTTCCAGGAAATGACTCCATGACAATGTTTGCGACAGCATCGCAAACATTTCACGGTCGTTGTACAGACGGGCCACTTTCATCATTCTCGTCAAGGCGGAATAGGTATAGCCTTTACCATATCGTGCTGTCAATCTTTGCGACAGCGTCGCAAGAATCTTCTGGCCATAGGCCGAGTAGGTCTGGTAGTCCATGTCATCAATGATGAACTTTCCTACGTTCCAGAACGTCATACTGGCATGAGCGTTGACATAAACGGCCACCTGTCTCCTGGCCTTGTCAATGATTGCGGTTACACCATCATATAGTTGGTCGCTTACCTGCGTAATCAACCTCATATTAATGATTTCATCATTCATGCGATTTATCGTTTGGTTTATCTTCTTCGAGGTTTATCAGCCTTTTTTCGCCTTTCTGCGCTGCAAAGATAATGATTATTTCCCAATCACTTGCAAAACAGCCCGATTATTTTTCGGCTCAGCATCATCTTACCACCATCTTCTTGCCATCACGGATATAGACTCCCCTTGGGAGTACGGAGGGCACAGAGACGCGACGACCAGAGAGATCATAGCATGAATGGTTCTCGATTGAAGATTCGAAGAGGTTACTGTTGGTGAACAGGATGCGGATGGAATGAGCGAAGGAGTAGTGAGGCCGTAGATTAGTTGGGCTAGTCAGATGATTCTGTACTTGCAATCGTTGCATGACCATCCTTGTTTATACTTATTCTTATTTTCTCGAACTTTTTATCAGGAAACGTAATATTGGTGATGATATAGTTATTGTCTTGTTTCAAGGGAGATGCCCAACAATACAGGTCATGGAAATATGTGTTTATTCCAGTGACTCTAAACGCTCTTTGTTTGTTTACACCATATTCCCTATATAAAGTGTCTTTCTTTTCATTTAAGACGTCGTAGACTACAATCCTATTAAAATAATTATCTGTAATAAAACATTGTTTTTCTTCATCAAGGGCAATGTTGTTTGTTCTAGTTTGAAAAACGTGTGTGTAGCTAATGGCAAGGGCTGAGATGACAACAGAAACGGATAAAATGGAGAGTAAATAGAACCTTAGTCTTTCTTGCTTGTTGTACAACTCTCTTAGTCCATTCCATATAGCCACAACCAATATAGAAACAATGCTTAACACCCACAAGAAATAACCAGGCCCCAAATATGCAATTTGTGCAGAAACGTCTTTGTAGGGATAATACGGGTCGATATATGAGAAAAGAGTACTTAAGCCAACTGCCAGAAAGGAATAGATTATGGTGAAAAAAATCTTCTTGTGAAATAATAGACGATAAATGACTATCATATAGAAAACATTAGCAAACCAGATAAGTGCCCAGTTAAAATGTGGATCATAAAATCCAAATACAGACAGAGGCATAAATAATCCACCCCAAAGAAGACAGCGGTACCCGCTCATATCACAGTAAAAAGTAGGATAATATTCGTTGCCATAAGGAGCTGATATTTCCGTATAAGCAGACAATGTGCAGGAGGTAATATAGATTGCTATACTGATCAGGACCAATACTATGATAAATCTCCTATCGTTAATTATCTTCATGGTAATAATAATTTTAATAAAAGTAATCTTCTAATCAATCCAGATTTCACCCATCCATTAGTGTATCCCTTTAATTGAGCGCTTTGTGAAGGGGCCTTTTCTATAGCTATTCCGCCTTGTTGTTTTGATTCAAGTTTATCGAATCCGTATCTTGCCTCTTTCCAAGTAAGTCCATGTAAGCCAGCCTCATATCCGGCAGCATAATTCCCAATGTCTCGACCAGAAGTAATATACTCTTTTCCATCTATATTTAATATCATGCCTCTATTATGATATTTGTTATTTGCATTTATTTGTTCCTTGTTATTTTTGTCAGCTCCTGGATATGGTTCACCTTGGCGTTTGAAGTCATATTTTTGACCTCCGTATCCATTCATAATATAATATAATAATGGCATGATAGGTGTCCAAGTCTTGAAATTATCCCAGAAATCCTGTCCACTTTGGTCGTTGAGGTCAATTACACTACCAAAGGAAGGCTTTCCGTTATCGTCAAAAAAGGAGTACTGAGTCAACGCCTTACCTAAAGAGACCCGATTATCCCAACCATTTGTAACATCATATATGTTTAAATCATCATCCACTTCTCCACCATCAATTAAATAGACCCCATCCTTTTTTTTGACCTTGATATGTCTTCCATCCGGATCCACATAATTCACCGGATTACCCGCACAATACGCATAAGGGCTCAGGTGCGGATACTTTTCTGCGAGAGGATCCATCTGTGTAAACATACAATAGGCGGGGTCGTATCTTCTTGCACCGTAGTCATACCAGTCGAGGCCATGAACCCGGTCCAGTTCCTTTCCATTGTACTTAAACGGTTGGAAACCCTGATTGGTGGAGGTGTCGCCATAAGGGCAGCCGTAGGGATAGTAGTCGTTCAACTGCTCTTCATTGCCGCTTCCGTCTGCAACAACGCGAACGTTGCCTTGATGATCACGAAGGAAGCTGTGAAAAGACAAATCGTAGATAACAGTAATGGGATAACCAACAGCGCTGGGCGTCAGGGACATGAAACCGCCGGCATAATAATAATCCACCTTTGGACGTATCCCCACCTGAGAGAATTGCTGGTTCCCTATACGCAGATTGTCCGCATAGTCGAGAGAATCCACGGCCATTGTCTGGGCTGGCGTCAGCTCCAGCGTTTGTCCCATCTGCACCGTCAGCCCCACCACCGCCGTGACATGCTTCTCCCGCAACTTGCGCCCGTCGGCGGCATAAACGTATTCCACGAGATTACGGCTCGTGCACTGTATTCGAATGAGGTGGTCGAGGTACTCGGTGATGTCGTAATATTTCATGTGGTAGAAGGAGCAGACTTTTTTATGGAAAGAAGTAAAAGAGTTATGGCAATGAATACATCCAATAATACAATGGTTATGAAATTTTTATCGATGAATTCACGAATGGAGCCAACTATTAAGTCTTGAATATCTCTGTGATACAATCCGACCTTCGATAGAACATTTTGTTCAAATGACCTTTGAATGGCTTCCATCCTTTCTTTTGAGGGTTTAGGACCACAGTCTTTGTCTGATAGTTGATAAAAATGATATCCGTCACAATAATCATCAACATTGGGAAACTGGTCCAGATCTGCAACCTGTTTGATAGTCACGATATTTTTACCATAGGCCCTCAAGCCCACAATTTCGAGATAACAATTCACGTCTTTCAGATACAAGAAAGACGATAGAATATAGTCACCATAATAACTTAAGGAGGTATAACTATATAGATAATTCTCTTTAATAGAATCAGGCTGATACAATAAAGAGGTATCTCCTTTGGCTAAGTCCTCTAATTTATCCCTTAGTTCCACTTGGTCCATGTCAGGAGTTACATAAGCGTATCGACGCGGAGAGGGACCATAAAGCCACAAGAATATGAAGAAAAACGTCCAACCGATAACCACAAAAAGGGATAATACGACAACTCGTACAGATTTTGGTTTCATTGTCCACCTCCTTTCTCTGTATGGTTACAATAGAAGTTTATGACTTCTTGTTTAAGGGAATCCTCTTTAGGAGTTTGATATTTGGAATCCCGTAAGAGGTCAAATAAAGTACACTTCTTGCGTCTGTGACACCCCAGCATCTCAACCTGTGGAAAAGAGAAGTCTAAATCGGCTCCACATGAAGTAACCAAATAATGCACCAATTCTATTTCTTTACGTTCTATTGCATCCCGCAATAAATTGTAATTGTCACATACAAGATTCACATCCGTACGTTCATCTGCCATTAATCTCTTAACATATGGGTAATGCCCGATACGTGCAGCAGCGACTATTGGTAGATACGAGCGTCGCTCAAAAGGATCTTGTGTTAACAGATTCGGATCTGCTCCGGCATCGAGAAGTTCAGAAATCATGGATATTATATCACACGTATCTCCCCAAGTTTCCCAGTCTGGCCGTACTGCAGCAAAAACCAAGGGTGTTGTGCCTCTTTGAGAGACATAATTAGGATTAGCCCCATTCTCTAATAAGGCTTTAAAGGCATGTGGCTTATAGTTTTGTATCGTATATTGGAGTAGGGAGCAACCAAAGATCCTATCTGGTGTATCCACGTCTATCTCTGGATGCTCCTGTAGATATTGCACTATTTTGACCGAATCATCAGCTTTAACCAATCTGGATAGTTCCTCAACTGCGGTATCATTAAACACTTTACGTTGGTGAAGTGTAGGCTGAGGTTGCATAGAATCCCAAAGATCATAAATGGCAGGTGACGCAAGCCACCATAAGAACCACAAAGCTATATATGTAATGAAATGCCTCATGATTTATTCATCTTTCATTATTCTACTAATCAATTTAAGATAAGCCATTGTATGATAGGTCGCGCTTATGGCTGGCCTTGAGACACGTGGGAATAAACTTAAAGGCGCGGATGGTAAATACGATATGCGTCCCTCTGCTCTTAATCCTATCAATGCCTGACTGTTATTAACAAGTTCGTTACGGACCACATAGGCGGTGATGTCTGCTTTATTATTAAGTTGTAAGGTTCGTTTTGTTTGCGCACTTAAACCCGCTGCATTAAATGTAATTGCGGGATTACCTGTTTTTAGGGCGTTGGCACTCGCTAGTCCACCGCCCAAAGAATGGCCTAAATAAATCAATTCTTGGTCTCCTAACACAGACTTGATTTTTACTGCCGTTTCCACGGATTGTTTATATTGTTCTGAATCCCCTGTTAATTGCTTAAGATCTTGTTTCCAATCTTCTAAGGATGTTGGATCCGTTCCTGCTGTGGCATAAACATATTCTGAAAAGCCCCCATTTTCATTCTTCCGTCCGTATATTGCAGATTTGAATCCATTGCTATTTGGGAGGGAAATGTTTAATGTTTCATTTAATGTCTCAGGATCTAGCCAAATCCAATCTCCGGGTAGCTCTTTATCTCCTGGATGATACACATCGTCTGCCATTGCCAAAGCTTCTCTCCTACTTGGCCTCATCCCATCCGGATCCACATAATTCACAGGATTCCCTGCACAATACGCATAAGGACTCAGATGCGGATATTGCTCAGCAAGCGGATCCATCTGGGTGAAGAGGCAATAGGCGGGGTCATATCTTCTTGCACCGTAGTCATACCAGTCGAGGCCATGAACCCGGTCAAGCTCCTTACCGTTGTATTTGTAGGATTGGAAGCCCTGGTTGGTGGATGATGTACCCCCATACATGTAAAAATAGCTGTCCATCTATTTCACGAGTTTCAATCCTTTTTCAGAAAGATAGTAGCGTTGTCTGGGATGGTTGGGCTTGTCGGGGTAGGCACGAAGGACCAAACCGCCCTCAATGGCTGGCTTTATGAAAGACATAAAAACGTACCGTCTTCCCTTGAGACGCAATCTCCGAAGGATCTCTGGGAATGTACAAGCGTCTTCCCTGATTACATTCACAAGGCGTTGAACTTGTTCCCTGGGTTGTACCCTAGGTTGTACCATAACTTGTACCAAAGCTTGGTCACTAACTTGATCACTAGCTTGTTCACTAGCTTGTTCACTAGCTTGTTCCCCAACTTGTTCCCTAACTTGTTCCCCAAGCCAATACGTGATGGTCGAACTGACTAAATCACTGCTAAAATCCACCTTACCCTTGGTCAACTGCTCCCACGCCAGCATCTTGTCGATGCCATAACCAGCATTCTCGCCCAGTTTGGCATAGCGGAAGAACTTAATGATGTTCGGGTTACGCGGAATGGAGTGTATCTGTGTGCGCAGTTCAGAAAGCGGGAACATGAAGCGACCTGGGTTCTGCAGTTCAATGCGGTCGGCAAACACACGAATGGTAGGATGCATAGGACTGAAGTAGTCGGCATGTGCACAGCAGTTGGTAAGTCCTTCACGCAGAGCGTATAGCTGCGACTCGTCCTCTGCGCCAACTCCGTTGGGACGCGCCTCATAGGGAGCATCCACATGGTTGCGCAGACGCTGAAGTATGATCTGATACGACTCCCAAATGTTATCCTGCTCCTGCATACGATAGGTGTAGCGCACACGGGCTTCGGCAAGGCTCTTGCCTGGTATCTCAAGGTAGTCAATCCAGAAGTTGTTCACATACCGCTGCACCACATCGCGCTGTCCCAGCATCAGTATACCGCCAATGGTCAGCTGGCCATCCTTCGAAATGCCGACCTTATCGCAGAATTGGGCGTCGGGCAAGTCCTTGTAGGGGAACGTCGGATTGTCGTTACGGATGTGATTCCTATATGTTTCCAGCGACCCTTTGTTCAAATCATCGATGCTTGTTCCCTCCACCACCTGTTCGCTCTTGCTGCCGAAGGCCTGGTCGCGCATCATGGCCATCACCTCTGTCTCTGTGGCGCGTCGGTCACCACTTCCTGTGCGTATGTAGGTGTTGATGGGATTGCCGAAATAGATGGGCTTGACCATAGACGACGGCACGAAGAACGCCAGCACCAACTTCCCGCCGAAGTAGTACTTCTGACCTTGAGCCGACAGTCGCATATTGAACTTCTGACCATTGCGCAGCGTATTGAGGAAATCCGATTCGGTCTTCTCGCCGTTGTTCACGCCTTGTATCTCGAAACGTTTTCCTTGCTGCCGGATGCCGAAAACAATCCAACCGCCTGAGGTATTGGAAAATGCGGACACCGTAGCCCACACATCCTCAGGCAATTTGTCTTGGGCGGCCTTGCACTCGAAGTCGTCCCACTCTATCTCTGTCAGCTTCTGCCGTAGCTCGTCTTTAGTCATTTTATAGTTTATAAGAATAAACCTTTTTTTGCCTTTTTGCGCCGCAAAGATAATGATTATTTCCCAATCACTTGCAAAACAGCACGATTATTTTTCGGCTCAGCATCATCTTACCACAAACTTCTTGCCATCACGGATATAGACCCCTCTTGGGAGCATAGAGGAAGCAGGGGAAGCAGAGACGCGGCGACCAGAGAGGTCAAAGCAATGATGATTCTTCACGAACCTGTCATTATCTGAAGATAAGGGGAAGGAAGATGTGATAAGATTGGAATGGAATGAGGTGATGAAGGGATATAATTCTATCATTTCTTGATCGGCGTAGAGGATGTCATCGCCAATGGTACAATAGCATAGACGGGCGTTAGGGTATGGCCATGCCGAGTTGCCATAAGGATAAGGCATCGTCCAGTCACAGGAATAGCTTGAACCTACGCCCTCCATGAGAACTTTAGTCTTATCACTGCCCTCCATACGTGTCGTATGGAACCTTATGATGTTCTGGATATGTCCTCCTATGAGTTGCTCTTCACGTCCCAGTATCTTCACGGAATCCTGAAACATGATCGTGAATTCTTCCCGTTGCAAGACTTCTAATCCGAACGCTTCTGGGAAAACGGCATAGGGAACTGTCGTGGAGAAGACATCGCCGACCTCTGCGCCAAAGTTAAACCACAGGTGGGGCTTGTCTTCGCCGTCAAAGAAGAACCACACTTGCCTGTCCTCTTCGTAGGCAGCAACGACGAAAAGGATTTCATCCACATGATCTGGAGTGGAATCCATGAATTGACCATTCTTGCGGATATACTTCTGTACCCATCGTTTACATGACTTGCCTCCGACAATGGTATCTCCGTCAAAGTAATCGATCCTGAAGTAGCTTCCCCAATACGGCTGGTTAGGTATATCCTGCAAAGTCACCCACACCTTCCCTTCTTCGATGAAAGGGCGATAACGTGATATCTGGAAAGCATTCTGATCATTGAGGAATCCCATCGGATTATCTTTTCGCGAATAAAGAATCTGCTCCTCTATCCGACATTCCAAAAGGATATCATTGTATCCAGGTACGTTTAGTTTTGCATTCAATACTGGCGAATATGCGGAACCAATACCTTCCATCCAGAAGTTACATGATTGATAAGAATCGTCCAGATAATTTATATCGATGTCATCAGCGAAGCAATAACAATTTAACTCATGGCTGTTCCTTGTCGTTTGCATGATCTCTGTGATCACACATTCAGAACGTCCTATTTCAGGGCTACTCACCCAAGTCGTATCTCCCTTACTCACGCCGAAGTCATACAGCAACTTAGGTTCTTTGGTCTGGGGCATAATATACCATACTTTCCGGTCCTCTTCAAAAAGGTACGACACAAGTTTATTCTCACCGCCGTATTTCCCCTCACTCAGACACCTCCATTTCTTACACTCCTTATTATCAATAATCGTATCACCATCGAAAAAGTATGTATAAGTCGTGTGAGGAGGTACCCCATTAGCAGAACTACCATAAAACTTGCCAACTACCCACACCTTCCCCTCTTCAATAAAGGGGCGATAGTCATTGGATGCCTGGGCGTGAAGACCAAGACAATTCATGAGAATCATCATTGAAAGGATAGATAAACGTCTCATCGTGGGTAGTTTTTATTTGTTTGACGTCGCAAAGATATAACAAATAACTGAGACCATAGAGAAATGTGCTCATTTTATTGCAACGAATCGTCTTCTACGCTCAATCTCACTCCAACAGGAATCGTTAATGTTCCATTTGGAGATGTCGAACCGACAATCACTTTTCCTACAGAATCTACTTTCAGTTGTGCCTTGGCACTAATAACGGCCATTATCATCATGGCCACAAATGTAATCTTTTTCATTGTTGAAAGTTTATAAGCTTATGGTTATGAGTTGCCTTTTATTTCCCATTTCATCGACTCTTACTTCCAATGTAAGGAGCTTTTTTGAAATGATTAAAGGTTGATGGTGGCGTAGAAGGTGTCTCC
This sequence comes from uncultured Prevotellaceae bacterium, assembly GCA_947307015.1. Classification (GTDB taxonomy): domain Bacteria; phylum Bacteroidota; class Bacteroidia; order Bacteroidales; family Bacteroidaceae; genus Physcousia. The sequence goes on along the minus strand of CAMZHV010000003.1, from coordinate 81,056 downwards.
GCCGTTCAGCACGATATATATAATATAGGTGTCGGATGGAAAGGATGAAATGTTGAGGTTGAAAATGGAAGAATTTCAATAATGTCTTATTTATTGAAATCGTTAACAAAATCTTGCATAGTGACACTGGGGTCATGGGAAAAAATGTGATATTCAAGAGCATAGGGCTCTGTTTTTTCCCAGAGTCTTTCATAATTATCTTCTATCCGCTTCGATGTGCAATGCATAGCCTTGTCAGATATTGCGATAATTGTATAGACTTCATTGAAGGGGATATCTCTTTCATCATATCCCGTGAAATCAATCGTTAACGTATTATCATTCTCATTGTAACGGAAAGGACATTCACATACATCGTAGCCTAAGACACCAGAAGTGGATATACCAACAGCGAAATGATGAAGGGTTGTCTCGCTGGTTTGAAAAAAGATGTTAGCAGTCTTTCCTATGACATCCCATTTTGTGACTGTACCGTCAAAGAGGACGTGATATTCCTCATCCCCGATCAGCCCCCATCCTCCTTTGGAGAAATAATGGAAAAAAGTGTCGGCACTGATAGGTTCTACAACAGGAGCATAGCCCTCGACCGTCTGTTTTAATGTGACGGCAACAGGTTTTTCCATAGAATCTGTGATATCCAGTGGAACAACAACTAGGTCTGATTCTGTTTCTGCATCATAAGAACATGAAATGATGGCTAATGAACTAACCATGATTAAGAGACCCTTTTTTAATGCTATTAGTTTCATGATCCAATACTATGCTAATGAAATACTAAACATTGCTTAATCTGAGTGTCTCACTACATAAATATTATCTGTATACGGAACAATACTTAATGTCATAGAAAGATAAAGCATGATTGTGACCACTGCTGTCATATAAGTGAGCATTGGCTGTATTAAAAACTCCATCGTTAAAGTAACCATTTGAATCCCCGTCCCAACGGTCTGCGCTTACGGCAGTTGCAGCGAATAAAGCTGCGAGAAGAATGATAAATTTTTGTTTCAAAATAATGCCTTTTTTCTTTGGCGATGCAAAGTTATGGCATTATTCTCTATTTACAATCATCAGGACATGACTTCAATTACACTTTTTATACACTTTTTTAGTTATTGAGAGTCCAAATAGTTAACTATCATTTCATTAAAAGTAATACACTTTTTATTCACTTTCAAGGGAACTTTGCTCAAGATTTTGGCAAAAGCGACTCTAAGAGTGCTGTGTCATTAGAATCAAACAAACGTTTAACGGCTCTTCTACGAGCGTTCGAGACATTTTGCTCAGAAGTTCCTAACAGGGTAGCTATCTCATTCGTGGTAAAACCTAAGCGCGAAAGGACGCATATTTTATATTGTAGTTTTGGCAACTTCTTTTCAGTGGTTATCAAATAATAGAAGCTATAGTGATATCTTTTAATTGCATCGATCAATGCCTGCCATTCTTCATTCTCACAAGCACGTGAATCAATGACTTTGATTATACTTGTACCATTCTCTTTGTATGAACGAAGGTGGCTAATATCTCTAAGTAGTTGAACGATGCCAGACTTCATTAAGGCCTCATTGTCGTTTGAGGGCAAGGCTTGTCCAAGTTTCTCCTTATATCGTTCTATTAAATCTTCAAGTTGGTCAATGCGTTCTTCCTTTTCTTGCAACAGTACTTTAGATTCTTCTTTTGCATGACTTGTAAGGAAAGAGATGTCTTGATTCAATCTTTCGATTTCTTGCAGGGCTTGAAGATAACTATGTGTAGTATTATGAAGTTCTATCTCTCTCTTTTTCGTGATACGCCAGACATACCAATAACTGACGCCTCCCAAAAACAGCAAAAAGAGAATGATGCGGCCTCTTCGTGTTGCTTCTTCTTTCCGCTTCTCAGCTATCATTTGCTGTCGGTTATAGTCATACATCCCTTGAGCGTGAACAATTGCATTAGTTTGGGTATCTTCCAGATAATCAGCCAATTTTTCTTCGTAAAGGACGGTGTGTTTGCGTAGGGAATCTTTATTTCCCTTGTGTTGATAGAGCAAAACAAGTCCCCGATAAGCATCAAGGAGATTTGGCTCATATTTCAAAAGCCGACGAAACAGGACCTCAGCGGAATCCAATAGGTGAGTACCTAAGAAATAAGCCCCTTTATGGTAATAGTAAATTTCACGAGTTGGGGCGATATTTCCATTTTCATCAAACAATCCCGATTCCTTCTCAAAAATCTGCATCATGGAATCTGCTTTCTCGTATTCACCTCTATCAACAGCTATATGTATGGCAGAAGGATAGACTTGGGCCGCTTCCTGCGTTAAGCCACGTTTGAGATAAAGCTGTCGGACATGTTCGATGTTATCAAAGACAGCGGCAGTGTCGCCCAGTGCAAGGTATGCGTCGTTCCTGAGTAGCTGTCCTCGAATATAGTTTAAGGTGTCACCCGCAAGCAACGCAAAATGACAAAACTGTTGCTCTGCTTCCAATTCCTTCTCTGGCATATATTGTCGGAAATAAACTTCCGCCATCTGTCCATACACCCGGTACAGGGTGGCGTAGTCGCAGTCGGCAGAGGTGGTGTCGGCGGCGGCAATGGCATCCTCCCATGTGAGGAGGGCGATGGGGGCTTCATGAAGGTCGCGGTAGACACAGCCGAGGGCATAGCCCGCGCGGAGGCGGTCGTTGGGCGAGGTCCAGAGGCGGCGGAAGGGATGGTCGTAGTAGGCGACGGCGCGGCGCAGGGAGACACGCTGGGCGGAGGAAGAATGAAAAGTGAAAAATGAAGAGTGAAGAGTGAAGGATACCGTGTCGGAGGTGAAGGGTACACCGCTGCGGTTCTGTTCCAGCGCCTGCTCCACCGCCGCCCGCATCCGCTGTGCCCTGCGCACCTCGCATAAGGTCACGATGCCCGCGATGGCCACGATGCCCGCAACCACGATAGCAATAATCCGTATGTCTTTACGCAAAATCTGCATCTATTCTCATCAATTACGCCGCAAAGATACGAAAAAGTTTAGGGTTTAGGGTTTAAAGTTTAGAGATTTTCATCTTTCACCGAAAAATCGAGAAATCGAAAGAGCGCGGGGTGACTCTTGAAGGTTGACAACACTCAGTTGTCTCAGATAGGCAGAAGGCAATGGCTGCGTTGTTTGATGTCGGAGTGCCTATTTCGGTAACGGTGGGAAAGGTGGTGGTGAGGTGGCGTGGCGAAGCAGGCAGTCGGTCATGGTGAAGCCGAAGTGATCCCAACGATAGACACCGATGAACCATGTGCTGTCGCGCTCCTGTTCGAGGGTGATGACGTGACCGTCCTTGAACGTGAAGTCAGCCAGCTCACCGCCGAGGCGCGAGCCTAACCACAGCGGGCGTACCCGATGGCCACGAGCCTGAAACACGAAGAGGCGGCGGGCCAAGCGGCGATCAAAGCGGGTGGTTTTTACCACGCCCACGAGCGCGTCCACCGAGCCGTCGCCATTGACATCGCCGGTAGTGAAGGCGAAAGTGGGATAAGGCAGACGGAACACATCGCGCTCGCCACCACTCTCTAACACCAGCAACGACAGCGAGTCGCTGACATGACGAAGCGTAAAGGTCTGCCCCTGGGCGTTGAGACCCACGAGGCAGACCATGATGAGGACGAATAATCCGTTTTTAACCACGAATTACGTATTCATTTTCTTTTCACAACGAATTACACTATTATACGAATTGGCTTATTATATTTCCGAGCGCACGTAATTCGTTGTTCATTAGAATCTTATTCCGTTTCTTCGGCTTCGGCATCGCGCTCAGCCTTCTTCTTGGCTAAGTAGTCGGGGAGGTTGAGGCCGGCTTGCTCGAAGAGGTCGTTGAGGGGAGGGATGCTCTTCATCAGACCGCTGACGAAGCCAGCTGTGGAGCTCTTGCCATCAGCTCCGGCAGCACCGCTATCCCAGACAGTGACCTTGTCGATATTGATGCCCTTGATGGCCTCGACCTGCGTCTTGACGAGTTCGGGCAACTTCTCGAGGAGGAGGAGCGAGTAGGCTGCTGTGGCGTCGCCACCTGCGGCCTGCACCATCTTATCATAACCTTGAGCCTGACGGGTCAGCACTTCATAGAGACCCTTAGCCTCAGCTTCCATCTTAGCGAAGACGGCATCAGCCTCACCTCGTGCAATGGCACGCTTCTGCTCAGCCTCAGCCTCAGCGGCGATGATGAGTCGCTGCTTCTCAATCTCCTGCTGCACGATGACATTGGCCGTTTCCGTGGCACGTTCGCGCTCGGCACGTGCTGTTTCGGCCTGCTGCTCAGCGGCGTAAGCCTCTTCGAGAGCCTTTGCCTGCTGCACCTTCTCGGCGGCGTTGGCCTTGCGCGCAGCCTCAGCCTCCTTCTCACGACGGAAAGCCTCGGAGTTGGCAATCTCAACTTTGGCTTGGTTCTCACCCTTCACGGCCTGAGCGTTAGCCTCAGCGGTACGTACGCGGGTTTCACGGACAGCCTCAGCCTTACCGATTTCACCAATCTTGTCCTGCTCAGCCACGCGCACCTTGGCTTCGTTGATAGCCTTGGCAGCGGCCTCGCGACCAAGTGCCTCGATATATCCGCTCTCGTCCTTGATATCGGTGACGTTCACGTTGATGAGGCGCAGACCGATTTTCTTCAGCTCCACTTCGACATTGGTAGAGATGGCCTCAAGGAATTTGTCGCGGTCGGAGTTCAGTTCCTCAATGGACATGGTGGCGATGACAAGACGCAGCTGACCGAAGAGAATATCGCGAGCCAGCTCCTGGATCTGCTGGGGTGTCTGCCCCAACAGACGCTCGGCGGCAGCCTGCATATATTCAGGTTCGGTGGAGATACCGACGGTGAAGCGGCAGGGCACGTCGACACGGATGTTCTGGCGTGAGAGGGCGTTGGTCAGATTGGCATCGATGGACAGCGGCGTTAGGGACATGTAGGCGTAGTCCTGAATGATGGGCCACACGAAGGTACCACCGCCGTGGACACATTTGGCAGAACCTTTGGTGGCACTTGTACCGTAGATGACCAGAATCTTGTCCGAAGGACAACGACGATAGCGGTTAAAGATCGCTACAACAAGGAAGAAGGCTACAATGGCAGCCACAATGATAATGTAAAGTTCCATATTATTTAGTTTAAAGTTTGGTGTTTAAAGTTTAATGTTATTTGTAATGACGACGGTTTCGGATGTGTTGCCAGACGGCCACGACGATAACCAGCAAGGCGAGGATAGAGAAGATGTACATATATTTAGTTTAAAGTTTAAGAGTTTAAAGTTTAAAGGTTTAGAGTTTCTCGACGAGCAGACTGCCGCTGTCGATAACCTTCACGACTTTCACGCGCGAGCCAGTGGGCAGGAAGTCGCCGTCGGTGAAGGCCGTAAGTTCGTGAACGGAGCCGTTGATGCTGATCTGGATCTTGCCAGAGCCGCTGCGGTTGGCAGGGATGCGAAGATAGACGCTGGCGGTCTCGCCTACGCAGTCCTTGATGTTGAAATTACCGCTCTTCTCCAGCTTCAGCATCATGCGGAACATCAGCGCGAAGACGGCCACGAAGAACAGACCGATCAGGAAACTCAGGAACACCAGCAGCGCCTTGCTCTCTACCACGGGAGCCAAGCTGATGCCACCCCAACCGAAGCCGAGGAAAAAGTTGATGAAGTTGCGCAGCGTGAACAACGAGAAGATGCCGGCAGAGCCTAACGTGCCCTCGTGGCCACTATGACCCGATGACAAATCGACGTCGGCGTCAGCAACGTCTATATCTGCATGTACGTCGAAGTCGGTACCTACGTCTGCATCCACGTCTGCATCCATTCCGCCAATGCCTAAAAGCATCAACGCATTCTGTATCACAAACACGACACTTGCGGCTATAGCGCAAGCCCAGAAGATCTGCATCGTCGTGTCGAGCTGGGAAAACCAAGTTGAAATTGAAGTGAACATAAATTTATAGTTTAAAGTTTAGCGTTTAATGTTTAAAGAGCCACACCTTTTGGCGTTTCTTTGCCCTTTATTGGTATTTGGAAAGTAAAGTAACCCTTGTTTGAGCACAAATGTACAAAAAGTTTGGCGTTTGGCATTTAATGTTTAAAGTTTTTTGTACATTTGCACCGAAATTTATTATTCTCGCTTTATGGCTTTGAATTATATCTGGATTGCATTTTTCCTGATTGCTGCTGCCGTTGCGGTCGTCAAGCTTACGTTCTTCGGCGACACCGAAGTGTTTCCGAATATCATGAATGCTACGATGGATTCAGCAAAAAACGGTTTCGAGATCTCCCTCGGCCTCACAGCCGTACTGTCCCTATGGATGGGCATCATGAAAATTGGCGAGCGGGGTGGTATGGTCGAACGCCTGGCACACTGGCTCTCACCGCTGTTCCGACGCCTGTTTCCCGAAATCCCCGACGGCCATCCCGTGGTGGGCAATATCTTCATGAACCTCTCTGCCAACATGCTTGGGCTCGACAATGCCGCCACACCACTCGGTCTGAAAGCCATGGAGGGTCTGCAGGAGTTGAATACGAAAAAGGACACGGCATCCAATTCGATGATCATGTTCCTCGTGATGAACACTGCTGGCCTGACCATCGTGCCCGTGAGTATCCTTGCCTATCGTGCTCAACTGGGTGCTGCACAGCCCACGGATGTTTTCGTGCCCATCCTCCTCGCCACGCTTATCTCCATGGTCGTCGGCGTCGCTATCACAGGTGCTATCCAGCGCATCAGCCTTTGGAATCGTCCTGTGATCATCACCCTCGTCATCTTCGCCCTTATCGTGGCTGGCATGGCCTGGGCAGCACAGGTGCTGAGTCGCGAGGCCATGGACGTATTCTCCGTCAACCTTGCCAACATCATCCTGCTGGGCATCATTATCGTCTTTATTCTCGCAGGCATACGCAAAAAAATCAATGTCTACGACGCTTTCATAGAAGGTGCTAAAGGCGGTTTCTCCACTGCCATCAGCATCATCCCTTATCTTATCGCCATCCTCGTGGGCATCAGCGTTTTCCGCGCTTCGGGTGCTATGGACTGGCTGCTCGGCGGTATCGGATGGGTGGTGGAAGCTTGTGGCGGCAATGCCGACATCACGGGTGCCCTGCCCACGGCATTGATGAAACCCCTCAGCGGCAGCGGTGCGCGCGGCATGATGCTCGAATGTATGCAGACCTATGGCGCCGACTCCTTTGCCGGTCGCCTCTCCTGCATCTTCCAAGGCTCCACAGACACCACGTTTTACATCCTCGCCGTCTATTTCGGCAGTGTCGGTATACGCAACACCCGCTATGCCCTGCCCTGTGGCCTCGCTGCTGACTTAGCTTCCATGGTAGCTGCCATTATCGTGGCTTCCATATTCTTCGGATAATCTCAAACCTTATAAATTATTCTTATGAATCTTCACAAACTTTTTGTATGTGTCTGTCTGACGGGATCCGCCCTGATAGCCTTTGGTCAGTCCGCAGAAGGTACTGACTACACGTCACTTATCAAGAATCCCAGCTTCGAGCAGGACGCAGAAGGATGGGTTCACAAGAACATGAATGCCCAAGGCAACAATGTATTCTCTATCAAGACTGGCAACACGTATATGGAGAAATGGACAGGACGCGGCGGCGCCGTGGGCGACGGTCTCCTCAGCCAAGAGTTGAGCGACTTGCCACCAGGCAATTACGTTCTGACAGCGGCCGCACAGAACATTCAAGAAGACACGCCGACAGCGGCACAGACGGGTGCCTGGATCTTTGCAGGCGACAACAAGACCACCGTCACCGTGCGGGACACCTACAGCGTTGCCTTCACCTTTATCACGGGCAGCATCACCATAGGCTTTGAGGCCATAGGTGCCTCAGGCAACTGGATTGCCGTAGACAATTTCAAGCTGACACTCGTGGACGGCGACCTCAGCAATGCACTGGTGACAGCCATAGAACAGACAAAGGCAAGCTACGGCGCAGCTACAGGCAATGAGGTCCAACAACTGAAGGATGCCATCAGCGCTGCAGAAGCCGTGGCCGCTAAGAGCAATGCAACAGCTCAGGAACAGGCCGACGCCATCGTAGGTATGGAGCAGGCCGTAGCCATCTACCTCCGTGCCAACGCCGACGCAGACCATCCGCTCGACATGACCAGCAACATCATCAACCCCAGCTTTGAAACGGGCGACCTGACGGGTTGGACCTGTTCGGGCATGGGCACTCAGGCCAATAACGTTTTCAACATCAAGCAGGGCTCATGGTATGTGGAACGTTGGACTGGACGCGGCGGTGCTGTGGGCGATGCCCGTCTCAGCCAGAAACTCACAGGTATGCCCGCCGGACGCTATCGCCTGAAAGTTGCCGCACAGAACATCCAGGAGGACACGCCCCAGAAGGCGCAGACAGGAGCCTGGATCTTCGCAGGCATACACACCCAGGACGTTACCACCCGAAGCACCTACACGCTGGAGTTCGTGCAGGCCTCCGATGTGATGGAAATAGGTTTTGAGGCGCAGGGCGCTACAGGCAACTGGTTGGCTGTGGACAACTTCCAGCTGGAATACATCAGCGACGATGTCGACGAAGTGAAGACAGAGCTCGCAACCCTCATCACCAAGGCCGAAGCCGTGGCCGAGCAGCGCATCAACAGCACAGCTCGGGAAGCGTTGAATGCGGCTATCACAAATGCCAAGGCCGCCCTGAATGCTGACAGCGGCATCCCCGCAGCCTCCACAGCCTTGGATGAGGCCTATGCCAAGGCCGTCAGCTCGCAGGAGGTCTTTTCACGTTTGGCTGCTGCTATCGCTGCTGCCAAGGAAGAACTGAATGACCCTGCAGCCACGCTGAAGGACGACTATCAGGCGGCTATCAATACCGCACAAGGCGTCTATGATGCTGACGCGACAACCGACGCGCAGGCCGAAGCCGCCATCACCGCACTTGCCGAGGCAACCTTCGCCTTCAAGATCCTGAACGGCTCGAGTAGCGGCACAGCGCCTACCGTCAAGACCGACCCGCGCTTCATCCGTGGCTGCACGTGGGCCTTCGGGCGCAGCACCGTCAGCGGCAGCAACCTCCTTGAGGAAGGCTTCTGCTGGAGCGAGAATCCCGATCCCAAGGTCACAGACAACCGCACTACAGAATACATCAATCAGGCTGGCAAAATCTATTGGCTCCGCAACCTCAAGCCTGCCACCATATATTATATGCGTGCATACGCCATCACCAAGGATTACGCCGTTGGCTATGGCGATGTCATCAAGGTGGTGACTGTGCCGAAGGGCACCGTGGGGCATTGGTATAACAATGGCGGCGACGAAGCCACCAACGACCGTATCAATTACGCTATCGACCTTTCAATGGACTACTACTGGAACAACCTGACCAGCATACACGGCTTCGGTATCAGCGTCAACTACAGTCCAGGCACTCCGACGGCTGACTGCAGCTACGGCGGTTGGATGCGCGTGGGCGAGAGCTCCAGCTACCAGCAGCCCGGCACGATCATGCACGAAGCATTCCACGGCATCGGCGTCGGCACACATGATATATGGTGGAACGGCGATATGCGTTCTGCCGGCGACCGCGGCGACTGGCTCGGCGATCGTGCCACGGAGGCCGTACGTTTCTGGGACAACAGCACCACAGCCGTCATCACGGGCGACAATATGCACCTGTGGCCCTACGGCTGCAACGGCGCCCACGAGGACACGCACAACGACAACCTCTACTGTATGATGGGTATTTTGGCACAAGCCCTCGGCGAGGACGGCCTACCCGCCTCCGGAGAGATCGGCTATGCCCTACCCTACTATGCCTTCGACCATGAGGACGGCGTCAAATACTACATCAAGAACGAGGATGCAGGTCGCGGCCTGAAAACAGCTTACCTCGTCGAAACAACCAACCATCAGCTGGAATGGAAGACCATGTCTGCCGACGAAGCTTTTGAAGATGATGCCGCTGCATGGTACATCTCCTTCAAGCCCGGCAACCAGTACTACCAGCTGCGCAATGCCGCCTCCGGTTATTACATCACCTATTCCAGCGGTTTCAAGACAGCAAACCACTCCACGCCGACATCTGCCGACAATATCCACTTGATGCGCGGACGTGTCGATGTGGAAGGTTACCGCGGTTACTATTTCATCCATCCGGAGAGCTCCGCCACCCCGCCGACCCTCGTTGCCAACACGAACGGCAAGACAGCCTCAACGGGTTGGAGCATCCTTCGAAGCGCCACTACGCAACGCTGGCTCATCCTCACTGCCCAGCAGGCCGAACAATTCGACAACGGCAACTTCGATCAAGCTCGTACCGAGCTCAACAGCCTGTTAGCACAGATCCGTCAGCTCGCTGAGACACCCCACTCCGAGCTCATTGACGAAGCAGATGCTACTCTCAACAACACCCTCGCCAGCTTGGAGAATCAGGCTGCCGTATGCACCAAGGGCAAGGAAATCAACGCCCTCACCGAGCAAGCCCGCAGCGCCGCCGTGACATTCCTCTCCAGCGTATCTGCCACTGATGAGGCCAAGCCCTTCGACCTCACCTTCATGCTCGAGAATCCCGACTTCGACAACGACGCCACCTCCGGCTGGACATCCACCAACGGCAACCCCGGCTACGATGCCAAAGGCGCCGAGTTTTTCGAGAAAACCTTTAACTTCTATCAAGTCCTCGATAATATGCCCTCGGGCAACTATGAACTTCGCGCCTACGCCTTCCAGCGCCCGGGAGCTGCCGACAACGTCTATGCTCCCTACAACGCAGGCACCGCCAAGGTGACATCGTCGCTCTACATCAACAGCACGGCGGAACCCGTCCATCACATCTGCGACGACCGCCAGCCCAACTACCTCTTCAACGACGGCGGATGGGGCAGCGACATCAAACTCACCGACAACACATACATCCCCAACTGCATGACAGGTGCTGAGAAATACTTCGCCAAGGGACTCTACGACAGCAGCGTCAGCGCTGAGCTTGCCACAGTCGGCGGCACACTGCGCGTAGGCATCAAATGTACCAGCGCACCAGCCGGCTACTGGACGATGTTCGACCACTTCCGCCTCTACTTCTTCGGAGGCAACAGTACCGTCGTGGGCGTTGACAGTCCCGCATCCCTCACACAGCAGCCAGCATCCGCAATCTACGACCTCAGCGGTCGACGCGTGACGTCCGACAAACTGTCTGACAGCCACCTCAAGCCCGGACTTTACATCATCGATGGCCGCAAAGTTATCATCCGATAATCGTAAGTAGGTATTTAAGTAGGTAAAAAGTTGGCATTTCGAACACCTACTTTTTACCAATGAAAGGTGTCGGGGACGGGGTCATAGCCGTAGCCTCCCCAAGGATGGCAGCGCAAGATACGTCGCACAGCGAGGTAGAGGCCCTTGATAGGGCCATGTTTCTCGATGGCTTCGACAGCATACTGTGAACAGGTAGGCGTGTAGCGGCATGAGGGCGGCGTCAACGGGCTGATGCAGCGCTGGTAGAAACGAATGGGGAGGATGAGGAGGCGACGGAGCAAGGTAAGTGTAGGGTTGAGGGTTGAGCGTTTTAGAGGCCCTCGGGAGAACCCGAGGGGAATGCACTGGGGGTAGCGCTGAGGGTCTCGACAATGCGATGGAGAAGGTTCTTCATCTTGCGCTGCACGAGGGTCGAGGGCTGGGGTTCGTCGGCGAGCCAGATAAAGGCAAGATGGAGGGAGGGCACTTCGGCAAGCAACGTACGGTTGAGACGCCAAGCTTCGCGAATCTGGCGCTTGGCGCGGTTGCGGTCAACGGCGTGCTTGAAATGGCGCTTGCTGACGGAGATGAGGACTTGGGTGCGGGGCTCATCGATAGGCTTATAAAGCACACGAAGCGGAAAGGCCGAGAGAGCTCGGTTTCCGCCTGCAAAGAGCGCTTCGATGGCCTTGCGGCTATGGAGGCGCTCCGTTTTCGGGAAGGTGTTTCCCTGTGTGTCCATTTGTCTTAGGGAATGGGCATCCCTGTGTGTGTTATTTCTTGTTCTGCTCTTCGATGTAAGCACTCAGGGCAGCAGTTATGCTGGGGTACTGAGGCGTGGGTGCCTCGAGATCAAGGCGCAGACCGGCATCCTTGATGGCTTTGGCTGTGGTGGGTCCAAAAGAAGCGATGGCCAGATTACCCTGCTTGAAATCGGGGAAGTTCTTCAGCAAGCTCTGCACCCCGCTGGGACTGAAGAAGACGACCATATCAAAGTCGAAGGGCTCGTCTCCATGGAAATCATTAGGCACGGTGCGATACATGATACCCTCGGAATGGTGCAGCTTCTTAGAGTCGAGCAACGTCTTGATTTCATCGTTGTGGACATCGCTCTGCGGCACGAAGTAGCGCTCATTCTTGTGCTTGGCCATGGTGGGCAGCAGGTCGGCAATCTTACCTGTGGATCCGAAGAAGACCTTACGCTTGCGGTACTGCACATACTTCTGGATATAGAGTGCCACCTGTTCGGTGATGCAGAAATACTTCAAATCCTCGCGAATGGGAAAACGCAGCTCCTTGGCCAGCTGGAAAAAGTGGTCAATGGCGTGGCGCGAGGTGAAGATGATGGCCGTGACATCTGTCAGCGACACCTTCTGTGCACGGAACTCTTTTGCCGTCAATCCCTCCACCTTAATGAAGGGTCGAAAGACAAATTCCACGCCGAGGCGCTCGGCAATTTCAAAGTAGGGCGACTTTTCTGAAGAGGGCTTGGGTTGTGAAACCAGAATCTTCTTTATCATCGTTTAAAAGTAGGTCTGACCTTGTGTTAATTCTACCAATATTGTCCACAACACCACGAATGGTGCCGCTTCGAGCGTGCAAAAGTACACAAAAAGATGCAAAAGGCCATAGATTTTCCCGAAAAAGGTGGAAAAACACCTGAAAAGGAGCAATATTTTGACAAAAAGTAACACTGCTAAGGCTGAAAAGAGCACGATTTCGAGGCTAACGTGGAGGTACACGATGAGCAAGAGAAGCGGGAAAGAAAGCAGGCTCTCGGCGGTAAAGAGGAAGACGTAATTCTCACGCCAACGGCGCCGCTGAGCTTTTGAGAAAAAGATGGAATGGACGTAGCGGTAGAGGCTCTGTTTGATGATGAAGAAGAGGAAGAGGAGGAGCGTGTAAATGCCGAGCAGAAGCCAGGGCGAGAGCGCTACGGGCATCGCATCCTGAACCTGTGCAACGGCGATGATGGCGATGGCTCCCTGGAGGCTGAAGAGGAATGCAACGGCCGCCCGCCGCCATTCGTTGTTGCCTTCGTCAGCCGCTTCCTTCGAGGCCATCGTGGGGAAGAAGAAGTCACTCACGATGGCATGAAGACTGCGGCGGCGCGTGAGGCTCAGCAGGGCGAACAGCAGGAAGTAGACGAGCAGCGAACCAGAGACGACATCCGAGCGGCTCAGCGTGTCTGGCATCGCATAGCCACTCATCCCCCACGGCTCACCTTCGGGTTGCGTGGAACGGCAGAACATGAGGGTGTCGCGCGACATGAGGGAATCGTCTGCCGCTGTCTGTCGGTAGAGAAGGGGAAGGGGAGTGGTATGGAGGGTTAAATGACGAATGGAGAATGGAGAATGGAAAATGGAGAATGAAGAATTAGATGGCGGCAAACTTGCGGACGCTGGCATCCCAAAGCGGTGTGGAGAGAACGAGGTCGATAGCCTCCTCGGGCGTCGAGGCCACGCGCCAGATTTCGGCATGACGAGGTCCCATGAAATGTTCGTCGATGCCACGCTGGAGCTGCTGAAGCAGCGGGTCGTAGTAGCCGCGAGTGTTGAGGATGACGATGGGCTTGAGATAAAGCCCGAGCTGCTTCCACGTGATGACTTCCATGAGCTCCTCCAATGTGCCACAACCTCCGGGCAGTGCAATGCAGCCATCGCTGAGATTAGCGATGGTCTGCTTGCGCTCGTGCATGTCGCGCGTCTCAATAAGGTTTGTGAGCCCTTGGTGATGCCAATTCTGCTCGACCATGAAAGAAGGGATGACACCCGTCACCTGACCACCAGCAGTGAGGCAGGCATCGGACGAAGCACCCATCAGCCCCATGTGGCCTGCACCATTAATGAGGCCTATGCCTCGCTTGGCCAAGCCTTCGCCAATGGCACGCGCTGCGGCGAAGAAGTCGGAGTGTATCTTGGTGCTTGAAGCACAATAGACAGCAATCTTCATAGGGTCTTAAAAGCTTCTTTGATTCGATCCACGTAGTCGAGTTTCTCCCAAGTGAAGAGCTCCACGTCCATGCTGACGGGCTTGCCGTAGTGGCTATGGAACGTCTTGGTGACGCGCTGCGGCTCACGTCCCATGTGGCCGTAGGCAGCAGTCTCCTCGTAGATGGGCGCACGAAGCTTCAGGCGGTCTTCGATGGCGCGCGGACGAAGGTCGAAGAGATCCTTAATCTTGCGGGCTATCTCACCGTCGCTGACCTTGACGTGGCTCTTACCGAAAGTATTAACATAGATACTGACGGGCTCTGCTACGCCGATGGCATAGGAGAGCTGTACGAGCATCTCGTCGGCCACGCCTGCGGCAACCATATTCTTGGCGATATGACGTGCGGCGTAAGCTGCTGAACGGTCCACTTTGGAAGGGTCTTTGCCAGAGAAGGCACCACCGCCGTGAGCTCCCTTGCCGCCGTAAGTGTCCACGATGATCTTACGACCCGTGAGACCTGTGTCGCCGTGGGGACCGCCGATGACGAACTTGCCCGTGGGGTTGACATGATAGGTGATGTGATCGTCGAAGAGGGCGCGGATGTCGGCGCTGTGTATGCTCTCGATGACGCGGGGCATGAGGACGGTGATAACATCGCGACGGATCTGGTCGAGCATGTGCTGGTCGGCCTTGGCCTGGTCGCCGTCGAGAGGTTGGATGAAGTCGTCGTGCTGCGTAGAGACGACAATGGTATCTACACGCACAGGGCGTCCGTCCTCGGCATATTCAATGGTCACCTGGCTCTTGGCATCGGGACGCAGGTAAGTCATCTCGCGACCTTCGCGGCGAATGTCGGCCAGCACACGGAGGATACGATGGCTGAGGTCAAGCGCCAGAGGCATGAAGTTCTCCGTCTCGTTTGTGGCATAACCGAACATCATACCCTGGTCACCAGCGCCCTGGTTCATGGGGTCGTCACGTTCTACGCCGCGGTTGATGTCGGGGCTCTGCTCATGGATAGCAGATAACACACCGCACGAATTGGCCTCGAACATATATTCGCCCTTTGTGTAGCCAATGCGGCGGATAGTCTTTCGTGCAATCTCTGCCAGGTCGACGTATGCCTCGCTCTTCACTTCACCGGCCAGCACGACCTGTCCTGTCGTGACAAGGGTCTCGCAAGCCACCTTCGACTGTGGGTCGAAGGCCAATAAGTTGTCCAATACAGCATCGCTGATCTGATCGGCCACCTTGTCGGGATGGCCTTCTGAAACGGATTCAGAGGTAAATAAATAACCCATTCTAATTTGCAATTTAATGATTTACAATTTAATATTTTTGAAAGAATGGGATTTCTTTGGGTAACAATGCATCAACCTTGCGGTTGTTCTTTTAGCATTTTTTTCTGTGGTTGCAAGCAGCCCAAATCTATCCACATTGTTTTTCGGCTGCAAAGGTAAGCATTATTTACGACTTACGGCTCACGATTCACGAATTATTTTCGCTTTTGTAAGCAAAATACTTAGCAAAGGAGCAATTTTGAACAATTTATGTCTGGTATAAGCGAAATAAACATTACCTTTGCAGCGCAGCATCATATTTGATACATGAATCGTAAAAGCCGTTTATACCTCACGTTTTTATTTCTCTTGAGCCTGCCTTTGAAAATTATGGCACAAGAGCAAATATACAGCGCCTGTGTCGTTGATGCGGAAAATGGCGAGCCGCTGCCCTTGGCGAAAGTTTTCATCTCCGCGAATCGCGGTGTCTTGGCAAACTATGACGGCGATTTCTCCATTCAAGCGTTGCCCGATGATTCACTGGCCATCAGCTATATCGGCTATCGCACACAACATATTCGTGTTGCCGAGCTACCCCCAAAGGTGAAGTTGGAGGCCTTAAGCCATCAGTTGCACGAAGTCACCGTTGTACCAATTCAACCCCTTTTGGTTCGTGTCTCAAAGGTGTTGTCCAAAGAGTTTAAGCAGCACAAAAACGAGACTTCGACGTTCTTCATGCGGGAATATAGTCGCTTTTATCGCGACAGCGTCACTCATGCAGGATTGAAGACAGAACTGCATGAAGCATTCCTGCGCGGCAACTCAGCCCTGAACCTGCGCAATCCACAAACGCTTACCGGCTATCGTCGCGGTTGGACACCGCCCACCACCGGCAATGTTTATCAGATGTTACAATTAGGAGCGATGACATGTGATGATGATTATTTAAGAATCAATAAAACCTTGATCACACCACTTTCTACTAAAGCATCCAACAAGTACTACAACAAATATTACTACATCACTTACTCGACCATCACGAATGAAGACGGACGCCTGTTACGTCGCGTAGCCTTTAGGCGATATGACGATATTCGTGATCCCATTCTGGTAGGCGTACTGCTGATTGACGAAAAGACCTTGACTCCTTTGTCTTTTGATGGTATTTTAGAAAACTTTCGAGAGCATCTATTTGTTGAAGGAGAGTTCGAGACGCTCGAACAGATTCATCCACGCATACATATTACATATACACACGATAGAGGTTTCACGGAGGTAAGTAGCATCTTTGTGAGAAACACGCTTTCAAAAGCAGACAAATGGAGTACGCTGGTCAATGTTGGTGAGCTGGAGTTTGAGGGTGGAGTAGCTGTAACAGGCAACAATATGGTTTTGTCTATCGACAGCGCAGGCTTCGATCGGGAGTTCTGGATCAAGCATGAAACTGTGAAGCGCTCAGCACAGGAAAAAGCGCTGTTTGATGACTTTACGCCCACCGTGGATAACAAGCGTCAACTGGATGAAAGGCAACGGCGGGACAGCATCGCGTTGAGTCGGATAAAAGGGTTTCTGGTATATGACGGGCAAAGCCGCACGGCAATACCCTTTGCGGATGTAGAGGTGAAAGGACGCGCGCGCACCATGACAAATCTCAATGGTTTCTTCCAAATGGAAGTCTGTCCTGATGATACATTACACTTTCATGCCAATGGCTATGAGCCTCTCATCCTGCCTGCCAAGCAACTGCGCCGCATCAACCTCATGACACCTTTTCGAATAGAGTCACGGAACTCTAAGGACATCAACATCTACAAGCTGTTGGCTGAAATAGGAAAGAAAACGCAGGAGGAACGCACGGCGCACGCCAATGAGCAATCTTCGTTTTTCTTCCGTCGTGTGCGTATAATGATGGATGATTCCGTGATGACCGAGGCTTTTCTAAATGCCAAGAGTGCGATAAAGATAGAGGAACCGACAGTGATGCACGGCTACAACTATTATTGTCTTCATGCAGATAGCATTAAGGAGGAGCTTTTGCTTGCGTATAAGACGGATTCTTTGACCAATACAGAAAAGCTGTTGACCGAAGCGGAGGCTTTGGAGCAACTCAGTCGTGATACCTTGAAACAAATCCTTGAAGTCAGTCAGAGGGCATTCGAGAAGATGACAGAGAAGAAGGGGGATTTCAAGAATCCGTTCGTGCCGCTTTTAGGAACGGGAAAGACACAACATTACAAGAGACATTATCTCATCAATTACGAGATTCTTCGCGACCACAGCGGGCATCGCTATTGTCGTGTCCGCTTCGACAAGCGGCCCAATTGGCGTTATCCCGTCATCACAGGCTCCCTGCTGATTGATCTCGATGGGCAAAAACTCCTTTCCTTTGACGGCGATGGTGCCCTGAAGGGCAAAGGAACAGTCCACACTCGAGCCCAAAAGGACAGGGGTGGCATCATGCTTCGCCCAGGCGGCAGCGTTCACTATGACTTCTGTCATGAACGGGGTTTTACAGAGGTGTGGCACGCCGCGTTTTATACCAGGGCTCGCCTATTAGGAACAGATTATATGACAGAATGGTATACCCTGCTCAATGCACGTGGTTGTGATACCGTTGATGACGATGCATTAGAAGACTATCTACTGAGGATGTATGATGAAGAACAGGTCACACACCACCCCCGATTGCCCCTACAGCAATTAGTCCCTCCCTTGATCACTTTCGACATTTTCAACGAGAAAAGCAATTGGCGGTTGCTGATGTAATCGCTCAGAAAAAGGTGATGCCGATGAAACCGCCAATGACGCCGAGGAGGGTGCCGGCGATCACCTGCCACAAGTTGTGCTGACGCAGGAGCATACGGCTACTACCGACGAGCCCTGAGATGAGAATGAGGAGGCTGAGCCACCAGATGGGATTAAAGAAGAAGAGGAAGCTGTAGGCGATGAGCGCCCCGATAGCCCCACCGGCACCTGCACAGTGCATCGAGATCTTCCACTTGGTGTTGATGAGGGCACAGGAGCCCTGAATGAGCAAAGCGCCAATGAGGATGCTCGACATATAGTGGGGCAGGTGGAAGCGCTTCAGCATGTGTAGCGTGAAGGCATAGTAGAGGATGTATATGAGATAGGGGAAGAAGCGGTTCTGACGCAGGCGGAGGCGACGGAGCTCCCATCCGCGCGAACGACGCCAAAAGCGGATAGTCCAGCGTGGCAATACGATGGTGCCCAGAATGATCAGCGCGAGTATGGACAGCTTGAACGCCCAAGGCAGCAGGCTCAGATAGGTGAACATGAACAATACGACAAAGGCGACCACGGGAAGAAATTCGGGTCGGAAGATAGTGGACAGCCAGCGTGCGGCAAGGAGTATCGTTCTGTTCATGACGGTCGGTTATTTTCTCATGCGTGCAACGGGAATGCCCATTTGCACGCGATATTTGGTGACTGTGCGTCGTGCCACGTCGAAGTGGCGCTGTTGGAGGGCTTCGGTGAGCGCTTCATCGGTCAAGGGATGGCGCTTGTCCTCGGCATCGATGATTTCCTGCAGGGCAGCTTTGATGCTGCGCACGCTGACATCCTCGCCGTCGAGGCGTGCGGCAGAGGTGAAGAACCATCGGAGGGGATAAATGCCAAAGGCCGTCTGCACCCATTTGGAGTTGCTCACACGGCTTACGGTGCTCAGGTGCAGCCCCGTCTCCTTGGCCACAGTCTCGAGGGTCATCGGGCGAAGCAGCGTCTCGTCACCGCTATCGAAGAAAGGTCGCTGCATACGAATGATAGCCTGCATGGTTGTCGTCAGCGTATGCTGTCGCTGGCGGAGCGCTTCAATGAAGCTTTGTGCGCGGTCGATGCGTTCGCGGAGATAACTGGCACCCTCGCGCTCGGCATGAGTAAGGGTCTTAGGGTCGCGCTGCTCGTAGGCATGAAGGAGGCTGAGGTCGTCGTTGCTCACGCGCAACGGTGGCACATGACCGCTGTTCAGCGTCATGGTGAGATTGCCGTAGGGGTCGTTTTCGACGATGAAATCGGGCGTTATCTGTTGCAGGTTGCGCCCTACGGCCTCGCCCATGGAGCTGCCGGGACGCGGATTGAGACGACGGATCTCATGTTGCAGGCGCTTCACTTCGGAGTCGGTAAGTTGCATGCTACGCTGGATGCGATCCCAGCGGTTGAGCATCAGCGCATCAAACTGTTTTTCGAGCAGGCGCTTGAGCTTCTGCTTGATCGGGGTAGCGTTGTCGGCCTGTCGTTGCACCTGAATGAGCAGACACTCCTGAAGCGACTGTGCCCCGACGCCAGCGGGCTCGAAGGTCTGGAGAACGCGGAGCATCTTCTCCAGTTCGGCCTGCGAGGTGTTGACATTATGGTACACCTCCAGCTCGTCCTGAATCTGTCGCAGCGACGTGCGTAGCAGTCCGTCGTCGTCGAGTGAACCGATGAGATAGCGTATGAGCTCTTTTTCGTGGTCGTCGAGGTGGAGGAATCCGATTTGTTCTTCGAGCTGGTCATAGAACGATAGTGTCTCGCCTACGACGGCTTCGGGGATGGCTTGGCTGCCAGGCAGATGATCTGGAATATCGTCTGGCGAACCATAGTCGGCCGTCTGGTCGTTGACGTGCTCATGTATGGACGTGTAGTCATTTTCGTCCATACGTGTTTCATCTTGCGACTGGTCGTATTCGCTACCGCCGTCATTCCACTCGTCGCTGCTGTCGCGTTCGAGCGCAATGTTCTCTTTCATCTCCTGATCTACGCGCTCATAGAGCGCCTCGACGGGCATCTCTGTCAGCTGGCTCACGAGGAGTTGCTGAGGTGTGAGCGTCTGCGTCTGTGTCTGGACTTGTGTGCCGATTTGTGAGAACTTGCTTGCCATCGGATGAAGTGAAATGTGAAAGGATGAAAAGTGAAAAGAAGCTTAGAAGCGCCAATAGGCCTGCAGGTCGAAGGTGCTGTAGCGCTGTTTACCCGTCATGTTCTTGACGACATTGTAGTCGTAGTTGAACTGGAACATCAGGTTCATGTAGAGCTGATGTTGAATGGATGCGCCATACATCGACTTGGAATTGTCGAAAGTCTTGCCCTCACGGTAGACATCGTAGCGGGCAAAGAGTTTGGTGCGCTTCCACGACGGCGTGCCGACGACGGCATACCATGCGTCGGCCTTGCCGTTGGCATTATCAAAAGCATACTCCGCGCGCGCAGTCCAATTGCCGTTGTAGTTGGCACCGAAGCTCAAGCGGCGACGCTCGATGGTCTGCTTGTCATCGGTGACGTAGTTGCCGGTCCAGCCGAAAGCACCAATCTGGAGCTCTCGGATGGGCGCTATCCACAGTCCTCCGATGAAATCCTTGCGGGTGTTGCGGTCGCTGAAGTTGATGCCTTGCCCTGTGAAGACGCCGACCTGATAATGAAGCAGGCGGTGACGGTCGAGGCCGATGGCGAAGAGGTCGCCCTGCAACTGTAATCCGAAGTCACGCCCGTTGCTGGCATGTTCGCCTGTTCTATCGTTGAAACCGGCCATTTTTAATGCGAGTTGGGAATAGTTGCCCTTACCAATGAGCCATGGGTGCATGGGATTCTCGAAGGTAAAGGGGCGCTTCATCTGGCCGAACTTGATGCGAAGTTCCTTCCAATGCTGCCACTCAGCCCAAGCATCGACAATACGTGGGCTGGAGAGCGAACTGGTGTTGCCGCTAACCTGCATCTGCAACTTGAAAGCGAAGTCGCCGATGCGGCTGTCGACATAAAGGCGTGCGAAGCGCAAGTTCATATCCACCTTTTTGCTTGCACCCTCTTGGGTGGTAGCGCTTACCTGTCCGATGACATAACCGCCGAAGGACGTGTTCTGTTTCACGTCATCGAGAATGGACTGTGCGACAGCTGTCGAACAGTATAAACCCATTAGTGCGATGAGCAAAAGTCTTGAAGGTCTTCTGAAGGTTATCATAGGCGTGGATTTAAATAAACATACGTGTGTTGACGATGATCCTTAAACGTGTTTAGGCGCTTTCTTTGCGCCTCGCCAAACCCAATATGCGCCCAAAAGAATGAAGGGCACGGAGAGGAGCTGCCCCATGTTAAACAACATTCCGTTCTCGAACGACACCTGCACCTCCTTGGTATATTCAATGAAGAAGCGGAAGGTGAAGATGAGGAAGATGCAAAGGCCGAAGAAAAAGCCTGTGCCCACGCGCTCGGGACGATGACGGTAGAACCACCATCCGACGAAGAAGAAGAGGAAGTAGGCGATGGCCTCATACAACTGCCCCGGGTGGCGCGGCAAATTGTCGACCTGTTCAAAGATGAAAGCCCAAGGCACATCGGTCGGTTTGCCAATAATCTCGGAGTTCATCAGGTTGCCCATGCGGATGGCGCAGGCACAAAGAGGAGTGACGATGCCTATATTGTCAACGACCATGAGGAAAGGTAACTTGGTACGACGTGAATAGAGCCACAGGGCCACGATGAACATGATTGTGCCGCCATGTGAGGCTAAGCCCGTGTAGCCGATGAACTTCCAAGACCCGTCGGGCATAAAGCGGATGGGCAAGAACATCTCGATGAAATGTTTGCCCGACGAGAAGAAATACTCGGGCTCATAGAAGATGCAGTGGCCGAGGCGGGCACCGATGAGAATACCGAGGAAGGAGTAGATGAACAGCGGCTCAAACTTCTCGTCAGGTATTTTCTGCTCCTTGAAAAGACGTTGTTCCAAAAGGAAGACCAAGAACAGGCCGATGCACCAACAGAGTGAGTACCAGCGGAGGCCAAAGGATCCTATCGTAAAGGCTACGACATCGGGATTCCAGGTGATAAAAAGACTGACCATAGTTTAAACATTAAATCTAAAATGCATGATGTCCCCGTCCTGAACGATGTAATCCTTGCCTTCGACGCCCATCTTGCCAGCCTCGCGGACAGCAGCCTCGGAGCCGTAATGGATGTAGTCGTCATACTTGATGACCTCGGCACGGATGAAACCTTTCTCGAAGTCGGTGTGGATAACGCCGGCGCACTGCGGTGCCTTCCATCCGCGACGGAACGTCCAGGCCTTGACTTCCATAGGGCCAGCAGTGATGAACGTCTGGAGTCCAAGGAGAGCGTAGATGGCCTTGATGAGACGGTCGCAGCCGCTCTCGGTGAGGCCCATATCCTCAAGGAACATTTGCTTCTCCTCATAACTCTCTAACTCGGCGATGTCGGCCTCGGTCTGTGCACTGATGATGAGCAGGGCGGCATTTTCGCCAGCGATGGCCTGACGCACAGCATCGACGTATGCGTTGCCGTTGGCAGCGGAAGCATCGTCGACATTGCAGACATAGAGCACGGGCTTGGTTGTCAGCAGGAAGAGGTTCTTGGCCGCCGCCAATTCATCCTCAGTCTCGAAAGCAACGGTTCGAGCACTGCGCCCCTCGACGAGTGCGGCCTTGAATGCTTCGAGCACACCGAGTTCGACCTTAGCCTGTTTGTCGCCACCAACACGTGCCTGCTTCTCGACACGCTGGATGCGGCTCTCGACGGTTTCGAGGTCTTTCAACTGTAGCTCTGCGTCGATGATTTCTTTGTCGCGCACAGGATCAACTGAGCCGTCGACGTGTACGATATTGGGGCCGTCGAAGCAGCGGAGGACGTGGATGATGGCGTCACATTCGCGGATATTGCCGAGGAACTGGTTGCCAAGCCCCTCGCCCTTCGAGGCACCCTTGACTAAGCCTGCAATATCAACTATTTCGCAGGTGGCAGGGACGATGCGTCCGGGGTGGACTAATTCCGCTAACTTATTCAAGCGCTCATCAGGAACGGTGATCTGTCCCATTTGGGCGTCGATGGTGCAAAAGGGGAAGTTGGCTGCCTGCGCCTTGGCGCTTGACAGACAATTGAAAAGTGTGGATTTGCCCACATTGGGGAGGCCCACAATACCTGCTTTTAGAGCCATAACTTATCTTTTAATGAACTTATTTATAAAGACATTCGATATGTCTTTTCACTTGAGAGAGTATGATTAATTCGTCAAATTCGTGTAATTCGTTGTTTAAAGATCCAAATGTGCACGACTGAGTAGCTCATCGGCGAGCTTGGGGGCGACCTCGGCCAACGGCTTCATGACGAAAGGGCGGTCGAGCATCAGCGGATGGGGAATCTGTAGGTCAGGTTCCTGTACACGCTCCTGTCCGTAGAGAAGGATATCGATGTCTATGGGGCGGTCGGCGTATGTGTCCTTGCTCTTCTGCTGGCGTCCGAGTTCGCGCTCAATGGCTTGTGTTTCAGTCAACACCTCACGTGGCGTGAGTGTTGTGCGGTAGAGCGCTACGGCATTAAGGAAAGGATGGTCGCTCTCAAAGCCCCACGGTTCGGTCTCAATGAACGAGGAACAGCGTACGAGCACGCCAACCCGTTGCACCAAAGCCTCAAGAGCCTTGAGCATCAGCATGTGGCGGTCGCCGAGGTTGCTGCCGAGAGAGAGATACAGGTCAGTCATTGAGGATGAGCATTGCGTCGCCATAGGTGCCAAAGCGATAGCGGTTGTCGCGCAGGGCTTCCTTGTAACCCTTCATGACGAGGTCGTAACCACCGTAGGCGCAGGTGAGCATGAGAAGTGTGGAATAGGGCATATAGAAGTTGGCAACCATACTGTCGGCCAGCCCGAAGTCGTAAGGAGGATAGATGAACTTGTTGGTCCAACCATCGAACTCCTTGAGGCGGAAATCGGCACCGATGGCGGTCTCGAGGGCGCGTTGCACAGTGGTGCCCACGGCACAGATGTGACGTCCCTCTTCCTTGGCCGTGTTGACCAAACGGCAGGCCTCAGCTCCCACGTGAACTTCCTCGCTTTCCATCTTGTGCTTCGACAAGTCCTCAACATCAATTTCGCGGAAATTGCCTAAGCCGCAGTGCAGCGTGACGAAAGCCATCTCGATGCCTTTGATCTCCATGCGCTTGAGCAGATGCTTGGAGAAATGGAGGCCAGAGGTGGGCGCCGTCACAGCTCCCTCGTTTTTGGCAAAGACGCACTGGAAGTTCTCGAGGTCTTCGGGCTCTGCTTTACGCGAAACAATATGCTTGGGCAGCGGGGCTTCGCCGAGGGCGTAGAGGGCTTCCTTGAACTCCTCGTGCGGGCCGTCATAGAGGAAGCGCAAGGTACGACCGCGGCTGGTGGTATTGTCAATAACCTCTGCCACCATGCTCTCATCCTCACCGAAATAAAGCTTGTTGCCGATACGTATCTTGCGAGCGGGTTCCACGAGCACGTCCCAGAGGCGGAACTCCTGGTTGAGCTCGCGGAGCAGGAAAACTTCAATCTTGGCACCAGTCTTCTCCTTGTTGCCTTCGAGGCGGGCGGGGAAGACTTTCGTGTCATTGAAGACGAAGACATCTTTGTCGTCAAAATAGTCGAGGATGTCATAGAAATGATCGCGATGCTCGATGACGCCGCTCTTCGTATGCAGCACCATCAGACGGCACTCGTCGCGGAACGGAGCGGGATATTGGGCTATACGATCAGAGTCGAGTTTGAACTTAAATTGAGATAGCTTCATATTGAATAGATTTTATTGGGCTTATAAAGATTGTGGGATTTCTATTTCCTGCTGTTCGAGCCAGTCGGGGAAAGCATCCATCGTGAGGCAGTCCTCAACGTGGACATCCCCAACACGAGTGCGACGCAGGGCGGTCAAGTGGGCACCGCTACCGAGAGCCTCACCAATATCGCGAGCCAGCGCACGGATATAAGTGCCCTTGGAACAGACGACACGGATGGTGATGAAAGGATAGGAGGCTGTATCCGTGGGAGTGGCGGGGGAGGTGAGGAAGGCTTTGTTGCGCATACCGGTGCGAGGGAGAGACCCACCCCCAACCCCTCCCATAAGGGAGGGGAGTGGCTGCGTAGAGAGGTCTTCACACGAGCCGGAGGATTCCCCTCCCTTACGGGAGGGGTTAGGGGTGGGTCCTTCCAATAACTCTATTTCCTCAATGACCAGCACCTTGGGTTTCAATTCCAAGTCCTTGTCCTTACGGGCAAGGTCGTAGGCACGCTTGCCCTCGACCTTTACGGCAGAATAGGAAGGCGGTATCTGTTCAATCCGTCCGAGGAACTGCTTCAGCGTCGCCTCCACCAGCTCACGGGTGATATGTTCCGTGGGATAGTAGGCATCGATCTCATGTTCGAGGTCGAAGGAGGGTGTGGTAGCACCAAGACGCAGCGTGGCGACATACTCTTTCGTGTGTGCCTGCAGCTCGTCGATGCGTTTGGTGGCGCGGCCTGTGCAGACGATCATCACACCCGTAGCCAACGGGTCGAGCGTGCCGGCGTGCCCCACCTTCAGCTTCTTCGTGCCGAGACGACGACACAACAGCCATCGAACCTTATTCACTACGTCGAACGACGTCCAGCGATAAGGCTTGTCGATATAGAATATTTCGCCTGCTTGCGGGTTCATTAATCTACCATTACGAGTGAATGCCCTGTCCAAAGCAGTGCGAGAATGACAAGGCCGACGATGATGCGATAGACACCAAAAGCCTTGAAACCATATTTGGCGAGGAAATCCACGAACCACTTCATGGCTAATAATGCGACGACGAAGGCGACAACGCAACCCAGACCTAACATCATCAGGTTGTCGCGTGTAGCCCAGCTGGCATCGGCCTCATCGCCGAAGAACAGTTGAAGGAAATCCAAAGCCGTAGCAGCAGCCATCGTAGGCACTGCCAAGAAGAAGGAAAACTCAGCAGCAGCGCGGCGGGTGAGCTTCTGTGCCATACCGCCGACGATGGTAGCCATCGAGCGCGAGACACCGGGAATCATGGCGATGCACTGGAACAAACCGATGCGGAAGGCACGGCCTTCTGTGAGCTTGGTCTGCTCGCTGCCCTTGTTGAACAGACGGTCGCAGAAGAGCATGAAGATACCGCCCACGACCAGCATGACCGCGACCACCTCCACGCTCTCGAGGAAACGATCAATCAAACCGGACATCTTGCCAAGGAAACCGATGACAATAGCGGGAATAAAGGCCACGAGCAACTTCCAATAGAAATCCCATTTGTGCAGGAAAGCCTGCCAGGGCGTGCTGCCCACAGGAGCAGGCTCGTGGTTGAGGCGGAAGAAACGATTCCAGTAGAGGCACACCACCGAGAGGATGGCGCCAAACTGGATGATGATTGTAAATGCCTTCACAAAAGGCGTACTCTCCACGCCAAGGAGATTCTGGGTGATGATCATGTGACCCGTGGAGGACACAGGAAGAAACTCCGTCAAGCCCTCGACGATGGCGATAATGATGGTCTCAAAAACTGTCATGACTTCACCTCCTTATCTTTTGGTCTGTGCATGATGCCATAAACGATAAAAGCGAAGCCCAGAAAGGCGACAGCGGGAGCAACCTTGATGCGCAACGCGCTAAAGATCTCGGTGTTGAAGGTCGTCTCATTGGAGCCGGAGCCTGACATTAGAATAAAACCTATGATGACCGCCGCCATTCCTATGGCGATTAAGATGTAGTTCATGCGGTCGAAAGCAAAGTTTTTCATATTATTTATACATTTCGTTTTCTTTCATACGGAGGAAATGACCTACGCTCAACCACGTGCAGACGAAGGTCAGCAACAGACCGGCCACAAGGACAGTGGTAGCCATAATGAGGATGATGGTCGGAGTAATGATGTTTGCGAGCGTTTCGTCCTGCTTCATAATCCAATGAACGCCAACCAACAACAGCGCGTCGGCAAGCACGGCAGACGCCAGTCCGATGCCGAGACTGCGCTTGATGAAAGGCCAACGGATGAAGCCCCACGAAGCACCCACGAGGCGCATCGTGTGTATGGAGAAGCGTCGCGCATAGACGCTCAAGCGCACTGTATTGTTGATGAGTACGACGGAGATGATCATGAGTAGCAAGGCCAGGACAGAGAGCACGATGGTAGCCTTGCCTAACGTGCGATTGAGGTTGTCCACGAGGTCGCGCTGGTAAACGACATCAGCCACTTCCCACATCGCTTTCAGCTCCTTGGCTATCCATAGGAGGCTGTCGGTGCAGGCGTAGTCAGACATCACATTCAGCTCGATGCTTGACGTATAAGGGTTTTCGCCACCGAGGAACTCCGTGGGATCAGTGCCCATGCGTTCGCTCTCTTCCTGCAAGGCCTGTTCACGCGAAATGACCGTCGTGGAGCGGACGTATGGACGAGCCTGCAGACGCATGGCCAAAGTGTCGGCTTCATTGGTTTCGACATCGTCGTCGAGGAGCAGTGTGACGGTCAGGTTCTCACGCACAGACTGCGACAACTCGCGAGCCGACAGGCCGAACAACACAACGAGGCCCAACAGCAAGAGTACCAGTGTCGTGCTGATACACGAGGTGACCCATTGCATCCGGCCAAAAGTCGTATTCTTTTTCTTCTTCATAATGTTTCTCCTTTTAATGTCGCTGAGGAACTGCTGGTGATCTTCACCATCACACGGTCGCCGATATGATAGCGGTCACGATCGAACACGACGACGCGGTTCTGCTCCGTGCGTCCGAAGAGCTGGTCGCGCGAGCGTTTGCTGGTGCCTTCTACGAGCACTTCCACGGTCTTACCCACCTGAAGGGCATTGCGCTCTGCCGATATCTCGTTCTGCAAGGCGATAAGCTCGTTCAAGCGTCGCAGTTTGACCTCTTCAGGCACATCATCAGGCAAATGCTTCGAGGCGTATGTGCCCGGACGCTCGCTATACTTGAACATGAAAGCGGAGTCGTAGCCCACTTCGCGCATCAACGAGAGTGATAGTTGGTGATCCTCTTCCGTCTCGCCGCAGTAACCAACGAAGATGTCAGTGGAGAGGCCACAATCGGGGATGATACGTCGGATGGCATCCACGCGGTCGAGGTACCAGGCACGTGTGTACTTCCTGTTCATCCGGGCCAGCACGGCATCGCTGCCGCTCTGCACGGGTAGATGGATATGTCGGCAGACGTTTGGCTCCTCGGCGATGACGCGCAGCGTCTCATCACTCATATCTTTGGGATGACTGGTCGTGAACCGAACTCGCATCTCAGGAACGGCTTGAGCCACACGGCGCAACAGTTCAGGAAATCCCCGATTGTCTAATGTATCCAAATCATCCGGAATCTTGTAACTATTGACATTCTGCCCTAACAACGTCACCTCCTTGAATCCGCGGTCACGCAGATCACACACCTCCCGCAAGATGCTCTCCATATCACGACTACGCTCACGTCCACGGGTGTAAGGTACGATACAGTAGTGGCAGAAGTTATTGCAGCCACGCATGATACTCACAAAGCCGCCGATGAGATTCGCATGAAGACGCTGAGGCACCACATCGCGGTAGGTTTCGGTTGTAGAGAGCTCCACATTGATGGCTTTATGCCCCAGCTCCACCTGCGCAATAAGGTCGGGTAGTGACATATAAGCATCGGGACCACACACGAGGTCAACTCCGTGCTGCTCCATCAGCTCGTCCTTGACGCGCTCAGCCATACATCCGAGTACACCGATAATCAGAGGGCGGCGCTTCTTGATGCTCCGCAGGAATTCCAGTCGTGAGAGAATCTTTTGTTCTGCGTTGTCGCGCACGGAACAGGTGTTGAGGAACACGGCATCCGCAGTGTCCATGGTCTCCGTGACTTCGTAGCCGGCCATCTGCATCACCGAGGCCACGACTTCCGAGTCAGCCACGTTCATCTGGCATCCGTATGTCTCTATCAGCAGTTTCTTCATCGGGGATATTGCTTAATAGCTCATTTTCGGGGACAAAGATACAACTTCAAAAAGGCAAAGTCAAGTAAAACGCAATTTTTTTGTGTTCTGAGGCACAAAAACTATTCGGTTGGGCGTTAGAGATGACTTTCGAGGCCTCTTGCGCGTACCTTAAATAATATATAAAACCAGCCCGCAGGACAAAAAAGAAAAGTCCGCAACCTCCGAAGAGAATTGCGGACCAACGCCCTAAGCGCTCCAGGATGGGCTTGAACCAACGACCCCCTGATTAACAGTCAGGTGCTCTAACCAACTGAGCTACTGAAGCAGGCTTTTCCGAGTTTTCTGCGCTCCAGGATGGGCTTGAACCAACGACCCCCTG
This sequence comes from uncultured Prevotellaceae bacterium, assembly GCA_947307015.1. Classification (GTDB taxonomy): domain Bacteria; phylum Bacteroidota; class Bacteroidia; order Bacteroidales; family Bacteroidaceae; genus Physcousia. The sequence goes on along the minus strand of CAMZHV010000003.1, from coordinate 51,558 downwards.
ATTAACAGTCAGGTGCTCTAACCAACTGAGCTACTGAAGCAGTTTTCTCGACCCCTTTTGGGAGGGAAAGAAGCGCAAAAATGGGGTAAAAACGACGTTTTAACGCTTTTTTCTCGGAATTGCGGGGCAAAAGTAGTGCTTTTCTCAAAAATAAACAATACTTTTGCAGAAAAATTTGCAAGTTATGGCTAAAATCATAGGAATTGGCAACGCTTTAGTGGATATTTTGGTCCATTTAGGTGATGAAAAGTTACTTCATGAACTCAACTTGCCCAAAGGTGGCATGACTCATGTCGACCGCAAGGGATTGATGCGACTACGGCAACGTATCGTGGGTCTCCCGGTAGAACGGGCAACGGGCGGAAGCGCCGCAAACACCATCCATGCGTTGTCGGTTCTGGGTGACCCAACGGGTTTCATCGGAGCCGTCGGCGATGATGAGACGGGACGTTTCTTCATCGAGCACGCACAGCGCCGAGGTATCGAAGCTCATCTGGCCGTCATCGCCAATGAACAAACTGGCACAGCTAATGCGCTGGTGACACCCGACCACGAGCGCACCTTTGCCACGCATCTGGGTGCAGCTCCTCAGCTCGGCCAAGCGCTGAAGGAGGTTGACCTGACGCGATACGACATCCTCCACATCGAAGGTTATCTATTGCAAGACCAACTTCAACTAAAAGAGATTCTTCAAGCGGCTAAGGCAGCAGGACTCCTAGTGAGTTACGACCTCGCCTCATGGAACATTGTCCTCGAACACCATGCTTACATTGTTGACCTCATCCGCGACTACGTGGATATCGCCTTCGCCAACGAGGAGGAAGCAGCGGCATTCAGCGGGCATCAGGACCCTGAGCACTCGCTGCGCCTGCTGGCCTCGATGACCAAGATGGCTATTGTTAAGATTGGCAAGGATGGTGCTTTGGGCATGAGTTCGGCAACAGGTGATGAAATCTTCCACGTGCCCGGACTGATTAAACCGGTCATCGATACCACCGCTGCTGGTGACTTCTTCGCTGCTGGTTTTCTCCACGGCTTCATCCATGGTCAAGATTTCCGCACCTGCCTCGACTACGGCAACCGCACAGCCGGTGAAGTCATCCAGGTCTTTGGCACACAAGTTGAACCTGAACGCCTTCGCCAGTGCTTGCAAGAGTGAAAAATGAAAGAGTGAAAAGTGAAAAATAAAAGTTTCCCTTAACCCGCTTGTGCCGAGCGGTTTCCCCGCGAGAAAAATACATTGAAGATGAAACGTTTATCCTTTATTATTTATTATTTATTATTTATCATTACTCCGTCAGTCCATGCGCAGACGGGCTTTGACATCTCCCGCAACCTTGAGATTTTTGCTGACATCTATCGCCAGCTGGATATGTTTTACGTCGACACGCTTTCTGCCGACACCGCCGTGCGTTGGGCCATCGACGGGATGTTGGCTGAGATAGACCCCTACACCAAGTTCTATCCCGACGAAGATCAGGACGAGCTCAAGCTCATGGCCACAGGACGCTATGCGGGCATCGGCGCACTCATACGTGCATATAAAAAGGAGAACCGCACCGTCATAGAAGAGCCTTACGAGGGTTGTCCTGCACAGGAGGCAGGCGTGCGCGCCGGCGATGTCATCATGAGCATCGACGGCAAAGACATCAAAGGGTGGTCTACAGCACAAGTCAGCCAGAACCTGCGTGGAGAACCAGGCACGACCTTTGAACTGCGCGTCATGCGTCCTGGCGAGAAGAAAGCCCGCGCCTTCAAGATCACTCGTCGCCAGATACAACTGCCCTGCCTGCCATGGTATGGTATCGTGGATAGTACGGCACATGTCGGCTATCTCTACCTAACAGAGTTCACAGACAACTGCGCCCTCGAAGTGCGCCATGCTATCCTCGACATGAAGCAGCAGGGCATGAAGCGCCTCATCTTCGATCTCCGCGACAATGGCGGCGGATCGGTCAGCGAGGCCGTGGAGATTGTTGGGATGTTCGTGCCACGCGGTAGCCTCGTGGTCTCCACAAAAGGAAAAGTGCCTGCTACTTGCCACGACTACCTTACACCTGCCGAGCCCATTGACACCGTGATGCCAATCGCCGTGCTCATCAACGGTAACTCCGCGTCAGCCTCGGAGATTGTAACAGGAGCCCTGCAGGACCTTGACCGCGCTGTTATCCTCGGCCAACGTTCCTATGGCAAGGGCCTCGTGCAAGGCATCCGCGAACTGCCGTATCGCGGTCAGCTCAAGATTACCACAGCCCGCTATTACATTCCCTCTGGGCGCTGTATCCAAGCCTACGACTACCGCCACCGCACAGCCGACGGCGCTGCCACCACCCTACCCGACAGCCTGACACGCGAGTTCCGTACGCGTCTCGGACGACCTGTCCGTGATGGCGGCGGCATTCTGCCTGACACCGTCCTCGCTGTAGATTCCCTGCCCACAATGGTCTATGACCTCACAGCCTCTGATGTCTATTTCGACTTCGTCACCGACTACGTCACGCGTCATCCCGAGATCGCTAAGCCCGGACTTTTCCACATCACCGATGCCGACTACGCTGATTTTGAGAGCGCCATCACTTCCAGCGACTTCACTTACAACGGACGCACGGCTGCCGCACTGGCACAAGTGCGACAATTGGCACGCTTCGAGGGACGTGATGCCGACACGAAGGCCGAGTTCGACGCCCTCGAGGCCAAGCTCAAGGCCAACGACCTCGCCACCGACCTCCGCCGTTTCCGTCAGCATATCCAACCCTACCTCGAAACGGAAATCATCAGCCGCTACTACTACCAGCGCGGCGCTCTCCAGCACCAGCTAACCACCGACAAAACAGTCCACAAGGCAATAGAAACCTTAAGTACGAAGTGACTGAGCATAAATATCACATCCATCTAAGTTCCATCTAAGTAAGATTTAAGTTCCATAATATGAGAAAGCGTAAAGCCCAGAAAACCAATCAAGCCATCATGCGAGGCGTCATTGCAATGGCCCTCATCGTGCTCCTCGTCTGCTACCTCTTCCTGACGATGGTGTCTTGTACCTCCTCAGGTCCCACCTTCCGCGTCGACGGTGTCATCAGCGACGCCAAGGATTCCACCCTCGTGCTCGAAGCCATGACGCTCAGTGGCGTGGAACCCGTAGACTCCATGCGATTGAAAGCCGACGGCCGTTTCTCCTTTAAGGTGCCTGCCGCCCCACAGGACTCCACCGCCGCCCCCGAATTCTATCGCCTTCGCATCGCCCGCCAAGTCATCAATTTCGTTGTCGTCGCAGCAGCTCCCGGAGGTTCTTCCGAGAATCCCCTCACCGACATCCACGTCGAAGCCTCCTTCCCCCGCATGGCAACGGACTACGACATTCAGGGCAACGATGCCTCACGCACGATGAAGACCATCTCGCTCCTCAACATCCAACTACAACAGCAGCTCGCTGCCCTCGACACCGTCTTCACCCTTTCGACGCTGGAGAAAATCGACCGTGCGAAGCTCCTCGTCAGTCAATACAAACAAACCCTCAAGACCGACTTTATCCTGCGCGACCCGCTCTCACCTGCTGCCTATTTCGCACTCTTCCAGACCATCGGCTCGCAGATGCTCTTCAATCCGGAGGACGATCGCAGCGACGTACAGTATTTTGCCTCCGTGGCCACACAGTGGGATGAGCACTACCCCACTGCCGCCCGCACTGAAAACCTCCGCAATATCGCTCTGCGCGGACTGCGCAACACACGTCAGACACGCCCCATCGAACTGGAGATCGATGGCGACAAAGTGCATGAATCTGGAATCATCGACTTCGGCTTCCCAGACATACGTGGACGTGAGCGCCGCCTTTCCGAGCTCAAAGACAATGTTGTACTCCTTGACTTCACGGCCTACTCCCTGCCGCAAAGCCAACAGCGCAATATCCTGCTGCGCGAACTCTATGCCAAGTACCACAGCCGTGGTCTCGAAATCATGCAGGTATCACTCGACGCCGATGAGCATTATTGGAAGACGATGTGCGAAGCGTTGCCCTGGATCTGCACACACTGCGCTGAAGGCATCACCAATGACATCGTACAGCTTTATGGTGTCACCTCCCTCCCCACCTTTTTTCTCGTAGCTCGCGACTCCGACCTTCGCGCTCGGGACACCCAAATCTCCGACCTCGAAAAAGCTATTGAGGCAGAGTTGTAAACAATGTTAAACAAAGATGTGAGGTAATAAGGTTTATGGTTTTGAGGTGAAATCACCTAATAACCTGAAACCTTATTACCTCACAACCTATCAAATCCTTAATCAGCCAGCTTTGCCTTAATGAACTCGCGGTTCAGACGAGCGATGTTGGCGATGGTCTCGTTCTTCGGACAGACGGCCTCGCAGGCGCGGGTGTTGGTGCAGTTGCCAAAGCCGAGTTCATCCATCTTGGCGACCATAGCTTTGACGCGCTTGGCAGCCTCTACGCGGCCTTGCGGCAGCAGGGCGAGCTGAGAGACCTTGGAACTGACGAAGAGCATGGCAGAGCCGTTCTTACAAGCTGCTACGCAGGCACCACAACCGATGCACGATGCGCAGTCCATGGCTTCGTCGGCATCCTCCTTGGGAATAAGGATGGCGTTGGCGTCCTGAGCCTGACCTGTGCGGATGGTGGTATAACCACCGGCCTGGATGATCTTGTCGAAGGCAGAGCGATCGACCATGCAGTCCTTGATGACGGGGAAGCCGGCAGAGCGCCAGGGTTCCACGGTGATGGTCTCGCCATCCTTGAACTTACGCATGTAGAGCTGGCAGGTGGTGGCACCGCGCAGGGTCTTGCCGTGAGGCGTGCCGTTGATGTAGAGCGAGCACATGCCGCAGATACCTTCGCGGCAATCGTGGTCGAACACGAAAGGCTCCTTGCCCTCGCCGATAAGCTCCTCGTTCATGATGTCGAGGGCCTCGAGGAAGGAGGTATCGTCGGGAATATTCTTCAACTCGTGCGTGTCGAAGTGGCCCTTCTCCTTCGGGCCGTTCTGTTTCCAGAACTTTATTGTAACAGAGATGTTTTTAGCCATAATATGAAGACCCACCCCCCAGCCCCTCCCTTGTAGGGAGGGGAGTAGAATGTATCTGACTCATTAGGGGATCATTAGGGTTATTCTTTAATGTTAATAATAAAACCTATTCTTGAAAGGTGACCACTCCCTCCCTACAAGGGAGGGTGAGGGGAGGGTCCTAATTCTTATAATTTCTCGTTTGTACCTTAATTGCCTCATACTCCAGGGGCTCCTTGATGAGTTCAGGATCCTTGTCTGCACCCTGATACTCCCAGCAGCCGACATAGAAGAAGTTCTCGTCGTCGCGCTTGGCTTCGCCTTCCTCGGTCTGATATTCCTCGCGGAAGTGACCGCCGCAGGATTCGTTACGAGAGAGGGCATCGTGAGCCACGAGCTCGCCCATCGTGAAGAAGTCGCGGAGATGGATAGCCTTGTCGAGCTCCACGTTGAGACCTTCCTTAGAACCGGGCACGAAGAGGTTGGTGTCGAACTCCTTCTGGAGCTCCTTCATCTTCTGGATACCGGTCTTCAAGCCTTCAGCGGTGCGACCCATGCCGACATACTCCCACATGATGTGGCCGAGTTCCTTGTGGATGCTATCGACGGAGCGCTTACCCTTGATATTCAAGAGGCGAGTGAGCTCGTCGTCGACAGCCTTCTCAGCAGCTGCAAACTCAGGCAGGTCGGTGGAGATGCGCGGCCAGATAGCTTGGTCAGCGAGGTAGTTCTGGATGGTGTAAGGCAGCACGAAGTAACCGTCGGCAAGACCCTGCATCAGCGCACTTGCACCGAGGCGGTTAGCTCCGTGATCGGAGAAGTTGCACTCACCGATAGCGAAGAGGCCGGGGATGGAGGTCTGCAGCTCGTAGTCAACCCACACGCCGCCCATGGTGTAGTGGATGGCGGGATAGATCATCATGGGCTTGTAGTACTTCACGCCGTTGATCTCATTGGCAACGTCACCGGGGAACACGTCGGTAATCTCCTCATACATCTCGAAGAGGTTGCCGTAGCGCTGCATGATAACGTCGATTCCGAGGCGATTGATGGACTCGGAGAAGTCGAGGAACACGGCAAGACCTGTGTTGTTCACGCCGAAGCCCTTGTCGCAACGCTCCTTGGCAGCACGTGAAGCCACGTCGCGCGGCACGAGGTTACCGAAGGCGGGATAACGACGCTCCAGATAGTAGTCACGATCCTCCTCTGGAATCTCCCAACCCTGCAGCGTACCTTCCTGCAGCTTCTTGGCATCTTCTATCTTCTTGGGCACCCAGATGCGTCCGTCGTTACGCAGGGACTCAGACATCAGTGTCAGCTTGGACTGCTTGTCGCCGTGAACGGGGATACAGGTGGGGTGAATCTGTACATAAGAGGGGTTAGCCATGTAAGCGCCCTTGCGGTAGCACTGAACAGCTGCCGTGCAGTTGCAACCCATAGCGTTGGTGGAGAGGAAGTAAGCGTTGCCGTAGCCGCCAGTAGCGATGACAACAGCGTTGGCGCTAAAGCGCTCGAGCTTACCTGTGACGAGGTTCTTGGCGATGATACCGCGAGCGCGGCCATCGACGATGACCACATCTTCCATCTCGTAGCGGGTGAAGAGCTTCACCTTGCCGGCCTGCACCTGAGCGGAGAGGGAGCTGTAGGCACCCAGCAGCAGCTGCTGACCGGTCTGACCCTTGGCATAGAAGGTACGGCTAACCTGCGCACCGCCAAAAGAACGGTTGGCCAACATGCCACCATATTCACGAGCGAAGGGAACGCCCTGTGCTACGCACTGGTCGATAATGTTGTTGGACACCTCGGCCAGACGATAGACATTGGCTTCACGAGCACGGTAGTCACCGCCCTTCACGGTGTCGTAGAACAGACGATAGACACTGTCGCCATCGTTCTGGTAGTTCTTGGCAGCATTGATACCGCCCTGTGCTGCGATGGAGTGTGCACGACGGGGGCTGTCCTGGATACAGAAATTATAGACATTAAAGCCCATCTCGCCGAGAGATGCCGCAGCACTGGCACCTGCCAGACCCGTACCCACGACGATGATGTCGAGTTTCAATTTGTTCTTCGGGTTGACGAGACGCTGGTGAGCCTTATATTCCTTCCATTTTTCAGGCACTGGACCTGCGGGAATCTTAGAATCTATCTTTTTCATGATGTATGTCTTTTAGAATATTGCGAACTTAATTACGACGGCGAAGAACATCAGGATGACGATGGTGGACCACCAGAAACCTATGCATTGCCAACGATTGAGCCATATCTTGCCGCTCCAACCCAAGGTTTGGATAGCACTCCAGAAACCGTGGTTGATGTGCAGCCAGATGGCACAAAGCCAGATAACATAAAGCACAACGAAGACGGGCTGGGCGAAGGTCTGCTCAATCCAAGCATAGCCGTCGCTGGGCGAAGGCAGCTGGGTGTAAGCGTTGCCCATGAGCTCGCTCCACATCATGTTGTACCAGAAATTGTAGAGGTGCAGGCAGAGACCTAACACGACGATGCAGCCGAGCAGGAACATGTTCTGGCTGTACCACTCCACTTTTTCGGGCTTGTTGGTCACGGCATAGCTGTCGGTGCCACGAGCCTTTTTGTTCTGAATGGTCAGGATGATGGCAAACACAAAGTGCAGAACCATCAAGGCTGCCAAGCCAATGGTAGCGACCACGGCATACCAATTGGCGCCGAGGAATTCGCAGATCATGTTGTAGCCTTCTGCGCTGAACAGAGCTACGACGTTCATGCATGCATGGAACGTCAGGAAGAGAATCAAGGCCAAGCCAGTCACGGACATGACCACTTTCCTTCCAATGGATGAATCAATTAACCACATAAAGGATAAAAATTAAATGTTGAATGATGATGTGATGATTTTTGTTTGTTAATGATATCTTTTCTATGAATTTTAAAGGTTTCTACGCGCACATAACACGTAAGATGGCGCAAAAATAAAGCTTTTTAACGATTAAACAAAGAAATCTGCACTTTTTATGACCATTTTATCTAAAAAATGCCGTATCTTCGCGCCGTAAAACCAAGAATGGGCTCTTTAAACGCCACATTCGAGCATATTTTTAGGCTTTGGAAAGGAACTATGACGTCATTGTGATTGGAGCTGGGCACGCAGGGTGTGAGGCGGCGCATGCAGCAGCAAGCATCGGAGCATGCACGCTGCTCATCACGATGGACATGAACAAGATAGCACAAATGTCCTGCAATCCTGCTGTCGGCGGCATTGCTAAGGGACAGATTGTCAGGGAGATAGATGCACTTGGCGGGGCAATGGGACGCGTCACAGACGCTACGACGATCCAATTCCGTATGCTGAACCGCTCCAAAGGCCCTGCGATGTGGAGCCCGCGAGCTCAATGCGACCGCGGCAAGTTCATCTGGGCTTGGCGCGAAGTGCTCGAGAACACACCCAACCTGCACATCTGGCAAGACCAAGTCCGCCGCCTCATCGTTGAGGATTGTTCCGTTTGCCGCGACACCGTCGCCGCAAACAAGCCCGCCCAGCCCACTGCCACCGGCGTCGAGACCTACCTCGGCATGACCTTCCACGCCAAGAGCATCATCCTCACCGCCGGCACTTTCCTCAACGGCCTCATGCACATCGGGCGCGTCAAGCTGCCTGGCGGTCGCTGTGCCGAGCCACCTTCTTTAGAACTCGCTGAGAGCATCGCTATTCACGGCATACGTGTAGCCCGCATGAAGACCGGTACTCCCGTCCGCATCGATGCCCGCTCCGTTGACTTCTCGTTGATGACCGAGCAGCCCGGCGACACCGAAGGCCGAAAGTTCTCCTACATGTCCCTTCCTGCCGCAGTCACGGCAGGAAGGGACATGCCTTGCTTCATCACCTACACCAACGAAGCTGTCCACGAACGCCTCCGCGCAGGTCTTCCCGATTCACCCCTCTACAATGGGCAGATTCAGAGTATCGGTCCCCGTTACTGTCCCAGTATCGAGACAAAGCTCGTCACCTTCCCCGACAAGGATCAACACCAGCTTTTCCTCGAACCCGAAGGCACCAACACCAACGAATACTACCTCAACGGCTTCTCCTCCTCGCTGCCCATCGATGTGCAGATCGAGGCGTTGAAACTCATCCCAGCTTTCCGCAATCTGGAGATCTTCCGACCAGGATATGCCATTGAATATGACTTCTTTGACCCCACGCAGCTCCATCATTCCTTGGAGTCGCGCGTCATCCATGGCCTCTTTCTTGCAGGTCAGGTCAATGGCACCACTGGCTACGAAGAGGCTGCTGGTCAAGGACTTATCGCAGGCATTAACGCAGCTCGTCGCTGTACGAACGAGGAGCCGCTCATCCTTCATCGCGATGAAGCCTACATCGGCGTGCTCATTGACGACCTCGTCTGTAAGGGTGTGGATGAGCCCTACCGTATGTTCACCTCGCGTGCCGAATACCGCATCCTATTGCGCCAGGATAATGCCGACGCCCGCCTCACGGAGATTGGTCATCGCATGGGGGTAGCTACCAATGAACGTCTGCAGCACTATCTAAAGAAGAAGGAAGAGGTAGAGCGTATCATCCATTTCGCAGAGAATTTCTCCGTCAAGATGAACGATGTCAACGGCCTGTTCGAAAGCCTCGGCACCGCCCCGCTCTCCCGAGGCTGTAAGCTCATGGAACTCCTCGGACGTCCACAGCTCACCATCGCCAACCTCTCCCCTGCCCTACCCCAGCTGCGCGAGTTGCTTGACACCATCTCAGCGCGCCGCGACGAGATTGCAGAAGAGGCCGAGATTGAAATTAAATACAAAGGATATATCATGCGCGAGGTGGAGCAAGCCCAGAAGATGCACCGCCTCGAAGACATCCGCATCCGCGGGCGCTTCGACTACAGCACCCTTCAATCCATATCCACCGAGGGACGCCAAAAGCTCATCCGTCATGACCCCGAAACGCTTGCCCAAGCCTCCCGTATACCTGGAGTATCGCCCTCTGACATCAACGTTCTCCTCGTTCTTTTGGGGAGATAGTTCCACGTGAAACAATGACAGATGAGATAGAGCTTATAGAAGCTATAAATTCAATAGAAATAAAACATAACAAAACTATAATCCAACAAACAATGAACAACGAATATCTTTTGAAGCACCTGCGCAATGTGCCTGACTTCCCAATTCCGGGCATCCAATTCAAGGATGTCAGCACGCTCTACAAGAACAGCAAATGTCTCCGCATTATGGTCAATGAGTTGTATGACCTCTATAAAGACAAAGGTATCACAAAGGTCGTAGGCATCGAGAGCCGCGGCTTCGTGGTCGGAGCGGCTTTAGCATACAAACTCGGAGCCGGCTTCGTGATGTGTCGTAAGCCGGGCAAGTTGCCTGCCGACACACGCAAGGAAAGTTATATGAAGGAGTATGGCAAGGACACCATAGAGATACACACAGACGCTATCACAGAGAAGGACGTAATCCTCCTCCACGACGATCTCCTCGCCACTGGTGGCTCCATGCTCGCGGCTTATAACCTCGTAAAGCAGTTCAATCCCAAACAAACCTATATCAACTTCATCATCGAGTTGACCATCGAAGGTCTCCATGGTCGCGCCATGTTCCCAGAGGATGTGGATATAACAACGTTGTTGAAGATATAAAAGACCGACCCCTCATAGACACTCCCCCCGCCCTCCCTGTTAGGGAGGGAGCAGATACCAAACAAATGGAGAAAAAACCAGATAGCAAAGGTAATCGCCCCCTCCCTAACAGGGAGGGCGGGGGGAGAGTCCGTGAGGGTGATGGGAGGCTTCTTCATCTCAATAGCATTATTCAACGTTTACCTGAATCACCAGGTAGCTATCAGTACTTCGACGAGCAAGGGAAGGTGATTTATGTGGGTAAGGCGAAGAACTTGAAGCGGCGCGTTGCGAGCTATTTCAACCGCGACCACGACTCACGTAAAACGGCAATCCTTGTATCCAAAATATGGGATATTCATTATACCGTGGTGAAGACGGAAGCGGAGGCTCTGCTATTGGAAAACCAACTCATCAAGCAATTCCAACCGCGCTACAACGTACTCCTGAAAGACGGGAAGAGTTATCCCTATATCGCCGTCACGAAAGAGTATCTGCCACGCATCTACAAGACACGCCATGTCGATCGAAAAGGGGCAATGTACTTCGGCCCTTACAGTCATTTTCCCACGATGCAAGCGCTCCTTGAACTCTTCAAGAACCTCTACCCTATCCGTCGGTGTCACCAACCGATGAGTAAAGAGGGCGTGGATACTGGTAAATATAAGCTGTGCTTGGAGTACCATATAAAGAATTGTCTTGGACCATGCGTAGGCAAGCAGAGCCACGAGGAATACATGACCTATATTGATGCAGCAGTTCGCATCCTGAAAGGTGATACGACATCCTTACGCAAGGAGATGATGACAATGATGCAGGAACTGGCAGCAGAAATGCGATTCGAGGAAGCCGCGATTGTGAAGCGGCGTTACGACCTCATCACAGCCCATCAGGAGAAAAGTCAAGTCATCACGGCAACAGGTCATAATATCGATGTGTTCTCCATCGACGATGATGAAAACATCGCATACATCAACTATCTCCACGTTGTAGAAGGCGCCATTAACCAAGCTTTCACTTTCGAATACAAGAAAAAGCTCGATGAATCCAAGGAAGAATTACTTGTGCGAGGCATCATGGATATGCGCGACAGATGGGGCTCTTCGGCCAAGGAAATCGTGCTACCGTTCCACGTGGAACTACCGCTTGAGGATATAGAAATAACTATTCCACAACGAGGGGACAAAAAGCAATTATTAGCACTCTCTGAACTCAACGTAAAGCAATATAAAGTAGATCGTTTGAAGCAACAAGAGAAGCTGAATCCGGAACAAAAGGCGGTACGATTGATGAAAGAGATACAAGATCATCTGCAATTGCCGAATCTACCGTATCAAATCGAGTGTTTTGACAATTCGAATATATCTGGAAGTGATGCTGTGGCAGGATGTGTAGTCTTCAAAAAATGCAAACCGAGCAAAGCAGATTACCGCAAATATAACATCAAGACGGTCGTTGGACCCGATGATTATGCGTCGATGCAAGAGGTGGTAAGGCGGCGTTATCGTCGAATGATAGATGAGGACACTCCCCTACCCGACCTCATCATAACTGACGGTGGAATCGGCCAAATGAACGTTGTGCGTGCAGTCGTAGAAGGCGAATTAGGACTAAAGATACCTATAGCAGGACTGGCAAAGGACGATCGTCACCGTACACATGAACTACTCTACGGAAATCCTCCGATGACCATAGCCCTAAAACAAGACAGCGCGCTCTTCCGTCTGCTCACCCAGATACAAGACGAGGTACACCGCTATGCTATCACATTCCATCGGGACAAACGCAGCAAGAGTCAACTGAAATCTGAACTCGACACAATCCCTGGCGTCGGTCCTAAGACTAAGCAAGCTCTCCTTAAAGCTTTCAAAAGTGTCAAACGTATACGAGAAGTGAGCATCGAAGAGCTAAGGGCAGTAGTCGGTGAAGCAAAGGCAAAAGTAATAAAAAATAAATTGGAGCCCCCTCCCAACCTCCCCCAAAGGGGAGGAGTATAAACCCTATAACGAACTATGCCCCTCCACCTTGGGGGAGGTTGGGAGGGGGCTATATTTATGAGAATAGTTATACAAAGAGCCAAAGGGGCGAACGTTAAGATTGCCGGACGCATAACTGCTGAGTTTCAAGGACTTGGATATGTAATTCTGCTCGGCATAGAAGCCACAGATACGCTTGAAGACGTAGATTGGTTGGTCAGGAAAGTAGCAGCCTTGCGCGTCTTCGACGACGAGAAGGGCGTCATGAACCGTAGCATCATGGACATTCAAGGAGAGCACGAAGGAGCAGATGGCAACATCATCGTCGTCAGCCAGTTTACGCTCTTCGCTTCTTACAAGAAAGGTAACCGTCCATCATGGCTACGAGCTGCAACGCATGACATTAGCATACCGCTCTACGAGGCTTTCGTTCAGCGACTTAGCGAAGCCATCGGGCGTCCAGTTGGACACGGAGCATTTGGTGCGGACATGAAGGTTAGCCTGACAAATGACGGACCTGTAACTATCATGATGGATACAAAGAATAAAGAATAGGGGGGACTCTCCCGGCCTCTCCCCTAACCCCTCTCCCGTGGGCGAGGGGAACTTTAGGGAGGGAGCGGTCACTTTCAAGAATTATTATCATTTCATTATCCATAACTTTATTTAAAAACATCTAACTATGAATCCAACAGCAAATGTAACTGCTCCCTCCCTAACAGGGAGGGCGGGGGGTGAGTCTCCCAGTAAGTACGAACAAGCTTTAGCACAGTACAACTGTAACATCAGCGATGCCGAAGTGGCAGCAGCTGTGAAGCGCATCATCGAGGAGAAAGTGCCTGAGAATGATACGCTTGAAGTAAAGAAATTCTTGATGGGAAGTGTGGAGCTCACCACGCTGAAGACCACCGACTCCGAGGAGAGCGTGCTGGCTATGACAGAGAAAGTCAATAAGTTCTACCACGCCTACCCTACCCTACCCCACGTGGCCACCATCTGTGTTTACCCCTGTTTCGCCGAGATTGTCTCTCAGAGCCTCGAAGTAGACGGCGTCGAAGTGGCCTGCGTCAGCGGCAGTTTTCCAAGCTCACAAGCCGTTTTAGAGGTTAAAGTAGCTGAGACAGCATTGGCGCTTAAGGATGGTGCTACAGAGATAGATATCGTCATGAGCGTAGGTAAATACCTGAGCGGCGACTACGAGACCGTCTGCGACGAGATCAGCGAACTGAAGTGCGTCTGCGGCGACAAGAAGATGAAGGTCATCCTCGAGAGTGGCCTCCTACCCTCTTGTGCCGACATCAAGCGTGCCTCCATCCTCGCGATGTACGCCGGTGCCGATTACATCAAGACTTCAACGGGCAAGGAGAAACCCGCTGCGACACCCGAAGCTGCTTACGTGATGTGCCAGGCCATCAAGGAGTACTACGAGAAGACGGGCATACAGATTGGCTTCAAGCCTGCCGGTGGTCTCAACACCGTTCACGACGCCCTCGTCTATTACACTATCGTCAAGGAAGTGCTCGGCGAACAATGGCTGACGAACCAATGGATTCGTCTCGGCACCTCGCGCCTCGCCAACCTCCTCCTCTCGGAAGTCCTCGGCGAAGAAACGAAATTCTTTTAAAGCCTCACCCCTAACCCCTCTCCCGGGGGCGAGGGGAAATTATATAAAGTTGTAGAAAAAGGACATTGATTGCCCTTTGAGACTCGAGAATTCACGTACTCGTGGCCGAGAAAATGATTCTGCGCGATTCTCAGAGACGTAAAAAGGAGCCCAAGATGCTTGCTATGAGCACCTTGGGCTTCACTTTTTCTGTTGGGTATTTAGGGGCATCTAAGTTGAAAACGAAAAATTCCCCGTCATCCAGCGTCGGATGGCGGGGAATTGACATGTGCGAGTAAGTCTAAGCCGCTTTCTTCTCGATCATGACATACGAGTTGCCATTCTCGTGATGGCGCTGCTCGAAGTGACGACTCTTGAGCGACGAGCCGATGCGCATCTTCAACGAAAGGGAACCTTCGAGGTAAGGATAACGCATCTGGAGAACATCGACGATCTGCTTCAGCGTAAACTCGCGTCCATACTCTCCTACTCTAGGTTTACTGAAGCAGGCATCCAGCATCTCGTCGATGTCAAGGACGCGTTGGAAGGGAACGTTGTCGATCTGAAGCTGACGCACCTCGTCGGGCGTGAACCAGAAACGCTTTCCCTGATGACAGACCTCCTCAACGAGCTGGGCATAAAGCTGAGCATAGTCGATGGGGAGCTCGTTGTCGATAAGCATTCCGCGAGGGATGCGGATGCAGATGTAACGACGCGAACCCGTGGGGTCATCCAAGGGACAGGGATTGTTGGTCGTCGCCAGGAAAGAGGCATAACGATGTCGCATCACCTGCGAACCCTTGAAGATGGGACGCGCATTGACGATGCATTTCGATAGTGCCATCTTCAATGCCGCCTGCTGCTTCGACGTGTACTGGTCGAACTCGTCGAGCACCACAATCATGTTGTTCGTGAGTGCCATGTCTTTGTCGAATTTGTTCGAAAAATTCATACGGTCGAGGAAGTACTGCTGCAACTCAGGAGGCAGCAATCGACGGCAGAAAACGGTCTTGCCGCACCCCTGGTCTCCGATGAGCGTAGGCACCACTTCGTTGCCGTGCAGCTGGTCCATTCGGAGCCAGTGAGCCACTGCCGATCGCATCCAAATGGTGCAACGGTAGATGTTCTCGCTGGAAATGCCAGGCAGGCGTCCGAACAGCTCTGCCACACGGTTCTGCCCGTCCCAATGGGGTAGGGTAGTGAGGTACTCGCGAACGGGGTCATACTCAGGTACTTCCTCGGAATGAAGCAGCAACGCCGTGTTCGTCTTCACCCCTTCTACGCCATCAAGAGCAATCATCGCCTTGATGATGATGGTATTCTCGGCCTCGAAGGTCAGTTGACGGAAAGACTTCGTCGCATCATCGCGCTCGCGGAACTCCAAGCGGCCTGCCACGACATTATTGCGCAGCTCGTACTTCTCAAAGAGGTACTCCCTCAGAATGCGCAAATCGTCAGCATCGCTGACAGACTGTTCGTCCTGCGTCTTGGTTACGGTCGTGGAATCGTCGGTCAACGCTTTGATCGTCGTTTTGTTTTCCACGGACTCACTCATGTTCTGCATGGTCTGTTCCATGCTCTTTTCAGTTTTCATGGCATTAATAAGGTACTGTGCCATAGTAATAGATTTGTGTTATTAAGGTTATGGATGGCACTATTGCCAATCCGGGTACAAAGGTACAAAATAATTCCGAAACCTCCAAATTTCAGATACCAATTACACAATATTTTTTCGCTCATAAAATTCCAGCCATTTACAAAAAAGGCTTCAGCTTTCAGATTGGCTTATATCGTGCTCACAATCAATAGCTTTCAGTCTGAACCTTTGTCAGCAAAGTTTCAGCAGGTTTCAGGAAGGTTCAGGCAAGAAGAAGGAAATAAAACGGTTACAAATTATCACCAGTTCAAACTCATGGCTACAGATGGAAAAATGCAGACGTGGCATAACGTGACGGACAGGGGCAAACGTCAAAGACCATCCTTTTTCCAATCATTTTTCATCCTTCACTTTTCATTTTTCATTCTTTTTTTGCGTCATCCGCAAAAAAAGCATATCTTTGCCCCCGAAAGGGCGAGAAAACAGCTCTACGTGAGCTGAAATGAAGCCTCGACTACTAATATATACAATGTGTTATGACAGCAGAAGAAGAAAGAATCATAGAGAAGATTCGACAGACTGGTCGGAAGGTTGTTCCCTCTGACGGACAAATCTGGCTCTATGGCTCCCGAGCCCGTGGCGATGCGCACGAAGGTTCGGATTGGGATCTGCTGATACTGCTCAATAAGCCCAAACTTGAAGCCAGCGACTACGATGTCACCTATCCGTTTCGAGAACTGGGCTGGGATGTCGGGGAGGAAATCACTCCGCATATTTATACCCAGAAACAATGGAACGAGTGGACTTTCCTACCATTCAGAAAGAATGTTGAACGTGACAAGATTGTATTGCAATGAGCCTGACAAATGACGAACATACAACTTACTATATAATATAAACTGCAAGAACGAATTGAACCAGCTCGACAACTCATAGAAAAGATTGAAGAATTGGTAAACCATTAACATCAAATTTGGCCTATGACATAAATCATTAATCAAAGGACATAAGACTGGACGTCCACTTTTGATTCTTGTTATCTGAAATTTCGCCAAAAATAAGAGAGTTTATCAAGAACTGAAGTAGATAGTTCACGCCGCTCGGCGTGGGCATTTACTCGTTTAAGATAAACAGGTGTTTGGCGATACCTCAGATAACGTAGACGATGTAAATTGTCCACGTTTTCTTTTTGTCTGTATTCAAACGATAATTCAAACTAAACCAATAAGAACAATGAAAAAGCAAATATTACTATTCATTATGGCATTGCTGCCAATGGTGGCGAAAGCAGATGCAAGCGGCACATGTGGTAAGAATCTCACCTGGATATTCGAAACGGCCACAAATACACTGACTATTTCAGGTACAGGAAATATGAATGATTATAATTATAGTTTTGCCGGTTCCACTAGTCCTTGGGATACTTATCGTACTCAAATTTCCTCTGTTCGCATAGCAGACGGTGTGACAAGCATTGGAAACTATGCGTTTGCTGGTTGCTCTAGTCTGACTTCCATCACCATCCCTAACAGCTTGACAAGCATCGGAAGCAGCGCGTTTTCGGGTTGCTCTGGCCTGACTTCTCTCACCATTCCTAATAGCGTGACGAGCATCGAATGGGGCGCGTTTGATGGTTGCTCCGGCCTGACTTCCATCACCATCCCTAACAGCGTAACAAGCATCGGAAGCAGCGCGTTTTATGGTTGCTCCCGCCTGACTTCCATCACCATCCCTAACAGCGTGACAAGCGTCGGAGAATGGGCGTTTTGTAATTGCACGAGCCTGACTTCTATTATAGTTGAAAGCGATAACAGCGTGTATGACTCCCGTAGCGATTGTAATGCCATCATCAAAACAGAAACCAACGAACTTATATTTGGATGTAAGAACACTATCATCCCTAACGGCGTAACAAGCATCGGAAACTACGCGTTTAATGGTTGCTCCGACTTGACTTCTGTCACCATCCCAAACAGCGTGACAAGCATCGGAGACTATGCGTTTTATGATTGCTCTGGCCTAACTTCCATCACCATTCCAAACAGCGTGACAAGCATCGGACAAAGTACGTTCTTTTCTTGCTCCAACCTGGCTTCTATCACCATCTCCAACAGCGTGACAAGCATCGGAAGCAGCGCGTTTTGGGGTTGCTCCAGCCTAACTTCCATCACCATTCCGAACAGCGTGACAAGCATCGGAGAACGGGCGTTTTGTAATTGCACGAGCCTGACTTCTATCACCATCCCTAAAAGCGTGACAAGCATCGGATACTACGCGTTTCATTATTGCAACGACCTGACTTCCATTATAGTTGAAAGCGATAACAGCGTGTATGACTCCCGTAGCGATTGTAATGCCATCATCAAAACAGAAACCAACGAACTAATATTTGGATGTAAGAACACTATCATCCCAAACAGCGTGACAAGCATCGGAGAAGAAGCGTTTTCAGAGTGCTCTGGCCTGACTTCCATCACCATTCCTAACAGCGTTACAAGCATCGGAGACTTCGCGTTTGGTTGGTGTTCAGGTCTGACTTCCATCACCATCCATAACGGTGTTGCAAGCATCGGAGAATGGGCGTTTTGTAATTGCACGAGCCTGACTTCTATCACCATCCCTAACAGCGTGACAAGCATCGGAGATTATGCTTTCAGTGGTTGTACCGGCCT
This sequence comes from uncultured Prevotellaceae bacterium, assembly GCA_947307015.1. Classification (GTDB taxonomy): domain Bacteria; phylum Bacteroidota; class Bacteroidia; order Bacteroidales; family Bacteroidaceae; genus Physcousia. Next base: position 33,083 of record CAMZHV010000003.1, on the reverse strand, counting down.
GACTTCCGTGACTGTTGAATGGAATGAACCCATTTCAATTATCTCAGGCACATTTTCTAACGGAGCGAATGCCACATTGTATGTTCCTACGGGCACACTGGCCGCATACGAAGGAGCTGTTGGTTGGGGGGACTTTGGGAATATCGTGGAAACTACTCCTGACGTGACTGATATGACTCTTATTGATGGTGAAGACTATAGCAATAGTAATGATAAACCAGTCAAACAATTACATTATTCACGCACCTTCAAGAATACCAACTGGCAGGCTTGGTATGTACCGTTTGACTTGACGTTGACAAGCGAGATATTAGAACATTTTGCTTTTGCTAAGTTTGCCGGTACTTACACTGAGGAGGACGGTAGCTTCTACATCACTGTCGTCAGGATGAAGGAAGGTGATGTGGTGAAGGCCAACACGCCGTACTGCGTGCAGGCAAAGGTGGCAGATAATGTCAATCCACAGGTGATTACGCAGACAGATGTGACACTGAAAGCAGCTAATGTTAACAGCTTCTATGTGCTTTCGGCAGAGAAGAAGATTACGTTCTTCGGCAACTACATACGAAGGGACGTGACCTCAGAAGACGCCAATCTGTACGCTTTGAGCGGTGGCCAGTATTCCAAACAGAAGCCGGGCAATTCGCTCGCTCCCTTCCGCTGCTTCTTCACGATTGAAGACCGTGAGGACAATCCATATTCAGCCACGCCCAATCCAGCGACGGTGAAGATGATGGTGCTGGGCGAGGATGAGACGGCCGTTGAGGAACTACCCTTCGATGGAAAAAACCGCACGGAACCAGAGATTTACGACCTCAGCGGAAGGAAGGTTAGCCGTCAGCAAATGGGAAAGGGACTCTATATTATCAATAATAAAAAGGTGTTTGTAAAATGAGAAAGTTGTATGAACATCCTGCAATGCAGGAACTGCCAATCATCTTGACCAGTCAACTCCTTACAGGCACAAACATCGGTGAGGGTGAAGAAGGAAAAGAAGGCGACGTGAAAGCCTCCTTCTCCTGGGATGTTTTCGATGAAGAGAGCATCTTTGAGGAAAACGCTTTTGAATGATCATTCATTTGAAAGAGGGTGATTTCATATAGGATGAGTAAAGCTTCTGGTAAAGCTTTAGTTCTTTATCTCCTCTATAAAGCCAATCCGCCGAGCGCACCCTTCTACATCGCTCGGCGGATTCTTTTTTCAGAACCTGAACGCTCAACAGTGATTACATCACAGCCATGTTTTGACGGACCAAAATTCAAAGGTACAAAAGATGACAAAAGTAATATAGGGTGTATCGTTAAATATTAAGATTATTTCCAGCCATTTGCAAAAAAGGTTTCAGCTTTCAGATTTGCTTTTATCACGCTCACAATCAATGGCTTTCAGGCTGAACCTTCATCGGCGAGGTTTCAGCAGGTTTCAGGAGGCTTCAGCCACCACGAATTTCACTCGCTCGGCGCTTGCGACGCTTGACCCTTCAAGAATTTCACTAATTGATGTTGCACGGTGTGAGAGTTAGATTTTTATTGGCTGAACCTTGCTGAAACCTGCTGAAACTTAAAATGCAAAGGTTCAGATTGTATATGTTTGAACGACTGTAGGTTAAACCCCTAAGCTGAAAGCTGAAACCTTTTTGCTAAATGGCTGGATTTTTGGGATCACGCGTCATCAATCATTCGTCATCGCCACACATATATACGTGTGAGGGCATACGTACATACGTGTAGGCTAATACGTCTATACGTATCGCCGTGTCCCATTAGCGGGACACGCAAACTCTCCTAAGAGTCTACGCGTAGACTCCTAAGGGTTTTCGCAATAACCCTTAACTCTTTTTGCAAACTCTCCTAAGGGTTTTCGGTTACTCTCCTATAAGTGAAATGGGAATGATATTGGCAGAAATATTAGAAAAACAAAAGTTTTTTGATGTTTTCTTGCATATCTCAAAACAAACGAATACTTTTGCGCCATTCGAGGATTTATTATGAAGTTACGTTTTCTTCTTTTCTACCTGTGCGCCATATTGGCGTGTGTGCCAGGATGGGCACAGACAAGGCGCACGCAAACCGTAGCGCATCGCGGCGAGTGGCGCAGCGAGGGTTCAGCACAGAACTCGCGCACGTCGTTGCAACGCGCCTTGGACTTGGGAATCTTCGGGTCGGAGATCGACGTGTGGCTGACGACGGACGGGCATATCATGGTGAACCATGATGCCACGTTCAAAGGCGTCAGCATGCAGGACACGACTTTTGCAGCGTGTAAGCGCGTGCGCCTTGACAACGGTGAACGTATGCCTGAGCTGAAGGATCTGCTCAAGATATTGAAGCGAAGCAAGAGCGCGACGCGCCTCATTGTGGAGGTGAAGCCGCACCGCGACCCGCAACGCAGTCGCGACTGCGCCACCGCCGCTGTCAAAGCCATTCGCAAGCGTGGTCTGGAACAGCGCGTGATGTACATCTCGTTCTCCATCGAAGCCTGCGAGACGATTCACGCCATAGCGCCTGAGGCCGAAGTAGCTTATCTCTGCGGCAACCGCACGGACCACACGATCGAGGAGCTGCATCGCATGGGCCTCACGGGCATCGACTACCACATCAGCCAGTTCAAAGAGCATCCCGAATGGGTGGAGGAGGCGCACCGCTTAGGCATGAACGTGAATGTGTGGACGGTGGATAATCCTGACGATATGCGTGCGATGCAGGCGTTAGGCGTGGATTACATCACCACGAACGAACCAGCCATGTGCGACAGCATCATTTGTCGGCCTTAGAACGATATGGCAAATGACGCACCAAGAATGCAAGTGTGACGGTCTTTGGTGATACTCTGTTCTTGTGGATCGAGAAAGCTTACCTCCCTTAGCTCGGGGTTGTTCTGGAACATTTTGTAAACGGAAGGCATCGCGGCTTCGGTAAAACGTGCAGGGTCGTAGGTAAGGGTATAGGTCTTGCGCGCATAGTCGTAGTCGACGAATATCTTCCACAGGAAACGGTTCTTATAGGCGTAGGTGGCAGAGATACCCGTGCCGACCTTCATCGTGTTATTGGCATTGAGCACGAAGTAATCCCACGTGGTATCGTATGTCTCGCCCGTATCAAAAACGTTCAACTCCATCTCACCTTGTTCATCGTAGCTGATCTCGCAGTCCTTGACCTTGCCCTGGAAATGCGCGCTGAGATCGAGTTCCTGCATGACGCTGCGCCCGCCGAGAACCTTTGCACCTAATGCAAAACGCTTGGAGAGGGGCAGATTGAAGTAGACGCCGAGATCAGCAGCAAACTCTGTGAGGTGGTCGCTGTAAATCATAAACTCCGGCTGAGGCCCTTCGTCGCGAAAGACGATCTCCTTGTAGCCAGAGAGGTCGGCATCGGCATCGATGCTACGGATGAGGTTGGCGACATCGTTGTTGGCAAAGTCACGCACCCGATCCCAACCACTGATAGCCGAAGCATTCACACGCAGACGACCACCTACGCCCATATACTTGTTGATGAAATAGGCGGCTTCTGCCTGAACGGCGGTGGAGGGGCGGAACTTCAGGTGGAAGTCATTGCCCTCATCCTCATCATTCATGTCGAAATCCATCGACTTCGAACCAAAGCCAATACCCATCGATATGCTGACGAACGAAGGGTGGTTAATCAGGTTGTCGTTGGTCTCGAGATCGTTGCGCAGCAGCCCCTTTTCCTTAAAGATCACATCACTCAGCACGTAAGCCAGCTCTGTGGAGACGATACCTATGCCGGCACCTGAAAGCACGTCAGAGATCCAGTGGCGGTTGTTGAGCACGCGCATGACACCGGTGGCAGTTGCTAGGCCATAACCGGCAATAGAGTACCAGGGCGAGCGCGTCAGGCCATACTCCTTATGCAGGATCGTGGCACCTGCAAAAGCGGTAGCCGTATGACCCGAAGGCCATGAATTGTACGACGAACCGTCTGGACGGAGCTCCTTGGCGGTGTATTTGACGCCGTTCACCAGACCAGCCGTGAGGGCATACGACATGGCCGTGCTGGCGAGGAAACGTCCCCAATCCGAGCGGCCTTCCACACCGCCGAGCTTCAGTCCTACGGTGAGGACAGGGGCTACGTACTGCGTATAGTCATCGATACGCGTGCTGAAGTTGGTCAGCAGCACATGCCGCGTACCATCGTTGACACGGAATGCCTTCTTCTCGCTTTTGGCGATGAGGCCGGCGAGAAAAAAGGGAACACCCACGAAAGTCATGTCGTCCATAAATTTATACGGCTTCACGCCTTCGTTGGTTCGCATAAACGTGATTTGGTACTTGCTGGCCTGGTTCTGAAGGAGTTGTGTCTGCGGTTGAAATGAGAAATATTGCGTTGGGTTAATCTTCAAATGCAAAGACTGCATATCTATATCATCACCTTCAGCTGCAAAGGTCTTTACGCCAACGCAGCACCACAACAGGATGATAAGCATACCAAAAACAGTCTTTCTCATCTCTTCTTTTTAGCCGATTATTACTAAAAAAGGGGCGTTTCTATTCGAAATACGGCGCAAAGGTATGAAAAAGTTTAGAGTTTAGTGTTTAAAGTTTAGAGTTTTCCATGCTTTTTTATAGTGAAAATGGTATTTATACATTATACATTATCAATTATACATTAAAAAGTTCTATCTTTGCACCCGCAAACCCTAATCTTTATACTCAAAGACTATGCAAATCGGAGACAAAGCGCCCGAGGTTTTGGGCTACGACGAGGACGGACAGGAGATTCGCCTCGAACAATTCAAGGGACAGAAACTCGTCCTCTATTTCTACCCGAAGGACAACACCAGCGGCTGTACGGCTGAGGCTTGCAGCATACGCGACAACTACGGCGAGCTGCGCCGCAAGGGTTACTCCGTCGTAGGTGTCAGTGTGGATAGTGAGGCCTCACATCAGAAGTTCAAGACGAAGCACGAGCTGCCTTTCCCGCTTATCGCCGACACGGACCACACCCTCGTAGAACAGATGGGCGTGTGGGCAGAGAAGTCGATGTATGGTCGCAAGTACTTCGGCACCCTCCGCACCACCTTCATCATCAACGAGCAGGGCATCATCGAAAACATCATCCAAGGCAAAGCTGTCAGGACCAAGACACACGGCGAACAGCTGCTGGCGCTGTGATTTAATCTCACAACGAATTATACGGATTATTTATAAGAAAATGCAAAAAAGGTAGAGACTCTCCACCTTTTTGTGCGAAATTAACACTTCTTCACTCCTTCTTCGGCTTGCGGGTGAACTTCCAAGCGAGGTGAGCCATGAAGTAGGAGGGGATGCCGCGCTGCCAGGTGCTGCTGATGCCTTCGCTGCCTACGCTCCATGAGGTGTGAGAGATCTGGCCGAGCATATCGTAGCCCACGAGTTTCGCCGTGAGCTGGCCTTTGAGGAAGCTGCGGGAGAGTTCGGCATTCCAAATCAAGTGGTTGGTGTTCAGCGACGGGTCAGCAAAGCCGCGGCGATGGTATTCGCGCAGGTCAGTGCTCAGGTGCAGCTCCCACGGTAGGCGCCAGTGTAGGTTCACGCCGTAGCTGATGTCCCAGATATTCGTGGTCTGATAGGTCTCCATCGGACTCCATGCCCGCTCCCATTCCATATTCGCCGTAGGTTCCACGTCGAAGCGATCGTTCAGCTTGTACCTCAGCCCGAACCGCTCGCGCACATTCAAGCGGCGCGTTGTCGTTTCCACGCCGTTGGCAGCGTATGCCACATTGTGACGAAACACGCGCACCTCATTCGTCAGCCGCCAGTGCTTGGCGCTGTCGAGTGCCGTGGTGAAGTTCACCGAACCGTCCCACCACCAGTTACCGTTGACATTCTTAGGCTTGTAGGTGTAAGCTCCCGTCTGGCTGTCGTAGTTGTACGTCTGCATTATCTGCCCGATGGTCACATCGTAAGCCGTAGAAATGCTGAAGTTTTGTTCTAGGCGAGGTACGCTGTGACCGTAGTGGACTCGCACGACATGACGGTGTGAACTGTGCAGGTCGGGGTTGCCGAGGCGCACGCTTAACGGGTTGCTCGCGTCGCAGTAACCGATGAGGTCCGTGATTGAGGGCGTCAGCGTGCTTTGGTTGTAGCTGCAATCCCACGAGTTGTGATGGCGAAGGTCGTTATAGATGAAATAAAGACTCGAATTCAACATCACATTCTTCTGCACCACCGTGGTATCGATGGGATAGCGCGTATAACGTTCGCGTTCATACTTATATGTGAGGGGAAGGTAAACAAACAAGTTCACATACCTCTCTCCGTCCTTATACATAGAATATCCCAACTGCAGCGAGCCTACGTCGTTGCGTGTCCAATGGCTCGTCCATTGACTGTTCAGGCTGTCCTGCAGCGCAGCCGTCAGCAGGGGCAACTCGCCCAGCGACAGCGCAAGGGCCGAGAACGTACTGTCGCGGTCAAGGCGGTAGAGCGGATTGTCGCCCGACGAGAACTCCTGCGAGTGGCTGTAGCCTGCCTCCAGATTCCAACCCTTGCCCAGCGCAAAGTTATAGGTGAGACCGGCCTGCCATTCGTGGCTGCGGCTGCGGTCGGGGCGGTATTCGTTGCGGTGATCGGAGGAGGGGCCTTGAGCCGCGGTGCCCTCGGCTTTTCCCGAGGGTCTATAGTAATCGAAATTATTGTGCTGGTAGCCGTCGCTGCGGCTCTCGTTGTAGCCTGCGGCGAGCATCAGTTCTATATTGTCGCCCCATGGCAGTCCCTTCAGTAGCATCATGGAATGTCCAAGCGACCAGCTGCGCCCGTCTGTGTAGCCGTCCGTCAGCGTGCTGTTCGTCAGCGAGTCGCTGGTCAGTGTCTCCGAGCTGCCGTTCGTCCACGAACGTGTAGGGCTCGTGTCGAAGGTTGTGCTCATTTGCATGAACAGCGGATCAGTAAGATAGAAATTGTTGCTGATGTTAGCCGCAAAGCTCTTATTTTGCGAAGCATTCTGGCTGCGCGTGTATACGTCGCCCGTCGGGATATACGTCGTGCTCGTCGTGCGGCTCTCATTCTCTGTCTTGTTCCACGTCACGCCCACGCTGGCCTCCTCCGTCCATTTGCCCTGCCGTTCGTAGTGGTAGTCGGCATTCAGCATCTCTGTCGTCTTGAGTCCCAACGGCTGGTTCGTGGGTGTCCAATCGCCGTCACTGCCCGGACGACGGTCTTCGTTCACGTTGTTGGCATTGCCCATGAGCGTAACGCGAGCATTATCCGTGTAGCGCAATCCGAAGGCACGTGCCAGCCACCGCTCATGTGTGCCAACGGCACCTTCCACATTCGCGATATACCCCTTGGCATATTCACGTTTCAGGCGCACGTCCATCACATAGTCCTTCTTTTCCACGTCGTAGCCCAAGTATTCGCTCTTGCGCGTCCTCTTGTGGAACACCTGTACGTCCTTCACCGTGAAGTATGGCAGGTTATCCAGCATCATCTTATTGTTGCCCTTGAAGAAGTCTTTGCCGTTAAGTGTCAGGTAATCGATTTTCTCGCCATTCACCGTGATCTCGCCGTTCTCTTTCAGCTGCACACCCGGCAGCTGACGGATCAAATCGTCAAGCATCGACCCTTCGGGCAGGTTGAAGGCAGTTGCATCATACACCATCGTGTCACCTCGCCACACCAGCTGCACCTTCGACGCCTTCACCACAAACTCCTTCATCTCCGTCTCCATCGCCACGTCGCGCGCAGTCTTCTTCAGATAGATGCCAGGTACATAAAAAGCCGTGCGGCGTCCCAAGCGTTTCAGCTCATAGTCCGTGCAAGCTGTAGCATAGCCCGGGGATTCAGCTTTGATGATAAACTGCGCTGGATGGGCTGGCACTTTGATGTAATAGGCCTGTCCCCAAACCTGTATGCCACTGCGGTGCGTATAAATTGTATCGCGAGCGATAACTGTGCTGTCCGTAGTCATCACCGTGACCATCGCGCTGTCCAAATAGTTGCGTGTGAACGAGTCAAACACCTGCCCGCGCAGCATCACCTTCCGCTCCTCCTTCTCCGTCTTCTGCGCTGCGGCGCTGGAGGTCAGCAGAATCATCGTACATATAAAGGCCAAAAACCTTCTCATGTTGATTGAACTTATTCCGTTTTCTCATTTAACGCTCCAATCACCACATTATTACGCCATCTCCCGTTAAAGATTCTTAAGGAGCCACTAACATACCTCGTTTCTTTGGCTATGTAACTAAAATATACTTACTTTGCAGGCAGAAACAAGAAATCAATGATGAATGATGAATCATGACTTATCTCAACCCATTCCACAAGGAGTCGACGGAACGCAAGCTGCGGAAAATAGCCGAATCAAAGCTGTCGCCCATGAGCTCCGAAGACGCTGCCAACTACATGAAGCACAATTTGGAGTTAGCGAAAAGCATGTAAACCAATTTGGATGAAAGTCGTCGTTGCCATAGATTCGTTCAAGGGTTGCCTAAGCTCGGCTGAGGCTGGGGCGGCAGCTGTCGCGGGAATCAAGGAACGATGGCCGGAGGCGGAGGTGGTGTGTTTGCCTGTCAGCGATGGCGGCGAAGGGTGGCTGGAAGCATGGATGGCCCCCCTTACGGCCCCCGAGGGGGCTTCTATACTATTGCCATCTGTTTTCGAGGGTATTGTAGCCCACTCGGGGGCTGAAGGGGGGGCCTACATCACAACTACTGTCCACGATCCTTTGTTGCGCCCTGTGCAGGCTCGCTACCTAAAGGCGGGCGATTTGGCTATTATCGAGGTAGCGGAGGCTTGCGGATTACATTTGTTGAAGCCTGAGGAGCGGAATCCGCTGGTGGCTTCAAGCCGTGGGGTAGGGGAGTTGATAGCAGATGCTATGAATCGAGGTTGCAAGAGGTTTATTGTTGGGCTTGGTGGAAGTGCGGTGAGCGATGCAGGTATCGGAATGAGTCTCGCCGCCGCGCGCGGCGACGAGACCTCATTCCTTATCGCTACTGACGTGTCAAATCCGCTTTATGGTCCTCATGGTGCTGCTGCTGTCTTCGGGCCACAGAAAGGGGCGACGGTGGAGATGGTGGAAGAGTTGGACAGGCGGGCTAAAGCTTTCGCCGATGAGAATGCACGGGTGATGGGATTTGACAGAAGTGGTGAGGCGGGCGCCGGTGCAGCCGGTGGTCTGGGCTATGCCTTTATGCAGTTCTTCGGTGCTGAACGACGGTCGGGGGCTGAGCTGCTCTTGGAAGCGGTGCATTTCGATGAGCTGATCCGCGATGCCGATTGCATCATCACAGGCGAAGGACGTGCCGATAGTCAGACACTTATGGGAAAGCTACCCAGCGTTATCCTGCGTCACGCCCAAGCACAAAGCATCCCCTGTCATCTGCTCGCTGGCTCCATCGCCAATCTCCCCTCCCTCACGGGGGAGGGGTCGGGGGAGAGGCTCCTTAACGCCCTTCTCCGTGCTGGCTTCGCCTCTGTTCATAGTATAAACCCGCCCAATTTGCCACTTTCCGAAGCTATGGAACCAGCCATAGCCCGACGCAATATTCAAATAAACGTCAAATCTTTGCCTTTTGCTTGATGCCCGTGAACATACGGCCACTATTTATGCCGAGACGACGGGCAGAGAAGAAGCGGGAGGGGTTGCTCAGGTCAAGGCATGAGGAGCCATCCACTCCTTGCGCTCTGCTTCGGGCATCTTTTCGATAGCATAACGTAGCATCGTGCGCGGCATCTCGTGGGCGTGGTGGTGGAGGAAGTCGCGGAGGAGGTCCATGGAGACGCGCTTACCCATCTCGCGAAGCATCCATCCTACGGCTTTGTGCATCAAGTCGTGGTGGTGGTGGAGGTGTATTTCGGCATAGCGGAGGCACCAGAACGGGTCGCCCTGCTGCGATGTCTTCCACGTACAAACGATGCTCATGCGCTGCTTCCAGAGGCAGGTGCTGGCAGCAAGCTGATCCAGCACCAGTATCTTATAGTCCCTATCGCCTAAGTTTGACGGCAAGAGGAGCCAATGGCCTATGATCTTGTGTACGGATAGATCCACCAGATCCCAGTTGTTAGCTTGTTCAGCGTATTGCAAGTACATGGTCACGATGGCATCGCGTTTAGCTATTGCCTTGGCATCGTGCTCCAAGCGCTTGGTTGCCAGCTTCTCGAACTTCGCCACGAGAATCAAGAGACCGCAGAGCCGCACTTCGTGCCAACGGGAGAGAAGCAGTTGGGGCACTTCTTCCAAAGGAAAGTCGTGTCCAGCGGCCTTGACCACCTCACGCGTCTGCGGTACCTTCAATCCCAGGAACTCATCGCCATAACCATATTCACCTGGAGCGGTTTTGAAGAAGCGCATGAGCACCTGCCGCTGCTTATCATCGCGCAGCGACTCCATATAGCTGATGATTTCTCGTGCATTCATGATGGGCATTAGAAAACTTTCATGTAGGTGAGGAAGTCGCCGATGCGATCGAGCCATGTGTAGCTGCCTGTGCCAGGCGCAGCGGTGCGCTGGAAGCAGTGGTTGCGCGTTGCGAGTGTGTGTAGCTCGCTCTGTATGCCCATGCTCCGCATCTTCTCCCACGTCTTGACGGAGCCCATGGAGGCATAGACATCGGCGTCGCCGTGGATGAAGAGCATAGGAGCCGTCTTGAGGTCGAAGCTGAAGTCGGGGACGAGGACGGCATCATCGGGTGTGCCGCTATGCGTGTTGGGGTCGCTGGCGCCGTCGGTCAGCGCATAAGCGGGATAGATGCCAATGCCCCACTGCACATTGCAGGGCTGCTTGTCGATATCGTCTATGGGCAGGTAGGACTGGTGAAGCGACGAGGTAACGCCCATGAGGGTGAGATGCCCGCCAGCCGAACTGCCCATAATACCTATCTGGTTGGGGTCGAGGCCCAGAGCTGCCGCCTTGCTGCGCACGATGCGTATGGCGCGCTGGAGATCCTGCCATGCTGTGGTGTGCTTAGCCAGTCCTTTGGGTCGCGGCGTGCGGTACTTCATGGTGACAACTGTCATGCCGCGCTCGTTCAGGTAGCGCCGCGCCGGTGTCACCTCAAAGCCATCGGGGCCGTTGCCGTTGTAGGCGCCGCCCGAATAGATGATCTGAATGGCCTTCGTCTTCAACTCCTTGGGGAAATGCCATTCGATGTAGGGTTTGCACTGGTCATCCTGCGCATCTGGCATACGACCTTCGGGCCACACGTCTTCGGTAGTTTTTTCGCGGCGTGCCTCGTCGCTGGTGAAGCGTTTCATGATGTCTTCCTCAGGCGCCAACTCGCCCATGAACCCCATCTGGGTCATGAACTCAATGCCGCGTTCGAGCCCGAAAGCGCCATGACCTTTGTTGGGATAGAGGTGCAGCTCAGCCGGTATCTTACGACGGCGCAGTTCGCGGTAGACGAGGGTGGAACCATTGGGCGTATAGGGGTCTGTGCCGCCGTGGTGGAGGCTGATGGGGCAGGTCTTCTCGTCGAACTTGAAGACATCGGAGATGGTGACATCTATGCCGTAGCCCTGACGCATGGCGGGCGTGCCCGTCTCGCCGTCGGTGGTCACATAGGCGGGAGCGTTCACAATGGCCCAATTGATATGACAAGGCACGGTGTCGAGCTTATCTACTGGGGCGTAGGCTGGCGTCAGGGAACTGGTAGCCATGAGCAAGGCGAGATGGGAGCCTGCAGACATGGAAACGACACCAATGCGTTCGGGGTCGAAGCCACGCTTCGAGGCCTGGCTACGCACGATGCGCACGGCACGCTGCGCATCTTCCCAAGCGGTCTGATAGATGGGCAGTCCCTCGGGACGGGGAGTGCGATAAACAAAGTTTACGCATTGGAAGCCAAGCTTGGTGAAAGTCTCGCGCCACATCTTGATGAGGCCAACGTCGCAGCAGTTCTGGTAGCTACCGCCAGAAATGAGCACCATGCAGCCCAGCGCACGTTTGCCCTCGGGAAGAGTGACCGTGGGCGCGTCAAACCATTCGAGGTAAGCGACGCGGTGCTTGTCGGCCTTGAAATCTTTGCTGCCCGCCTCATCCGTCATGGCGGCAATCTGATGCGGTTGTGCATCTGGCATCTTGCCTTTGGGCCAGATGGTTTGGCGTTCCCAAGCCTGTGCTGAAAACACGCAGCATATCAGGGCGGTGAGCAGAAGAAGGATACGACTTCTGTGGGGTGTGGTAGCGAGCAAAGATCGAGTGCTCATCATGTGTTGGAAAGGAAAACAGTTTTTCATATTCTTTAGCTTTTTGAGTTTAACATTCTCATCTGGCATGCGAAGGCGAAGAGTTCTAAAGGAAGGTGGCAGTAACCGTCGGGGTTCTTGTCGAGGTAATCCTGATGATAATCCTCGGCAGGATAGAAGTTGCGCAGGGGCTCCACTTCGACAACGATAGGGTGGGGGAGTAGTGCCTGCTGCTCAGCGAATACTTTGCGGATAACGGGGAGATCGGCCTCAGCGGTGTAGTAAACGCCTGTGCGGTAGCGTGTACCTTCATCGTGCCCCTGCCGGTTGAGGCTGGTGGGGTCGATGGCCTTGAAAAACATATTGAGCAGGAACTCGAGGTCGGCTATATGCTCGTCATAGGTTACTCGGACAGTCTCGGCATACCCCGTCGTGTCAGTATATACCTCTTTATATGTAGGAAGCTCGGTGTGGCCGTTGGCAAAGCCTACTTCGGTGTCCGTAACGCCGTGGATCTGTTTGAAGAAATGCTCGGTGCCCCAAAAGCACCCGCCAGCAAAATAAATCTCTTTCATGATTTTATGTGTGTTTATGTAATACGTTGAAAGCCGTGAGGCGGATATGGCTCCAGGTGGTGCGGAAAGCAAACCAGCCGTGGAGTAGGGGAGAGGTATCGAGGTAGTCGACGAGACATTCATCGTCGATGAAGTAACGGGTGCGTCCGTCGGAGGTGACTTCGATGCGGACGGTGTACCAGTGGTTAGGGCGAAGGAGATGTGCCGCGTCGGTGTATTCCTTGAGGATGGCAGGTCGGCGCGTCGGATCGGTGATGGCGAGTGTGTCGCCGCCGTAGCGGCGGAAGCGCGTGGTGGTATTGTGGTTGCCGCCGTAGCCGAGGTAATAGCATTGCAGACGATAGCTCTCGACGAAGCGGCCACCGCGCTCGGCCATACCTGAGAAAGGTGAGGCCTCTCCCCTGTGGGAGAGGGGAGAAGTTGCCATCCAGAAGCAGTTGAGATCGGAGAGGCGGTCGCACGGGCCACCCTCCATGACAACGCAGGCCTGATAGGTGATGGTACAGGGCGCCTGCATGGGCTCGTCCCACCAGAGCGAAAGACCTTGCGGGGAGGTGATGTCGAGGGTATCGCCCCGCCAAAGCACGCGAGTCTTCGGCGACTCCGCTTCGATGCGCCAATGAGTGGATTGGGCAAAGGCGTGAAGTGTGAAGAAAGAAAGGATGAAGAACGGCAAATGAAACAATCCCTTTCGGGAAAACCAGAAGGCACGAACGCTATTACTCCTTTGGGAAAGCCGAAAGGCACGAATGGGTCTTGGGGAGGGATTCATAAGCGTATGTTGCTTTGATTTGCAGGGCAAAGGTACATTATTTGAGTGGAAAAACGCTATTTTATTTTGAAAAAATGTATTTTTCACTTTTCACTTTTTCATTTTTCACTTAAAACCTTTACCTTTGCACCCGCAAAATGAGAAAACGTTAACTTGCATAATTGTCAAAACATCAAATAAAATCATGAATTTCGTTGAAGAACTCACTTGGCGCGGTATGATCCATCAGATGATGCCGGGCACCGAAGAACTCCTTCAGAAAGAACAAGTAACGGCTTACGTGGGCATAGACCCCACAGCCGACAGCCTCCATATCGGCCACCTCTGTGGCGTGATGATGTTGCGCCATCTGCAGCGCTGCGGCCACAAACCCATAGCACTGTTGGGCGGTGCTACGGGAATGATCGGCGACCCCAGCGGCAAGAGCCAGGAGCGCAACCTGCTGGACGAAGAGACCCTGCGTCATAATGTCGCTTGCATTCGCGAGCAGCTTTCGCGTTTCCTCGATTTCGACTCGGATGCGCCCAATGCAGCCGAACTCGTCAACAACTACGATTGGATGAAGGACTTTACCTTCCTCAACTTTGCCCGCGACATCGGCAAGTGCATCACCGTCAATTACATGATGGCTAAAGATAGCGTCAAGCGCCGCCTGAATGGCGAGTTCCAGGAGGGAATGTCCTTCACGGAATTCACCTATCAGCTCCTGCAGGGCTACGACTTCCTGCATCTCTATGAGACCAAGGGCTGCAAGCTGCAAATGGGTGGTAGCGATCAATGGGGCAATATCACCACAGGCACGGAGCTCATCCGTCGCAAGCTGGGCGCAGAGAACGAGGCATTCGCTTTGACCTGTCCACTTATCACCAAGGCAGACGGCAAGAAGTTCGGTAAGACGGAGAAGGGCAATGTATGGCTCGACCGCAAGCGCACCAGCCCCTATATGTTCTACCAGTTCTGGCTGAATGTCGGCGACGAAGAAGCAGAACGCTACATCAAGATCTTCACATCCTTAGACAAGGAAACCATCGACGACCTCATCGAAACGCATCGTCAAGATCCCGGTCTGCGCGTGCTGCAAAAGCGCTTGGCCGAAGAAGTCACCATTCTGGTACATGGTCGCGAAGACTACGAGCTGGCTCTCGAAGCCTCCAATATCCTCTTCGGCAAAGCCACAAAGGAGAGTTTGGTGAAGTTGGACGAAGCCACCCTGCTGGATGTTTTCAGCGGCGTACCTCATTTCACTATCAGCCGCAGCCTCCTCGAAGGTGAGGGCATCAAAGCCGTAGACCTCACAGCTGTGGAAACGCAGTGCTTCCCCTCAAAGGGTGAGATGCGCAAGATGGCACAGGGCGGCGGCGTGAGCCTCAACAAGGAGAAACTCGCTGCCTTCGATCAGCCCGTGACCACTGCCGACCTCATCGACGACCGCTACCTGCTTGTACAGAAAGGCAAGAAGAACTATTTCCTGCTCATCGCTGAATAAGCATCCACGCCCCGCCAAGCCAAGCCGGGAGCAGTTACTTTTCATATACACTCAAAACGCAACACGAAAGGACTTGACATGAAGAAAATCATAGCCACGCTGTGTGCCATCGCTATCACGCCTCTCCTGTATGCACAGGTAACTACTCCCGACCGCATCGACAGCCTCATTTCAAAGATGTCGGCGACACAAAAAGTGGCACAGCTCACAGGTAAGACACTTTTTGCCATGGCCGACGATGAGGTGCTTGGCATACCAGGTTGGCTGATGTCCGACGGCCCCCATGGTGTACATCTCGAGGGCTACACCTCGTTTCCCACGGGCATTGCCATGGCAGCTTTGTGGGATCGCCAAATGTGGTTCCGTCTTGGTCACGCGATGGGCGAAGAATTTTGGGCTGCTGGTCAGCATGTGGCCTTAGCTCCGTGCATCGACCTTTGCCTTGATCCACGTGGCGGTCGCACGGCAGAGAGTGCCGGCGAAGATCCTTATATCAGTGCCCAAATAGGTGTAGAAGTAGTGCGTGGCATTCAGCAGTTGCCCGTGATGGCTTGTCTCAAACATTTTGAGATTGAAGGCAAGCAGGCATACCGCAAGACGTGTGATGAACAAATCACGGAACGCGACCTCATGGGCTTCTTCGGCCTCAATTTCCGCACCGCGCTGCAAGAAGGACTGCCCCTCAGCTTGATGTCAAGCTACAATCTGGTAAATGGTGTTCAGGTAGCGGCTCACCGCCACCTGCTGACCGATATTCTCCGTACACGATGGGGTTACCCCTTCCCCGTCATCTCAGACTGGGGAGCTGTCAAGGATGGCCCGGCATCGCTCATTGGTGGCACGGACGTGTGCATGGGTTCCGTTCACTATGCCCAACAACTGCCCACAGCGCTCAGCAATGGTAAAATCACTGAGGCGAACCTCGACACTGCCGTTGCCCGTGTACTCCTAAGCAAATATGCCATGGGGTGCATGAACCCGCAACCGGCAAAACCAGAGGCATCAACGCTTGTAGACAACGATGATCATCGTGCCCTCTGTCGCGAGGCCGCAGGTAAAGCTGTCGTGTTGTTACGCAATGAGAATGCCCTTCTGCCTCTCTCCAATGCAGCGCCCCTGCGCATCGCCGTCATCGGTCCCAATGCTGCTGTCGGCAACCTCAACTGTTTCGGAAGTAGCGAAACAACTCCTGCATACGCTGTCAGCGTCATCGAAGGGATACGTAATGTTGCTCCAGAAGCTGACATCACGTTTGCACAAGGATGTGCCATCAGTGGCGATGACACCTCAGCTTTTGCCACCGCTGAGGCCGCTGCGCGTGAAGCCGATGTTGTGATTTTTGCAGGAGGCCTCGATAGAACACTCGAAGGTGAATCCATCATTGGCGTACTGGTACAAGACCGCGCAAGCACCGCACTCCCTGCCATTCAGCAGCAGCTCATCCGGCGCCTGTATGCTGTCAATCCCCGTTTGGTCGTGGTGCTGCAAAGCGGTGGTATCGTATCAGTATCCGACTGCATCGACGATATCCCTGCCCTCGTCTATTCTTTCTACAGCGGACAGGAAGCAGGAAACGGTATCGCCGACGTGCTCTTCGGGAAGCGCAACCCCGCAGGACGGTTACCCATGACGATGCCTGTCAGCGACAGCCAGCTGCCGGAATGGAACGACACCTATTTCACCGACGACTGGGGAGCAGGTTACCGCTGGTTCCAACGAAAAGCGTTGAAACCTCAGTTTGCCTTCGGTTTTGGCCTCAGCTACACCACCTTCAGCTATAGTAACCTACGCCTCTCTGTAGATAGCGCCCCAGCAGGAACACCTATCACGGTCAGCGTGGACGTGACCAACACGGGCACGCGCAATGGCGAAGAAGTCGTACAGCTGTATATCGGGCAAACCGTTCCCCCACAATGGCAACCGTTGCGACAGCTGCATGGTTTTGAGCGTGTTGCCATCCCAGCCGGCGCTACACGTACCATCGATTTCAAACTCACTGCCGAGGATTTCTATGAGTGGAATGTAGAAACGCAACGCTACGAAGTGCCAGCTACAAATTGGGATATCAGTGTCGGTCCGTCATCCGACGACTTACCGCTAAAAGCCACCTTGACGCTGACCGACGACATTGCGCGTCCCGACTTGAGGCTCATCCACCTATTCACCCAACCGCGCTATCCGCACGTCGGCGACGAAGTGACCTTCTATGCATACGTTATTAATCAAGGTACGGCTGATGCCGATGCATGGACTCTTGTGGTAGGTAGTGAAGAACAGCCCGACATGGCCCTTGCGGCGAGTTTCGATGTTCCCCAGACACCGCTCCCGTGCCATCAAACTCTCATGCCAGGACAAGGAACCATCCAATTTGCCACTTTGGGCAGTTGGACACCAGAAACGCCAGGCGACATCACCCTTCATGCCACCCTCACACCGATTGGTGAACAGGAAGAATGGGACATAGATAACAATACCCTTACCACGACCCTTCATATCTATGGCGAAGGGGAAGGGCTGGCCGACCACATCCCAGGACACGATATAGCAGAAGTTGGCCATTCCCGCACGGCAAGCACAGATGACATTTTCGACTTGTCTGGACGTCACGTTGGCATTCTCAAGGGTTCCGCGAATCCACGAACAACACATCTTGCCCCTGGACTCTACCTCATTCGAGGACGAAAAGTGGTCATTCAATGACCTACGAAAGGCCGCAGAACCCCCAAAATAACAAAAAAATGCGGTAAGAACGAAAATAAATCGCAAATCGTAAATCGTAAATCGCAAATTTTCCTTACCTTTGCCGCGCTTTTAGCGATAAAAGACTTAGGATTGGGATATGGTGTAATGGTAACACAACAGGTTTTGGTTCTGTTTTTCCTGGTTCGAATCCGGGTATCCCAACCAACCGAGAGGGGACGAGCAGAAGTTCGCCTCCTTCTTTTTTGACGAAAAACAACATAAAAACTATACTTGTAATGGAATACAATTTCAGAGAAATTGAAAAGAAGTGGCGTCAACGCTGGGTGTCACAGAAGACGTATCAGGTCACAGAGGACAAGAACCGCCAGAAATTCTATGTCCTGAACATGTTCCCCTACCCGAGCGGTGCGGGCTTGCATGTCGGTCATCCCCTCGGATATATCGCCAGCGACATCTATGCCCGCTACAAGCGGCTGCAAGGCTTCAATGTGTTGAACCCTATGGGTTATGACGCATACGGATTGCCCGCTGAGCAATACGCCATACAGACGGGTCAGCATCCTGCCATCACCACAGAAGCCAACATCAACCGCTATCGCGAGCAATTGGACAAGATTGGTTTCTCGTTCGACTGGAGCCGCGAGGTACGTACCTGCGAGCCAGGCTACTACCACTGGACACAATGGGCTTTCCAGAAGATGTTTGAAAGCTTCTATAGTCAGGCCCCCCTTTCGTCCCCCGAGGGGGAAACGAGTGCAAAGAAAGCCTCGGCACGTCCTATAGAAGAGCTAATTGCCTATTTTGAAAAGAATGGTACTGAAGGGTTGGACCGCTTTGGCGTTGCTTGCTCCCCCTTGGGGGAGTCAGAGGGGACATTTACCGCCTCCGAATGGAATGCGATGAGCGAGGTGGAGAAGCAGCAGGTACTGATGAACTACCGCATCGCTTACCTCGGCGAAACGATGGTAAACTGGTGTCCTGAACTGGGCACGGTGCTGGCCAACGACGAGGTTATCGACGGTGTCAGTGCACGCGGAGGCTTCCCTGTGGTTCAGAAGCGCATGAAACAGTGGTGCTTGCGCGTGTCGGCTTACGCACAGCGCCTGCTCGACGGCCTTGAGACCATCAACTGGACAGAGTCGCTGAAGGAAACACAGCGCAACTGGATCGGTCGTTCGGAAGGTGCAGAGATGCAATTCAAAGTAGCTAATTCCGATATTGAATTCACCATCTTCACTACGCGTGCTGACACCATCTTTGGCGTCACCTTCATGGTGCTTGCTCCTGAGAGCGAGCTGGTGAAGCAACTCACTACGTCTGAACAGCAGGCCGCTGTTGATGAATACCTCTCCTATGTGAAGAAGCGCACTGAACGCGACCGCATCAGCGACCGCAAGGTGACCGGTGTGTTCTCTGGCTCCTACGCCATCAATCCCTTCACCGGCGAAGAGATTCCCGTCTGGATTTCGGAATACGTGCTCGCAGGCTATGGCACGGGAGCCATTATGGCCGTCCCCGCCCACGACTCGCGCGACTATGCCTTTGCCCGTCACTTCAACTTGCCTATCATTCCGCTTATCGAGGGTGCCGACGTGAGCGAGGAGAGCTTTGACGCCAAGGAAGGTATAGTGATGAACAGTCCTGCAACAGGGAAGCAGGCGCTCGATGATTTCTCGTTGAACGGTCTCACCGTCAAAGAAGCTATTGCTGCCACGAAAGCCTTTGTTGCTTCACATAACCTCGGCCGCGTGAAGGTCAACTACCGTCTGCGCGATGCCATCTTTTCGCGTCAGCGTTACTGGGGCGAACCTTTCCCCGTTTACTACAAGGATGGTATGCCGCAGATGATTCCCGAGGAGTGCCTACCCTTAGAGCTCCCCGAAGTGGATAAGTTCCTACCCACAGAGACGGGTGAGCCGCCCCTCGGCAATGCCAAGCGTTGGGCTTGGGACACGAAAACGAACAGCGTGGTGGATAATTCCGCCATCGACAATCAGACCGTCTTCCCCTTGGAGCTTAATACAATGCCCGGTTTCGCTGGCTCGTCGGCTTACTATCTCCGCTACATGGATCCGCACAACGACCAGGCACTCATCTCCCCCGAAGCAGACCAGTACTGGCAGAACGTGGACCTCTATGTCGGCGGTTCGGAACATGCTACAGGTCACTTGATCTACTCACGTTTCTGGAACAAGTTCCTCTTCGACCTCGGCGTAAGCTGCAAGGAAGAGCCGTTCCAGAAGCTCGTTAATCAGGGCATGATCCAGGGCCGTTCGAATTTCGTCTATAGGATAAAAGAGGGCTGCCCCCTCCCTGCCTCCCCCAAGGGTGAGGAGGATGGCCCTTGGTTCGTGAGCTTGGGTCAAAGCGAAAAATATGATGTCACGCCTCTGCACGTAGATGTTAATATTGTAAAGAACGATGTTCTTGATCTCGAAGCTTTTAAGGCTTGGCGCCCCGAATATGCTAATGCCAATTTCATCTTTGAGGATGGCAGCAATTCTCTCTCCCCCTTAGGGGAGACGGAGGGGGCTCAGTACGTCTGTGGCTGGGCTGTAGAGAAAATGTCGAAGTCGATGTTCAACGTTGTCAATCCCGACATGATTGTCGAAAAGTTCGGCGCTGACACCCTGCGTCTGTATGAAATGTTCCTCGGTCCTGTGGAGCAGGCCAAGCCTTGGGACACCAACGGCATTGACGGCTCGCACCGCTTCCTCAAGAAGTTCTGGAATATGTTCTGGAGTAAGGACGCTTTAGCTGTGACCGACGATGAACCTACTGCTGCCGAACTGAAGTCGTTGCACAAGCTGATTAAGAAAGTGACAGAGGATATTGAAATGTTCTCGTACAACACATCCATCCCCGCTTTCATGATTGCCACCAACGAACTGACAGCCCTGAAGTGTACGAAGCGTGCCATCCTGGAGCCTATGGTTGTGCTTATTGCTCCCTTTGCACCGCACATCGCCGAAGAGCTGTGGGAAGCGCTTGGGCATGAAACCAGCGTTTGCGATGCCCAGTGGCCCGATTTCAACGAGAAATATCTGATTGAAGATACGGTGAAGATGATGGTCGCCTTCAACGGTAAGACTCGTTTCGGTATTGACTTCCCCGCTGATGCCGACAACGCCACCATTGAGGCTGCTGCACGTAACCATGAACTTACGACCAAATATCTCGAAGACAAACAGATTGTTAAGGTCATCATCGTGCCGAAACGTATGATTAACATTGTGATGAAATGAAAAAGATGAGTATCACTAACATCGTCGATGAAGTCAAGGATTACTTCTTTATAGCCCTCGGATGTCTTGGCTACTGCATCGGCTTCTGCACCTTCATGCTGCCCTACGAATTCACGCCGGGCGGCATGACGGGCGTCTCCGCCATCATCTTTTACGCCACTGGCTTCCCCACCCAGTACAGCTACTTTATCATCAATGCTGTTCTTCTGGCCATCGGTCTGAAGATCTTAGGCTTCAAGTTTTTCACCAAGACAATCTATGCCACCGCCTGCATCACGTTGTTCCTCGCTTTGGTGCAGCAGGTGATAGCCCTCCCCGACGGCACATTGCCTAAAGTCGTGGGCGATCAGCCTTTCATGGCTGCCGTTATCGGTGCTTGCATCGAGGGCGCAGCTTTGGCTGTTGTGTTCATCAACAACGGCTCTACGGGCGGCACGGATATCATCGCTGCCATCGTGAACAAGTACAGGAACTTCTCGATGGGACGTATCCTGATGTGGTTGGACTTCATCATCGTTTCGTGCAGCTTCTTCGTCTTCCACGACTGGAACAAAGTGGTGACCGGTTACGTCATCCTCATCATCTCGATGATCCTGCTCGACTACACGATGACGTCAGCTGCGCAGAGCGTGCAGTTCACCATCATCTCCGACAAGCACGAGGAAATCGCCAAGAAGATTGGTGAAGAGATCCATCGTGGTGTTACGGAGTTGTATGGCGAAGGCTGGTATAGCAAGCAGGAGCGCCGCGTGCTCATCGTCATGGCCCGTCGCCGCGAGAGTCAGCAGATTTTCCGACTCATCAAGCATATCGATAACAAAGCCTTCGTCACGATGACTAAAGTCGTCGGTGTGTATGGCGAAGGTTTTGACCATATTAAAACATGAAAATAGTTTTTGCGACCAACAACCAGCATAAACTCTCCGAGGTTCGCCAGATCCTTGGCGACCGCTTTGAGGTCATGGGGCTCTCGGACATCGGCTGCAACGAGGATATTCCCGAGACGGCTGAGACGCTGGAGGGCAACGCACTGCAGAAAGCTCGCTACGTGCAGGAGCATTACGGCCACGACTGCTTCGCCGATGACACGGGACTCGAAGTGTCAGCTTTGGCTGGCGCTCCAGGCATACACTCTGCCCGTTATGCAGAAATCTTTGGCAGTGGCACTACGCACGATTCGGAAGCCAACATGACGCTTCTGCTCAAGAATTTAGAAAAAATAACAGACCGCAACGCACGATTTCGCACGGTCATCGCGTTATTATATCAAGGAAAAGAGTATCTCTTTGAGGGCATCTGCCCAGGCACTATCCTGCGCGAACGTCACGGTACAGAGGGTTTCGGCTACGACCCTATCTTCCAACCCACAGGCTATGACCGCTGTTTCGCAGAGATGAGCGCCGACGAGAAGAACGCCATCAGCCATCGCGGACGTGCCACAGAGAAGCTGGCGGAGTTCTTAAGGACCCTCCCCCCTGCCCCTCCCTTGTAGGGAGGGGAGTATATACCTAACAAGATAATAATATGCATAAAAGACTCATCCTTTTTTCGTTACTTTTTCTGTCAATAGCACAAGTTGCTACTCCCCTCCCTACAAGGGAGGGGCAGGGGGGTGGGTCCGCTATTGGCACCTGGCAAGTCTATCCTGCCTACAATGTCTGTACGCAGAACATTCCTGTGGGCCATCGCGTCTATGCCCTAATGGAGAGCAAGCTGATGGCCTACGACACGGAAGACAACACCATCACCACCTTCGACTGGACGCGCCAGCTCAATGATGTCGCCATCTCCTTCATTCATTACAGCGCCGAGGCCCGTCGCCTCATCCTCGTCTACGACAATGGCAATATTGACTTGCTGTCCGTAGATAATGACGACGACGTCATCAATCTCGCTCAGCTCAAGAATAGCACGCTGCAGAACAAGGAAGTCAACAACGTGCAGGTCAGTGGCACTAAAGCTTATATCTGCACGGCTTTCGGTATTGTTGTCATCGACATGAAAGATGGCATCATCGACGCTACCTACCAGCTCGACCTCGATGTGCGCTCATGTGCCGTGAATGAGAAAGCTGTCTACGCGGGCACAGCTACGGGATTATGGATAGGACAACTTGCCGACAACCTGCAGGACAAAGCCGCTTGGCAGCAGTTCAATACCGACTACCACGCCCAACACATGGAATACTTCGACGGTCGCATCTGGGCGCATGTCGACAGTTGGCTTTTTGTCTCCAATCCCGAAGTCACGCAATTCTCGCCTATCATCACGAACAGCTATGGCAGGTTCAACTACATGACGCTCTTCGACAGCAAGCTCATCATAGGCAATGCCGCACACCTCTTCCTCTTTGACAACGTAGACAGCCAGCAGCACTTCAAGAATACGTACGCTTGGAACACCCTTACTTATTTTAATAATGTGTATTGGGCCAGCGATGCCTACGAGGGTCTTCAAGCCTACAGTCTGGCAGCTGACGGCACCTTCACGCCCACCATCACCGCCCTTCGCGCTGAGAGTCCGCTGCACGACTATAGCTTGCATCTGCGCTATGCCGGCGATCGTCTGCTCATCGCGGGTGGTCATCCTAACTATTCACCTACGAGCCGACCGGGTACAGCCATCATCTTGGAACCGGACGGAACATGGAACAATTTCGACTATCAATCCGCTGTCACACCATATCCTAAGGAACGCTTCCTCGACGTCACGAATATCGCTCAGGATCCCAACGATCCCAACCATCATTTTGTTGGCACGGCCCGCAGCGGTATTTATGAGTATCGTGACAGCAAATGCGTGGGGCATATTGGACTCGAGAACGCCCCCTTCCATTCCATTCTGCCAGACAATGCCAACCCCCAGTGGTTTGTTGTCGCAGATGGTCTTACCTACGATGCCGACGGCAACCTCTGGACACTCAACTGCACACAGGGCGCCAGGGACACCACCATCCGTATTATGCGTCCAGATGGCACGTGGATAGGTATTCCTTGTCCTGAAATCAAGGAGGCCAGCACACTTGACCGTATCTTCTTCGACTCTAAGGGTAGGACTTGGATCAACAGTCGTCGTATGGACGCCCGTGGCATCTTCATGCTCGACACCAATGGCACGCTCGACCGCACATCCGATGACCACCGTCAGCATCGTGGTACCATTGTCAACCAGGATGCAACCAGCTACTCCCCTGATGAGTTCTATTGCTTTGCCGAAGATGCAGAGGGACAGATATGGTTTGGCACCAACCTCGGCCCCTTCGTCATCAACGATCCCAGCACCTTCCGCGCTTCGGATTTCCGCTTCGAGCAAGTCAAAGTTTCGCGCACCGACGGCAGCGGACTCGCTGACTATCTGCTCTCGGGTATTCCCATTCTTTCCATCGCCATCGACGGAGGACAGCGCAAATGGTTCGGCTCAGCAGGCAGCGGAGCCTATCTTATCAGTGCCGACAGTCAGGAAGAGCTGCTGCATTTCACCACCGAAAATTCACCGCTGCCTTCCGACAACGTTTATGATATCGCCATCGATGGTAAGACGGGGCGGGTCTTCTTTGCCACAGACAAAGGACTCTGCAGCTACCTCTCTGATGCCACAGACCCCGCCGACGAACTTATCGACGATGACATCTATGCCTTCCCCAATCCTGTTGACCCCGACTATCACGGCCCCATCACCGTGCGCGGTCTGACACGTGATGCTGAAGTGAAGATTACCTCGTCCACAGGCCAACTCATCTGGCAGGGCGTCAGCAACGGAGGCACTTTCACATGGAACGGCTGCGACCGTCGCGGACGACGTGTCAGTTCTGGCATCTACAACGTCATTGCCGCCACATCCAATGGCGACAAAGCCATCGTCACCCGCATAGCTTTCATACGTTGAGCCTACAGCCCCTGAAACGATAGAACAAACATGAAGATAGGTAATGTTGACTTGGGCGAACGCCCTGTGTTGTTGGCACCAATGGAGGACGTCACCGACATTGGATTCCGTCTCCTGTGCCGCAGGTTGGGCGCAGCAATGGTCTACTCCGAATTTGTCTCGTCCGACGCCCTTGTGCGCATGGTCAACAAGAGCCTGAAAAAGCTTGAAGTGTGCGACGAGGAGCGTCCCGTGGCCATACAGATCTACGGCAAGGATCCTGAAGCGATGGCGGGTGCAGCTCGCATCGTTGTCGAGCAGGCACACCCCGATGTTCTCGACCTCAATTTCGGCTGCCCCGTGAAGAAGATAGCCAACAAAGGGGCAGGGGCAGGTATGCTGCGCGACGTACCGAAGCTCTTGGAGATTACGCGTGCTGTGGTAGATGCCGTAGGTTCGCAAGTGCCCGTGACCGTAAAGACGCGCCTCGGATGGGATAAGGAAAACCTCATCATCGTGGATCTGGCAGAACAGCTTCAGGACTGCGGTATCTCTGCGCTGACCATCCACGGCCGCACCCGCTCACAGATGTATACTGATCAAGCCGACTGGACGCTCATTGGGGAGGTGAAACGTAATCCCCGCATGAAGATACCCATCATCGGCAATGGTGACATCACCAGCGCTGAGGATGCCGTCCAGGCTTTCGAACGCTACGGTGTAGATGCCATCATGGTAGGTCGCGCCACCTTCGGACGCCCATGGATATTCAAGGAAATAGTGGAGAAGTTAGCCACCGGGCCCGTCGGTTCTCCGACGGGCAGTCTTGACTGGAAGCTCGACATCCTGAAGGAGCAGGTTGTGACCTCCGTGGCACGCCTTGGCGAGCTGAGCGGTGTGCGCCATGTGCGCCGCCATCTGGCCGCCTCGCCGCTGTTCAAGGGCATCCCCGACTTCCGCCAAACACGCATCCGGATGTTGCGTGCCGAGACTGTCGACGAGCTCTTCGAGATCATGGAAATTACGCGTACATTGCTACATTCAATACATGACGCATGAAGATCCGTCTACTCATCTCCATCTTACTCATCAGCAGCTTCGCTTGTGCTCAGGATATAACGAGCGCTGCCGACTCCCTTCACATCCCAATTCAAGAGGATCTCAAGTCACCTCATACGACACCACAGGAGGTCAAGGACATATTGGAGATGCAGCAAGAGGCCAAGTCCCACAAACGGCTTGGAGCCACGATAGCACCCATCGCCGTCTCGGCAACCTTCATCACCGTGGGCGCCATAGGCGTCAGCAACAACTGGATGTGCAACGTGAAACAAAACGTGCGCGACGGTTTGCAAAATTGGCGCGGTGAGGGCAACTTCTTCCGTGCTGACGACTACCTCCAGTATTTCCCGTTGGTCGTGAATGTCGGCTTAGGCTTCACGGGCATCAAGTCCAAGCATGACTGGCGCGAACGTCTGGCCGTCAGCGCCACAGCAACAGTATTCCATGTTGCTATGACGCAGGGTTTGAAATATATCATCAATGAAGAGCGGCCCAACGCCCGTAACAACCGTTCCTTCCCTTCTGGTCACACTTCATGGGCTTTCATGGGTGCCGAACTCATTCGCGAGGAGTACGGTTGGGCGTGGGGTTCGGGTGCTTACCTCTTCGCCGCAGGCATTGGCTTCTGCCGCCTCTACAACAACGAGCACTGGCTCAACGACGTCGTTGCAGGCGCTGGCTTTGGCATCCTCTCTGCCCGCCTTGCCTACCTTCTGTTGCCCGTTGAGCGCCGCCTCTTCCGTTGGGACACCTCTTCCGTCACCACGACCTGCATTCCCCTCTACATACCCGACACCCGTACCCTCGCCTTCAACGTCAATCTCAGCTTCTGATACACAAACCACTTCCCCGCCGTCAGGCTGTAACAGCTGGCGGCGGGGAAGTCTATAGAGAGATTTTGGTATCGAAAGAGGAGAGGGTAGGAGGAAGCCTACTTATTTCGGTTGTTTGCCGATGTAGGCAAGGATACCGCCGTCGACATAGAGGATGTGTCCATTAACGGCATTCGAGGCTTCAGAGGCGAGGAAGACAGCGGGGCCCGTGAGTTCCTGCGGGTCAAGCCAGCGTCCTGCGGGTGTCTTGGCACAGATGAAGCTGTCGAAAGGATGGCGGCTGCCATCAGCCTGACGCTCGCGAAGCGGTGCGGTCTGAGGCGTAGCGATGTAGCCGGGACCGATGCCGTTGCACTGGATGTTGTATTCGCCGTACTCCGAGCAGATGTTACGCGTGAGCATCTTCAGACCGCCCTTAGCAGCAGCGTAGGCACTGACTGTCTCGCGACCCAGTTCGGACATCATGGAGCAGATGTTAATAATCTTACCGTGACCTTTGGCCATCATATCGGGCAGGACAGCCTTGGAGACGATGAAGGGGGCATTGAGGTCAATGTCGATGACGCGGCGGAAATCAGCGGCCTCCATCTCGTGCATGGGGATGCGGCGGATGATACCGGCATTGTTGACGAGGATGTCGATGGTGCCGACCTCTTCCTTAATCTGCTTGACCATAGCCTGTACTGCGGGTTCATCGGTGACGTCGCAGACGTAGCCGTGTACCTTGATGCCCTTCTCAGCGTATGCCTTCAAGCCACGGTCGACAAGTTCCTGATTGATGTCGTTGAAACAGATGGTAGCACCCTGCTCAGCAAAAGCGCTGGCAATAGCAAAACCGATGCCGTAGCTGGCACCTGTCACGAGAGCCACTTTGCCCTCAAGGGAGAAATTCAGATAGGGATTCATGTTAATTTACAATTTAATGATTTACGATTTACTGTTTGTTATTTACTATTTTACTATTTTCATTTTTCATTTTTTTAAGCTCCCAGCACTCCCCTCCCTTACGTGAGGCCTGGTTGGGGGAGAGGCTTTACCTGCTCAGCAGCACGCAGATCTTGTCCTGCAAGGCACGTCCTTCAGCCATGCGTTCGACACCCTGGTTCATGATGGCGAAGGCGATGAGGTGGCCTGTGGAGCGTTGTGTGGTGTAGCCAACGAGCGTGCTGACAGCACTAACGGAACCCGTCTTGGCACGGACGTTGGCTGCTGCAGGTGTGCCGGACATACGGTTCTTGAGCGTTCCGTCGACAGCGGCGATGGGCAGTGCCGCGAGCAAAGGATTGAGGATAGCTTCGGGTCGCGTGGTGGCGTAGGCCAACAGGCAGGTGAAGGTGGCAGGTGTCTGGTAGTTGTAGAGCGAGAGCCCGCTACCATCGGCAACAATGGAAGTGCTTTCACGTCCTCCCCACTGCGGCAAATAGCTCTTGCTGATGACGGCGCTACAGGCGCTGGCGCCGTTCTTGCGGCTATAGGACTTCGTCGTGGCCTTGAATTTGGTGTATATGGCGTACATCTTGGCGACCTGGTAGAAGACGGCTTCGGCGCACAGGTTGTCACTATCCTTGAGCATCGGCTGTAGCACGGCGGTCAATGGATGCGAGATGCTGGCCAAAGTGCGTGCTCCAGCAGGTGTGTTGCCGATGGAAGTGCCACGTGTGACCGTGATGCCAGCTAAACGAAGCGCTGTCATAAGCTGGTCGATGAGTATAGGCTTACCGTCGCAGAGGAAAGGTGAAAGCACGGGGTTCTCATCGTCCCAGCACCATCCCCAACCATACTCGTCGGTATCCTTGAACGAACCGTCAGCGATGACTCGACCATCGATGGTGCGAATACCTGCCGCCTTCAGCTGGTTGGCCAGCGCACGCACGTCAGCTACATTGAGCAGCGGATCCATGACGGCCTTCACGTAGAGATCGCCGTCGAGCGTGCTGCCCATGATACCGCCCAAGGAAAGTAGCTGTGTTGTCAAGCTGTAGTCGGGTCCCAGAATGTCGAGAGCGGTAACAGCGGTGATCACTTTTTCCGTTGAAGCAGGACGCATACGCTGATGCGCATTGCGCGCATAAAGCACCTCTGCAGAGGTGAGATCTACGACGTGTATGCCGATCTGGCTGCGCTGTAGCAAGGTATCTTCAGCGGCCAGAATCCTGTCGATGTCAGCAGCGATGCCCGTCACCGTCTCATAGACCGCAAACGGCCCTTCACCGAAGGTCTGCTGGGGCTGATCTGCGATAGCTTGCTGAGCAGAGGACACCGCAAGACCCGTATGGACGGCATCGGGATCCGAACGATGATGCTGCAGCGGTGCCGAGGTACGACACGAAGCCATGAATAGTGCAGCACAGAGTGCGAAAAAGAGTCGATATTGTTTCATTGCGGTACAAAGGTAGTACTTTTTAATGAATAAATAAAAAATAATAAATAAGAAATAATAAATAAAAGTGAAAAATGTGTACCTTTGCCCCCAGAAACCCGAAAAAATCGTATAATCCTATAATCGTATCATTAAACCATGATTCGCAAATTCGACTTCCTTATTATCGGCTCGGGCGTGGCTGGCATGAGTTATGCCCTGAAGGTCGCACAGAGCGGCAAAGGCAAGGTGGCGCTCATCTGCAAGACGACAATCGACGAGGCCAACACCGACAAGGCACAAGGCGGCGTGGCCTCCGTGACGAATCTCAAAGTCGACAACTTTGAGAAGCACATCGAGGACACGATGATTGCCGGCGACTACATCAGCAATCCCGCCGCCGTCGAACAGGTTGTCCGCAACGCGCCCAAAGGCATCGCCGATCTGGTGAAATGGGGTGTCAACTTCGACCGCAACGAGGACGGCAGTTTCGACCTGCACCGCGAGGGCGGCCACTCGGAGTTTCGCATCCTGCACCACGCTGACGACACAGGTCATGAGATCCAACAGGGTCTCATCCGTGCCGTGCGCCGCAACAAGCGTATCACCGTGTTGGAGAACCATTTCGCCGTGGAAATCATCACGCAGCACCACTTAGGGCGCGAGGTCAACCGCCACATGAACGACATTGAGTGCTACGGCGCCTACGTCCTCGACCCCGACACACAGAAGATTGACACCTTCCTCTCACGCGTCACCCTCATGGCCACTGGCGGCACAGGCGCTGTCTACGCCACGACAACGAATCCCAACATAGCCACGGGCGACGGCATAGCTATGGTGTATCGTGCCAAGGGCATTGTCAAGGACATGGAATTTGTACAGTTCCATCCCACGGCACTCTTCAACCCAGCTGAAACGCATCCCGCCTACCTCATCACCGAGGCCATGCGCGGTTATGGCGGCATCCTGCGCCTGCCCAACGGCGAGGAGTTCATGCAGAAGTACGACAAACGCCTCTCCTTAGCGCCCCGCGACATCGTGGCACGCGCCATCGACAAGGAGATGAAAGTACACGGCATTGATCACGTATGCCTCGACGTGACACACAAAGACCCCGAGGAGACCAAGCACCACTTCCCCAACATCTATGCCAAGTGCCTCTCCATCGGCATCGACATCACCAAGCAGTACATACCCGTCGTACCTTGCGCCCACTATATGTGCGGTGGCATCAAAGTGGATCTCGACGGCCAGTCTACCATCCACCGCCTCTATGCCGTCGGCGAGTGCTCCTGCACAGGGCTGCATGGCGGCAATCGACTGGCCTCCAACTCACTCATCGAAGCCGTTGTCTATGCCGACAAAGCAGCTGAGCACTCCATTGCCCACATCGATGAATACACATTCAACGATCAGGTGCCCGAATGGAACGACGAAGGCACGATGACCAACGAGGAGAAGGTGCTCATCGCACAGGACATGAAAGAAGTGGGGCAGATCATGTCCAACTATGTCGGCATCGTACGTTCCGACCTGCGCCTGCAACGTGCCTGGACGCGCCTGGACATCATCTACGAGGAGACCGAAGAGCTCTTCAAGCGCGTGAAGGCCTCTAAGGACATCTGCGAACTGCGTAATATGGTCAATGTTGGCTACCTCATCACGCGTCAGGCCATCGAGCGCAAGGAGAGCCGAGGCCTCCACTACACAGTCGACTACCCCAAACATGCCTATGACCAAAAGTAAGCAAAAAACCTCTTAAACGAACCTAACTCCCTCAAAATGCGCACATTCATTTGACATATATCAATAAAAAATTATTTTTGAAGGAAAAAAAGAAGGAAAAGTGTACAAGATACACGAAATCGCCGTACCTTTGCATCGTCAAAGAGATGACACAACGTCTCGCGAGAGACTCAAGATATACGGTTTTTCATGGTATTAGGTTAGTTTTAAAGGTTTTCATTCCCAGAGTAGCGTTTGCTACTCATCTTTAGGTAAGTTAGTTAAGGTAAGTTGATTGCAGGTAATCTCCTCCGTGAGATTCCTACCAGAATAGCGCAAGCACAACTGCCGCAGCGATGCGCCAGAAAAAGCAAAGAGAAACAGAATTCCATCGTTCATGTTCTCAAAGTTATTCTGAGATTCAACAAGATTTGTTCATAGCTTTGAAAGACGGTTCTTCGTGAGAAGAGCCGTTTTTGTTTTTTATAACACTCTGCTGTACCCGCCCATCGTCCCCCTTTGCGCTTGCACCTTATACTTCGGCACTTTACGGCAAGGTTAATGAAAGGTTGATTGTTGTTGTCAGGAAGTACACCAAGAGCTTGGCCCCTTCCTCAACGAATACATCTATCAGGAGGCACTGTCCATCCTTTTCACTGAGCGCGGCATCCCCTTCCAGAAGGAATACTATTTCACTGTCGATTTCCACAATCATACGCTGCAACATAAGCATTATATGGATTTCCTCTGCAAGAAAAATGTCATTATCGAATGTAAAGCAGTTGATACCATAGGAGGAGCCCAGCGCCAGCAGCTATGGAACTATATGCGCCTGACGAAAA
The DNA here is from genome assembly GCA_947307015.1 of uncultured Prevotellaceae bacterium. GTDB lineage: Bacteria > Bacteroidota > Bacteroidia > Bacteroidales > Bacteroidaceae > Physcousia. The sequence continues at coordinate 1,487 of CAMZHV010000003.1, read as the reverse complement.
TCCCGATAGGTATACTTGTGAATTTCTCACCCGTCAAGAACCAGTGCGAGCATTATTATCTTGACACAGCTACCGATACAATGTTCTTGTTCTGAAAACACAGATTGTTTCTGTTGTGAAAACACAATCATACATGAGGACAAGCTTTTTTAGTGGAGCGTAGCGGAACGATGTTTTGTATGTTTTTTTCTTCATCAAGTCAAAGATCGCAGTTGATTGAACACCAAAGGGTTTCATGGGAAAGCCTTATGGGTTTTGGCGTAAAGCCTTAAAGGTTTCTGGTCGAACCCTTAAGCGTCAGTCGGGACGGTGGTGGCCGTGGCTTCATTAAGATGAACTGTTTCATGATGATTGTTTTAAGTTGAACAAGGCAAACCTTCTTGTTTGCGACAGCAAAGGTACGACATCGGAGACCGCCAATGATAGGCACCAAGAGGCTCGCACATGATACGATAACTTCCCGTGTTTTTCGATGTGTTCAGGATCTCACGGCTCACCCAGGTAGCTGACGATGGTGCGCACCTGCAGCGAGGTGAACAGCTTCTGCGTCTTGCGGTAGCCCGTGCGCCGCAAGTCCTCGGCCAGCTCCGGGTTGTGACGTATCCATTCCATCAGCCGGTTCACGGCACCCTGCACGGTGAGGTTCGGCGCGTAGGCCATCGCCAGCTCCGACTTGCTCAGCGGACGTATCTTGAAATCTTCCATAAGCGTCACTTCTTTCGGCGTAAGTACTCCTGTTGTTCGGGCGTCAGGCGGGGCAGCTCGAATCCGGCCGTGATGCGGGCGATCTCCTCTGGCGTGGCGGCGTGTGCCGCATCCCATTCGCGCTGCCTGCGCCGCTTCTCCCGCTCCTCTTCCTCGATCTCCATGTTACGGAGGAGGCGCTCATGTTCGCGTTGCTTGCGCTCCTCCATACGCTCGGCGGGATCCTGCCATCGACGCTCATGGGGAATATTGGCGTACTTGTTATTGACCACCTTGATGAAGTTCACTTCACGGGTGAGCCATTCGAAATCCGCCTTGAAGCCCCGCTGGCCGCTACCATTGAGGAAATCACTGGCTGCTGCGTTCTCTACCATCTTCTCCAGCTTCGCCATAGAGTAGCGTTGCATGAGGTAGCGCAGCTGGCGTTCGGCCTGTGTCGTAAGGATATCTACCGTGGGGATGACAGCATTCGTACGAATCATGGTCTCGTTAAAGATGTCGATGAAGCGTTCGATATCTTCTTCTGTCACCACGTTGAGTGGGCACTCCTCGTGCGCGCGCCCAGCGCGTGAGGTTGTTGTTGCTTTCTCTTTTTCGTTTTTCTCTTCAGCAACAACAACAGCCTTTCTTTCTTTACTTTCTTTGCTTCTTTCTTTCATTGCTTTCTTTGTTGAGTTAATAAATACTTTAAACGTTAAACTTTAAACGAGCACAGGGTCGCGACCTAACTCGGGTGCAAAGATACGAAAAGAGAGAAACAAAAACCTGCCATATACATGGGA
>CAMZHV010000002.1 GCA_947307015.1 uncultured Prevotellaceae bacterium | reverse complement strand
CTGTGCATAAGGGCTGTAAATATAGGAATTAACTAAATTTAAGAGACACTAGTGATGAAACGTTTTTCTTTTTTATTGGCCATTTCGCTGTTGTGTTGTTTCTATATTAACGCACAACCGCGTAGCGAGGGTGAGGCTATTCAGATTGCCCAAGAGTTCTTTGGAAAGAAGGGGAAAGAACCCCGACTTTCTGTCGTATCCCACCAGAAAGTGGATGCACAGATTCGCAAAAAGGTCGCTAGCGCACGTAAGGCACCAGCAAAGAGCCAGAGTTTTTATGTGGTAAATGATGAAGTGAACAATCGTTTTGTAATCGTTTCGGCAGACGAAAGAATGTATCAGATTCTCGGTTATTCTGACAATGGTTGCTTTGAGCCTGAGAATTCTCCTGATGGATTGATGATGTTGATGTCCGGATACGAGACTGAGTATAATTATATTATCAGCGAATCGAATACTATTGATACTCATTCATCAAGGGGGGATAATATTAATGCCATATCACCTCTCATCAAATCAAAATGGGGACAAGGTTCTCCTTTCAATCTCCAATGTCCTCTAAGTTCAACAGGAAGTAAGAGCGTAACAGGTTGCGTAGCAACGGCAATGGCGCAAATCCTAAATTATTACAAGCAGCCATCTCACGGGCAAGGTGGACTAGAAATTTACACGACACGATCAACTAACACTTTACAGGAGCTCAATTATGACACTCTGACAATTGACTGGAATAACATAAAAGAAACATACCAATATTATTTTGATGAAAATGGCAATTATCGGTCTGTACCCAACCGCACAGAAATAGAAAATAATGAGGTCGCAAAATTGATGCATGCGTGCGGCGTGTCTGTCTTTATGAATTATAATTCTGGGTCAGGTGCATATTCGTCAGACATTCCATATGCATTAATTAATCACTTTGGATATAATCCAAATATAGTATGTGTAAGAAGGGAGTGTTATTCCAATGAAGAATGGAATACAATGATAATGGAAGAACTTAATGCGCAACGGCCAGTAATATATAGTGGGCAAGATGGAGAATATGGAGGGCATGAATTCATTTTAGACGGCATTGATGACAATGGTTTATACCATTTCAATTTTGGATGGAATGGTGATGATGATGGCTATTATTCTATTGACGCAATAGATCCCGATAAATACAAATTTCACTTAGATCATGATATGGTCATTAGAGTGACCCCAAATCTTGTGGAAGGAGAGAAGGATAACATTTACTTCAACCAATTTAGCCTGAAGTCGACTATAAACATTGGTGATTCATATATAATAAACCTTTCCTTTAAATTGTATAGCAACCATATTAACAGTCAAAAATTTGAATTTAATGGAAATGTGGGAGTTGGGGTCTTTGATAAGAATTGGAATCTAATAAAAGAATTATACGAATTTGACTCCGACGATTTAATTTACCCAGATAATCTATTGATGCAACCACAATACGTTTATTGGCCACAACAATCAAACGTATTGGAGTCTCGTGTAAACTTTGCCGAATCTATTTTCGGGAATGATGGAACGCAGTTATATATTGCTCCTTATGCTATCATTAACTCAAAAATTGTACGTGGCCGCTCTTTAAGTGGCGAAAAGAATTGGTATCGTGCCACTACTCAAAATGGAAGGATTATTTTTGAACCAAACTTATTAATAGAAGCCCCAGAACCTCCAGCTTCACCCACTGAATATGATGCGGTTCCTGATTGGTTAGTCGGTACCTATAATGTAAGTGCACTTGACGACATCAATCGGAAGACTTCAGTTTGGCAAGTTTCGTTGCTGAAAGACGAAAGAGACCCGACTAAATGTTGGTTTTATAACATAGACAAGATTTTGGAAGAAAAAGGTTTCTCTTCAACTGTAAACAACGTATCAGGTTATATGTGCAAGGATGGGAAAATCAGAATACCATCAAATCAGGATATAGCTAATGAATATTGGGTAAAAAACTACCAATCAACTGACAGTATTCTTGTTGAAATCTCCAAGGTTAATAATTCTATGGATATTAGTGATGCATGGGGAGTCAGCAACAAATCTACTGGAGAAATGTTATCACGCTATACAAGGACTCATTTTGATTTGGATATTCCTGATGAATCGATAGCTATGCCTTTAATTAATGTGGATGATGAGCATCATATGTCAATCAGCTGTACAACAAAGGACGTAGTTATCAAATATACTTATACTAGATCTGGCGAAGAGCCCAATAATAATTCTACTACATATAGTGGAATGGTAACACTTGAAAAGAATGGTGTAGTGAAAGCTGTTGCATTAAAAGACGGTCAATCATCAGCAATTTCCACCTATAATGTTACCTCATTCAAGGTAGAAACGCCTGATATCCACCAAGAAGTGAACCAAATATCTTTTACGTGCGCTACGGAAAATGCTACAATATATTATGATTGGGACGGCGAGACGCGTAAAACAGGCTCATTTGACATAAAAAAGAGTGGAGTCATTAAAGTGTATGCTGAAAAAGATGACTTTACAACATCTGACGTAAAAGAACAAAGTCTTGAATATATCCCAAATCAAGACATAATAGATCCCAATATTCTTGTCATAGAAAACAATGAGGCCGGTAAATTGCCCACCCGTATTTCTGATGCCGAGAAACTTTCAGCGACCCGTCTGTCCATCAGTGGAAAGATTAACGGAACAGATATTATCTTTATTCGCGAAATGTTTTATAACGGGAACCTCACTGATTTAGACATTGAAAATGCAACAATTGTCAGCGGAGGAGATGTTTATGACACAACCATCAATGCAGTAACTAAAGACAATCTTGTTGGCAAATATTTCTTTGAAAACTGCAAAAATATGATTTCTATAAAGCTCCCATCTAACGCTGTCAAAATTGAGCGCGGTGCTTTTTCTGGCTGTAAATCCCTCAAGCGGTTGGACATTCCTGCTTCATGCGTAGAAGTTGAGTCCATGATTGTTAGTAGCTGTGACAACTTAGAGGAAGTCAATCTTTCAGATGCTGTTCGGGTATTCCCTGGCTTGGCAGTCTATTCAAGCAAAAATCTCATGAGAATAAATGTTAGCGAAGGCAATCAGTATTTCAAATCTGTTGACGGTGTGCTCTTTACAAAAGATGGAAAAACTATTGTTAGGTATCCTATGGGAAAAGATGATGTTACGTATTTAATTCCTGACGGCGTTGTAACTATTGGTAAGGAAGCTTTTGATTATGCAAAAATAGAAAACATATTGATTCCCAACACAGTCATGACCATAGAGTCTTCCGCTTTTGAAAATTGCAAGAACATACAAACTCTTACTATCCCCAATTCAGTAACGACTATTGGCGGCAGTGCTTTCAAAGGCTGTGACAAGTTGGATAATGTAACCATGTCTTCAGAAGTGTCAAGTATTGAATCTTTCGCATTCGGAAATTGCCAAAACATGAGGAAATTCTATATCGGTGCAAAAGTTAGCGATATAAACAAGTTGGCATTCTATAATTGTAAATCATTGCAAGAATTTGAGGTTGACATAAACAACAGTTTCTTCACGGCACTGTCTGGTGTCCTTTATACTAAGAATATGGAAGAACTTGTAAAATGTCCTATGGCATTGTACTCAGAAGAATATATTGTACCAAATAGTGTCAAGGAGATACGTGCAGAGGCTTTTGCATCTTGTACGAATATTAAGAGATTCTATTTGCCAGAAACACTGATAATAATCGGAGAATGTGCGTTTGAAAAATGCGAAATGCAATCAATCACAATTCCTCAGACAGTAACTTCCATTGGCAATTCCGCTTTTAACTATTGCGCCAAGTTAGAATCACTAGTATTCCCCGAGAGCATTTATAAAATTGGTGACATGGTACTCCACGGATGCAAGTCCTTATCTTATGTATATATTCCAGATAATGTGAAATCATTTGGCATGTGGGCTATCGCCGATTGCCCGTCACTGACAATGATTAACAGCCAAATTAAGGATATTGAAAGCGTCACAGTACATTACGATTCCTATGCCCAGTATTACGATGCTTTCGAGAATATTCCTGAAGATTGTACATGGCTTGTACCTTATGATTGTCCTGAGAAATACAGGACTCAGCCATGGTGCGTTCCTACTTGGAATATCATTGTTGACGGCATTGCTGATGCTATTGCTGAAGATTATGGTATATCGTGGGATAGTGGTAAATTATTTATTACTCTTGGCTGCAACGGTACAATCAATATCTACAGTGTCGGCGGTTCTCTTGTGAAAAGTATCAGGGGAAAGAGTGGCGGACAATATCAGATTGCCCTTCCACGCGGCATGTATATCATCAACAACAAGAAGGTTATGTTGAAGTAAAAACTATCAAGCATTACATCCTTATAGCAACTTTATAGGCGGCTATAAGGATGTAATCGCATTTTGGGATTTATATCAAGAGACTAATTTGACCGATATAAAGTTTTTCAAATGAGTAGACACGAAAGACACTCTGGCTGTTGTTTGGGGCGACTCATCAAGATAGTATTGGTGCTATCGCTCATAGGAGGAGTTGGCTATTGGATTTATAGCCAGCTCTTATGGAGCGATGAAGTGTTAGTTGATTACTATAAGGAATCTATTGATGCAAAAGAGATTGATGTTCATGAGAGTCATTATGACTATTCCGAATTAGCAAAGATGATAACGGCTGGGTGTGACAACGACTACGAAAAGATACGCGCTATATATCAGTGGATATGCGAAAACATCGAATACGATACATCCTACTCTATCCATTCTGCTGACAGCTGCTATGATGCAAGGAAAGGAGTGTGTCAGGCCTATTGTGAACTGTTTTATCAAATGGCAAAGGCCGTAGATGTTTCTGTTGAGATGGTCAGCGGTAAATCTAAAGATACTGATGGCGTCGTCGGCAAGAATGGCCATGCGTGGATATTTGCATACACCAGAGAGAACTATGGCATACTCATGGATCCTACATGGGGCGCCGGGTCTGTTGATGATGGTAGATTCATACGCAGTGATAATTGCTGGGAATGGTTCAACGTTCCTCCTGAATGTATGATATTTAGGCACTTCCCCGATGATGAGTCGTATCAGCTTTTATCCGATCCTCTCTCAATGGAAGAATTTGTTTCGATGAAACCTGTTAGTAATTTGTGGGTTCAGTATGGCTTGGATGCCAAAATGCTATTGAAAAGAGCGAGGCAGAGTGACTTGGAATTGCCAAATGTTTACGGCGGTGCGGTAGGTGTGGTAGAAATCGTGGATATGCCGATGTGTCATTCGTTAAGAGTCGGTGAGACATACTCTTTCAGGATTAAGATGAAGTCAAACATGGATTTCACCATTATCAACGGTTCCGTCTTCACAGAAAAAGGAGAATGGAAAGATGAAGGTCACGGAGTTTATTCGATTAACTTCATGGTGAGAGATGCCAATGGCTTGAAGTTGGGCGTCAAGGACTCTTCAGGCGATGTTTGGGACATTCTCATGGGGTATCAGATTGATTATCCAAGCGCTTCGGATTGGGAGAAGGTAGAGAGGTCTTATCCGTTATGTGTTCCAGTGGCAAAGCAAGTCAAAAATCTGAATGCCAAAGACTGGGAACAGGCGGGAGTTGATGGACACCAGCTATTACAGCTGATTAGAAAGTATGATGTTCATGAATTACCTATTTTTTATAAAGACGGGGAAAAAGAGCTAAAGATAATATCGGTGCCCATGGAAAGAACCTTACGGGTCGGCTGTATTTATACCTTCCGTTTTACACCCAAAACAGGACTGGATTGGGCAATCATCAATGGAAGTCAGTGGTATCAAGATTGGAATATAACCAATGGGGATTATTCCATGACGATTACTCCGATAGAACGAGGCGAACTGAAGCTCTCTGTTCAACAGGAACAAGACGGCCCTTATCGGTCATGCCTTGGATATATCGTAGAATATTAGAATATATAAATCAGAATTGCCTTTTACGATAGAGCTATGGCTATAATACGATTAAGAACAAGAACCTATTCAGATGCAGCTTATGTGGATGGCGTATTTCGGCGTGACCCCCAAATGGAACGTGCCCTACATAGGCATTGCAAACAATATTTCGATGAGAACTACAGAGGCGTATTCTTCGTCGGAAACGAACATAAAGATGAAATCTTTCATGAGGCATTCATCAAGCTTTGGGAGAACATCATCAGCAGGAAACTCTATGTTGAAGAGGGTGTGTTAAGAGGAAAAGGTGGAGAGGACTTTACAGGAAAGTTAACAACCTATTTCATGAGTATTGCCAGATTAAAATATTTAGAGTGGACACGAAAGAACCGACATAGACGTTCTGATGATGAAGTTGATCGATGCCAGAGGAAGCAGGAGATGAACCTTTTCATGGATGTGCTTTATGATTCGGGGGATGAGATGATGTTGGAGATTATTGCAGATTGTATATCACATATGTCGAAACGTTGTAACCAAATCCTAACCCTCTTTTGGTATGAGGAGAAAACTCTTGATGACATTATGATAGAGTTGCCTACATTTGAGAGCAAGAATGCGCTGAAAACATCCAAGTATAAGTGCATGGAAAACTTGCGGAAGACGGCCAATGAAATATATCACAAAAGTCTTAATTCCTAAGATCAAGAGGGTATGAAATTCGAAAATCAAGATAGAATAGACGAGTACCTGCTGAATCGGATGTCGAACGATGAAAGAAGGGCATTTGAAGAAGAAGTGGACAGTAATGAGGAGCTTCGGGATCAGCTGTCCTTCACGGAAGATGTGCAAAGCATTGTGAAAAGCAGAAATGAGAAACTCGCCAAAATGGAAAAGTGGAAAGGTGACTATGAGTGGCAGGAAGAGCTTAAGGGCGCCACCAAGCCCCGCAGACGTGCGAGGGAAAATGGTTATGAAAGAAGGATTATTTATGTGGTTTCAGGCGTTGCCGCCGTCTTCATAGCTGGCATATTCCTTCTCCCTATTTTTTACTTTATTGGCAGAAATACATCCTATAAGCCAGGCCCCATTGATGGGATACCGAGTCTGCAAGCAAATGCAAACAATTCCGATATTGAGTACCTGATAAACCATAAGGAATATGATATGGCATTGGTGCTGATAGAGAAGAAGGGCCAAATGCTAGCAATGAATACACCTTCGTTCAAAAGGAATCTAGAGGGAGCGATGGAGCCAGAGAGATATTATGGGAAAAAAGGTTATCATGAACCGCGTGTAAAACGTGTTATAAAAGGAACAGGCGAGAATAGTGAAAATGAAGATTTGTCTGTCAAGGAAAAAATGGACGAACTGAAGTGGCTGAAAGTCTATGCTTTGCTTGGACTTCAACGCTATGATGAGGCTCTACAGTTGTTGGACGAACTTAGAAGTACAGAAGGTTTCTATCAGTCTTCTGCAGATACATTGTACAAGTTAATAAAGAGATAGGACAGTGTTGGTTGCCACTTCATCAATGCATTGAGTATGTAAAACTGGAATACTGAAAATAAATTCACATAAAAAGCAGGGAGTATTGGTTACATTGGACTTTGATAGCACATAAACAGACAAAAGATCATTATTAATCCCAAATTAATGGCAATTATATTACGACAAGAAACTATTGATTATCTGAAGGCAGCTGCGGGGCGGCTGCTTTCAGAACTACAGACAAAGCGTGACGAGGTGCTGGCCTGTGACTTCTGGGAGAGGATTCAGGAACACCAGCGCGGAGAACAAGTGCCATCGTTCTATGTGAATGAATGGATCCCCGAAGAACTGATAGACGTGAAGGCGGTGATACTTATTGCCATAAGACCAGTCTTGGTTTCGATTCGGAAGTGGGAACTGTTCGTAAGCGTTTATAACATGGCGGAAGGATGGAAGATCAGCCGCGTGTTACGAGTCGGGGCACGAGAAGAGATTCTGGACTATTGGAAAACGAAGGAATTGAAAGAGGAACTGGAAAAGGCCCTCATTCACTTGACCGATGAGTTAAAACACGAATAATTTGCAGAACGTCTGCGATTTTGGACGAAGCATGATAGTTTTTGAAAAGATGTGCTATCTATATAGAAAAACCAAAAGATTATCGTCATGAAGAAGTATCTTTTTATTACATTATTCTTCCTGTGTCTTTCGATAAACGTCTGTGCACAGGATTATGCGGCGTTTGATGTGAAAGGCCCCGTCAAACGGATAGAATATAACCGCCCCGATTTATATGACTTATCATTTCTCGGATGGGATAATACTTATGAGTTTTCCAGAAAAGGATTCTGCAAGAAGTTCGTAGGTGAGTATTTCCAACGTGATGCCAAAGGCCGGATAACAGCAGAACTGATCAGGTTACGGAATCCTTCTAAAATCCCGGATTTAGATGTCTCGAAAGGTCACTATGATAAAGAGTGGTACTATAATGCAAAGGGGCAGCTCTATTGGATCTATGCTTTTACAATCGAGTCTAACGAATATTATGTTTATACCTATACCTTTTATTATGACAAGAATGGAGAGATGAATAAGATTCGTTGTCGTAGAGGCCAAGGCTATGTGCCAAAAGAAGATTATCCGAATTATTACGATGACTATAGTGTCCACATCTTGAAACGTGACAGTCGTGGAAACTGGACTGAAAGGGAGCTCCGCGGAATGGGGAAAGACAAGGATCTGCGTGTTCATAGAGAAACGAGAAAGATTTACTATTACTAATTCAGCAATACAATATACCAAGGATTAACGTATGAAACATTTTGCATTATTCATCGTTGCCTTGCTTATCGCGGGATGCACGGGCAATGGGCAAAAAGCTAAAGGCGACCAGTCGATTGACGCGGCAGACTGTGAAAAGATAATGGACCGTAATGGCAAGACCGTAGAACGAAGTGATACCATCTTGAAGGAAATCCTAGGCGAAGCAGGAGTAGAGACCGGAAAGAGCGTGACGCTGACCATCGACTATGAACTGCAGCGGTTGGGTAAAGAGTTGATAGAAGGCAAACAGGGAGCAGTCGTGGCCCTAGAACCATCAACAGGCGAGGTGCTGTGCATGGTATCCTCGCCAACAGATAATAGGTGCATGATGAAGCCATATACTCCAGGTAGTGTATTTAAGGCTGCTCAGGCGCTTGTGCTCATGTCGGAGGGGATTATCACTCCCGAAACGCACTACCCCTGCGAAAGAGGATTCAGGCACGACAGCCTTTGCATCGCATGTCATGGGCATGCATCGCCACTTACATTGACAGAAGCTTTGAGCCAAGCCTGCAACGGGTATTTCTGTCATGGATTCTTGGACATGATGAACGGCGGAAAATATGGAACCGTACAAGAGGCCATGAAGAAGTGGAGAGAAGATATGTGCTCTTTTGGATTTGGAGATATTCTGGGCATCGACCTCCCACATGAGAGTCGGGGCATAATTCCCAAAGCCGATTACTATGACATGGTATATGACGGGCAGTGGGATGGGCAGACAATCCTGAGTATTGCCATAGGGCAAGGAGAGGTAATGACCACTCCGCTTCAGTTGGCCAACCTCTCTGCCATCATCGCCAATCGCGGTCATTTCCATATCCCTCATGTAGTGAAGGAGATAAGAGGTGATACGATAGACAGCAAATACATTTCGGCCCAACAGACGAAAGTAAGTCGCTATGCTTGCGATGCGGTCATTTTAGGTATGCGCCTGTCTGCTACTCGCGGGACATGCTGGACTTTGTCGCAACTGCCGTTTGAGGCCTGTGGCATTACAGGAACGACCATATCTCAAGGGCACGACCACTCTGTCTTCATAGGCTTCGCACCAGTTGATGATCCTAAGATCGCCGTAGCCGTATATGTGGAAAACGGCGGGTGGGGAGCTAAGTTCGGAGTGCCCATTGGCGGACTTGTCATGGAGAAGTTCCTAAACGGAAAGCTGTCGGAAGCTTCCGGGGATTTTGCAAGACAAATACGAATGCAACAGATAGATTTCTGAGGTAAAGACAACATAATATCAGTATAAAACAAAAGAAATTTGCATAAATCTGCACGATTTTGGAGAATTCTTAGTACTTTTGTAGCCAGTTTTTGAAAAGAACAAAAAAAGACATGATTTCAATCAGTAAAAAAGAGGATGCCCATGTTGGCACAGGATGCTGAGAAATGAGTTTATAGGGTTTCGGCTCATTTTCTTAGCAAACAAACAAAACAAGGAGCCCGAAACGATATAAACTTTATGGTCATGTGGATTACAAGTAAATAAGGGAACCGAAGTCACAACGGAGTCCTACACGTTTGGGAAGCTTTCCGTGGAAAAGCGTTCAATTCCTCATTCAGTATTCATAACCATTTTGAGTACACCTTATATATAAAAGGCATTGGACTCGTATCAAATAGTTTGAATGCAACAACAAGGAATGGCCATTATTTTAGAAATTGAATAGTAAATCTTTACAATGCTTATGACACAGAAAGAATTTCAACTTTTGATTGAGAAGTATGCTCAGGTGATAGCTGCTATCAAGGAGAGCGCACATGCGCTACATGCGAGCGTGAACCAGACGTATGATAAGGTGCATCCTTACGGATTTCATCTGGATATGGTGGCTGAGAGTGTTTTTAAATATGGTTCATGCGTATGTGTGCGCGAGGCTGATGTGCTGCCGTTGTTCTTCGGGGCTTATTACCACGATAGCATGGAGGATGCACGGCTGACGTACAACGATGTCATGAAAATCGCCCAGCAATGGATGGACGAGGAGCAGGCGCTCATGGCTACAGAGATCGTGTATGCCCTGACAAATGACAAGGGGCGCACACGTGCCGAGAGAGCTGGCGAGAAGTATTATCGAGGCATTCGCGAGACACCATACGCGCCGTTTGTAAAATTGGCCGACAGACTGGCGAACATCACTTATTCTTTCACGCATGGAAATGAGGCTAACACACACATGAAGGAGGTCTATCGCAAGGAACTGCCTCACTTCTTAGCGTCCATCGATGCTAAGAGCGACGACCTACGCTTTAGCCTGCCAGACGAGATGATTGACATCATAGAACTGAGGATACTAAAGGAGGCCAACGGCAACGAGCGTGAAGAGAAAAGTGATCGGGAGAAGGAGGGGTGAGAGTTCTCGGAGCCCCAAGGCGGGAGGTGTGCTGGGCTGATAGAGATAACGGGATGCTACAAAAAGGTAGAGACGGTAGATAAGCCAACCGAAAAAGAGACCGGCAAGAGCACCAGCGAGGATATCACCTGGATAGTGGAGCCCCAGATAAATGCGCGAATAGCTGGAAAGGCACGCCCAAAGGAAGATGGTCGAAGAGGAAACGACATAAAGCCAGCGGCGCGGGATAGCATGACGCAGGTAGAGCATGAGGAACATGAAGGTGCCAAAAGTGTTGGCGGCATGGCTGGAGATGAAGCCGTACAAGCCTCCGCGACGATCATTGACCAAATCCACCGAGCCCAGCAACGCTGGCTCGTGACTGGGACGATAGCGTTGGAACAGGGGTTTACACAGTGAGCTGGCGAACTGGTCGCAGAGGAGGACGACCAGGGCAACGCTGATGACAACCAACAGCACTTCGCGCCAGGGACGCAGGCGCAGCAACATGATCAACAGGGCCACGATGAGCGGAATCCACGTGGATGTACGTGTGACATAAAGCATCACTTGATCCAACCATACGCTGTCGCTGCCGTTCATCGCCAGCAGCAGTTGCTGATCAAAACGAATCAATTCTTCCATCCGTTATTCTTTTAGTCATTAGCCTATATCACTTCTGCTTCGGAGCGATGAATCCAGCCTTGCTTGCCGTCGTTCATCTGTATCTCCATCCACTCGTTCATCGAGTCATCGGTGATGCCTACGCGGGTGCCTTCGTGCAGGATGAAGAGGTCGGTGCCAGAGGCGCTGGGCGTGCTCTTGACAACAACGGAGGGCGAGATGATGACGGCATTGGTGCGGTGCTCGAGCTGATGGAGCTGTTCGCGGGCGGCGATATTGGCAAAAACGCAGACAAGCAAGGCGATGACAGCCACCGTGAAGCCCGTTTTCTTGCCCGCCACGGAGGGGAGGAAGAGGTAAGCGGCAATGGCCGCGAGCATGAGGATGAAGCAGAGGATTGCAAGCCATGTCCACGTATGGATGCTCAGCGAACGTACTGTGCTATGGTAAAGCGAGACAAAAAACATATCGTTGGCTGGCATCACACGGTCGACGGTCTTCGAACGGGCCATCTCGAGGTTGAAGCGGACATCGTCGTCGGAAGGGTCAAGTAGACGGGCACGCTCATAGCAGAGGATAGCACGGGCTATAGAGTCCTGACGGTAGTAGCAGTTGCCGAGATTGAAATAGAGTTGGGCACTGCCGCCATTGGCTGCAAGTAGTGCTTGATAGATGCGTGCTGCCGTGGCAAAATCCTCGTGAGCGTATGCGCTGTCAGCCTCAGCCTTTGTGGGCAGAGCAATCTCAACGGGAGTGGAAGCGGTTGCCGTGTCTGTTGTGAGCGTCACACTCAAGCTATCGTCCTGTGAGCTGATTGGCGACACGAATAAACATGTGAGCAGTATGGTGATCAATGATTTAGCGGTCATGGTTTTCAACGTTTCAATTCATTATCCATTTTGTTGATGACATCCTCGGCAGAGCTGTAGACCTTGTCCATTGTCTGTGCAGGGTCGCCAGGTGCGAAGCGTGCAAATTCACACTCGTCGAGAGCTGCGAGGAACTGGTCGGTAAGCTCCTGCGAGAGGTTACGACTGGCAAGACTTTCACGTACATTATCTTTGGTGAGCTCGCTGACAGGTATGTTCAGCTTGTCGCCGACATAACCCCAGAGCGCTTTCATCGTCTCCTCGTAGAAGGCGTTAGCATCATTCTGGTTGAGGAGTTTACGTGCCTGCTTCAGGCGGCGCGAAGCGACCTTGCTGGCACCGCGACCACGACGACGGGCGAGGTCTGCATTGGCAACTGCCTGACGGCGGAAAATGTAGACGAGAATGCCGAAGACGAGGAGTGCGACGCCGTAGATCAACCAGTAGCGCGTGGAACCGAAGAGGGCGCTGTCGGCATTGAGATAGCTGGGCTCGCCAGACTTGATGTAGCGGATATCGCTGTTGAGGAGCTCCACTTCTTCCTTCGTGAGACCCGAGGAGGTGGATGTGCTGCCACCTTTGCCCTTCTCGACATCAATGGTGTAGCCATCGGTGGTAACGGTCTTGTATTCACGGGCATCGGGATCGAAATAACAGAACTCGACGGGTGCGAGTTCGTATTTGCCCTGATGGCGCGGCACGGAGATGTAGTCGTAGATGACAGAGCCAGAGGAGCCGCTGGCACCTATCTTCGTCTTGTCCTCGGTCTTGGGATCGTAGCTCTCGAAATCCTTGGGCCATTCTACTGTTGGCGCCTTCATGAGCTTCATGTTACCCGTGCCGCTGACGGTGAGACGCAGCGTGGTGGCATCGTTGGACTTCAGCTGCTGCGGCGTGAGGCTGGACGTGATATTGAACTTACCCACAGCACCAGAGAAGTTGACAGGTTTGGGTGTCGGCAGGGCATCGACCTGCAGCGTCACAGCGGGTGCCATCACGGTCTTACGGACTTCCTGCACCATCGAACCGCCCCCAAAGAAGATGTCGAAGGGATCGGCAGAACGATTCTGCTGTACCACGGTGGCTTCGTACTTAATCTCGGGAATAGTCATTGTGCCTGTATGCTGCGGGAAGACAACATATTGTGACCATACAACGGTGCCGTAGTTCTTGCCGTTGTAATGCTCCATCTTCAACTCTGGCTGACGCTGACGACCGATCTCTTGGACGTGGAAACCGTCAAGTTCAGGCATCTTCCCTTCAAGGCTGGTGATGTTGACAAGGGTGTAGAGTTTGTAAGTCAACAGCACGGCTTCCTGCTCGTAGACACGCTTCTTCGAGGCGGTTACGGCGATGAAAATGTCCTTGCCTGTAATCTTTTCACCAATGTTCTGCGTGTGCATCCGGTCGGCTTGGGAAGAATGAGGCTGGACGTTGGATTGTCCGGATTGGCCGGATTGTCCGGAATTGCCGGAGCTACCGGATCCAGCGGGCAATACGGTGATCTGAGGCGAGGCCGACTTATAGGTCTTGCCTCCGCTGGTGACGGTGGCCGCCGGTACATGGAAGGTGCCTGCCTTGTCTGTTGTTACGGTGTAGGTGAAGGTCACGGAACTCGACGACGTCGTCTTGCCGTTGACCATAGAGAAACTCGACGACTGGCTGCGGCTGGGGCCAAAGAGCTCCACAAGCCCATCAAACTCATCGATGCGGAAATCATCGACATCGGAAGTGTTCACTACGTATGCAACGCGGAAACGATCGCCTTGAATGACCTCGGAAGGCGCCTGGACACGAATAGTGATAGCAGACTCTCCACCCGCCCTTCCTATTAGGGAGGGAGCGGTCACTTTTGCAAATAGGAGAGAACCACCCCCAGCTCTTCCGGTGAGGGAAGGAGCTGCCACCTGTGCCATGGTGAGGGCTATTGTTAATAAAAACTTGTATGTTGTTCTCATTGTATTTATAGGATTTCTATTCTTGTATGGTATCTACTCCCTCCCTACAAGGGAGGGTGAGGGGTGGGTCTTCCTTTACCACTGCTTCTCGAGCTGCCTGCGCTGTGGCTTCTGCTGAGCCTTGTTGACCTTGTCCTGAGTCGACTTCTCCTCCTGCTGAGCGGCTTGTAGGAGCTGTTCGGCATTCTCCTTGGACATCTTCGGCTGCTCTTGTTGCTGCTCCTGCTGTTCCTGCTGCTGTTGTTGCTGCTGTTGCTGCTGCTGTTCTTGCTGTTGCTGATCCTGTTTTTGGTCGTCCTGACCTTGCTGGTCGTCTTTGTTGTTCTGATCCTGCGACTGGTTCTGAAGTTGATGCTGGCAGAGAGCGAGGTTGTAGCGTGTCTCGTCATCGTTGGGATTGCGACGCAGGGCGTTCTTATAGCACTCGATAGCTTCTGCGAACTGCTTCTGGCTCTGTAGGATGACACCCATATTGTGGTAAATTTGTGCGCCGCGCATCTTATCCTTCTGTAGGCGTGCTGCGGTCTCGTAGCTCTTCATCGCATCCTTCGGCTGCCCCTGCATAAGTTGGGCATTGCCGAGGTTGTAGTGTGCTACAGGATTGGTGTTGTCCTTCTCTATGGCTTTCTGATAATCAACCTGCGCCTTGGTATAGAGGCTATCGCGATAGAGGCGGTTGCCGTGACGGATAAAATAGCGATCGTTCTTCTTCTGGGCGTGTGCGCTGTTGTCCAAGCCGAAAGAGGCTGGAGCGACAGACAAGAAAAGCATCACGACGGATGTCATGGCGATGCGCGACGACGGTTTGAAGAGCGTGAAGCGACTGAGGACATGGTTCTTTCGTGCCAGGAAAAGGATATCGAGCAGCAACAGGATGAGCGCTGCCCATGCGAAATCGCGGAAGTGCTCATCGTACTCGCTGTAGAGCACCGACTCCATCTCTGCCTTCGCCAGTTTGTCAACGTGGCGCTGCAACGCCGATTGGGCCGAAGAGCTGTTATCGACGTAAATGTATGCACCACCGCCTGCCTGTGCAATCTGTCGGCACATATCCTCGTTGAGCTTTGAGACGACGGTGTTGCCTGCATTGTCAGTGATATAACGGTTGGTGCCTGGCATTGGAATGGGGCTGCCCTCAGGCGAACCCACACCGAGGACGTAAACATTCATTCCCTTTTTCAATGCCTCGCGGGCAGCTTCAACAGCTCCACCCTCGTTGTCCTCACCGTCGGTGATGACAAAGATGGCACGCCCTACCCCTTCTTGCTGCGTGAAGCTGTGCGTAGCCAGTTCGATGGCCCGTGCGATATCAGTACCCTGAACAGCAATCATGTCAGGAGAGATATTGTCGAGGAACATCTTCGCTGATACATAATCAGAGGTGATTGGCAGCTGTGTGTAGGCATCACCGGCATAGACGATGAGTCCAATTTTGTCATCGTTCATCTTGTCTACGAGACTGCTGATGAGCATCTTGGACTTGTCCAGACGACTGGGCTTGACATCCTCGGCGAGCATGGAGTTGGAGACATCAAGAGCAATGATGGCTTCAATGCCTTTGCGCGTGCGGGTGTCAATCTTTGTGCCATATTGAGGACGTGCGAGGCAGACGATCATCATGGCCAACGCACCACTTACAAGCCAGAACTTCAGCTCGCGACGCCACGAAGAAACATCAGGCATCAAAGCTTTCAGCAATTCAGGATCACCATATTTTTTCAAGCGACGACGGCGCAGAGCATCCGTGCCATAGTGCAAAAGCGCTAATAGCGGGATGATGGCTAAGAAATAGAGATATATTGGATTCTCGAATCTAAACATAGGCAGTTGTTTTTGTTGCTGTAAAACAGCAACATACAGAACTATATTATGGTATTTTTTTCAATATGGTCTGGCGGAGCAGGAGTTCAAGAAGGAGGAGGAGGCAGGCGGCGATGGCGAAAGGCGCGAAGGCCTCATAGCGTTTGCTGTACTGCTTGACATTCATTTTCGTCTTCTCCAGCTTGTCAATCTCCTGATATACCTCGCGCAACTTGGCATTGTTGGTGGCGCGGTAGAACTCGCCGTCGGTGGTGCTGGCAATGGCCGCCAATGTCTTCGTGTCAATCTCCACGGGGATGTTAATGTACTCTATATGGCCACCCACGGGATAAGGATAACGTGCTGTACCATTGGTACCTACACCTATAGTGTAGATGCGGACGCCAAAACTCTTGGCAATCTCAGCCGCCGTCAGCGGCGAGATATCGCCGGCGTTGTTGGAACCGTCGGTCAGCAAGATGATGACCTTCGACTTGGCTTTGGAGTCCTTGAGACGCGAGATGGCATTGGCCAAGCCCATGCCAATGGCTGTGCCATCGTCCATGAGACCGCGCTGCACCATATCGCAGCTGACGTTTTGAAACAGGTTCAAGAGCACGGCGTGGTCAGTGGTCATCGGACATTGTGTGAACGACTCGCCGGAAAAGATCGTCAAACCGATATTGTCGTTAGGGCGTCCAGCGATGAACTCAGAAGCTACCTTCTTGGCTGCCTCAATACGATTGGGACGTAAGTCCTCGGCAAGCATTGATGTAGAAATATCGACACACAACATGATGTCAATGCCCTCGATGGTGCGGTCGCTCCACGAATTGCTCGTCTGTGGACGGCACAACACGAGAACAATCATCACGAAGGCGAGACATCGCAGCAGAAATGGTGCATGAACCAGATATTGACGCAACGTGCGCGGCGCGTTACGGAAGGCCAGCGTCGATGACACCTGCAACGAGGGCTCGCTGTCGTGGCTCCGTAGCACATACCATAATATATAAGGTATGAGCAGCAGGAGCAGTAACAGTAGATATGGATTCGCTAATTGCATAGGACTATCTGATTAAGTCGATGGTAAGGTAGAGGGCGTAGCCAATGGCTACGACAGCAGTGACGGCTACAACAGCCATGACAATCTTCATGGTCAGCGAACGAGCCTTGATCTGCTTGACCTCCTCGGGTATTATGATCTCCTCTTCGGGAGCATTGGGATCTACCTCGACCTTCGTCTGGTTGATAAAGTCGATGGCGTTGACAAGGTTGGCGTCGTTCTCGTTGATCATCGTCGTCCACTTGGCAAACTTCACGAGGTCGGCAGTGGTGAAGAGCTGACGGAGCTCTGCCAGTGCTGTCTCGTCCTGTTCCTTGAGCAGACGCTCGATAATCTCGGTGGACGTCATCTCCATGGCATTGAAACCATAGCGCTCCTTGATATAGTTGCGGAGGGTGTCGGTCAGCTGCGTGTAGTACTCCTTACTGTCCTCTTCTGCCCACTTACGTTCACCCTTGATACGTTCGATTTCGTTCATTGCCACTTGATGTGCGGGTAACTTACGCTTGCGACGTATGATTTGAATGAGCGGCTTGTTCTCGCGCCAGTGAGTGTAAAGCCATAGGAGGATGAGTGCCAGCAGCTGGTTAATCACAAAGAACCAGAGGACGGGCTTCCAATCATCCCATGAGAAAGGGTTTCGTTGGATGTCTTTCGGAGGAAAGAACTGGTCGACGTGTACCGTATCGACGGGAACAGTAAGCACCTTTAAAGCCAATTGTTTGGATTGGTATGGCTGACCATCTACTTCAACGGTGAAAGGCGGCAAGAGCACGAAGGCTGAGTCCCATGCCGTAATGGTGTAACGCTGCACGACTTGCATCCGTTTGCCGTCGTCGAGGAGCGTGGTGTCGGTGCCTAAGACATCGACAATCTCCACCTTGTCATTGATGGGCTGCTGCGGACGAAAGTCTGGCATCTTCAGTTTCTGACCGGCACCGCACGTAACGTCCAGTGCCAGCTCACGTTGCTCGCCGATGAGCAGTAGCAACGTGTCAATGCGCGCTTCGAAAACGACTTGCGCCCATCCCACCATGGGAAGACAAGTTAATAATATAAAGAGTGTTCTGAGCGTTTTCATGTTCTTTGTGCAAACAAATTGCGGAGGGCGACAACATAATCCTGATCAGTGCGCACGCTCACATGATCGACATTGCTGCGGGTGAAAGTGTCTTCGAGCTTCTCCTGACTCTCACGCCACCATTGACTATGAGCCTTACGCACACGACGGCTGGAAGTATCAACCCACTGGAGATGACCCGTCTCAGCATCCTTGACGCGCATCAGACCCACGTCGGGCAGCTCAGCGATACGGCGGTCATAAACCTGCAGTGCCACCACGTCATGCTTACGGTTGGCAATGGTCAGCGACTGACGGAAGTCGCGCTCGTCAATGAAGTCGCTGAGCAGGAAACACGTGCAACGGCGCTTGATGACCTGTGTGAGATACTCCACAGCCTGCTGTATATCTGTGCGTCGGCTCTCGGCCTTAAAATCGAGGAGTTCGCGAATGATGTAGAGGATGTGCTTGCGACCTTTCTTGGGCGGTATGAACTTCTCGATGCGGTCGGAGAAGAAGATAACGCCAATCTTGTCGTTGTTCTGTATAGCGCTGAAAGCCAATGTAGCGGCTATCTCTGTCAGCATATCGCGCTTCGTCTGAATAGTCGTTCCGAAGTCGAGACTCGAACTGACATCGACCAATAGCATCACCGTCAGTTCGCGCTCCTCCTCGAAGACCTTGATGAAAGGTTTGTTGAAGCGTGCCGTGACATTCCATTCGATGTCGCGTATATCATCGCCATACTGATACTCTCGCACTTCGCTGAAGGCCATACCGCGCCCCTTGAACGCCGAATGATACTCGCCGGCAAAGATGTTGCTGGAGAGTCCGCGCGTCTTGATCTCGATTTGTCGGACACGTTTGAGTATTTCAGATGTTTCCACAGTTAAGGAACTTCTACCTTGTTGAGAATCTTAGAGATGATTTCCTCGCTGGTGATGTTGTTGGCCTCGGCCTCGTAGGTAAGACCGATGCGATGGCGCAGTACGTCGTGTGCCACAGCGCGTACGTCCTCAGGAATGACATAACCACGACGCTTGATGAAGGCAAAGGCACGGGCTGCAAGAGCGAGGTTGATGCTGGCGCGCGGTGAGCCGCCGAACTCAATATAGTCCTTGATTTCCTTCAAGTTGTACTTATCGGGGTAACGTGTAGCGAAGACGATGTCGGCAATGTACTGTTCAATCTTCTCATCGAGATAGACCTGACGCACCACATTGCGAGCCTCGGCAATCTCCTTCGTTGACAGCACAGGACGCACAACAGGACGCTCGCCGCCGATGTTCTGACGGATAATCTTCTTTTCTTCGTCAAGCTTCGGGTAATCGATGACCACTTTCAGCATGAAACGATCGACCTGTGCCTCGGGCAGCGGGTAGGTTCCTTCCTGCTCAATAGGATTCTGCGTAGCCAGCACGAGGAAGGGTGAAGGCAGATTGAAGGTTTGCTTTCCAATGGTCACCTCACGTTCCTGCATGGCTTCAAGCAGTGCACTCTGCACTTTCGCAGGCGCACGGTTGATCTCGTCGGCAAGTACGAAGTTGGCAAACACGGGACCTTGCTCCACCATGAACTTCTCGTCCTTCTGCGAGTAAATCATCGTACCGATAACGTCGGCGGGCAGCAGGTCAGGTGTAAACTGGATGCGGCTGAATTTAGCATCGATAAGCTGTGCCAACGTCTTGATGGCCAGCGTCTTTGCCAAACCTGGAACGCCTTCCAACAGCACGTGACCATCGGAAAGGAGGCCAATGAGGAGTGATTCTACGAGATGACGCTGACCGACAATCGTCTGGTCCATGCCCGTCATCAGATTAGTGACGAATGCGCTCTGACGCTCAATGAGGTCGTTCAGTGCGCGGATGTCAATGGATTCTGCCATTTTTTTATAATAGTTAAATTATTCTTGTTTTTTCTCAAGTTTTGGGATTAGAAGCGGCATATTCAAAGGCACGATATCGGGATTCTCGATATTGTTCATCGTGCAGATATACATATAGAGATCCTTGTCGCCATAGTATTGGATAGCCATTTTCGATAGCATCTTACCTGCCTTCATGGTGTCGTTGGCCAACACGCCAACAATCAGATACTCACCACCCTCGAGCTGAGGATAGTCTGCGGATGCAGCGATATCTGAAGCATCTTTTCCGACAGCTGTACTGTCCTCAATGACAACTTCAACAGTCACTTCATCATCGGCTTCGCTCTTTTGGGGCTCCTTTGACTGTGATTCGGCATCTTCTGTCTTCTCGCTACAGAGTTCGGGCAGAACAATAGGATGCCAATAATAACCAAGGCAGTAGCCTATGAGCGTGAAAAGCAGTGCTACAAAAATCATCCAAAGAGTACTATGTCCGTTGTTGCTGGGAATTGTATCGTAATAATCATTCATTTCATTTCCTTCTAATAATAAATTATTGTTATTCTCTTTTTCATCGCTTTCTTTATCATCGTCCTGCTCGTCCACGACTTCGTCCTCATCATCCTCTACTTCTACTTCGACGTTATCTTTATGAACAGGCTCCTCAACAATTTCTTCTTGTACAGGTTCCTCGACAGCGGCTTCTTCCTGATGTGGCTTTTCAACTACCTCTTCCAGAGCAGATCCCTCAACAGGTTTTTCCGTAGCAGATTCCTCTACGAACTGAGCAATCTGCACAGCGGCAGCTTCTGGTGTCTCGACCTGTGTTTTTGCAATGCTTTCGCTTAACACTTCATCATCTGTAGCCTCCATCAGCGCTGTGTCCGTACCTTCGTTGAGGATGACGGTGTCAAATTCCACGAACGGCTTGTTGACGGCGTCGCGCAACACGGGATCAGGCGTAAAGCTGACCTTTGTGTGCCCAGCAATCTCAATGCGTTCGCCAGTGGCCACATTTATGCTTTCGCGTGCTTCAATATCGATGAGTTTAAACGTTCCAAAACCCTTGACTTTGACGAGATTGTCATGCATCAAGCCGTCTGCAATGACTTTGAAGAACGAACGTACGAAATCCTCAGAGTAGCGCATGGGGAGACTGGCGCGGCGGGAGAGTCCTGTCGCCAAGTCGGCAAGTGTCAGTTTTTGTTCGATCATGACTCACCTCCTTTCTGCATACGTCCCTTCATGTTGGGCGACGCCTTGAAACCCAAAACTAATTTAGGTGGCACGAGCATACGCTGACCCGTGGAGGGATTCACGACTACGCGCTCCAGCTTCTTCTTCACTTCGAACTGTCCGAAATTCTGAACTGACAACTGACTGCCGTTCTCGAACTGCGATGTCAGCTCCGCAACAAGATGATTGACGAGCATCTGTGTATCGCGTGTCGTCAAGCCTTCCTTCACCGAAAGAGCTGCAATAAAATCTTTATTATTCATAACTCATTTTATTCTGTCAACGCTGGCGTGCCGTAAAGGTCGAATTCGTCGGCGTTGTTGATGATTATGGGATAGAATTGACCAATTGTCAAGGTGTTACCTTCGACGGGGATAAGCACCTCTGGATCCACCTCCGGCGAGTCGTACTGTGTACGACCCACGTAATATTCACCTTCAATGCGGTCGATGATGACGCGCTGTGTGGTACCTATCTTCGCCTCCTGCACCTCCCCGGATATGCGCTGCTGCAAGCGCATGAGCTTCGAGAGGCGTGTCTGCTTCACCTCCTCAGGAATGTCGTCGGCATAGTTTTCGGCGCTGTATGTGCCTTCCTCCTCGCTGTACGCAAAAGCGCCCATACGCTCAAAGCGCGCCCAGCGTGTGAAAACGAGTAACTCCTCAAAGGCTTCCTCTGTCTCACCAGGATGCCCCACCATGAGCGTCGTACGCAAATGGATGTCAGGCACCTCGCGCCGTATGCGCTCCACGAAAGCGTAGGTCTCTTCCTTAGTGATGTGGCGGCGCATGGCTGTGAGCACAGGATTGCTGATGTGCTGAAGAGCGATGTCGAGATAGCGGCAAATGTTAGCGTGGCGGTTAATGACGTCGAGAAGTTCCCATGGAAAGTCCGTCGGATAGCCATAGTGCAATCGTATCCACTCGACGCCCTTGATGTCGGCCATACGGTCGATGAGCTCGGCAATGGCACGGCGGTGGTAGAGATCGACACCGTAGAAGGTGAGCTCCTGAGCGATGATGTTGAACTCCTTGACGCCGACGGCTACCAGCTGACGCACTTCATCGAGAATCTCTTCCATCGGACGGCTGACATGAGCGCCCGTGATGATGGGAATGGCACAGTAGGCACAATGGCGGTTGCACCCTTCGGAGATTTTGATGTAAGCATAGTGCGAAGGTGTAGTAATAACGCGGCTGGGCTTCAAATTCTCATCCCAGCCTTTGCCAAGGTCTTCAAGAAGGCGAGGCCAGTCGAACTTGCCGTACCATCCGTCGACCTCAGGAATCTCTGCTTGCAACTCGCTGAGGTAGCGCTGCGAGAGGCAGCCCATGACGTAAAGTTTGCGCAACCCACCATCCTGCTTACGTTGTCCCTGCTCGAGGATCACATTGATGCTCTCTTCTTTGGCGTCGCCAATGAAACCACAAGTATTGACAACACAGATATCGCCGTCCGCAACCTCGGGGTCATGACGAACAATGAAGCCAGCTTGACGCAACTGCGCCATCAGCCGTTCACTGTCCACGAGATTCTTGGAACAGCCCATTGTAAGGATATCAATGACGGACTCTCCCCCCGCCCTCCCTATAAGGGAGGGAGCAGTATGTTTTGCAATTGAGGAGCTAATCGTCATTGTTTTAAAACCTTAAGTAATCTGGAAGTAATCGCGCCCTCCCTTATGGGAGGGCAGGGGGTGGGTCTTTTTATTCGCCAAATAAGCTGTTCACGAAGTCCTTGCGGTTGAACGGCTGCAGGTCTTCCATGCCTTCGCCAAGTCCGATGTAACGGACAGGTATTTTGAACTGGTCGCTGATGCCGAGCACTACCCCACCCTTCGCTGTGCCGTCGAGCTTGGTGATGGCCATCGACGTGACATCAGTGGCGGCGGTAAATTGTTTGGCCTGCTCGAAGGCGTTCTGGCCTGTGCTGCCGTCGAGCACCAGCATCACATCGTGGGGCGCTTCAGGTACCACCTTCTGCATTACACGCTTGATCTTCGAGAGCTCGTCCATCAAGCCTTTCTTATTGTGCAGGCGTCCAGCAGTATCGATGAGCACTACGTCGATGTCGTTGGCGACTGCACTTGACAGGGTGTCGAAGGCCACGCTGGCAGGGTCGCTGCCCATCTGCTGTTTCACGACAGGAACACCAACGCGCTCACCCCAAATAACAATTTGTTCGACTGCGGCAGCGCGAAACGTGTCAGCAGCGCCAAGCATCACTTTCAGTCCCGCCTGTTTAAACTGCCAGGCGAGTTTACCAATGGTGGTCGTCTTGCCGACGCCATTGACACCGACGACCATCACGACGTAAGGCTTCTTGCCCTCAGGTATCTGGTAGCCCTCAGTATCGCCGCTGTTGTTCTCGGTCAGCAGGGCGGCAATTTCGTCACGAAGAATGCCGTTGAGTTCCTTGGTGCTGACATACTTGTCACGCGCCACGCGTTCCTCAATGCGCTGAATGATGTTCAAAGTCGTATCTACACCCACATCAGACGTCACGAGCACCTCCTCGAGGTCATCGAGAACGTCGTCGTCGACCTTGCTCTTACCGGCTACGGCACGAGTCAGTTTGCCAAAGAAACTTTCCTTAGTCTTCTCGAGACCTTTGTCGAGAGTCTCCTTCTGCTGTTCTTTATTCTTGGAGAAAAAATTGAAGAAACCCATGTGTATTTCATTTTTGCGGCTGCAAAGATACGCATTTGTTCCTAAAGGAACAAGCGTTTTAGAAAGATTAAGACTCTTAAAACCGCGTTAACGTGATTGTTAATACAATAGGTTCAAAAAAAGACCTCTCCCCGACATTGATATGCCGAGGAGAAGATAATGTTGAATCCGATGTACCACGTCACATGGGACAGGCAATCAGATGTCTTGGAAGTTCTGTTAGCGAAGATTAGTTCTTGAAGAAGTCCTGAACGGCTTCGTTGGGAACCATTTTCTCATCGAAGGAGTAAGAACCCTTAGCGTTCTTCACCATCTTGATGACCTTAGTGTAGCTGCGGCCATCGGTCTTGCCCGTTTGCAGGGTAGCGACTGTCTTTTTTGCCATGGTGCTTCAGTTTTTACTTGATTTCCTTGTGAACCGTCATGCGCTTGAGAATCGGATTGTACTTCTTCAACTCGAGGCGCTCAGGAGTGTTCTTTCTGTTCTTCGTGGTGATGTAACGGGAGGTGCCAGGGAGGCCGCTCTCCTTCATTTCAGTGCATTCGAGAATCACCTGTACTCTATTGCCTTTTGCTTTCTTTGCCATTGTTGTTTACTGTGTTGAGTGTTAAACGGATGACAATCGGTGGATCACTGCAAGTAACCCTTCTCGACAGCCTGCTTGATAGCAGCGTTGAGACCGATCTTGTTAATCAAGCGCAGGCCAGCAGCCGAGATATTCAGGCTGATCCAGCAATCTTCCTCCACCCAGTAGAACTTCTTGGTGAAGAGATTCACGTCAAAGACGCGCTTTGTGCGGCGCTTAGAGTGCGACACATTATTGCCGTGCATCGCTCTTTTTCCGGTGATTTGACAGATCTTAGACATGGTTCTAATCTTTCCTTTTTGTAACTTCCAAAAATTACTTCTTCCAAACAGGGCGCAAAGGTACAGCTTTTTTCCGAATCTACAAAGTTTTCAACCTGTTTTTTTATTCTTGGGCCTCAGGAAAGTCGTTTTTGAGCTTCTCAAGGAGCATCTGGAGGGCAGTCAGCGTCGCTCGAGCCACGTTTTCTTCACGTCCATCGTCGCCTGTGAGCTCACGCACAGAGATGTCGTCCTGCTTACCTACAGCGACGAAGATGGTGCCTACGGGTGCCTCGGGGCCACCGCCTGGTCCAGCATAGCCAGTGACGGCTACGGCATAGTCGGTTTGCAGACGTTCGAGGGCTCCATTAACCATCGCCCTGGCCACTTCCTCACTCACGGCTCCACGTTCGGCCAACAGCTCTTCCGACACGCCTAATAGCTGAGTCTTGAGCTCGTTGACATAAGTAATGACGCCGCCACGGAAGTAGTTGCTGGCGCCAGGCACAGCCGTAATCGCAGCCGCCACGAGTCCTGACGTACAGCTTTCGGCGGTCGACAGCGTCTTCTCCGCCCGCCACAGATATTCACTAATCTCTCTTGAAATGACTTTAAATTGTATATTCATCTTCAATCTCTATTTACAACGAATTGAACGGATGATGCGAATTCGTTAACTTTTATAACTCTACACGCGAGTACGCTGGCGCTTCCATCGGACAAAAGTCTTTGTCGGCGAATTTGAACGCCCCTGTGATAGCGATCATCGCGGCATTGTCGGTGGTATAACTGAATTTGGGAATATAGATGGTCCAGCCGTAGCGGCGCGCATGATCCTTGAACGCCTCGCGCAGACCCGTGTTGGCGCTCACACCTCCTGCCACAGCCACGTGCTTAATCTTCAAATCCTTGGCTGCGCGACGCAGTTTGTTCATGAGGATATCCACAATGGTTTTCTCCAACGAAGCAGCCAAATCCTCCTTGTGGTGCTCAATGAAATCGGGATCGTCCTTGAGCCAGTCGCGCAGGTTGTAGAGGAACGAGGTCTTCAGGCCGCTAAAACTGTAATCATAGCCAGGGATGGCAGGCTTGGCAAACGTGAACGCTTCAGGATTGCCCTGACGAGCCAGACGGTCTATAATCGGGCCTCCCGGATAACCTAAGCCCATGACCTTTGAGCATTTGTCGATGGCCTCACCAGCCGCGTCGTCGATGGTTTGTCCAATGATCTGCATATCATTGTATGCCTTCACGAGCACAATCTGCGAATTGCCGCCGCTGACCAAAAGGCAGAGGAAGGGGAAGGGGGGGGCAGACCCACCCTGATCCCCCTCTTTTATAAAATGCGCCAAGACATGGCCTTGTAAATGGTTTACGTCAATCATAGGGATGCCCAACGATGCTGCAAAGCCCTTGGCGAAGCTCACGCCCACGAGCAGTGAGCCCATGAGGCCAGGTCCACGCGTGAAGGCGACAGCGCTCAGTTCCTCCTTCGCAATGCCCGCCCGCTTCAGCGCCTGATCCACCACAGGTACTATATTTAATTGATGCGCGCGCGAGGCAAGTTCGGGTACAACTCCGCCGTAAGCCTCATGCACTGCTTGCGATGCCGTCACGTTCGACAGTAGCACCCCGTCGCGAATCACTGCCGCCGAAGTATCATCACAGGAGGATTCAATGCCTAATATAATAATTGGTTTATCTTTCATTGTCCATTATACATTGTCAATTGTCCATTTAAATTAATGCGACAGCACTTCCACCCCATGTTCGGTCATCACGAACGTATGTTCCCATTGTGCGCTGGGTAATTCGTCCTCGCTGACCACCGTCCAGCCGTCTTCTTCGTCACAGAACACCTGCCATGTACCCATATTGATCATGGGCTCGATAGTGAATACCATGCCTGGTACGAGGAGCATACCAGTTCCCTTGCGTCCATAGTGATCAACGTCAGGCTCTTCATGGAACTCCAATCCTACGCCATGCCCGGAGAGATCACGGACGACACTGAACCCATTCTTGTGGGCGTGCTTCTGGATGGCATTTCCTATATCTCCAACATAGACGTATGGCGCCGAGCACACCTCCTCGCCGATCTTCAGGCACTCCCACGCCACGTCCACGAGCTTCTGTTTCTTTGCGCTTGTCTTACCGCCCACGACATACATTCGCGAAGCGTCAGCGTAGTAACCGTCAAGAATCGTCGTGCAGTCCACATTGATGATGTCTCCGTTGCGCAACACCTCCCATTCATTGGGGATGCCGTGACAGACGACCTCATTGACACTCGTACAGCACGAACGAGGAAAGCCTTCGTAGCCCAAACACGCCGATGTAGCGCCATGAGCCTCAGTGTATTCCGCTACGAGATCGTCAATCTCCTGCGTACACATCCCCGCATGAATCTCCGTGGTCAACATATCCAATATGCCCGTGTTTACAACACCAGCACGTCGTATGCCTTCTATTTGCTCAGGAGTCTTGATCAATGCGCGTGATGGCACCACTTTTCCACGCTCCTGAGCAGATAATATAATACGGTCCATCTCAGTCAGTTCCTGACCTTTTGGCACCGTCCAAAACAACTTCTTTTTCTTATTCACGGGTGCAAAGGTACGATTAAGTGAGCGAAATGCAAAAGAAAAGCAAGTTTTTCTTTACTTTTTCAAGCAAAATTCACCTTAGGTTTTTAGCTTTTCGCTGCTCTTGAAGTGGATTCATTCATGAAATAATATCGAGTAATGGTAACTTTTTGGACAAATTATTTTCGGTTTGCATCATTTTAGCTACCTTTGCACCACAAAACCCATAAAATAATAAAAGGAAACATTATGATTGAAGGAATTATCGTTGGACTCATCGCTGGTACCATCGCCGGCTGGATCATGCGTGGCGAAGGCTACGGCTGCTTGTGGAACATCGTCATCGGCCTCCTTGGAGGCTGCTTCGGCGGCTGGCTTTTCGAGAAACTGGGTATTTCATGGGGCGGCACTATTGGCACCGTCGGCACTGCAGTCGTCGGCGCTGTCGTCCTCATCTGGATTTTCCAGAAGCTACGCGGCAAGAAGTGAAGACAGGGCTGGTTCACTTTATTTTCTATATTTTGTGGTCATTTAACTCATTTTTGACCTCATTGAGTCACGATTGAGACGGATGAGGTTATCATAAATGTTTATAGCAAATGATATCGGTGCGCAACTGCAGCAGCTTATCGTATCTAAAAACGATTCAAAGAGATGAAGAAGAAAAGTCAACAGTTTAAGAAGTTGTTTTTGGCTTTGGCCGTCACGATGGCATGTATGCATGCAGAAGCACAGACTATTGCATCCGACAATAAAGGAGCATCAAACGCTAATCCCATCAGCGCCTGCGTCTTCTGTGCCGATCCTACAGCCCTCGAATACAATGGCCGGCTCTACGTCTATGGCACCAACGACCATCAGCAGTTTCTCGTCAACAGGAAGACAGGAAGCAACGACTATGGCAGCATCAAATCGCTGGTGGTATTCTCCACTGACGACATGGTAAACTGGACGTTCCATGGCACCATCGACGTGGGCAAGGTGTGCGGTTCATGGTGCGGACAATCGTGGGCACCATCGGCTGTTTGGCGTACATCATCCAGGGGTATTGATGAGTTCTTCATCTACTTTGCAAATGGCGGTGGTAGCGTAGGCGTCATCAAAAGTACAAAATCACCTGTGGGTCCATTCACCTCTCCCCTAACCCAGGCCCTAATCCGCCACGGTATGCCTGGCGTTGACCCTTGCAACTGGTTGTTCGACCCTGGTGCCATCGTTGACGAAAATGGCGTGGGCTGGATTGCCTTTGGTGGCGGCGATCCACAGAGTTCAGGTTCCAAACTATGGCCAGGCAATTCACGCATTGCCAAATTGAAGTCCTCGATGACAGCACTCGACGGCTCTGCCGTCAATATGCCAGCGCCCTATCTGTTTGAGGCCAGTGAACTCAATATCATGAACGGGCGCTTCGTGTACACATACAACACGTCATGGAGCGACCGTAATGACTGGAACTCGTTCGCCAAGCGCAACGGACAGTCCGCTCCGTCGGCATGCAGCATGTGCTATATGGTGAGCGACGATCCTCTGGATCCCGACTCCTGGGAGTATCGGGGCGAATATGTGCCCAATGAAGGAAACTTCGGCATGGGATGGGGAAACAACCACACCCATCTGCATAAATACAATGGAAACTACTACCTATTCTACCATTCCACGCTACTGGAAAGTAACATGAACACGGGTGCTTCCGGATTCCGCTCCATCGGTGTAGACAAAGCCACAGTAAACGAGAGCACACAAAAAATCAGCAAGATGACACTGACCAAGTCGGGCGTCACAGCTATCAAAAATCTGAATCCCTTCGACCTTCAGCAAGCTGAAACAATGGCTTCAGCCGGAGGCATCACCTACGAAAACTTCAAGAACATTCACTCCGCTTCCTCAAGGAACACACTGGGCAACGATGCTGCCGAGAACCTCTACATCAAGATGCCTGTCGGCTCATGGACATCGGTACGGAAGGTGGATTTCGGGACAGGTGCCAAGTCGTTCACTCTCAGGGCTAAGGGTACTGGCAAGCTGGAAATTCGCTTTAACAAAGCCACAGCTTCGACAGTAGCCACCGTGCAGTTCGCATCCTCAATCTTTGAAGACTACACAATAGAACTGGATGATTCCAAGTTCCAGGGTGTCAAGACAGTATTCTTCGTCTTTACAGAATCCACCAACGACAACGTTCAGTTCGATGCATGGCAGTTCTCTGAAGATGCCCCCGATGGCGTTAAGGAGGTCGCCGTTCCCCAGTCACGCCACGGCGGCGAAGCGCTCTATGACCTCAGCGGACGCCGTGTGCAGGACGCGAACGCCAAGCATGGCATAGTCATTAAGAACGGAAAGAAAGTGTTACGTTAATTCCAAATAAATCATATGATTCAATGAAACAGTTATATTGTACTATTCTACTCGTCATGCTTCCTTTCATCCCCATGAAAGCTGAAGTAGACCCCAACTTCTACATCTATCTCTGCTTCGGCCAATCGAACATGGAAGGTAATGCTGCAGCAGAAAGCATCGACGCTCAAGTAAATTCACGTTTTAAGATGCTGGCGACCTGCAAGTTCGACAATCCTGCACGCACTTTGGGTAACTGGTACACAGCTAAAGTGCCCATCGTGAACCCTGTGGGTAAGCTTGGTCCCTCCGACTATTTCGGTCGCACTATGGTAGCCGCCCTGCCCAAGGATGTCAAAATAGGTGTCGTAGCCGTGGCCATGGGTGGCAGCCCGATTGAAATGTTCGATAAGGATAAGTTCCAGCAAAAACTCGACGATAATCCCAACGAATGGTGGGCTACCATTGCTAAACAGCACTACGGCGGAAACCCTTATAAGCGCCTCATAGACATGGCCAAAAAGGCACAGGAAGTAGGTGTTATACGCGGTATTCTCCTCCATCAGGGATGCTCCAACAACGGCGACCCCAACTGGCCTAACATGGTCAAGAAAATCTACAACGACATGCTAACCGACCTTGGACTGGAGGCCGCCAAAGTGCCGCTCTTCGTAGGTGAAACACTGCGTCAGGAGATGGGTGGAGCTTGTTACTATCACAACACCGTCGTAGCAAAGATGCCGCGGACTGTCCCGACATCCCACATCGTATCGTCTGAAGGCTGTCCGGGAAATGGCACAGATCCCTGGCATTTCTCGGCCTTGGGTTATCGCATGATGGGTTATCGCTATGCTTTCGAGGCACTAAAACTGATGAACCAGCCCCTGATGAAAGACGAGGAGTTCACCATGCCCAACAACCTCAAGCAGCTCTTCACCGTCAAGGAACTCACCGCGGATGTCGAAAGCCCGTTGACACTCAAGAAAGGACGCACCAAGCGCATCAACGTCACAGCCACGTTCCTTGATGGACATACAGAAAATGTCACTGACTCCATCCATTTCTCCGTACCCGATTTCATCACCGTCAACGGCAACCAGCTCAAAACCGTAGA
This sequence comes from uncultured Prevotellaceae bacterium, assembly GCA_947307015.1. Classification (GTDB taxonomy): domain Bacteria; phylum Bacteroidota; class Bacteroidia; order Bacteroidales; family Bacteroidaceae; genus Physcousia. The sequence goes on along the minus strand of CAMZHV010000002.1, from coordinate 108,778 downwards.
CCATGGCACTGGCGAGGTCACCATCAGCTACACCGATTTCGCACGCAACACAACCCAGATCACTTTCACCATCACCACAGGCGCCGATGGCATCGATACTCCCTCAACCCTCACCACACAACCCTCATCCATCCACATTTTCAACGCCAGTGGCCAGCAAATTGGCAGAATGGGACGTGGTTTGAACATCGTCAACGGGAAGAAGGTATTTGTCAAGTAATCATTACAATATGAAAAGAGCAATGAAGGCGGCTGTAGCCGTCGTATCTACCGCAGTGAGTGTCATCATGACCTCAACGAGCGCTTTGGCGCAGGTAACTTACCCCTGGCAAGACACAAAACTGTCGCGAGTTGAACGTGTGGAGAACTTATTGAGCATGTTGACAGCCGAGGAGAAGGTGGGACTGATGATGAACAAGAGTATCTCCATCGACCGCCTCGGCATCCCGTCGTACAACTGGTGGAGCGAGGCGTGCCACGGCGTACGTCAGGGCGGCTACACGGTCTATCCGCAGCCCATAGGTATGGCGGCAGCCTTCAACGAACACTTGGTACATGACGTGTTCGCACAGGTCAGCGACGAGGCACGTGCCAACTGGAACCGCTCGGACCATAGCGTGAAGCATGTCGGTATGGGCGAAACCTACTATCCTGGCAATCCCGAACTGACATTCTGGTGCCCTAACGTGAACATTTTCCGCGATCCACGTTGGGGACGCGGACAAGAGACTTGCGGCGAAGACCCTTACCTGAATGCTGTGCTGGGCGTACAAACGGTATTGGGAATGCAGGGCGACGACGCTAATTACCTGAAGACACACGCCTGCGCCAAGCACTACGCCGTACACAGCGGTCCTGAACCCCTACGCCACTCCATGAATGTGGAACCAACGAACCGCGACCTGTGGGAAACCTACCTGCCAGCCTTCAAAGCTTTGGTGAAAAAAGGTAACGTGCGCGAAGTGATGTGTGCCTATCAGCGTTTTGAGGGCAAACCGTGCTGCACAAGCGACCGCCTGCTCATCGACATTCTGCGCAACAAGTGGGGCTACGACGGTATTGTGTTGACTGACTGCGATGCTATCAACAACTTCTTCAACCGCGGCCAGCACGAGACACATAAGGACGGCCTCTCAGCATCTGTAGATGCCGTTCTGAATGGCACCGACCTCGAATGTGGTAAGGTCTTTATGTCGCTCACAGAGGGTTTGGAGAAGGGGTTGATTCAAGAAAGCGACCTCGACGGCCACCTGCGCAAGACGCTCATGGGACGCTTTGAGCTGGGTATGTTTGATCCCGCCGATATGCTGCCATGGGCCAAGATGAAGCCAGACGTAATCAGCAGCGAGGAGCACGACGCACTGGCCACGCAGGCTGCACGTGAATCTATGGTGCTATTAGAGAACAAGGCTGTTCTTCCTCTTTCAAAGGCTATCAAGACACTGGCCATCGTGGGCCCCAATGCCGACAATATCGATCTGCTGAACGGCAACTACGGTGGCACGCCGACGCAAGCTCATCAGCACTCGCTACTCGAAGGCATCAAGACTGCCATCCCCTCCGCACGAATCATCTATAATAAGGCGTGCGAGCTCAATGACGACTACGAAACCATCCACCACTTGCAGGACTTCAACGACGGCAAAGGCGTATTCGTAGAATTCTGGAACAATAGGGAACTGCGTGGTGAAGCGGCCAAGAGCGGCTACTATAACGAGCTGAATTTCTCAACATTCGGTGCTTGGGGCTTCGCTGAAGGCGTGAACAACGACTCTCTGTCTGTGCGCATCAGCGGCAAGTACAAGGCGACGTTCACCGGTGAAATGAAATACACGCTCTCGACCGACAATGGCTACATTCTGCGCGTGAATGGCGAGGTTATTGAAGAGGGCAGGCCCAGTGGTCGTCGTGGCTTCGGTTTCCGTCGCGGTGTTGAATACAAATCATTCCCCGTCACGGAGGGAGAGACTTACGATGTCAATATCGAATACCGCCGTGGCAATGGCAACTTTGCTATGCTACGTGGCGACATCTGCGAGCGCAAGCTTGTTGATTTCAGCGATTTGGCCAACGAGGTCAAAGCAGCCGACGCCATCATCATTATCGGTGGTATATCGGCACAGATGGAAGGCGAAGGCGGCGATAAGCAGGATATAGAACTGCCCAATGTGCAACAACGATTGGTACGTGCGATGCATGAGACGGGTCGCCCCGTCATCTTTGTCAATTGCTCAGGCTCTGCCATTGCTTTCGGCAGCGTTGAAGGACAGTACGACGCGCTGCTTCAGGCATGGTATCCAGGTCAGGGTGGCGCAAGTGCGCTGGCCGACGTGCTCTTTGGCAACTACTGCCCAGGCGGCAAACTGCCCGTGACCTTCTATCGCTCCAACGCCGACCTTCCCGACTTCCTCGACTACTCGATGAAGAACCGCACCTACCGCTACTTCACGGGACAGCCTCAGTACGCTTTTGGCTTTGGTCTCAGCTACACCACGTTCAGCATGGGCAAGGCAAAGCTGTCGGCCAAGAAGATGAAAACGAATGGCAAGGTCACCATCACCGTACCCGTCAAAAACACAGGTGCTTGCGAAGGGACAGAAACGGTGCAGGTCTACGTCAAGGCGCTCAATGACGACGGTGCTCCCATCAAGGCGCTGAAAGGATTCCAGAAGCTACAGCTGAAACCTGGTGAAACCAAGAAAGCGGTTATCACACTTGACGGAGAGGCATTCGAATACTACGATGAAACCATTGATGAACTCAGCACTCGTCCAGGCCAATACGCTATCCTCTGTGGCACATCATCGCGCGATGAGGATTTGCAAAGTCTGACGTTTGAAGTAAAATAAAGGGATTCTTTAACCCAAATCGGTCATTAGGATTGATTTGGGTTAAAAATCTGTCGAAAGATTATGCTTCGAGGATGGTGAGGTCGCAATGTGCAGCCATCTTGCGAAGGTTGAGGACGGCGTAACGCATACGACCGAGAGCGGTATTGATGCTGCAATGTGTGCGCACAGCTATCTCCTTGAAAGGACGGTTCTCGTAGATACGCATCCGTACTACCTCCTGTTGCGCTTCGGGAAGAAGCGTAATCATGTGCTCGAGGTCAATGTACGTCTGCTCGTTATGGTAAGACATCTCTACATTGCCTACAATCAGTGAAGGGTCGTTGAGGATGCGGTCACGTTCGACATCATCGGGGATGTCCACAATGAGTTTGCAGTGGCGCACGGCGTCAATGACCAAGTTGCGCGCAATACGCATGAGCCAAGCTTGGAACCGGCCAGTCTCTGTGTAGCGATGGGAGCGGATGTTTGTGATAGCCCTATAGAAAGTCTCCTGAAAAAGGTCATTAGCTTTATCTTCGTCACGTATGATGGCGAAGATGTAGCTATAGATAACCTGCTGATGGCGTTCGAGCAGAACATCGAACGCGTCGTCATTGCCTTGTTCATAGAGTTTGACGAGCACTTCGTCAGACTCTTTGGAGTAGTCTTGCATTACTTTCCAAGTATTGGTTCGGAGTAATGATTCAATCGATAGGCAATGAATTTTTTATTATTAAAAGGATTAAAAAGAGGTGATAATAGGCGTTATTTGCCGCTTATCGGGGACAAAGTAACGTTATTTTTACGAAACAGCCAAACTTTTTGCTATTTTTTTGCGAAAAAGAGGACACACAACTATGTTTCAATGAGCTCGGCACCCTCCAAATGAGCTCCACGAAGAAAGTCTTGGGCACTCATGCGGCGCTTGCCTGCCAACTGAATGTCGGTGAGGCGGAGATAGCCGTCACGGAGTTGAACGACAAGCGGATTCGTGTCGGCATCCACATTCTTTTCGGCAAAGAACACCTTGAGCTGAGTCTCGCGACCATCGGCAGTGCGAAGCGTGGTCCAGGCTCCAGGATAGGGTGAGAGACCTCGGATGAAGTCGTAGGCTGACTTTACGGTGTGCTCATGCCAACGGACCTGCGTGTTCTCGCGGAAAAGTTTGGGAGCGGGACGCAATTCGGCGATGGTATCACCAAACTCACTTTGAGCCACTGGTTGTACATTGTCTGCAGCGATGTCGTCGAGCGTCTTCATCACGAGTTTGGCGCCCAAATGCATCAAGCGTTCATAAACATCTTCGACAGTATCAGTGTCGGCAATGGGCGCAGCCACCTGATGAATGATGCGTCCAGTGTCAATATCGTGATCAAGGAAGAAGGTGGTAACGCCCGTCATTGTATCGCCGTTGATGATAGCCCAATTGATGGGCGCGGCACCACGGTACTGCGGCAACAGCGCGGCATGTAGGTTAAAGGTACCCTTGGGAGGCATAGCCCAAACGACTTCTGGCAGCATACGGAAAGCCACGACAACTTGTACGTCAGCATGATAGCTGCGCAGTTCCTCGATGAATGCCTCATCCTTCAGCTTCTCGGGTTGCAACACAGGTAGCCCCACGGACAAGGCATATTCCTTGACGGGTGATGCTTGCAGCGTGTCGTGGTGGCGTCCCACAGGTTTGTCGGGCATAGTGACAACAGCCACTACATTATACTCATTCTCAACCAAAGCACGCAGACTCTCAACGGCAAACTCTGGCGTGCCCATAAATATTATTCTTTGTTGCAGATTCATTGTCTTAGGAATATTATTCATCACTCATATCCGCCACCATCTTCCTGTACAACGCGAAGACGTGACTGCGGCGGATGAAGCCGACGAAGGTGCCGTCGCTGTCCACGACGGGCAGCGACCAGGCTTGTGTCGAATCAAAGGTGGACATAACGATATCCATTGGGTCGTTGACCGTCAGCCGAGCTGCACAAGGCGACATCAAGTCACGCACATGCAACTGGTGGTATAGTTCCGTTCGGAACATTACGTGACGGACATTGTCTAAAATAAGCACAGCAAGGAGTTTGCCAGCATCGTCAACAACGGGAAAAATGTCGCGCACAGAACCGGAGATCTGACGCACAATCTCACGGAGGTCGTCAGCGGGGTGCAACTGCTCGTCGTAGCGTTCGATGACGGAGTCCATGGACATCAGTGTGAGGATAGCGTGATCCTTGTTGTGCGTGACGAGCTCACCCTTACGCGCCAGACGCATCGTGTAGATGCTATGGGGCTCGAAGATAATGATCGTCAGGTAGGAAGCTACGGCCACGATCATCAGCGGCAGGAACAAGCCGTAACCGCCCGTGAGTTCAGCGATGAGGAAGATGCCTGTCAGCGGAGCGTGCATGACGCCGCTCATCAGACCGCACATGCCCAGAAGCGAGAAGTTGTTCTCTGGCACGATGATGCTGTTACCGGGCAGCATATTCCAGATTGCGGCAAAAAGGAAACCTGAAACACAACCCACAAAGAGGCTGGGCGCAAACGTACCGCCGCAGCCGCCACCGCTATTCGTACACGTCGTGGCAAAGACCTTAAACACAATGATACCTGCAAGATATAAGAGCAAGATGTGCGGCATACCATAGAACAGTGAGCCTTCGAGGACTTGGTTCCAATCGGCTTCGCCCTGACCGTTCAGGAGCAGACGGATCATCTCATAACCTTCGCCATAGAGCGAGGGAAAGAGGAAGATGAGCACGGCAAGGACAGGGCTGGCCACGAGGAAACGCGTCCACGGCGAACCCATTCGGCGGAAGAAATTCTCGAGCCACGTCATCACGCGGGTGAAATACAAGGAAACAAAGCCGCAGAATATACCTAATAAAATATATGCAGGCACGCGCGTGATTGTGAAGGCATTGACGAGGTGAAACTCAAAGAGGTTACCCGTACCGGAGATGGCAAAAGTGACGGCGGCAGCGGTGACGCATGAGACCAGCAGCGGTAGCAGGCTACCCAGCGTGAAATCGAACATCAGCACCTCCAACGTGAACACAAGCCCCGCGATGGGCGCTTTGAAGATACCTGAGACCGCACCCGCAGCACCGCAGCCCACGAGGAGCATGACCTGTTTCGAATCGAGGCGGAAGAGACGTCCCAGATTGCTCCCGATGGCAGAACCAGTGAGCACGATAGGTGCCTCAGCTCCCACACTGCCGCCAAAGCCAATGGTAATACCAGAGGCGATGATCGACGACCATGTGTTGTGTGCCTTGATAAAGCTCTTTTTGCGGGCAATAGCATAAAGAATCTTCGTGATGCCGTGGCCGATGTCATCGCGTACGATGTAACGCACGAAAAGGCCTGTAATGAAGATACCTACAACGGGGTAGAGCAGGTACAGCCAGTTGGCATCGGTAATCGAGAACTGCTGTGTCAGCAGGTGCTCAATTTGTCGGATCAGCCATTTGAGCAACAAGCCCGCCAGCGACGTGAGCACACCGATGATGAAAGCCAGAAAGAGCATCAAACGCTTTGAAGAGTAGGAAGACCCGCTCACCCGCCCTTCCTTTGCAGGGAGGGGAGCCGTCAGTTTTGCAAACAGCTTGCTGATATGTGAGTCAGTGCTGATTTTCATGCTTCAAATCCAGCTTTTATTTTCGAATGATCGTGACTTCTCCAGTCGGGGTGAGCTTGATGATCGATGAGGGCTCATGACGTGAGGTATCGCGTTGACGCGAGACACAGACATAATCGACGGCGGCGATGATAGCGGGGTCAATGTCCGCAAAGGTCTGTGGCGAAGGCTGACCACTCATGTTGGCCGAAGTCGAGACGATGGCTTTCTGGAAGCGGTAGCAGAGCGTATGCGAAAACACCTCGTTAGTGACGCGCAAGCCTACGCTGCCGTCTTCGGCCAAGAGGTTGGGAGCAAGGCCGTTGACGCCATTGAGAATCACTGTCGTGGGTTTCGTAGCCAAGTCAATGATATCCCACGCCACATCAGGCACATTGCGGACATAGCGCTGTAGGCGTCCCGGCGAGTCCACGAGGCAAATGAGCGCCTTGGAATCCTCACGCTGCTTGATTTCAAAAACCTTCTTCACCGCTTCTGGGTTCGTAGCGTCACAGCCGATACCCCAGATGGTGTCAGTCGGGTAGAGAATCGTGCCGCCTTGGCGAAGCACCTCGATGGCAGAACGTATATCGATGTCGCGTGGACGTTCACGCTTATTGTTCTCAGCAGTCATACGCATCCGTGTTTAGTTTCTGGCCGCAAAGGTACGAAAAAAACTTAAAACGAATATTCACTCGAATAACTTTTATTTGTTTTTTCGTACCTTTGCGGCCAGAAAGCATTGAAAAGACTGACTAACGAAGAAAAATGAAGAAAGAATTTTTAGTATTGGTCATGGTGGGCGTAGCGACGATGAGCGCTTGCGCCGCTGCTCCCAACAGCACCGGGACTTACTACAAGAAGGCTGACGGCAAGAAAGGCGAAGAGCTGAAGACAGCCCTCTGCGGCATTATCTACAACCGCACGGAAAAGACGTACAACGAGCTTTGGACGGCGTTCAAGACGACGGACGTACGTGCCGACGGCAAGATTTGGGATATGTATTCCAACATCACCAACTATCGTCCGGGCACCGATCAGGGTGGCAACTACTCGAAAGAAGGCGACTGCTACAACCGCGAGCACTCGTTCCCCAGCAGCTGGTTTGGTGCCAACACGCCGATGTACACCGACTTGCATCACCTCTACCCTACCGACGGTTATGTTAACAACCAACGCAGCAACTGGCCTTTCGGCGAGACCTCAGGCGAGAAGTATAAGTCAGCCAACGGCTTCAGCAAGCTGGGCTCTTGTACATATCCCGGATACACGGGCACGGTGTTCGAACCCAACGACGAATATAAAGGCGACTTCGCGCGTACCTATTTTTATATGGTGACGTGCTACGAGGAGAAACTGAGCGACTGGTATACGCAAAACGTAGAGTCACGCCCCACGCTGGACGGCAACACATACCCGGGGTTGTCCTCCTGGCAGCTGAAGATGTTGATGGAATGGGCTGCAAACGACCCCGTCAGCGAGAAAGAGGTGAAGCGCAACAACACCGTCTACAGCATACAGAAGAATCGTAACCCCTTCATCGACTATCCCGGTTTGGAACAGTATATCTGGGGCGACTTGAAGGAAGTGCCTTTCAGCTACGACGACTACAACGGCGATCACGAGGCCGATCAGGAGCCTGAGACCTACAGCGCAGAAACCGTGGTGGCATACGGCGAAACCTTCACGCTGGAGAATGGCGTACATTTCAAGACCGACGGTGCTGTGACGCTCGAAAGTGCCAACAGCGCTGTGGCCACCGTGGACGGCCTCAACGTGAATCCCGTAGCGGTAGGCACGACGACCATCAACGTGACCTACGCAGAGGGTCGTAGCTATATGGCATCAAACAGCTCGTTCACCCTCACCGTAACTGCTCCTGTAGGCAAGACGACAGCAGGAGGCGGCGCTACGGCAACAGTGTTCACAGAGACATTCTCGAAATGTTCAGGCACAGGCGGCAACAGCGGCGGCTGGAACGGATCAGTAGCTTCCAACGGCCTGTCCGACGGCACGCATACGGACAACAGCGGCTGGACCTTCGACAAAGGTTACGTTGGCGACGGCTGTACACGCTTCGGATCAAGCGGCGGTAAGGGTTCAGCCACGACACCCGCCATCGGGACAGCCGGTACGCTGCAACTGTCATTCCGTGCAGGCGCCTGGAGCGGCGATGCAACGACATTATTGATCTCTGTGTCAGCCGGCAGCATCGACAAGGAAAGCGTCACGCTCGTCAACGGTACCTTCACGACCTACACCGCCACCATCACCGACGCTACACCAGCAACGCGCATCACCTTTGCCTCCGCAGGCAGCAAAAACCGATTCTTCCTCGACGACGTGATTGTCAGCACGACCGGGGTATCACTCAATGCAACACTCAACGCCGCTGGCTATGCCACCATCTGCTGCGCCTATCCCCTGGACTTCAGTCAGGTCACGGACTACAGCGCTTGGCAGATGACGTCCATCAACGCCGACAACGTCATCACCTTCGAGCAGGTGACGGGTAGTGTCCGTGGCGGCACAGGCCTGCTGCTCAAAGGCGAGAACGGCACGACAGGCACTATCGAGCTGTCCTCTGTAGACAGCGACAACACACTCAGCGACAACCTTTTTTTCGGGACATTAGCTCCTACGTACCTCGAAACAAGCGGAGTTTACTACATACTTGACGGCAACACTTTCAAACCGTGCGATGCAGGAACAATCGCTGCCAACTGCGCCTATATCCCTGCCGAATATGTGCAGGGCGACAATGCTTTCACCTTTGTGTTTGGAGGGGAAGACGGAGTCGGAGAAGTGAACAGTGAAGGCGCGATAAAGGAGAAACGGGGCAGCACGGTTTATGACCTGAGCGGACGTCAAGTAGGCTCGAAGGAACGTTCGACTGCGGTGGACAAAAAGAATAATCGTCAACTGAAAAAGGGTGTCTATATCATCGGCGACAAGAAAGTAGTCGTCGGCGAATGACCATCAGAAACAGACAATGAAGAAAAGCGAAGGAACCACATACGGCTACAGTTGGATGTACAAAGCCCTCGTTGCCATGTTGAGGAGCGTGAGCATCAAGGCTGTATATGCCTTCATGGCGCTCTTCGCCATTCCTTTTTCCATGCTTCTGGCCCGTGGTTCACGTCCCACTTTGCGTTACTACCGACACCACAGGCATTATGGCCGATGGCAGTCAGTGGTGGCACTCTATCGCAACTTCTACCTTTTCGGACAAACCGTAGTGGATAAGTTTGCGATGTACGCCGGCCATCATTTCGGTGTAACCTACCACGGCTTTGAGCACGCCTACGACCGCCCCGAGGATGCACCGTCAATCTTGCTGCTCAGTGCCCACATCGGTTGCAGCGAAATCCTCGGCTACTCGTTTCACTTTAAGAAAACATGTAATGTTCTGGTGTACGGCGGTGAGAAGCAGTCCGTCATGGATTATCGCGAAATATCCTTCGGAAGCATGAACATCCGCATGATACCCGTCGGCACGCGTACCTCGCACAGCGACGCAATCCTCCGCGCCATTGACAACGGCGAGACCATCATAGCCTTCGCCGACCGCTTCGCTAACGCAGGGAAAGTCATCGCCTCAACGCTCCACGGCAGTCCTGTATATCTCGCCCGCGGTCCCTTTGCCATGGCTGTCACGCGGAGCATGGATACGTATATGATATGCGCCATGAAAGAGCCTGACGGTTCCTACAGCGCCTACCTCACTGCCCTACCCTACGACAAAACGCTACCCATGAAACAGCAACGGCAACAGTTGGCTGATGCCTATACCGCTGCCATTGAGCGCCAGCTCGAACACTATCCGCTGCAATGGTTCAACTTCTCGGACATTTGGAAAGAGCCGGGCAGCGGGAAGGCCCAAGGATGACGAATGTGATTATTTACGCGCTTGTTCTTTGATGAAGCCGTGGCGATATGCGTAAAGAAGTTCTTGTAATTCTGCAATCTGCGCTTGCAATTCGCGTCCCTTATCTGTATCACGCACGCGTAGACGACGGCCGCTGAGCTCAACAATCTGCTTGGAGCTCACGATATCTGTGCCTCGACGGATGGCATCGTCAGCACTCTCGAAGGGTTCGTGCTGGATGAGCTCAAAACCGCGGCTGTGGAAAACGAGGGTGTAGCCTGCGATGCCCGTGGTGTTGTGGTAAGCCTTTGACAGACCGCCATCAATGACCATAAGCCGTCCATCGGCCTTGATAGGACTTTCGCCGCCTGCCACACGCACAGGCACATGGCCGTTGATGATGTGGCGGTGCTTGCCCTGCACACCGAAAGCATCAAGGATGCGGTCGCAGACCTCAGCGTTGTCACGCAGGAGATAGTAGTAGCCCTTGCGTTCCTCGTGGGTAGTCTTGTCGCGCAGGAAGTAGCGCTCGAAGGTGGCCATACGATCCTTGTCGAAGAGAGGTGATTCCTGGCCGCACCAAAGATACCAGAAATAGTCGCGGGCAAAGCGCTTCTCATCGCGCGGTGTATCGGCATTGAAGGCTGCACGCATGGTCATGCCGATGTGGTGAAGCAGCTCGCGGCCGCTGTAGTATTTACCGTTGAGATTCACCTCTTTAAGCGTTCCGTCGGCATTGAGCGGCACACTGGCATGGAAGAGCAAGTTGCCGTTGTGGATGGCATACATGCACCCGTGGGTGAAGAGACATTTGATATGTTTCTGCAGTTTGTCGCTGACGCGGAAAGAGTGGTGCAGCTGGCGCACGAGTTCCAGCTCCTCGGCAGTAAGGACATAGGGGGCTGAGGGGTCGAGCGTGGGGAAGAATGTGTCGGTCATCTCATACTCCTTGCCATCCTTGACATAGACGCCACGCTCCTTGTCGATGTGCTGTAAAACGAGACGTTCTTCCATCTGCCATTCGGGGCGACGGAGGATCATCTGTCCTTCGAGCTTGAACTGAATGATGGAGATGGCTTTATGCATCTGTGCAATCAGGCGGCGCGTCTTCTCGTTGTGGGTCGTGTCGTCCTTGTCCAGACGAGGGCCAAAGAGATCGCAAGGGTCATCAGCGTATGTCTCCATGGCGAAGGTGGCCAACGGCACGAGGTTGATGCCATAGCCATCCTCGAGGGTTTGCATATTGCCGTAGCGCAACGAGAGGCGCAGAACATTGGCTATGCAGCAGTCGTTGCCGGCTGCAGCTCCCATCCAGAGGGCATCGTGGTTGCCCCATTGTATGTCGAATGAAGGATGGTGACAGAGGCGGTCCATGATGATATGAGCGCCGGGACCGCGGTCGAAGATGTCGCCGAGGATATGCAGTTCGTCGACGGCAAGCTGTTGAATGACAGTGGCCAAGGCGATGATAAAGGCATCGGCACGGTCGGTCTCGACGATGGACGCGATGATACCATCGAAGTAGGCCTGCTTGTCATCGTCGGAGGGCGACTCGTGGAGCAGCTCCTCGATGATGTAGGCGAACTCGGGCGGCAGGGCCTTGCGAACCTTCGAGCGCGTGTACTTCGACGAGACACTTTGGCATACGCGGATGAGGCGCTGGAGGGTGGTCGCGTAGAACGCAGGGAGCGAGGGGGAAGGACTCGAAGCCGATGCTTCGGGAGCGACAGCGGCAAGCGCTGCCTCGTTTTGATTCTTGATAATCTCGAGTTTCTGCTCTGGATAATATATCAAGGTACACAACTCGCGCAACTCATCCGCTGAAAGCGTTTCGGCATATAATTCGCGCACCTTACGTTTGATGTTGCCCGAAGCGTTTTTAAGGATATGCAGGAATGCTTCGTACTCGCCGTGGATGTCTGCCATAAAATGCTCCGTACCTTTGGGCAGGTTGAGGATTGCTTGGAGATTGATAATCTCCGAGGAGGCAGCAGCCACGCTGGGGAAGCTCTTCGAGAGGAGCTGAAGGACGCGGAGGTCGGCTTCGATGTGGTCTTCGGTGGTCATGGGAAGAAGGATTATCCGTGCGGCAAAAGCGCACGGCACACTATTTCAATAATTTTTTTTGGAAAAGCAGGGCGCACCAGTCGCCGTCAGCAAGGCTTTGCTGGAGGTGGAGACCGAGGGAGGCAGCTTTTGAGGTGAGCAGATCGATGTCAGCCTCATAGAAGCCGGAAAGGAGGAGCTCGCCGCCTGGCTTGAGGCGCGAGGCAAAAGCCGGAAGATCAGCAAGAAGAATATTACGATTGATATTGGCCATGAGGATGTCCACGGCAGGACAAGCATCGAGGCATCCCGCGTCACCCTGCATGATAGACACGCCCCCACCCTCTGGCGTGTAGCCATTAAGACGGAAGTTGTCCTCGGCATTGCGCACGCTCCACTCATCGATGTCGTAGGCATAAACGTGGGAAGCACCTAATTCAATAGCCGCGATGCCCAGCACACCTGTGCCGCAGCCTGCATCGATGACCGTGCGATGCTGAACGTCGAGGGATGCCAGCAACGCAATCATCATGCGCGTGGTGGCATGTTCGCCGCTGCCAAAGGCCTGCCGCGGCTCAATCTTGAAACTTTTGCCGTTGGGCAAGGCGATAGGTTCAAAAAAATGTTCGGCTTCCCATGTGGCGTTCCAGTTCTCATCGGGTGCCTCTGTGCAGGTGAAGGTGATGGCGGTGTCGGGCAAGGGGAAGGCATCGACGACGGCACGTACGGAAGCCTCGTCGTAGCTGTCCCGCAGGACGTATGCCGTCAGACCTTCATCGTTGGGGACGAAAGTGTCGCAGCCCGCTTCGGCCAACAAGGCGGCCAGCACATCGGCGGCCGCCTCGTTGTTAGGTGTCAGCACAAAGGAGAGCTCGAAGTACTTCATCTTTTACTCTTCTGCACCCTCTTCTTTCTTGTCGGCAGCCGCACCTTTGACTTCGGGTTTCGCTTTATAGCGCTTGTTCAGCCCAGCCACAACTTCTGCGGTGATGTCAAGCTTCTTGTTGGCCAGCAGAATATTATCGCCCTGACGCGAGAAGATGTAATCGAACTTCTTCGTCTTGTTGTATACTTTCAGGAAAGCCTGGATGCTGTCGCGCAGCTCCTCGTTGAGCTTGGCGTTCTCCATGGCCAGCTCGTTGGTGAGGCGCTGGTCGAGTTCAGCCAGATCCTGCTGCTCCTTAGCGAGCTGATTCTGTGCGCGCTCAAGCTCGTCGCGGGTCGTGAAGCCGTTGCTCTCGTACTTCTTCTGCAGGGCGTTGGCGTGCTGCTGCAGGGCGCGCTGCTTCTGCTGGAGCGTGTTGGCGGCATTCTCGCCCTTCTTGTTAAGCAACAGATTGTAGTCCTTGCAGAACTGATACTGGCTCATGAGGCTGTCCACCTCGACATAGGCGATCTTGAGACCTGTAGGCTCCACCTCAGCAGCGGCTTCGGTGTCTTTGACTTCACTGGACTGATTGCAAGCTGTCAGTGCGACTGCGGCACTGAGCGCTAAGAAAAGGATTTTTTTCATTTAGTTTTTTATTGATTATTACGCTTTATCGTTTTTTTGTTTATGCGTTATGACGTGATGACGAGGGAGGATTTTCAATTATTTTGGCGCCCTCTCCTGAGCATGAGGCCGGTGTGTCAGCCGGTGACGTTCGATGGCGTCCATGCTCTCGACACAATGTATGCCCCGTTCGCGCATCGCCTTGGAGGCACCGATGTGTGTCATCGGCCCACGGGCATCGCCGCGCAAGATCAGCTTTAGGGCAAGCAGAAGCACCGCCACACCCACAATTCCTAACACCGGAAGCAATATTTTTAGCATCTTATGCGTTGTTTTATTGAAGAATTTTTGGTCAGAAACGCAGTTTATTGTACTTTTGTCCCTGAAAAGCAGTGCAAAGATATAGCAAAATGCGCACAAAGCATGGTAAGAAACAGACTTTAACCTAAATTAGCAATATTCAAATGGAAAAGATTGAACTGAAACCCGCCAGCGTGTTCGAGATGTTCGCACGCATCAACACCGTCCCACGCCCCTCGAAGAAGGAGGAAAAGATGATTGCCTTCCTCCGCGAGTTCGGCGAAGGATTAGGCCTCGAAACCAAGGTCGATGACACAGGTAACGTGCTCATTCGCAAGCCTGCAAGCCAAGGCATGGAAGATCGTCCCACGGTGATCTTGCAGAGCCACATGGACATGGTTTGCGAGAAGAACAACGACGTAGATTTCGATTTCGAGCGTGATGCCATACAGACTTATATCGACGGTGAATGGATGAAAGCCAAGGGCACGACGCTCGGCGCTGACGATGGCATAGGCTGTGCCATGGAAATGGCTATACTTGCTGACAACAGCCTGAAACACGGACCGATAGAGTGCGTTTTCACGCGCGACGAGGAGACAGGACTTACAGGTGCTGAAGGTATGCAATCTGGTTTTATGACAGGACAGATGCTCATCAACCTCGATTCTGAGGATGAGGGCGAGCTGTTCGTCAGCTGTGCCGGCGGCTGTCGCACCACGGCCACCTTCCGTTTCACCCCCGAGGCTGCACCTGCCGACGCCTTCTTCCTGAGCCTGACCATCAAGGGGCTCACAGGCGGTCACAGCGGCGACGACATCGACAAAAAGCGCGCCAATGCCAACAAGCTCCTTGCCCGCTACCTCTATGATGGCATGAAAGCATGGGGACTGCGACTGGCTGACATCCAAGCCGGCGGCCTCCACAACGCTATCCCCCGCGAAGCTACCTGCGTCGTCTGCATCCCCAATAAATTTAAGGAACAGGCACGCGTGGCATGGAACATTTTCGCCGCCGAGGTTGAGGAGGAGTTCAGCGTGACGGAGAAGAGCATGGAATTTCTCTTGGAGAGCACCGAGCCCATGGCCGTGCTGCCCGAGGACGTCAGCTGCCGCCTCATCACAGCCCTGCAAGCTGTTGACAACGGCGTCTATGCAATGAGTCAGGACATCGCGCTCGTGGAGACCAGTTCCAACCTCGCCAGCATCAAGCAGACCGAGCCGGGACTTATCCTCATCAACAGCAGCCAGCGCAGTTCTTTGCTCAGCAACCGTCACAATATGGCACACACCGTGGCTGCTGTCTTCGAGCTGGCAGGCGCTGAGGTGGAGACGGGCGAGGGCTACCCCGGCTGGGCCATGAACCCCAAGAGCGAAATCCTACGCATCGCCCGCGAGCAGTACGTGCGCCTCTTCAAGAAAGAACCCATCGTGCGCGGTATACATGCAGGCCTCGAGTGCGGCCTCTTCTCAGAAAAATACCCAGGCTTGGATATGGTCAGCTTCGGCCCCACCCTGCGTGGCGTTCATTCGCCCGACGAGCGCCTGCTCATCCCCACGGTAGATATGGTGTGGAAGCACTTGCTGGCAATACTTGAAAACATTTAAAGACCCCCCCCCGCCCTCCCTATAAGGGAGGGAGCCTCGCTTCGCGAGATGGAGGGAGTGGTCATCTCAAAGATTTGTTCATATCATATATGATATTTATCATTAAAATTAGGAAACTATTAGCTAAAGTAACCACTCTCTCCCTTATAGGGAGAGCGGGGAGAGAGTCTTTGGCGGGGGGTGGGTCTTGGACTGGAATGGGCTCTGCTGTTCTTCTCTTGCTCCTCTCTATATTCCTCGCCTGCGACGACTACGATTCGTTCACGACCGATCGCTCAGCCACGCTGCGCTTTAGCAACGACACCGTCCTTTTTGACACCTTGCTAACCACCGTCCCTTCGAGCACGAAGACACTGACGGTGTACAATCGCAGCGACAAGGGACTGCACATCAGCGAGGTAAGGCTGTCGGGCGGTGCAGCCAGCCTCTTCCGTGTGAACATCGACGGTCAGGACATGAGCCGCTCCGCGGACAACCGTGTCACTGATTTCGAGGTGCGGCGTCGCGACAGCATCATCGTACGCATCGAGGTGACTATGCCGGAATTGGAGAGCGACAGCATCAAAGCCTTCACCGACCGTCTGCTCTTCACCTTGGAGAGCGGCGTGCAACAGGAGGTGTCGATCATCGCCTCGGGCCGCAACGCCTATTTCTTGCAGGGCTGCACCGTGAAGGCCGACACCACCTTCACCGCCCGCCGTCCCATCGTTGTCTACGACAGCTTGGTCGTGGCCTCCGATGCTACGCTCACACTGGAAGCCGGCACCCAGCTCCTCTTCCATGAGAAGGCGGGCATGACCGTTCACGGACGCCTCGTAGCTGAGGGAACCTTAGAGGCACCCGTCATATTGCGTGGCGACCGCATGGATCACATGTTCGACTACCTGCCCTACGACCGCCTGCCGAGCCGCTGGGAGGGCTTGACATTCACAAAGGAGAGCCTCAACAACAGCCTCGACTACTTTGACCTGCACAGCGGTACTTATGGCATTCGCTGCGACAGCACGGGTGTCGACGAACTCAAACTACGGCTCACCAATTCGCGCATTCATAACGTTGGCGGTCACGGTCTCGAACTGCTCCACTGTCGCACGGAGGTTGCTAACACGGAAATATCCAATACGTTAGGCCATTGTGCCTACGTCTACGGCGGCGATGCGCAGTTCATTCACTGTACCTTGGCACAGTTCTATGCCCTTTCGGCCGATCGCGGCGAGGCCATTCACATCAGCAACCACGACAGCATCATTGGCTACTCACCTCTCTACCGCGCGGACTTCATCAACTGCGTCGCCACGGGTTATGCCGATGATGTCGTGATGATACCGCCGCTCAACCGCGAGAATATGCCCTCCGATGTTGCCGACCTGCCCATCAACTACCAGTTTATCCACTGCTTCCTGACGACGGAGGTGCCTGATGATGAGCTCTACACCCCGCGTTTCATCAAATGTCAGATTGACACGCTCGAAGCAGACATCAATCGCGACAAACATTTCAAGCTCATCGACACCCACAACTTCCTCTACGACTTTACGCCCGTCGAAGCTTCGGCCATCCGCGGCATTGCCGATGCCACCTACGCCGCCCCCTATCCCCTCGACCGCTTAGGACGCAACAGGCTGACCGACAACGCTCCGGACGCCGGTTGCTATGAGTTTTGATAAAGGAATACTGATAAAAATTAGTCTTCTGTCAGCTTGCGATAACGGATGCGTCTGAGCTCCTCGAGTCCGAGGCGTTTGAGTTTGTTTGCCTCGTAGTCAGTGTATGAACCTTCGAAATAGAAGACGTTCCCGTCGCCCTCGAAGGCGAGGATGTGGGTGCAGATGCGGTCGAGGAACCAGCGGTCGTGGCTGATGATGACGGCACAGCCTGCGAAGCTTTCGAGACCTTCCTCCAATGCACGTAACGTGTTGACGTCGATGTCGTTGGTCGGCTCGTCGAGCAACAGCACGTTACCTTCTTCCTTCAGTGCCATAGCCAGATGCAGACGGTTGCGCTCACCGCCGCTGAGCACGCCGCACTTTTTCTCCTGATCGGCACCGGCGAAGTTGAAGCGGCTGAGGTAGGCACGGGCGTTGATGTCGCGACCGCCTAAACGCAGCAGCTCATTGCCCTGCGAAATGGTTTGATATACAGTGGCGTCGGCGTGAATGTCGCGGTGACTCTGGTCGACATAGGCCAGCTTCACCGTCTCACCGACCTCGAAGGTGCCGGCATCGGGCTGTTCCAAGCCCATGATCAAGCGGAAGAGCGTAGTCTTGCCAGCGCCGTTGGGGCCAATGACACCTACGATGCCGTTGGGTGGCAGCGTGAAGTCGAGATTGCGGAAGAGCACCTTGTCGCCGAATGCTTTGGAAATGCCGTGAGCCTCAATGACTTTATTGCCGAGGCGCGGACCGCTGGGAATGTATATCTCTAAGCGCTGCTCCTTCTCCTTCTGATCCTCGTTCAACATACGTTCGTAGTTCGACAGACGCGCCTTACCTTTGGCCTGACGTGCCTTGGGAGCCATACGCACCCACTCCAACTCGCGTTGCAGGGTTTTGCGTCGTTTGCTCTCGGTCTTCTCCTCCATCTCCAAGCGCTTGGACTTCTGTTCGAGCCAACTGCTGTAATTGCCCTGCCAAGGGATGCCTTCGCCGCGGTCAAGTTCGAGAATCCAGCCCGCCACGTCGTCGAGGAAATAGCGGTCGTGGGTCACAGCTATCACCGTGCCCTCGTACTGGTTCAAGTGCTGCTCTAACCAGTCGATACTCTCGGCGTCGAGGTGGTTGGTGGGCTCGTCGAGCAGCAGCACATCGGGTTTCTGCAACAGCAAGCGGCACAGGGCCACACGACGGCGCTCGCCACCCGAGAGCTGTCCGCACAGCTGGTCGGCAGGAGGGCAGCGCAGGGCATCCATGGCACGGTTGAGACGCGTGTCGAGGTTCCAGGCATCGGTGGCATCGATAATGTCTTGCAGCTCGCCCTGACGTACGAAGAGGGCGTTCATCTTGTCCTCGTCTTCATAGTATTCGGGCAAACCGAATTTCACGTTAATATCCTCATATTCAGCCAAGACATCCACGATGTGTTGAACTCCTTCTTCAACCACTTGGCGAACGGTCTTCTGGTCGTCCAACTGCGGTTCCTGAGGCAGATAGCCGACGCTATAGCCAGGCGAGAAAACCACATTGCCTTGATAGCTCTGGTCGAGGCCTGCAATGATCTTCAACAGGGTCGATTTACCTGAACCGTTGAGACCGATGATACCGATTTTGGCACCATAGAAGAAGCTGAGGTAGATGTTCTTGAGTACTTGTTTCTGAGTCTGTTGGATGGTCTTGCTCACGCCGACCATGGAGAAAATGATTTTCTTGTCGTCAGCCATATTAATCTGATATTGTCGTTTGATGGCACAAAATTAATCATTTAATTCCAATTCACAAAAGTTTTGAACAAAATTTTCTTTATTCTCTGCCCTTTTTCGTATCTTTGCAGCCAATTTATCAAATCACAATGCAAAAGTATATGAAAAAGAGTTTATTATGGATGATGGTCGCCATCCTTACATGCGCCCCCGTCATGACGACCATGACAGCATGCAGCAAAGCTGATGTCGAGACACCTGCAAATAAAGACTATTTCCCGTCGTGGAACACGTGTGCGGCGCTGACGGCCCTGAAGGGATATGTCGAAGACGTGACGGACAGCAAGTCCGTGAACTTCATCCCTGTGGAGGATCGCATCGCCACCTTCGACATGGACGGCACTTTCCTCGGCGAACTCTATCCGAGCTATTTCGAATACAACTTGCTTGAATACCGCGTCTTCGACGATCCCTCCTACCGCGACAGGGCACCTGAGGATGTGCGCCAGGCGGCACAGGCCATACGCGACTTTGTGCGCCACGACACACCCCTACCCGACCATTTCGACATGACCCATGCCCGTGCGGCGGCCAAAGCATACGCCGGCATGACAATTGCCGAGTTCAACACCTTTGTGAAAACCTACGCCGCCACGCCCGCCAACGGATTCAAGGGCATGACCTACGGCGAGAGCTTCTACAAGCCCATGCTCGAAGTGATGGACTATCTCAAAGCCAACAACTTCACCTTCTACGTCGTCTCGGGTTCCGACCGCTTCATATGCCGAACCATCGTCGAACCACTTGGCATTGCACCGAACAGGGTGATAGGCATGGACGTGTGGTATAAGACGAGTAAGCAAGGCGACGAAGCCGGCGTCAACTATCCCATGGGCAAAGAAGAGTATCTCATTCGCACAGATAGTGTTATCCTCAAAAACCTCAAGACGAACAAGGTGCTGCAGATTAGTCAGGAGATCGGCAAAGTGCCCGTGTTGTCCTTCGGCAACAGCAGTGGCGACTGCGCCATGCACAACTACTGCCTGAGCAACGATAAATACCGCACCGAGGCCTTCATGCTCGTGGCCGACGATGATCTCCGCGACCATGCCGACTTGGAAGAAGGAGCACGCCGTGAGGCCAAATGGCGCGCTGCCGGCTACCACGTCATCTCCATGCGCAACGACTTCAGAACCATCTACGGCGACGGCGTAGAAAAAGTGCCCTTCACTTTCCCCGAATAAATTTTATCCAAAAAAGATTATCCAAAATGGATAAAAGATAAAAACAGGCGGGATTTCCCTTACCTATTTTGTAATAAGCCCCCATCGCCCTCTGTCCTTCATCTTGGACAGAGGGCGATGCGGTATGCGCATGAAAATGAAAGGCAGATACTTTGCTCTTCGATTTATAGACGAAGACCTTTTTCAGCCTCCAATCATCACAGAGGTGATACTATAGCATCGCAGCATAACGGCGCAATGATTCCAAACGACGCATGAAAGACTTATCCTGCTTGGCTTTCTGCATATTATAGTCGGCCTGCAAGCCCAACCAGATATAAGCTCCTGTGCCAAGTGCAGCTTCCAGAAGCAATGCATATTCCGTTGTTACAGGACGTTTGCCATTGAGTATCTCATTGAACACTGTGTACGAAACGCCCATCTGCCGTGCCAGTTCCTTTTGTGTCAGTCCACGTGCCATCAACTCATCCTTGATCATCTCTCCCGGATGAATAAGTTCGGAGGAAATATTATGAGTATCCATTTGTTTGATTCATTTATAGTGGTTAGACAAATCCAAGACGTTGCATATAGTGACAGCTATTACGTCTGAGCTTTTTGTAATAGTGAATTCTACTCGATACTGGTCGTTGGCCCGAACTGAGTAACGACGCTTGTTAAAAGATTGCAGATTCCTCCAATAAAAATGGAATTACACCCACATACATGATGCCATCATCGTCAGTCCAAGCTTTTGCGTTTCCATCAAGGATAACAATCTTTCGGAAAAAGTCGCCCGAATTCTTCATGGAGAACGTCTCCTGAAACCGTTTCTCCTCTGAATCGACATTCAGGGCAGACTGGATATAAACTTTCTCACGCCCCGTATTAACCACAAAATCAATCTCGTATTGGGACTGCTGCTTCTTGCCGTCCCTCATTTGGGTCAGTTCCACGACACCCACATCCACGCTATACCCTCTACGAATCAATTCCATGAAAACCATATTCTCCATCAGATGCGACCTTTCCTGCTGGCGGAAGTTCAGTTTGGCATTTCTCAGACCCGTGTCCGTTGAATAGTACTTCTGCGTGTTATCGAAATAGCGTTTCCCCTTCACGTCATAACGCTTGGCACCCACAAACAGGTAGGCGTCTTCCAAATAATCCAGATAGTTCTTGACTGTGTGGTTCGATGTGCTTCGCTTCATCAACGTCCCAGCTGCATTGGCCAAATTGTGCGGATTGGTCAATGAACCGACAGCCGATGATAACGCGTCAATGAGCGCTTCCATGACCTCATCATCCTTTAGATGGTATCGTTCAACAATATCTTTGATATAAACCCTTTTGTGCAGCCCCTTCAGGTATTTGCGCTTCTCTCCTTCATCCTTCTCCAATACCGCCAACGGCATACCGCCATAAGTCAGATACTCCTCCAATGCATCCACCTTCTCCAGCCCGGATACGGGGTAATACTCCTTGAACGACAGCGGATAAACTTTAATCTCCGTCCCGCGATCACGGAAGTTAGTAACGATATCTTTTGACAGCATCTTAGAGTTTGAGCCAGCGACATAGATGTCAAGATTGCTTCGTGCCATCAAGTCGTTCAAGATGTCATAGAACGTGGTATAGAGCATATCCCGATCCTCCTCTGGCACCAGACGCTCATCTATATCCTCATTTTTCACTTTGAACGATAGCTGAATCTCATCGATAAAAACGTAATAACGACGGCTCGTCTCCTGCGTCCTGCTAAGAACAAAGTCATATAATTCGTTGGGATTCCTGTACTTCACATACGCCTTTTTGTCTAAGGCTATCTCAACGAAACAGTCATCTTCCACTCCTTCGGCCTTGAGGTAGTCCTTGAATAAAGTGGACAGCAAGAACGATTTACCGCAGCGACGGATGCCAGTGATAATCTTCACCTTGCCATTCCATCGCTTATTCAGCAACTCTTTTAAAAGTCCTTCTCGATTAATAATCATTGTTTTATGGTATGTCTACTGCAAATTCGGTCGTACTATTCGACCTTTTTTGCAGTGCAAAGATAAGAACAATGATTGATTCCTGCAAATTTTATGGAATAAAAACACTCATCGCCCTCTGTCCTTCACCTTGGACAGAGGGCGATGGGGTGTGCATAAAGATGAAAGGAGTCATACCCCGCAACGGGGCTCATGGGCCCTTGTGGGGCCCGCCCAGCCGCAAGGTCTGACTCCTGATTTCGGCGAAGCGCGTTGTTCGAGGCGCGAGAGGATGCACATTCAGTTCTAACGCACGGGGCGGACGGAAAGACCGTAGAAGCGGCGGCCGCCGCTGCTGTTCCAGGACGCGATGCTCGAAAAGAAGCCGAGGTAATACGCGTCGTACGGGTAGCTCTCGTAGAGCGTCGAAGACCAGCAGTCGCCGAACGAACCCGCGCCGCCGAGATCCGAATCCCAGCGGTTGCCCGCAGCGGGGAGGAATATGCTGTTGCCGTTGATCTTACTTGTGAACCTACGGCCGTTGATGCCGTTGACGGTCGTCCATTCATGAGTGCAGTTTTCAAACAGCTCCCTCACCTGATCCCTGGTCGGCATCTTCCATGAGCCACCCCACTTGACGTGAGCGACATCATAATCCGTACCAGCGATGTCCGTGCCGATGTTGACAAGATGGCTATAGTCTCCATCGTCATTGTAGTATCCATATAGGTACGTATCCCAGTTATATACCCCTTTCTCTTCTGTCTCACCCCAAGCATAGTAGCCACCATAGTCTTCAGGACAGGATGCTCCAACGTTCCTGTCAGCCCACAAAGAGCCAGAAGGCAGGCCGAGGTCGACGGCGACAGCATCGATCGTGGAATTATCGGCGGCGGTCACCGTCACGGCAATCGTAGCTGTCTGACCGCTCTGAGTATCGGTGACGGTGATGGCAGCGGTGCCGACAGCGACACCTGCAACGGTGATCGTTGAGCCCTCCAACTCGGCTGTGGCTACGGAAGGCTGGTCACTGACAACGGTGTAGTTGCAGCTACCCGCTGTTATCTCAACAGTCGAGGCTTCTCCGGCTTTTAGGGACAAGGTAGTGGTGGAAAGGGCAAGATCGGGGTGGACGATTTCTTCGAAGTACACACGGGTAACCTCCGTGACGGGATACTCGACGGTAGTGCCGTCGGTCTTCTCCACCTTCATGATGCGCTGGGCAAAGGTAACGGTGGAGGTAATGAGCAGCAGGAGCGCTGCAAAGGATATGCGTTTCATTTCTTCGTGACTTTAATGGATTGGTTGTTAATTCGAATGACGTAAATGCCTGTTGGCAGAGATTGCAAGGAGATGCTCACCGCATCGTCCTGGCGTTGGACATTGGCTCCGAGCTTGCGGCCAGACAAGTCGTAGAGACTTACAGCATCGGTGGAGGAGCCATAGACAAGGACGGCATTGCCATCTTGCACGATGCGGGGTGTCTGGGGATTACCAAGGATTCCATCCTCGTCAGGGGTATCAAAACGGAATTCCTTTACGGCATCGAAGGTAAAGGCGACAGCGGCATCGGAGGTCGTGACGGTCAGCTCGTCAGCAGAGAACGTCACCATGGGCTGCGCAGAGAATAGGAACCACTTGTCGCTACCGTCTGCAAAGAGCAGATGCAAAGCCGTAGGCTCATTGGCCAACGAGGGCAAGGCCATGACGAACAGCAATAGCGACAGCCCCATGTGCAGAATCTTTCTTTTCATACTTTGTTGTTTTTGTTAATTGGTTAATAATTTGATGGATTGGATGATTCATTTGGGTACAGACAAAAAGAAAACGTGGACTACTTACTTCGTCTACGTTTCCGAGGCTTCGCCAAAAACCTAACATGCTATATCCGAGTAAAAGCCCACGCCAATCGGCGTGAACATCCTTAGCTTTTTACTCTTGCATGTTTCTTAAATTTTGGCGAAATTTCGGAAACAAGATTCAAAGCGGATGCGTCATCCTTATGTCTTAATTGAGTTCTGATGTCATGTCATAGGCTAAATATGGTGTTAATGTATAATGGATAAATAATAAGTAATCAGAGTGCTTCAATTTCTTGGACGGAGAGGCCTGTATACTTTGCAATCATCTCTGCCGTCATTCCATCTGCTTTCATCTTGCGAGCACTTGAGAGGTTCGCTTCCTCACGACCTTCCTCACGACCTTTATTGTAACTGCCTCGTATGGCAGAGCGCTCATTGTAGACGGCGTCCCAATAGTAGTCGTAGGCCAGAAGCTGTGCTTCGGTGTAGGCCGACTTCTCAAGGATCTTTAGGGCTTTGCGCGTATCGGGGTTCTCCAACAGCTCGGCGGGAACCTCTTCGGTTTCCTTGTCAATCTCGGTGAGGAAACGTAGCCACAGCACGGCCATCTTCTTCTCGGCTATCGACTGTGGCTTGAACTTCGGCAACTCCACGAAGACGAAGCGCAGGCCCTTGATGATGCGGTCGGTATGCGCCACATTGACAATGGTGTAGTCGTGATAGAACTCATCAGGGCCGGCATCGAAGCCTACATCGTTGATGAGGTTCAATGAGTAGACGGGTTGTATCAGCGTGTAGTCCTCACCCTTGTTGAGCTGCTTGACAACAGCCTTGGAGGCGTTAAGGATCACGCGCTGCTCGAACTCATTGTTCCAGTTCATCTGCATCTCCACGATGAACTGCCGTCCGCCTGTCTCATAGCAGCGAACGTCAACGATGCTGTTCTTCTTGCTGGGGTTCTCCGGCACCAGTTCCGGCGAGAGGTACTCCACGCTCTGAATCTGCTTGCCCGGTTCGAGGGGCAGCAGGGCGTTCAACAGGCTCATCACCAGATCAGGATGTTCGCCGAACACCTTCTTGAAAGTCACGTCATTCGTTGGGTTCAGGTATTTGCCTTTCATCGCTACACCTATTTATATTTATGAGTTTTACGGCACAAAAGTAGTAAAAAGATTGATAAGTGAAGAATGAAAGGGCGAAAAAATATAGTATCAACCCTCTTTTTTCATCTTTCAGCTATTTATTTAGGTCAACAGATGGCAAAATGAATAATGGGATGCAGAAAAACGTGAGAAAAAAATTTTTTTGTTCGAAATAGACTACAGACTACAGCGGGAGGGAAACAGTCAGGGGCGCCGAAGGTGGGCGCCCCTGACTGTTTCATGGTAGTAATTAGCGAATACGGCTCATTTTTCGATTCTCATTTTCAAGCCTTTAGGCCACGCGGTTGCGAGGGATAGCGTAGTAGGTCATGCCGAAATCCTCGCGCTTGGTCTGGAAGCCCTTGGTGGTGAGGGCGATGCCCAACTGCACCTTGGTGCTGTGTACAGGGCGGATGAAGGGGTACTCGCGGATCACGGTGTCGAGAACGTCGGACATCGTGATGGTCTTGCAGGGCTCGTCGGCAGCGGGCTGACGGAAACAGTCGATGACGATGCGCTCCATGTCCACGGTCGACTGGTAGGGCGCGTTGTGACGCTGGATGGCACGCGTCTCCTCCTCGCTGAACCAGTAACGTTCGCCACTGTGCAGCTCAGCCAGCAGCTGGGCGTAGAGCTGGTCGTAGTCGATGGGCGTCACGTTGTCAATGAGCTGACCTGTAGGGATCTCGATGCAGAGGAAGCGACGGGAGCCCGTGGGGTCGTGCAGGGGATGATGGTTGTTCGTCGTTGCCACGAAGCTGGCGTAGCGCAGGCGGTCCTGCTGCGCCTTGCCATAGATAGGACGCCCGTTAACACAGCTCTTGGTGAGCAGCTGCTTGAGGTCAGCCTGCTGGGAGCGGCGCACCTGATCCAGCTCGTCGATGTTGACGATGAGGTTACTGGTCAGCGCCATCTCCCTGTCGAACTTGTTGCCCAGGTTCACATGGTCGAGGAAATACTGACGCAGGTGCTGGGGCAGCAGCAGACGGCAGAAGGTACTCTTGCCACAGCCCTGTTCGCCGATGAACGTGGGCACCAGCTCGTTGCCGTGCAGGCTGTCCATCTGCAACCAGTGGGCGACGGCGGAGCGCAGCCACACGTGCAGCCAGTAACGCTCCTCAGCACTCAGACCGGGAATGCGGTTGAGCAAGGCATCGACATGGTTCTTCGCATCCCATGCGGGCAGGCCGTGCAGCCACTCGGCAGCGGGATTGTAGTCGCGCGTCGCACGAGAATAGATAGTGGTGAGCAGACGTTCACGCAGGCGCTTCACGCCAGGAAGCGCAGCCTCAGCAGCCATCAGGAGGCTGTTCTGCTCGTCCTGCGTGAGCACATGGTAATCGCGTGCGCCCATCTCGCGGAACTCGATCTTGCCACTGATGAGATTGCGACGCAGGTCGTAGCCCGTGGTCAGGAACTCATGGACAGGACTCATGGGAATGGTCTGTCCCATCATGTTAGCATTGAGAGCAGAGCTCTCGTTGTTGGTGAGGGTGTAGCCCTCGTTGTTGGTGAGAGCGATGCTCTCGTTAGTTGCCTGAACGATGTTCAGGACTTCGTTGTTCTGGTTAGTTTCCATAACAGTGAAAATTTTTAGTTGTTAAACATTAAGTGTATTAAATCGAGTGCAAAGATACAACAAGAACCAGCTCCTGTCAAGAGTTTAATACACTTGTTTTTCAAGTATTTTTCACTGTTATTCAACACTATATGTTTCGGCAAAAGCTTATAAGTGTATTGCTCGACACGTCCAGCGGTTTCATTCCAAACTTCTTGAGTTATCGGTCTGAGCCCTTATCTAAAATCACTCCATCCGATAGACGATTTATTAAAATCACTGCGTACTATTGAAATGTCACAAAGTGTTATTTAAATAGCACTGCAAGATATTTTACTATCACCAAGTGCTTTTAACATCATTTAAAGACGAGGATTTGGGCGTTCCAAAATATAACCGTACATTTGCACAATCAAAACTAAACAAACGTCGAGATGAACGAAATTGAGTACTACAAGCTGGAACAGCGCAACATTTTGGATCCGGAAAACAACAGGTCGGTACACCGCCTCAAGCACAAGGGGCGCATCGGTGGCGAACAGTTCATCAAGGAGGTGGTGCATCGCAGCAGCTACAACAAGGCCGTCATAACCGGTGTGCTCATCGGCGTGGCCGACGAATTAGCGGAACAACTGGGTAAAGGCTTTGCAGTGGAGCTACCTGGCATCGGCGTCTTCAGCATCGGCGTAAAGATGAAGACGAACAAGAAACAGGCGGATAGCGAGGGGAATGAGACGGAAGAGAAGACGTTGGATGCGCGTTATTTGCGTCTCGACCACATCAATTACCGCAAAAACAAAGACTTATACAAGGCTGTAGATGAGCAATTTCGCAAGCAGAAGATCAGCCGCGTCTATGGTAAGGAGGGCGTACGCATCAAGAAGTCGAAATACCCTCAGGTGAAGAACCGTATGATTGTGGCGCGCGAGTTTCTGGCCAATCACCCCTTCATGACTGTTCGCGACTACGCCACCATCACCGGCCTATCCTACTCTGCTGCCCAGCGCGAGCTGAAAGCCTCTTGGGAAGACCCGGCCTATGGCATTGCGGCCAAAGGCTACGGCAGCCACCGCGTATATATTTTAAGGTAGGCGGCTGTAGTCTGTAGTCTATTTCGAAGAAAAATTATTTTTTTGCCCCACCACGTCTTGCGACGTATTTGGGTTGTTGCACCACGAAGAGTAGACTTTATTTGTTAATTAATTGGAAAAACGGACAAAAACACACGAATTTATGTTGGAAAAACGGACAAAAACACCTATCTTTACATTGGAAAATCGGACATGATATGCTTAAACGAAAAATTGACAGCTATTTAGAACAGTTCTACAAACGAACAAATAATATTCATTTGTGAGCGTCACCGTTTACGGTCAGTGCAGCCAGATGAGGTCGCCGGGCTGGGGAACGTAGTCGGGAGCGAGGGCGTTGAGTTTGTAGAGGGTCTTGAGCTGGACGGCGTAGTGTTGCGCAATGTCGTAGAGCGACTCGCCGGGCTGCACCACATGGGGCACGCCTTTGAGGCTCTTATCGGCCTTTTTGGGCTTCTTCTCCAGATAGATGATATCGCCGATATTCAGCGGCATGTCCTTCGGACGCTCGTTGTACTTCAGCAGTTTCTTTACGCTGACGCCCGTCTCCCAGGCAATTTCCTCCCAAGTGTCTCCGCTAACAGCGATGATCATATAGGTCTTGTTGACGCGATAGACGATGTGGCGTGCGAAGAAGGTGCTCTCCTCGCCTACCGACGGGTGCGAAGAGTGATGGCGCCCCTTGGTGTAGGTGTCGAACTGCTGCAGGTTGTAGCGTTCGATGACGCCAATGAGCATTGCGCCGTAGGTTGGATTGGTGGCATAACCACAGCGTTTCAGGCCGTTGGCCCAACCTTTATAGTCGGTGAGCTTCAGCTTGAAGAGCGGACGGTAGCGCTGGTTGTTGCACAGGAAGCGCGAATGATCCTCGTAGCTCTCGTCGTCGGTGTCGTATTTGCGGAAGCGGTCGTACGGGGTGTCGTCAGCCATCACGATGTAAAGCCCCGTCCAGTTGGAACCCGCCTTGATGCCAAAATGGTTGTGCGCCTCGATGGCCAGACGGCTCTGTCCAGCACTGCTCTCTATGAGCCCCTGAGCGAGGGTGATGGAGGCCGGAATCTGATAGCGGCGCATCTGGTCGATGGCCATATCCTTGTAATTCTCGATGTAACGCCACTGAACGGACTGCCCAGACTGGGCAAAGAGCGTCGTGGAAGTGATAAATGTTACAAAAAAGACTAAAAAACGGTGCTTCATCGTCTAAAACATGTTTATTTGTGCCACAAAAATAGCGCTTTTTTATTGAATACAAAAAAAGCTTCGTATATTTGTACACTTTTTATGGAAAAATACCCTATGAAAGAGTTACATATAGACATTCCTGTGCAGTTTTTTGCCCTCGACGAGCTTTCCGAGGCCGATGTGCAGCTCATTGAGCAGGCCAAGGCGATGACGTCGACAAGCTATTCGCCCTATTCCCATTTCTGTGTCGGAGCAGCGCTGTTGCTGAGCGACGGTCAGGTGTTCCTCGGCAGCAACCAGGAGAACGCCGTGTACCCCGTAGGTCTGTGTGCCGAGCGCACAGCTTTCTTTGCCGCGTCAGCCAATGCTGCTGGCGTGCCGCCCGTCGCCCTCGCCATCGCCGCCCGCAACGCCAACGGCTTCGTGGCTCAGCCGGTGACGCCCTGTGGTTCGTGCCGTCAGGCTTTGTTGGAGGCAGAAATACGCTTCCAACAGCCCATCCGCATCCTCCTCTACGGCACGGAAGGCGTGTATGTTATCCCCAGTATGCGTGCCCTGCTGCCGCTCACCTTTGACGGTTCGGACTTGCTATGAGAGGACATGCGTGGCTATTGATAACGATCTTGTCACTGCTGGCCTCCCTGAACGTGGAAGCTGGGAAGAAGGATCGCAGGAGTAAGAAAAAGAAGCAAATAGAGATGGGGCTGATAGATGACCCTACACTCCCCATGCCCGATGCACCGCTGACGCCGCTGACGCCGCAGGTGCCGCTGACGCCAGACAGGGGCGAGTATTGGGAGGAAGTGACATCGCACTACGCGAACTACCAGATCATGGGCATCGACGTGTCACACTATCAGGGAAATATCAACTGGAACGAGGTGGCTCGCAACAACGATATTCAGTACGTCTATATCAAGGCGACGGAGGGCGGCGAGCTGATGGACAATATGTTCCGCAGCAATCTCAGGGGTGCGCGCCGTGCTGGCTTAAAGGTCGGCGTCTACCATTTCTACATCCCCAGCGTCTCACCGCAACGCCAGTTCGACAACCTGCGCCATGCGGTGGACAGGAAGGAGATGGACCTGATTCCCATCATTGATATCGAACGCCGTGGTCGCGGGAGCCTACCGTCATTCCAGCAGAACCTGCGGACTTTCATCCAGCTTGTGGAGCGCCACTATGGCGTGAGACCCGTGCTCTACT
Source organism: uncultured Prevotellaceae bacterium (assembly GCA_947307015.1). GTDB lineage: Bacteria > Bacteroidota > Bacteroidia > Bacteroidales > Bacteroidaceae > Physcousia. The sequence goes on along the minus strand of CAMZHV010000002.1, from coordinate 78,480 downwards.
GCTCGCGCGACTTCTACAACAAATACCTCACAGGACCATTCACGTCGTATAAATATATGATCGCACGCTACCACCCCGAGGTGCCAGAACTGTGCGACAACGCCGCCTTTGTGATGTGGCAGTTCTCGTCGACGAGCTACGTGAATGGCATCCGAGGACACGTAGACCGCAGCTGCATGATGGATGGCTACACCCTGCGCGACATCATGATCCGCTGATTCTCTGAATCTTAAAAAACCGCAAGGCAAGCTATCGTTCCCTATCGCCCGCAAAGGACGCTGTAGGGGCATGTCTTGCAGGCTTTGGCGTTCTGCGTCTGCACGAAAGGCTTCTCTGCATCAAAGATCTCGTCGAGGAGGCTTTGGAGATGCTGCCGAAATTCTATGCTCAAGGCCTCGCGTCCCTCGGCAAGGGGCTCGCCGACGCTGTGAACATCCTTGCCTGCGATGCGCACGAGCGGCGAATAGTCATCGCTGCCCGAGCGATGGGTGTAGAAAAGACAGGGCGCTACGGCTTTCTTCATCCGAGCCTCCACGATGGCGGAGTAGAGAACGACCTGGAAGATATAGTTCTCGTTCTGCGCGGTTTCGCTGAACAGACGCTCCACATCAGTCACGGACGACGGCGAGCCTCCCGTCTTGTAGTCGAGCACGCGGACCAGCGTGCCGTCGGGCGTTGCAGGGTCGCTGACCTGATCCAGGCGATCGATGATTCCACCCAACTCCAACTCCAGCTGACGACCTTCGGCATTAACCCTGAAGGTCTCGGTACGGACGACCTCGAGGCCAAGGATGCGTATGGGCGTGATGCGGCGGTCGTAGCGCAGGAGCTGCGTGAGATAGGCATTGAGGACGCGGCGCGCGATGAGCAATATACCCGTGTATTCCTCTGGCTTATCCTTGAAGTAGGCATCGCGGAACGCCTGAGACACAAAACGTTCAATCTTCTGCCCACCCAATTCGAGCAGCGCGTCGATGTCCTGCTGACGGATGACATCGCCCTTGGACGTCAGTTCGAGGTAGAGCAGCTCGGCAGCGCGGTGGAAAACATTTCCGAAGCGCACGGCATCAAACTCGTCGTCCTCCTCGAGGTCGACTTTCAATTCCTCAACGAAGCGGTAGTAGAACTGCATGGGACAATTGGTGTAGTACTTCAACGCCGAGGGCGAGAAGAGGTGGCGCCTGCGCTCGTTGAACGGCAAGCCCGTGCAGTCGAAGTGGTCGACGAGGCGTTGCATGACCTCGGGCGTCTTGTCCATCACGATGGGCGACGGCGACAACACATCGCCTGCGGCTTGCAGCTGGAGATGCTCGATGGGGAAATCGGTCTCGGCCTGCAACTGTCGCAAGAAGCGCGACACCTCGTTCTGCCGCAGGCCGGCATTGCTCTCGTTGTAGACGAAAGTGACATGCTCGGCGCGCTGGATGAGGCGGTAGAAGTAGTAGGCATAGACGGCAATCTTGTGCTTGGCCGTAGTCAGCCCGAAAGCTTCCTTGAGGTGATAGGGGATGAAGCTGGTGTCTGTGACGCTCTTGGGCAGGAACCCTTCGCCGACGCTGAGCATCAGCACGTGGTCGAAGTCCAAGGCGCGCGTTTCGAGGACGCCCATGACTTGCAGACCGATGGCGGGTTCGCCGTGGAAGGGGATGGATTGCGACAACAGCACGTCGTTGACCAACCGGCGCAGCGTGCGCTCATTCACTTGCAGGAGCGGTTCGTCGCCAGACATCAGGTTGACGAGCCGATTGATGCGCGTGTAGGCCACGAAGACGGCCTCGCTGTAGAGCGTCGCTATGGCTACGTGCATCTCATCGTCGGCATTCGCGTTTTCCGTTGCGTTGTCATCACGTTTTGTCAGGGCTTGTCCCAAAGTGGTGAGTATGGTGGTGAGGTAGCAGAGGAGTTCGCGCGCGCCACTCGTCTTCGTCTGCCACAGCGCCTCGTCGATGAGCTGCGTGAAGGGATGTGCGGCTACGGCTCGCAGGGCTGCCGGACGGAAGCGACGGTGAATGATGTCGTAACCCTCTGTCTGCAAGGCGAGAAGCACGCTGACGAAGCTGCTGACAGGCGTGTCGCTCAAGGGGTAGCCCATGGTGACGTTCAACGCCTTGACCGTCGGGGGTATGGCGTGCAGCACGGGTTGCAGCAACTGCTCATTGCAGAGCACCACGGCCGTACGATTCTCCTGGTCGGTCTTATGTGCCTCAAGCCATTGCGGGATGTAGCGTGCCTGCGCGTTCTCACTCGAAGCCGCCACCATCGTGAGCTGTCGCGCCTGCTGCCAGTTGCTGAAACACTCAGGCGGTAGCTCGTTGCCATAGCGACGGAGGTTCTGACGGATGAAAAAGCCAGCCTCGTGGCTCTCACGGCCTTGCGGGTCGGCATAAGCGCAGTCGTAGTCCCAGAAGAAGAGAGCTTGTCCGCGGCGCTGCAGCTCGTCGAAGAGGTGCTGCTCCACATCATTGAGGACATTGAAGCCCACGAAGACGAAGGTCTTGCCCACAAAGGAGGCATCGCTCAGACGGGTGACGACATCGCGTTGCAAAGCTCCCTCGTACAAGAGGCCGTCGCGGCGCATCGAGGCGTTGAGTTCGTCGTAGATCACAGCCATCTGATTCCACAGCCGCAGGAAGCGTTCCTTGAGAAGCGTATTGTCCTCGAGGGTGAAGTCGCGGAAAAAGGAACGCAGGGCGTCTACCTGCTCGGGCGTGAGGAAGCTGTTGTCATCCAGCGCCTTGATATCGTGGATGTTGGCAAACAGGCTGTGGGCGTCGGCCAAGTGCTTGTCCACATCGTCGAAGTCGGAAAGAAGAATCTCACCCCAGCTATAGAACTGATCGAGCGACTGGGCATCCTCGACGTGAGCCGCATAGACGCGATAGAGGCGGCACACGGCTTCCACGGTGTCGCACAGCGCATAGTCAGAGGCTTGGAGGAAGAGGTCGCTGATGGTCGTATAGCGCGGCGACCACACGGGCGTCGGGGAGAATTCGGCCAGCGCCTGATCGAGGAAGAGGCCGGCGCGTTTGCCGGGGAAGACGACGGTGAGGTGGCTCAGGTTGGAGCCGTAGCGTTGCAGCAGCGACTCCGCGACAAGCTGTAGGAAGGTATTCATTGTTTTCGGGGCTTCAAGGTTCTTATTCATTAGAGGTCAAGCGTCAGCTGCGACGGGTCGGGCTGTGCAGCGGCACGGGTTTGGGGACTAAGCGGTTCATCGCCGACGCGCTGCACACGCCCGGCGTAAACATACCAGAGATAACCCTCGACGGAGGCCAGCGGGTACATGGCCGTGAGCAGGTTCATATACGTCTGCACCTGGTCTTCGTAGTCGGCATCGGGTCTGCCGAACTTGAAGTCCACGACGATGATGCGGCTGCCGTCGGGTGCAATCATCACACGGTCGGGGCGTAGCGTCTGCGGCTGTCCGTCGACGGGATGCTTGCGGACGATGGAACACTCGTTGAAGATTGTCCAATCACCTGTGAACCAGTCGGCAACGAGCGGGTCCTTCATGCCTCGGTTGAGCCATCGTTCCAGCTCACTGCGCTGCACCGCGACGTATGTGCCGTCGGCGGCGTAACGCGAGATGACGCCTTCCTGCTCCAGCGCATCAAGCACGCGGGGAAGGTCGGCCGTGGTGCGTATCTGTTGGAGCACGCTGTGCAGCAGCTTGCCCGTCTCGATGTACTGCTGCTGTCGAGACTGCTCGCTCAGGGCAAGCTCATCATCTTCGGCCTGCGCCATCAGGAAGCGCTGCGAACGGTTGCTCTGACGGAAAGTGGCCGTGAGGGGATAGCTGGACATCGCGACCCCTATCGGCAAGGGATCGGGCGTCATGCGGTTGTCGCTGCTTTGTCCCTTGCCTACGGATGTGACAGGCGTGCCGACTTCGTAATCCTCCTTGAGCACGGCAACCACCAAATCGCCCACGGTGGACAGCCCCTTCTTCGTCTTGCCGGGAGCCCATATATAAAGATTCGAGCGCGCCCGCGTGAAGCCGACATAGAGCGAGTTGAGCTCATCCAAGCGCGAGAAGAGATGTTCGCGAACGTAGTCCGTTGAGAATGTGGAGTTAGCCATCGCACTCGAAGGTGTCACCGGCACCAGATGCAGGTCGGAATAGGGCGGCTCTTCAGGACGGCACCACACGAGATCGGACCAGCGGTTGCGGTCGAACTCCCAAGAACAGAACGGCATGAATACGGTGTGAAACTCGAGACCTTTGGACTTGTGGATGGTGAGGATGCGTATGCCGTCCACCTTGCCCGCAGGAATGCTTTTGCGGGAGAGGTTCTCGTCCCAGAAGGTGAGGAACGAATGAATGTCAGTGGTGTTGCCGTGACTATAGTCGACGACAGCGTCGAAAAAGCCGAAGAGATAAGCGTCCTGATTGGGCATACGGCTGATGCGCAGGCGCCGGCAGAGCGTCTCGAGCAGTTCGTAGAGGGGCAGTGAGCGCAGCGACTGATCATCAATGATGTCGGCTGCTCCGAGCTGACGGAGGTAGAACGTGGACACCTGATCCGTGCTGTCGTCGATGACACGCAGGGCGGTGATGAGCGCCTTGATGGCCGGACTCGACGAGAAGAGGAAAGCCTCATCGCTGACGATGGGCGGCATATCTTGCTGGCGTGCAAAGGCTTCGATGATGGGCTGGGCTTCGCCGTTCGTGCGCACGAGGATGGCCATCTTCTGGTAGGGCAGGCCTGCGTCGTGCAGCAGCCGTATCTGTTCCATCAGGTCGTCGATGACAGGCTGTTCCCATTGCTCGCGACGCTTGAGGACATCGGTGTCAATGAGGCGCACACGAACGTAGCCTTCCTCCTCCGTACCTTCGGGCAGCAACTGTTGGACGTCGCTATACGCAGCAGCGAACGAAAAGGGTTCGTCGAGCAGCGAAGCGCTTTCAGCCGAGGCAAAATCCATGGTCTGGTAGGCATCAGTAAAGAAGCTGTTGTTGAAGGTCACCACGTGGTACATACTCCGGCGATTCTCGCGCAACGGCACCACTTCGGGCGGAGGAATGATCGTGTTCTCTATATTGCCCAACACGCGCCAATCGCCTCCGCGCCAACGGTATATGCTCTGCTTCACATCGCCCACGATAAGGTTGTGGCCACCCTTAGCGCTGTTCTCAAGGAGCAGGGCGCGGAAGTTCTTCCACTGGAGGCTCGAAGTGTCCTGAAACTCGTCGATCATGATGTGGCAAAGCTGTGCTCCAATCTTCTCGAAGACGAAAGGTGCATCGCTCTCGCCGATCATTCGGTTGAGCAAGATAGGCGTCTTGGCAAGGTTGTAGCGCGAGGTCTCCATATTGATCTTTGCCACCTCATCATCGATGACTCCCAACAGGCGCAGCGACTTGATGTGGGCGAGTACGAGCTGGGCGCTGTTGTAGTCGTGCTGGCAGCGGAGGTATCCCTCGACGACGTGCTGTAGGACATCGCTGACGCGACGGGCGCTGACGAGTAACTGCGGCCGCTGACGCTGGTCGGCTTTCTTGACGAGCGAGTCGCTATCCTCAATCCATCGGCGCAGACGGGCGCTGATGTCGATGTTCATATTGCCAGCCTTGAGCTTGGAGGCAAAGGTGGCGAGGTCGCGACCGTTGGAGAAGTCGGTGAAGTCAACGCCCTCATCCACAGACACCTGTTCGAGTTGCGAGCCCAAAGCAACCGCCGTAGGTACAGCATCGCGGCGGCGCTGCTCTATCTCGCCGAGGATGCGGCGGAAAGCCTTCTCGTCATGCAGCACCTCACGCAGCTGGTCGCCGGTGAGGAGGTAGTCTTCGTTGAAGATGACGCGGGCGAAGGTCTTCACCTTGCCCGTGATGTTCCAGCGCTGATTGTTCTCTATCTGGTCACGCACAAGGCTGTAGATCCATTCGAGCAGTACGGGCTCGTCCTGCAAACGGTCGACGATGCGGTCGACAGCCTCGGAGAGCACCTCCGTGTCGCTGATTTCCACCTGCAAGTTGGCCGACAGCCCCAGTTCGTGCGCCAGTCCGCGCAACACCGTCTGGAAGAAGGCGTCGATGGTGGACACACGGAAACGGCTGTAGTCGTGCAGAATCTGATGCAATGCCATGCGACAGCGACGACGCACCTCCTCCTCTGTGAGATCGCCATAGCCATCATCGTCCAGCCCCTCGCGCAAGGCGTTGTAGTAGGGCTGACTGTTGTCGAGGGCGTGACCGATGCCGTAGAGCTGGCTGATGATGCGATCCTTCATCTCCGTAGTGGCTTTGTTGGTGAAGGTCACGGCAAGGATGCGGGCATATTCACCACCTTCGCGCGCCTCAACGAGCAACTTGATATATTCCACGGCTAAACGGAATGTCTTGCCGGCACCTGCCGACGCTTTGTAAACCTTTAGTAGGGCCATAAGGGTAAATGATGCTATTTGAATGCAAATATAGAAAGAATGTGCGACGCGGCCAAAGGAAATCATATTTTAACGAAATTTTTATATGAAAAGCGAGGTTATGTCGTAAGAAAAGTATACCTTTGCACCCGATGAAAGAACTCTCCCTGCATATTGAACGTCTTTTGCTGCGCCACGACTGTGTCGTAGTGCCTCATTTTGGTGCGTTTGTCGTTCGCGACAGCGCTGCCAGCCGTTCGGAGCAGGAAAACCTGTTCTTTCCGCCATCGCGACTCGTTCGCTTCAACCCTGACGTAAAGCAGGACGACAACCTCCTCGTGGGTGCCATCCGCGACGAGCGTCAGTGCAGCGTCGCCGATGCCAAGCGTGCCGTACAGGGCATGGTACTCAACCTGCGGCAGCAGCTGTTAGCCGACAGCCAAGTGGATTTCGGCACCATCGGTGTCTTCATGCAGGACGAGGATGGCGAGCTGTCCTTCTCTTCGTGTCAGGCCGGCGTCACCACACCCCGCTACTACGGTCTCGATGTCTTCACGATGCCCCGCCTCGCTGCCCAGCAGCCTGCACAGCACACGCCGAACCGCCGAAGCGCCCGCATCCGTAATATCCGTCACAACGACGACATTACCATCCACATCAGCCGCCGTGCCCTGCGAAACGTAGTCGCCGCTGCCGCCATTGCCGTCCTCTGCGTGCTCTTTACCACGCCTTTCGAGCTGGGTGACGCTACAGGCGGTCAAGCAACTGTAATCCCTTCTGTTCCAAAGATAGAACAAACCCAGAAGGAACAAGTATCCGAGCAGCCCGCCGAGACAATGGACGTTTCCGACGAAGCCAAATCCGACGAAACAAATTCCAACGAAACCCTCAGCAACGAAACCCTCACCGCGGACGCCAGCTCAGAGCAAACCGCTCCCTCCCTAACAGGGTGCCAGGAAGACGGAACTATTAAGTGTTCCGGCAGAACTGGTTCGGGGGAGAGTCCGCAGTGGGAGAGTCCTCCTCCTACTGCGTCGTCCTCGCCAGCAGTGTATCACAGAAGAATGCCGAGGCTTTCGTCGAAAGGCTCCACGAAATCGGCTATGCCAAAGCACGCGTCTACGACAACGGCAAGATGATCCGCGTCATCATCGACGGCATGGCTACAGAATCCGAAGCTGCCAATCTCGCCCATGAGATGCACGCCCTCGGTGGCGAGTACGCTCAGGCATGGGTCATGAAACTATGAAACGCGTTAAATGTCCTAAATGCGACAACTATTTGACCTTCGACGAGACCAAATACGTCGAGGGTCAAACTTTAGTATTCGAGTGTCCCGAATGTCATCGCCAGTTCGGCGTACGCATCGCCGCGCCACAGGCCGCAGCACCCGCAGAGGAGGACTTCGGATCGCTCATCGTCATCGAGAACGTGTTCCACTACAAACAGACGCTGCCCCTGCGCCTCGGGGATAATGTCGTGGGACGCTACGTCCGTGGCACGGACATCAACACACCTATCGAGACCACTGACCCCAGCGTAGACACGACACACTGCGTCATCAACGTGCGGCGCAACCGCCAGGGGCAGTTCATCTATACGCTCCGTGATGCCAGCACCGACGGCACAGGCACCTTCGTCGGCACCACCTTCCTGCGCTACAACGACCGCCTGCGCATCGAGGACGGCACCATCATCACCATCGGCGCCACCACCATGATCCTCCGCGCAGCCGGATGCGAGGAAGAGGAGACAACGGCCGAGGAAAGAACCGCTTGACCCCCTTAAACCCCTTGACCCCCTTAAACCCCTTGAACACTAAAACCTTAACTCTTGAACTTTCACGCTATTGAACCTCATAAAACTAAACTAATATGAAAAAGAACTACACCACAAGTACAGGACTGTTGAAGCTGTTGCTGGCTGCCTTCGTATGTCTCGCTCCGACTCACCTCTGGGCTGACAGCGAGGTGAACGTGGAGACAGCAGGCACGCTCTCGACCCTCCTTCCCACAAGCGACGCCAAGCTCAAGATCACTGGCTCCATCAACGGCACCGATGTGAAATACCTGCGCGAGCTCATCACCAACGGCAAGGTCACAGACCTCGACCTCTCCGATGTGCGCATCGTCAAAGGTGGCGTTGCCTACTACAAGGACGATGGCGGCACAAGCTACAAGACCGATAACGACATCATCGGTCAGAACATGTTCCGCGAGTGTGCTAAGCTCAAGAACATCAAGCTGCCCACAACCATCACCGCCATCCTTGCCGCGGCCTTTTCCAATTCGGGCCTCAAGGAGGTTGACATCCCTAACAGCGTCTCGCATCTTGGAGGCGACGCCTTCGCCTACTGTTCATCGCTGACCAAGGTGGTCATCGGCAGCCGTGTGTCGAAACTCGACCAAGGCGTGTTCTACAGCTCCGGCGTCACCCGCGCCTACGTCAAACCCATCGTGCCGCCAAGTACGCCGGCCTACCTCTTCTCCTCCAACCCGAGGATTTACGTCTACACCGACGTCCTGGCCGACTACAAAGCTTCGTCGTGGAAGAACTATGGCACCATCGTCGGTAAACTCGAGGACTATTACCCCAAGGAGGCTGATCCCACGGACCTCGTCAACGAACAGGCAGCCACCTTCTTCGAAGATGTCGCCTGTACGCAGCTCAAAGCCGAATACGCAGCCATGAGCGACGAGGCACTGACGACGGCGATGACCGATGCAGGCTTGCCTGACTTCATGGTGACTATAGCCCTGAAAATCAAGAATGACAGCTGGACAACCTACGAGAAGGACTTCCGCATCCACGACTACGACGCCTTCAGCGACGCCGAATATTGGAACGCCAAGATGAAGAGTACCGGAGGCTGCTATATGGGCAACCCCACTGGCATATATGCCCAGTCGCTCGACCCGCTCTATGTCTTCGTGGGCGACGACGTCCCTGCGGATGCCACGCTCTACATCGCCGGATGTCTGGACAACGAGCTCATCTCCAAGGCCAAGACAGGCACAAAGCTCAAGAAAGGTCTCAACATCGTCGACGGCAGCACGAACGCCCTCTACTACATTCTCTACACCGCTGACACACAAACGATGACGAAGACTCTCGACCAATGGCCCGACATCAGGATTCACATCGAGGGCGGCGCCGTCAATGGTTACTACGACGTAGCCCGCAAGAGCGATGCCGACTACAAGAAACTACTCAGCGCTGCCAAGCACGAGCTATTCACCGTCAAGAGCAAGAACGCGCTGTTCAACTTCAAGCGCTCGACCTACAAGACCGTCTGGCCCAACACCATCGACAAGAGTATCAACTGGTTCGACAGCCTGGTTGTCTGGCAGAAGGACCTGATGGGCATGACCGTGGCCGTAGCATCCGGACAACGTGCCGGCACACCTTATTACCTCACTGGCGGCGAAGCCATCTATCCCATCTACTACAACAATCCCTGCTTCGCCATCGAGGGTAGCTCGGCCGATGCCGGCTATGCCAACTCCACATCTTACCGCACGTGCTACAATTCCGTAGAATGTATCCGCAACTCGTTCGACGTTAGCCGCTACGAGATGGACGACTGGTGCTCAGGCCACGAAAATGGCCACAACAACCAAGGCACCATTAACCTCGAAGGCGGCACAGAGAGTTCCAACAACCTCTTCTCCAACTACATCCGCTATTTGGATGGCCTCGTGACCTCTGTCGGCTCGCCGCTCACCACCGTCATGGACGAGTTCGCGCGCAAGGAACCTTTCTATATCCGCGATGTCAACAGCCAGCTGCGTATGTACTGGCAGCTCTACCTCTACTACCATCTGGCGCAGAAGAACACGTCCTTCTACCCCACCCTCTTCAAGGCGCTCCGCGAAGACCCCGTCAAGTTGTGGTCAAACAACAACAATAACAGCGGACTGAAATTCGTGCGTAAGGTCTGCGAGGTGGCGCAGCAGGACCTCACCGACTTCTTTACCGCCTACGGTTTCTTCATTCCCTTCACGAATATGGCCATCGATGACTACGGTGCCCACACGCTGACCGCTCGTCAGGCCGACATCAACCGCACCCTCAGCGAGATACAGCAATATCCCCAAAACCGCACCCTCCTCTTCGTCGAGGATCGTGCTGACTACGTCCTCACCACAGACTTCCTCACCACAGCCGGCAACAAACGACGCGATTCCGACCGCGTGGGACAGTGTGGCGACATCGGACAGTTCACCACCTACTTATCCGGGGCCACCACACCGGGCAGCTACAGCTACTTGCAGGCCGATTCGCTCTACGCCATGGAAGGCGAGGGCGGCGTGGGGTTCATCATGCTTGATGCCGAGAACAACCTGAGCTACGCATCCAACGCCTTCAACTACTGCATCCCCACCAGCATCGACCCGGCCTTCACCATCTTCTCCATTGATGCCGATGGCACAATGCATGAGGTTGCACTGGCAGGCGAGGGTGCTGTCGACATCTATCTCGATCAGGCCGGCAAGCTCTCCGACGAGCTCAACGAATTGGTAATCAAAGCCACCATCGGCGGCACCATCAACGGTTCTGACATCAAGTGCATGCGTCAGTTCCTTGCTGACGGCAACCTCGCCTCTATTGATATCTCTGACGTCAAGGTGGTCAGCGGTGGTGCTGCCTACTACGAGAACTACCGCAGTTCGGCCAACGCCATCGGCGACCATGCCTTCTGCCAGTGCAAACAGCTCATCAGCATACACCTGCCCAAGAGCATCACCCGCATCCTCTCCAACGCTTTCTCCAATTCAGGCCTCAAGAATGTGGACATCCCGGACAATGTCACTTCCGTCGGCGGCGATGCTTTCGCGTATTGCCAAGAGCTGACGCGCGTAGTCATCGGTGCGAAGGTCAAGACATTGGCACAGGGCGTATTCTACAGTTCACCGGTCAAGGATGCTTACGTCAAAGCCCTCACACCGCCCACGGTCTCGTCCTACCTTTTCTCCTCGAAGCCTACCATCCACGTCTATGCCAGCGCCCTCGCTGCCTATCAGGCTTCGGCATGGGCAGAGTACGGTACCATCGTCGGCGACCTCGACAGCTATGAGGATATCGTAGCCGTCGACGCACCGCGTATTGACACCGAAAAATCCCTGAATCCAACTTCTGCCGTCCCGACCTACGACCTCTTCGGCCGCCGCGTCACAGTCCTCAAACCCAACACCATCTACATCCGGGGCGGCAAGAAGTTCATCAACGCTCGCTAATCCACTCCTGCGGAATCAGCGCCGCGTCATACATCACCCGCGAGTGATTGTCCCACATCAGTTCCCTGTGGACAATCTCGCGGGTGATGCTGTCCAAGGTCTCACGGTAGATACGCGAGCAACGATAGTAGTGGCCGTCGTCCTCACGGCGGAAGCGATGATCCTCTTCTGTGATGCGATAGGTCATCGGCAATTCCTCCGTCGTGCGTAGCTCGGCATGAAGGTCATCGCCCTCGCACCATGTACACACCTGAAATGGCTGTTTCGTGTCGTTGCGGAAGCGGTAATCAATATAATTGTAGTTCACCGACGTCCCCGCGCTGTACGGCACACGCCCCTCCTTCGGATCAGGCGACAGGGCATCCGAATGGTGATGCAGTTCTGTGATGGTCAGCGGACTGTGCATCACCAACAGGTGCAGCGTATTCGCCAGATTGCACAAGCCGCCACCCACGCCTGCCACCAACTTTCCATTGACCAGAACACGGCCTTCGGCGAAACCATTGCGACGCGAGGTCTCACCCACCAGATGCCAGAACGAAAAGGTCTCGCCCGGCTGCACCACGACACCGTCGATCTTTGAGCAGGCCAGCCGAATATTGTCAGCTTTGTTGAGCTGCAACTGCGGGTCGATGTCCGGTCCCCGCTTGATCATGTAGTTGCTGTGGCTGAACACCACCACAGGCAACCGTTCTATAGAAGAGCCACTCCTACGTCCGTCCTTCATCCGTGCAAACCTCTCGCAGCTGAAGGCATCGCGCACATACCGCTTCCATCTCTCCTTCTGCACAGAGATAGCATACGTCAATGGACAAATCTCACAAAACAGCTTCTTCTTCATTAGCGGTTAATGTCGAGGATGAGGGGTAGGTGGTCGCTGACACCACCATGGTAGACAGGACCAAGGTAGGTGCGTCGCGGCTTCTGCGTACCATACTTCGTGTCTTCCTCCAAGAGCCAAGGCAAGGAGAAGACACGGGCGGGGCTAACGTTGTGAAGCGAGGGTGAAAGGAGGATATGGTCAATCCATTGCCAACGGCCACGGAAACAGTAGGTTCCAGGAGCGTCAGGGTCATCGGTCAGGCGTAGCGGTGACTGACGGAAAATGCGGTCGCGGGCGGAGGCATTGAAATCACCCATGACAACGATATGCCGCCCGTTCCCTATACTGTCCACCAGCGTCCACAGCGTCTCTGCTGCCAAACGTCGGTTCTTGTCGCCCTGACTTCCGCTGGTGCGGCTGGGCAAGTGTACGACGATAACGTGGAGCGTGTCGAGTCGCTCCTGCATGAGCGTTAATCCTCTGATGTAGAGAATGTCGCGCGTGGGGCGCAGCCCATGTTCAACACTTGGAATGCGAACATCGCAATGGTCAAGCGGACGGAAGCGCTCGGGCTGATAGAGCAGCGCCACATCTACCCCACGACGGTCGGTGCTGTGCGTCATGACATACTGATAGCCCAAATGACGCATGGCGCCGCGCTCCGTGAGGCGGGTGAGCACGCTGTCATTCTCAACTTCCGAGAGGCCGATGAGGTCAGGCAGTCCTCCGTCATCAGCCACAGCCGCCACCACACGCGCGATGTCGGTTATCTTCCGCCAAAAGCGCCCGGACGTCCAGCGATGGTTGCCCGTAGGCAGGAACTCCTCGTCGTTGCAGCCTTCGTCGTGCTCCACATCGAAGAGGTTTTCCACGTTCCAGCTCATAAGGCGCAGCCCTGTCTGCGCTGGGGTTTGAACCGCCGCCAGCGCAAACAGGGCACACGTCAGAAGGTGCCGCACAGCCATAGGAGTGCAGGCTTGGGTTAGGCCAGTCCCTGAAGACTTTCTTCGCTGATGCTACGGAGCTGGTTATCCTCGATAATCTTGACAGCCAGTTCGGTGTTGTCAGTACGGAAGATGAGGATTCCCTTGCCGCGCAAGAGGAAAGAGTAGAGATAGGCGATGCTGATGCCGGCTTCGCTGAAGGTCTTGATGACGTCAGCGGCACGACCGGGCTGGTCGTCGATCTCGAGGGCAAAGACATCGCTCAGCGCTACGGCCACGCCTGCTTTCTTCAATTCTTCACAGGCGCGCATCGGCTCACTGCAGATCAGGCGGTAGATGCCATATTCAGCCGTATCGGCGATGGTGGAAGCGATAATCTGGATGTTGGCAGTCTTCAGCGCATCAAGCACTTTGATGAGCGTGCCGGAACGGTTCTCAATGAAAATGGAGAGTTGATGGATAGTCATGATTTTTTGAGACCCACCCCCTACCCCTCCCTGTAATGGAGGGGAGCGGCTAACGCATTGTTGGAGGTTTATAGGGTCATTGTTTTAAAGTTTTACTTAATAGTAGCTATTCGTGGAAGCAACCACTCTCCCCTCCCTATAGGGAGGGGGCGGGGATGGGTCTACTGGTACACTTTTCTCTTGTCAACCACACGGACGGCCTTGCCTTCGCTGACGGGGAGAGAGCCCTTAGAAACAACGCGAACAATGGGCTTCAGCAAGATTTCATCACCTAAACGATGGCGGATTTCCTTTGCCAGGGATTGCACGGCGTTGTAGTCATCGGTAGCTTCGTTGAGCTCCACTTCAACAATCATTTGATCGTTGTTATCCTCCGTGACAAGTGTGATGAGATAGTTCGTGCCGACTTCGGGGAACTGCATCAGGATTTTCTCAATCTGGATGGGGAAGATATTGACACCGCGCAGCACAATCATATCATCGCTGCGACCCTTCATACGATCTATGCGCACATGGTTGCGGCCACAGGGACAAGAACGTCCCAAGACACGAGTGAGGTCACGTGTGCGGTAACGCAACAGCGGCATGGCCTCGCGACAGAGCGTCGTCAACACCAGCTCGCCGATTTCACCATCGGGCACAGGTTCCAGTGTCTCGGGGTTGACAATCTCCACGATGTAGTAGTCTTCCCAAAAATGCATACCGTTCTGTTCGGGACATTCGAAGCCTACGCCAGGGCCGCACATCTCGCTCATGCCGAATGAGTTGTAAGCCTTCACGCCCATCATCTCTTCGATGCGCTTGCGCTGCTCCTCGCTATGGGGCTCAGCACCGATGGCCAGCACCTTCAGCTTCGTGTCGCGTCGCGGGTCAACGCCCTCCTGCTGCATCACCTCGTACAGGCGGGTGAGGTAGCTCGGGATGGCATGGATGGCCGTCGTGCCGAAGTCCTTGATGAACTTGATCTGGCGCAGCGAGTTACCAGCCGCAGCAGGCACGGTGAGCATCCCCAGCTTCTCAGCACCATACTGGAAGCCCAAACCGCCCGTGAACATACCATAACCGCTGGAGTTCTGGAACACATCGTCAGGACGCAGACCTACCATCCAGAGGTTACGCGCCACCTGATTAGCCCACTCGTCCAAGTCCTTCTGTGTGTGCAGGATGACGGTGGGGTTACCCGTCGTGCCGCTGCTGGAGTGCAGACGGACACAGTCGCGCAGGGGTACACAGGACATACCGAAAGGATAGGTGTCGCGCAGGTCCTGCTTCGTGGTGAAAGGCAGCTTACGCACATCGGCCAGCGTCTTGATGTCATCGGGTGTGATACCGAGTTCCGCAAACTTTTTGCGATAGAACTCGTTGTTCATGCAATGGCGAACGGTTTTCTGCAAGCGTTCCAGCTGGAGCGCTTCAATCTCGGGGCGTGAAAGGGTTTCATAGGAGGGGTTGAAATAAAGACCCTCTCCCCGCTCCCCCCCAAGGGGGAGAGCAGAATGATTCTGAGAACTGTTTTCTTTCATTAATTATATCTTAATTATAAATATCTTGAACGGTAACCACCCTCCCCCTTAAGGGGGAGCGGGGAGGGGGTCTTTATAGTTTACGTTTATCAATAACATGAGCGCTCTTGCCCTGGCTGCGTTCGATGGTGTTCGGTGCCTTGAGCTGCACCTTGGCGGCGATGCTGAGCACGCTCTTGAGCTTCTGCGCTAACTTCTTTTCGAGCTGGTCAATGGCGGCAGGCGTGTCGAAGACGCCAGTGAAGAACTCCTGACGGATCTCCACCTGCACCTGCAGCGTGTCGAGGTTGTTGACGCGATCCACGACGAGCATATAGCGGGGCGCGAACTCGGGCATCGACAACACCACGCTCTCCACCTGCGATGGGAACACGTTGATACCGCGAATGATAAGCATATCGTCGGAACGGCCTTGGATGCGGCTCATGCGGACGGCCGTACGGCCGCAGTCGCAGGTGCCAGGCAACAACGAGCAGAGGTCGCGGGTGCGGTAGCGCAGCACGGGCATACCCTCCTTGGTAAGCGTGGTGAACACCAGCTCACCCGTCTGTCCGTCGGGCAGCGATTCGAGCGTCACGGGGTTGATAATCTCTGGATAGAAATGATCCTCGCAGATGTGCGAACCGTGCTGCATCTGACATTCGTAGCTGACGCTGGGGCCCATCACTTCCGAGAGACCATAGATGTTGTAGCCCTTCAAGCCCAAGCGCTCCTGAATCTCCTGACGCATATTCTCTGTCCAGGGCTCAGCGCCGAAAGCGCCTACGCGGAGCTTGATATCTTCCTTGCGGATGCCGAGTTTATCCATGGTCTCAGCGAGGTAGAGGGCATACGACGGCGTGCAGGCTAAGCCCGTGATGCCGAGGTCGCGGATGAGCTTCAGGTGCTTCTCCGTATTGCCCGTGCCAGCCGGGATACAAGCAGCACCGATATGTTCGACGCCATAGTGTGCGCCCAGGCCGCCCGTGAACAGGCCATAGCCGTAAGCCACGGAGAAGGTGTCTTCGCGCGTCACGCCGTAAGCCGTGAGGCAGCGTGCCATACACTCGCTCCACACACCTATATCTTTACGCGTGTAGCCCACGATGGTCGGGTTGCCCGTGGTGCCGCTGGAGGCATGCACGCGGATGATCTCGCTCTGCGGCGCAGCCTGCAGGCCGTAGGGATAGTTGTCGCGCAAGTCCTTCTTGGTCGTGAAGGGCAGCTTCTTGATGTCCTCGATGGTCTGAATGTCATCGGGACGGATGTCCATCTCCTGCAACTTGTTGCGGTAGAACGGAACATTGTGATACACATACTCCACGATTTTGTGGAGGCGTTTGCCTTGGAGCGCGCTCATCTCGTCGCGGCTCATGCATTCTTTGTTAGGATTCCAAATCATTGCGTTTTGTGCTGTTTAGAGGGTTAATCCCGTGCAAAAGTACAACAAATTCCCGATATTCTACCAAAATATTGCCAAAAGAACACTTTCCACTCACATTTTTATACTTTTTTTGTGATTGGTGATTATGAGCTGCCATCAAATATGGCTGTTGGCGAACAACATTTCTATGCGCATTGATACACATTTATTTCATCAGAATAACATCCTTATAGCACCTTTTAGAATCATTTCAAATAATTTTTTCTCAAATCATCCTACACTCCTACACCTTTTACATTTATTTTACTAATAACCAACGAATTAAAAGGTGTAGGATTTGGTGTAGGATGGGTGTAGGATGTGTAGGATAGCACCCATTTTCAGAAGCACCTTAAATTATTTTAACTTATAATCCAGTTACAATAACTAATCAAAGAACCAGCTTCGCCAATGTGGTTAAGAAAAGAAGTATGCATCGTTCGGCGCTTGCAACGCTTCCTCGAGCCTCTTCTATGAGGCAAGTCTGAAGAACACCCAGACATTTATTCCAAAAAAACAAGCGCGCAACGGTATTCGCAGAACAGCAACCTACTCGCAATTGCAAGCCAATCTCCTTCTACAAACCTTTAAATCCAGTCATCAAACCATTCGCGAAGCCCAGTCCCACCAATGGGAATCTGTAGTTCCACCAGTGGGAATCTGAGGTTCCACTAATGAAATTTTCCAGTTCCACCGGTGGGACTTTATAAAACTGTTTTTTAACGCCTTTAATCGATGTACTTTAATGCTTTTAATTGACTACCTTGAGCTTTATTTGCGATAAGGATTGACTGGGTTAATACTTAGTTTTAATCTACGTTGACTCGAATAAGCGTTATTTGCTTTTAGTGTTGTTCAAAACAAGTGCCCCCCCCTCTGCCACCTGTTCCAGTCTTGCCCTAACATCCGGTCTTGCCTTAACATATAGAGGAATTTTGTATAAATGCCCTATTTCGGGCCTTCATCCTACACCCTACACCCCATCCTACACCCATCCTACACCACACCAATCCCCTGATTCAAAATCATCTAACATCAAAAAGTGTAAGAGTGTAGGATGTTTTCGCGAAATTATCATGTAGGGCTTAACAATGATCTTGACTTATCTTCATTTTTAAGCCCTCGCATTCCTCCACCCAGCCCTCAAATAGCCTTTTCAACGCCGAGAAGTTAAAAAATTGTCCTTTTTCTTTGTCAGTTCACAACAAATTCCTAACTTTGTCGCGTCTTCACCACGAAAGTGGATGCTTTCATGTGCTGAAAAGCTCTAATGAGCAGAAGCTGGGCGGGTGGGACGCATATACATAAAAGGCGTTTACTCAGCGCTTTGTTCTTTGACGATCCAGAACTTCGCAACTTCAAAATCAAGTCAAAAGCACAGCAACAGTAGATGTCCTTCGTGGGAATATGTGATGTATGCACTCTTTGTACATTAAGGTACGCGCAAGAGAGGCATATCAACATATCTCCTTGCGTGGGCTTCTGCGTTGCACCGTTCAGACTTGATGGGCAATGCGAAGGCCTTTGGATCGTGGAACGGGCAACAGACGGGTTCCACGCTTTTTTGTAAGTAAATCAATTTTATCAACTATATGAGAAACTATCTGCAATCATTCGTTTTAGCGCTGTTGACTTGCATAAGTTATAGTGTTAAGTCCCAGACGACTAGTGCTGTTACATGGGTTGGTAATAATCCTGTAGCAGGTGAAACATTCTATCTTTACAATGTGGGCCAAGGTCAATGGTTCTGTGGAGCCAACCAATGGGGAACGCATATTAGTTTAACCTCAATTGGTGGGCTTGACATAACGCTCTTTCAAAATGGTAGTGGCTTCAGCCTCGACACAAAATTGCAAAATTCCACTAACGAACATTTCCTGAATGGCGAATGGTGTGATGGCTCAGCTCAGTCATGGACATTCACTCCTGCATCTCAAGGTTATTACATCAACAATGGTAGTGGAAACCTTGCTTATGCTGGGAACGGCACCAATTTGGCTGTACGTTCAGATATAACAGATGACAATGCTAAATGGATACTCGTTACTTATGAGGAACGTATTGCAGCGTTGTCATATGCAACTGCTGCTAATCCGATTGATGCCACGTTCTTAATTGTTGACGCTAATTTTGGACGAAACGACCAGCGAATAACAGCATGGAGTATAGAAGCCAACAATTTCAATTTATCAGGTGGAAATAACATCAACAATTGTGCTGAGTCTTGGCGATCCCCATTCTCTTTGAGCCAAACATTAACTGTTCCTAATGGGCGCTACCAGTTACGCGCACAAGCAGCCTTGACAGAATATAATATAACAGGACAGAATTTCCCTGTTGTGTACTTGAATAATGCTACAGTTCCTTTTAAGGTTATGCAGAATGGGGAAAATTCAATGAGTACGATGTCCTCACAATTTTCTGACGGAAAATATTTTACCGACTTTACCGAAATCGTTAACGTTGTTGATAATACGATAAATTTAGGCGCACGTGGTACACGTACTGACACGTGGGCAATATGGGATAATTTTCAGCTACTGTATCTGGGAATAGAAGATGACTTAAGCACATACGAAAAACTATTGGCAAATGCAGTTGCAAGGGCCCAGACTACAGAAGGCTCTATTCCCGCTGCTGCTTTTGCTGAAATCACATCTGTATTGAATGCGTGTGACAAAACTTATGAAACCAGAGAAGAATATAATGCTGCTATATCTGCAATAAATGAAGCAGTCAGGACGTATGCATCTTCTTCCATGGTCGCTGCTTTCACACGTTATGTGTCAATGCGCGACGCAGCAAACACTGTTCGCAAAACAGATTTGTTGGAAGAAAACGAAGAAGGGACTTTTTCTAAATTCGACAATACATTGTCTGCCATCGACAATCGTTTACAAGCCTCTATTTCTGTCGATGAGATAGATGCATGCATTGACGATATACGTCTTGCCTTGAAAACGCTACTTTTTGGTGTAAACCCACAAATTGGGAATCCTTTAGATATCACGTTATTATTGGATAATCCAAACTTCGAAGAAGGTGGTGAAGAGACAATGGGGAAATTGCCTGGGTGGACGTGTACTTTTATCAAGGGAGAGACAGCAACCAATATAGGCTATCAGCCCAATGCTTATTCTGCTAATGGCGTACAAGCTGTAGATAATTCTTATGTTAACGGAGATGTTCGGATCTGTCAATTCATGGAGGCTTGGCAACAAGATTCATCTCCATACGTGATTGGTAATGGCGAACTATTTCAGCGTCTTTCTGGCTTGCCCATTGGTAAATATCGTTTGGTAATGGATGCTATTGCTGTCAACCAATGGAATACTAGCTACAATCCTGTCACGGGTACCTATATATATATATCCTCTGGACAACTGGAAACGACAACGGAGATAGCTACTGGTAATGGATTGCCCGAGCATTTCGAGGTCGACTTTATCAATGACCATGCCGAATCGCTGGACTTTGGGCTGAAGACCATCAATACCACAGCCAACTGGATTGCTGCAGACAATTTCCGCATTTATTATGTCGCCGCACTGTCAGAATCGCCAGGCGTGGCCGCTCTGAAGGAAGCGCTCACCGATTATGACGGCGTGACCTTCGCTGCCTGCGATGCGAGCATTATAGAGGCGTATAATCAGGAGATCCTCCATGCTAAGGAGATGACACTGAATGACATCTACTCGGCTGCACATTCGTCAGAGTGTATAGACGAGATCGTTACACTCAAAGAGGCATACGATGCGGTTTGCTCATCGGAAAAGGACTATGAAGTCTACCAACAGGAAGTGAACAAGATTCTCAATCGCTACCTCCAATTACAGGATAAAGAGTCACCATTGGCTTACTCCCTAAATGCCTATGCTTCTACGCTAGAGCTAAGTATTAATGAGGGCAATGCAGTTGCCTCTGATTTCCAATATATGGATGAAAAGATTGCTTACATTGAATATTATTGGAGTAGGCACCTTCTCCCTGAGGACATAAATACACTGGAAAATGTCCTGACGCAACTCGGCGAGCAACCAGCATGGAGCAAACGATGGGATCTTGATACTGACGAACTCATCCTTGACGGGGTCATCAACACGGAAGGTCGTGTGACGGCTATCAGTCTTGCTGACAGAGGTCTTATTGGAGTTGTGCCGCCCGCACTGATGACACTACAAAAGGTAAGTGCCATCGACCTCTCGGGCAACAGCTTCAGCGCAATTGAGAGTGAAGTGCCAGCGTCAATAAGCTTAAACCTGCATAACCAGCAATTGAACGCCATCGTTGACTACAAAGTAGGTACTAACGATGCATCAGTCATATTAGCCCAGCTACCTTCCATTCTATGCTATGATAGCAGCGCTGGTGGGCAGACATCACATTTTGTCTTTAGTAGCACTGGTGATGGATGGGGCTTCACACTCAGTGAGGATAATGGGAATCTGCGATTTACAGGCAATACCCCATTTATATTCAAGGAAGAAAATGGAGCCGTATTGCAATGCCACAGTTCTTTTGGCAATGCCAGCGGTTCAACCTTTAGCCTGCGTCTGACTTTTGATGACGGCGATGCCAATTTCAATGGCGAAGTTAATATCGGAGATCTCCAGATGATGATTAACTATATCTTTGATGACATAGCTAATGGTAGCCTGTTTAACTTCACAGCAGCAGACTTGTGGAAAGATAACAGAATCAACGTTCAGGATGTGGTGAAGGAAGTTGATGTGTTGTTCGCGCAGTCTGATGATGAAGCGCCCGTCAAAGCAATGTATGAACAACAGCACCAGGAACAGGAAGACATCCATGCCAGCCTGCGCTTTGAGAACGGTCAGCTATTGCTTGAGAGCGACACCCCAGTGACGGCTCTTGATATTACGCTTGCCTCAGATCAGTCTGTCTCATGGCAGGCATTACAGGCCATGGGCTTCACCGTCACAACTCGTAACGTATCTGGTGGCATCCGTCTCATTGCATATTCCATGAGCGGTGTCGAAGTGCCTGTCGGCGAAACAGCCATAGCCACTACAACAGGTAGTGCCACTGTCCTCAAAGCTACATTGAGCGACAAGACATCTAACACCATCGGCGTATATCTCAATAGTACGATTCCGACGAGTATCAACGACATAGACGAGGCAAGCCTTGAAGGTGCCTCCGTTTATGATCTTGGCGGTCGTAAGGTGGCAGACAAAGCAGCTGCACTGCGTCATCTGCCCAAAGGTATCTACGTCATCAATGGAAAGAAAGTCATCAAATAATTACAGCACGCTTAATCAATAACATAACACATCATTATATATGAAACCGAAATCCTATATACTATTGCTGCTGGCCATGCTGATTGGTGTGGCAGGTGCAGAGGCACAGAACTCAAATCGCCTAATCATACCAGATTTGACAGCCTTAGCGGGTAGTACTATAGCCTTGCCAATAAGCATGGACAATAGTAGCGAGATTGTGGCTGTGGAATTCGACTTGCAGCTGCCCGAAGGCTCCACACTTGATGTGGATACAAAACATCTTTCCAATCGTGCCGTCGACCATGAGATCAGGTTCAAGGCAAAAGGAGGTAACACGTATCACTGCCTTATATATTCCCCAACTAATAGTGCTCTCTTAGGCCGTGCGGGGCAACTGATGACTGTCAATATGCACATAAGTGAAACATACGAAGAGGGCAGTGAGCATCGCATCGAGTTGAGTGATGTTGTATTGGCGCTACGCGATGGCAGCAATGGCTTCACTGACGTTCAAACTGGAACATTGACCATGCAAAAAGGTCCAGACCTCTCGGTCACCAATATCATGGCAGATGCCACGATCTATATGCCTGGCACAAAGGCTATTGTTACTTGGCAAGTGAATAACATCGGTGCATTGGCTACAAGTGCCGGGTGGACTGAGTACTTGTCAATTAAAAATGCTGCCGGTGTGACGAAACTACTATCCACTACCCAATATGACGAGACACTTGCAGCCAATGCCGTCGTGAGTCGGCAGTTGGAAATCGTATTACCAACAATCCTTGGCATGGATGGTGAAGTGCAGCTTGAATTGGAAGTACAACCGCACTCAGGCGCAGGCGAGTCACAGGGCCTGCGTTGGAATAATACTGGCACGACAGAAGTACAAATGGATAAACTGCTAACGCTCTCGTTACCTACGGGTGCTATAGATGAAACATATTCACGCCCAATTAAATGTTCACTGACACGAAGCGGCGACCGCACAACCGCAGAAACCTTCAATATCTCTGCTATGGAGGATAGTCGTCTTAGCATACCAGCCTCTGTTACTATACCTGCTGGACAGTCGACCGTGATCTTCTACATACAACTTACCGACAATACACTGCTTGACGAAAACAGCATCATCAATGCCACCATTAGTGGCTGCAACTATCCTGAAGTTAGTGGGAAAATAGAGATTGAAGATAATGAATATCCAGACTTAACTATCACCTCATCAAAGTATAATGTCAGTGAAGGTGAAACATTCCAACTCTCTGTCACTGCGGGACGGGCACCACAAGAAGACTTGACAGTGTCAATCGTCAGCGAGGCTTCAGGACGCTTCACATTCCCAGCAAAAGTGACTATACCCGCTGGTACGACATCCGTAACCTTTGACGTTACAGCAGTAGACGATGATGTTCCCAGCTTAACGCTTAGCAATAGCTTCACAGCATACGCTCCTTCATATAACAAAGGTGAAGTAATAGTCATTCTTGAAGATGACGACGTGCCAGTTTTGGAGCTCACATTAACACCCAACAAGGTCAGTGAAGCAGATGGCCCCATTGCCGTGGCTGCTACATTACGACGAACAGGTGTCACAAACAATAAGATAACTGTTAAGCTCTCCGATGATAGTAAAGGAGGAATATATTATGGTACTAGAACAATAGAACTGGCTAAAGGTGTTGAGGAGGCTCATTTCAATCTTGGACCTATTGATAATGCCGATGTTGATGGCGACCGCATAGTGAATATCACCGCTGCGGTCTATATCTCATCATGCTCCTGCAACGCTTCAGGCGAATCAGCAGGTGTTGTTGCCTCTCAGCTAACAATCCTTGATGATGACGGTCCGGCATTAAAGTTAACATCTGCCATCAGCACTCTAAAGGAGGGGGATTCAACAACGCTTACGATAAGCCGTAATACTTCAGACAACAGTTCTCCTCTGAACGTTTCTTTAAGCAGCGATCAGGACAGTCACCTGTCATACGATAAAAACGTAACCCTACAAGCTGGACAATCCAGCACTACGGTCAACGTCACATCTTTATCGAATGATGTTCAAGGTGACTCTTATACTGTCATCTTTACTGCTCAATCCGACGGTTTCAGCTCTGGTACATGCTTCATGATGGTAACAGACCAGACATTGCCTGATGCACGAGTAAGCAGTATTAAATCAGATATTAATGAATCCATAGTGGGTACTCAGGTTATATTTACAATCTCAGTTTCCAATTATGGAGCAGCTGAATTGCCAGAAGAGATAAATGTCAAACTATATCGACGTGGCGACAAAAACGCAGTCGGAGCATTCTATACTAATAAGCCCATTGCTGTTGGCGAAACGCTGCAAATGATTCATACAATTACCCTGCCAAATATCGTTGGTACTGCTCAATATTATGCGGTTGTGAACGAAGACAGTAAAGTGATGGAGTTGACATTCAACAACAATACTTCAGAGGATGTATATATAAATATTCTATCACCATTTGCCGCTCAACTAAGCACGGATCAAGCTGTCTATAAACAAGGGGATACAGTTAAGATAACAGGACGGCTTTCTGGCTCTGAGATTGGAAATGCAACAGTAGATTTGTACCTAATTAACGAAGGTACTCGGCAGGTGCAAAGTGTTACTTCAGATGCAAATGGAACTTTCTATTATGAATGGAAACTTTACGCATTGCAATCAGGCCATTTCTCTATCGGTGCATGTTATCCTAATGAGAATGTAAGCGAGGAGATGGCATCGTTTGATGTCTATGGATTGAAACGTACAGAGAACAGCTATATCACCTGCGATGTTATCAATGGTGACACGTACGAGGGAAGTATCAGCCTTATAAATCCAGGCATTCTACCCCTTTCAGGAGTCAATGCTGAAATACTTTTTGCTCCAGAAAGCTGCAATGCAAATCTATTTGTTCCATCTGCTATAAATGGAGGCCAAACAGTAACACTTAAGTATCAGTTGGAGGGAACAGAGCCAACTGCTGGAAATAACTGGGAGGAAATAAAAGTACGTGTTTCCTCAAATGAGGGAGCTTTTCTCGATTTGACACTCTACTTCTATTGCCGTGTAGCTCATGGGAAATTGGTTGCCAGTTGTAAGTATTTGGAAACGTCTTTAACAAAAGGGAAAAAACGCGAGTACGTGTTGCAATTAAGTAATATCGGTAGTGGCAACACAGGTAATATCACTTTGTCTTTGCCGAACTTTATAAAGTCCCTTTCCGGAAACACCTTACCCTCACTTAACAAGAACGATACGATAGACCTCTCACTTGCATTAATTGCCACTGAGGATATGGAACTAAACGTTCCCATAAAAGGCCAATTTGGTATTAACTGTGAAAATGGTGAAGGTACCTTCGTAAACTTTAATATAACTCCTGTTTCTGATATAAACGGTACATTAGTTGTTGATGTTTGTGATGAATACACCTATTGCACTGTAGAAGGGCCACACCTGAAAGGTGCAGATGTGAGCATTCTTAATCCTGTTACACAGGCTGTCATATATCAAGCAAAAACAGATAGCGATGGGCGTATAAGTGTTCAGTTGCCAGAAGGACGATACACAGTTCTTGTCACGTCCGATAATCATGACTCCTATAAGAATACAATTATAGTTGATCCAGAGCGAGAAACAATAGTGAATGTAAATCTCTGCATTTCCACGATAAAAATTAACTACATCGTCGAACCAACAGAAATAGAAGATGAATATCGCATAGTTACTACAATGACTTATGAGACCAACGTTCCAGCACCTGTTGTAGTTGTAGAGGGTCCCACCTCCATTGATGGTGAAAACATGCAACCAGGGGAATCAGTGCTTGTCAAACTCATAATGACAAACAAGGGTCTTGTAACTGCATTGAATGTTCGGTTCCACGTTCCAGCTGCAAATAACGAATGGAGTATCCAATTGTTGGATCACAACACACCGTTTGATCTGGGACCTCAGCAAAGTGTTGTTCTGCCATTGGTGTTTACAAAACAGAAAAAGGCTTCTTCTACAAGACATCGTGCACCAGATCCATTTATGTCTGCGTGCATGGCAGGCTTTGCTTATGAATACAACAAGAATTGTGGTAAGGACATTAAGAATGATGAGGCAATATACAGAATGGCACTCAAGACTTGTGCGTGGGGAGCTATATTTCAGGCTTTGACCAGTGGCATAGGAGGAGGTGGTGGACTTGGAGGCCCTGGTGGCGGTGGTGGCGGTGGCAATTACACAGCAGAATCATATAGAGAAGGTGATTTCATTTCACCTATGTGTGATCCTGAATTCACCAAGTGTGCAGAAGGGGTTTTGGATAAATTATTCGAAAAATATCCTGGCGTAGGACCTTATTTGGATAAAGTTAATCAGGCTGCCAATATTGCCATCGATGCAGCTAATGCTAATCAGGCAGCAAGAAAAGTCAAACAGAAGGCGAATGGGGGTGGGCAAATTTCTCCAGATAATATTGGGGATTTGGCTGCCAACATGGCCAAAGATGCGAACGACTTAAAAAATTTAGCCAACGGAACAGAAACACCTGGTGGAAAACTTTTAGATATAGCTGGAGACTTGGCCGACTTATTGGAATCTTGTTTTGGCTACTTTAAGAAATATAATAACAAGAAGTCTGCTCCTAACCGTATTGACAGGATCAATGCGGGAGATTTTGATGAAGTAGTAAATGCCTATATTTTGCAGATTACTATGTTTGATAATATTTTGAAAGAGTTTTTCGGCGACGGTATTTGGTACAATGAGTTCAGTGCCGATAAAGCAGCTTTATTTGAGCATTTGAAAGATTTCAACGATTGGACTGAAATTGATGCGAATCAGCTATCAGAATGGAAGCCACAATCTGTTACTACTTCTCAATACCAAGCACTAATTGAGCGTTGGAGCAATACTAATTCACTGAATAGAATAAACTGGGTTAGTATCAAAGAAGATATTGAAACAATTCAGTCCTATGAAATGGATGCAATGCAAATGGGCTATGAGTCTGTCGGTGATCTCTTCAATATCCAAATTCATGATCTATTTGATAATCTGAATAACTCGACAAGTAATGTTTGTTCAACTGTGCAGTTGCAGTTCTCACAAACTATGGTGCTAACTCGTCAGGCTTTCCGCGGTACGCTTACTGTCTTTAATGGTAGCGAGAGCGAACAAATGAAGGATGTAAAACTGACGTTGCGAGTAATCAACAAAAAGGGTGACTTGGCCACATCGCACGAATTCCAAATAAATCCAGAGTTTTTGAAGGGCTTCAAAGGGCAACTCGATCTTGAGAGCGGATGGACGTTGGAATCAAATACTACCGGCGTTGCAACAGTCTTGTTCATTCCGACAAAGTACGCTGCACCAACGGAACCCGTGGAATGGAGCTTTGGTGGCTCGTTGAATTACATCGATCCGTTTACTGGGTTGCAGGTGACGCGTGAGCTTTATCCGGTTACACTTACTGTGAAACCATCCCCCGAGCTTGATATGACGTATTTCATGCAGCGTGATGTATATGGAGACGACCCCTTGACACTTGACGTGGTGGAGCCAATGAAACCAGCCGAGTTCGCTCTTCTGATTAATAACAAGGGCTATGGCGATGCCACCAACGTAAGGATGGTGACGCAACAGCCAGAGATTATTGAGAACGAGAAAGGACTCTTCATAGACTTCGAACTCATCAGCTCGCAGGTGAACGGTGGTGATGCCACCCTTTCGTTTGGACAGAGCATTGCCAACGACTTTGGCACTATCCCATCCCATTCGCAGATATACGCCCAATGGTGGCTGACGAGCACCCTGCTCGGCCACTTCGTTGATTACAAAGTTGAAGCTACCCATCTAACAAGTTACGGCAACGAAGAACTGTCGCTGCTCGACCAAGTGACCATCCATGAACTGATACATGGGTTCGAAATGCCCGAAGGCAATCTCGTAGGCGGTTCTGAGATAGGCCGTGCATTTTTGGTGAACGACATTGCCGATGCAAACGATTTGCCCGACATGCTCTATTTCACAAATGGTGATACTGCCAGCGTAGCACAGAGCGTGACGGCCAGCATCGTGCGCAAGAGTGACACTGAGTGCGAGCTGACCATCACACCGTCGGCCGTAGGCTGGAACTATGGCAGTGTACTCGACCCAACCCACGGTTACGCCGTGCTGAAGAGCATTGTGCGCAAGAGTGATGGCACGGAACTGGGTAACAGCCGCTTTTGGCAGACCGACCGCACCCTACGCGACGGTAAGGACTGGCTCTATGAGAACCGTCTGCACTTCGTCGACGACTTTGCCAACGCTGGTGCACAAACATACGTACTGACCTTCGAGCCCACACCTGAAACTGTACTTGAAGTTTCCAGCATTGACGGCATACCAGCTGAGAATGAATTAGCAGAAGAGCCTGTTGATATTGTTACTGTCAACTTCAGCAAAGTCATCGACCCAGAGACATTCACGGCAGATGACATCACCATGAACGTACAAGCTGAAAAGCAGGACGCATCTCAGATTGGCATTAGCAGTGATGACAACAAATCTTTCCGACTTGACCTTTCAGCTATTAACGCCCACAGCCCCAACGGTTACTACACACTGGCTGTTCAGACATCCAATATTACAGATGCCGAAGGCTTCAACGGTAAGACGGGCAAGCATGTTGGGTGGATTATGTTCCGCGGAGGACTTGTTCAGCTTCTCACTTCTGTATATCCTTTAGAGTCTGGTAGTATTCAGAGGATATATGATAATGACGTAAAAGCTCATCGTGCTCCCGCAACAGATTCTGATAATAGCGCAAGGTATGGTTCCACTGTTACCTTGACAGCAACTCCCGTAGAGGGATATGAATTCACTAACTGGACGCTGAATGGCGATGTTGTCTCTACCGAACCGACATACTCTGCACAAGCTATTAGCGACCTTAACATTGTGGCTAACTTCAAGAAGAGAAACTACCTCGCAAGTATCAATTCAAGCGAAGGCGGAAGCATCAGCGGTTCCGGCACAGGCTACTATGAGTTCCAGACTGAACTGACTCTTACCGCTGAACCTGACGAAGGCTATAAGTTCGATGGCTGGGATGTCGATGGAGAGCTGGTAAGCACCAATGCTCAATACACCTTCACCGTCAGCCGAGCAACAGAAGTCAAGGCTCTATTCTCGGCACTTTACATCATCGGCGACGCGAATGGCGACGGCATTGTGAACCTGACAGATGCAGCGTGGATCGTAAGAACATTTGTTGGCCGAAAGCCTACGGGCTTCGTTGACAAGGCGGCCGACGTGAATGGTGATGGTAATATAAATCTCAGCGATGCTCGCAAGGTTGTAGGCTTGTTCGTAGGGAAATGACAAAATGAATAACAACAAAAATCATATCAGAAAATGAAGAAACTAATATTTAGTCTGACTGCCCTCTTCGCTGTATGCGGAGGGGCAGCAGCACAACAAGTTACAGTAGCTGACATGGAAGCATTGCCAGGTGAAAAAGTTGCGTTAACCATACAGTTAGACACTGATGGCGGCAGCTACACGGGAATGGAGTTCGACATTCAGTTTCCGCAGGCGGGTTTCACTACAACGGGAACGGCAAAAACAGTTGCAACATGGGACGGGGCATTCACAATTGGTAATGTCGGAGGCGTTGACATCGAAAATCTTGCACGCTGCGGAGTGTTATCCTATAGCGATACTCCTATTCCCGGCATAGGTTTGCAGGATTTGGGCACTGTGGAGTTCACGGTAGGAAATAGCATACTACTTGGTCAATATACCGTCACCTTATGCAACATTACCCTTATAGGTGATGAACGTGTTCCTGTCGCAGATGCAACATTCTTGCTTGACGTTGTCAGCAGTCATTCTGTTGTTCTCGACGAGAATTCAACAACGGTTCCCAAAGCCGCACAAAATGTTAATGTCACTGTTAAACGTACTATAGAGTCAGGACAATGGAGCACTTTATGTCTGCCTTTTGACATGACGGAGTCACAGGTTTATGAAGTTTTCGGTAGTGACGTTCAACTGGCTGAATATATAGAGCATGAAATGAACGAAGAAGCTACATCCTTAACTGTTAGTTTTGATGATGCTAACCTTGCTGAGGACGGTTTAATGGCTAATACCCCATATATTATAAAGGTATCGGCAAATATTAGTGAGTTCACGGTTAATGGTGTTTCATTAGTACCTGACGAAGATGGGGCATTTGCTGAATATAACAATGGACGTAGCGGTTCTCGCAAAGAGGTATATGGCACATTTCGGGGAACATACCATGCTCAAACCATTGTTCCAATATATAGTCTTTTCCTCAACGACAACAAATTCTGGTACTCGACAGGCCAAACAAAAATGAAGGCATTCCGTGCATACTTTGATTTTAAGGATGTACTGGCAGGAGTTAAAAATGAAGCAAACGTTAAGATGTCTTTTAACAATGATACCACAACATGGGTTTATGACTTGGAACATTTGAGAGAATCATCAGTTTATGACATTGCTGGACGCAAGATGGGAACTCCTAAACAGCGTGGTGTGTATATCGTGGATGGCAAGAAAGTCGCAGTCAAGTGATGGATGATGAAAATGTATAACTTTAACAATACTACGGCAATGAAAAAGACATATATCATTCCTCATGTGAACTGCTACAAGATTCTCGATGAGAAACCTATTGCAGAAAGTGGCGTGAGCAGTAATAACGGCATCGACTACGGTGGTGTTGATGAAGATGGCAAACTTGACCCGTCCGTCAAGGATAATAGCTTCGCAGATGACTTCTTCGATTTCAATTGGGAATAACTACTGACATATAAAGGTATTTTGTGAAAGCACCAAATTTCGGGTCTCTATCCTACACCCTGCGCCCCATCCTACGCCCATCTACACCTCACACAATTCAGTGCAAAAAATTCAAATAATTGTTCTTTTCCTTTGCCAGTTGAGAGAAAATACATAAATTTGCGGCGTCTAAGATGACATTCTTATCGACGTTTGTATGCTGAATGAATCAATAAAAAGATCATTAGAAAACCTATGACACGGAAGAAACGGACATTCATCAGTTTTGACTGGGCACTGAAGCACCTCTTGCGCGAGAAGGCTAACCATGACGTGCTGGAGGGCTTCGTGAGCGTGATATTAGGTAAGACCATCACCATCAAGAGCCTACTGGAAAGTGAGAGTAATAAGGAGGATCAGGACTCCAAGAGCAACCGCGTTGACCTGCTGGCTCAGGACGAGAACGGCGACCTGCTGCTCATCGAGGTGCAGGGCGAACCCGAACAGGCCTATTTCCAGCGTATGCTCTTCGGTGCCTCGAAGCTCGTGACGGAGTACATCGAGAGCGGCGAGAACTATGAACACGTGAAACGTGTCTATAGCATCAATATCGTCTATTTCGACCTTGGGCAGGGAGAGGATTATGTCTATGAAGGCAAGACGGAGTTCCGCGG
The DNA here is from genome assembly GCA_947307015.1 of uncultured Prevotellaceae bacterium. Taxonomy (GTDB): domain Bacteria; phylum Bacteroidota; class Bacteroidia; order Bacteroidales; family Bacteroidaceae; genus Physcousia. The sequence goes on along the minus strand of CAMZHV010000002.1, from coordinate 46,995 downwards.
TTTGACGAAGGGCGACCTGCTGGAGCTGTCACCCTTCCAGAAACAGAAGTTCCAGGCCGATGCCGTGAGTGACCTCTATCCCCGCTATGTCATATTAAAGGTAAACGACTTCAACCGCTGGAGCCGCGTGCCGCTGGATCAATGGCTATATTTCCTCTCCACGACAGACATCCCCGAGGATGCTGATGCCCCTGGTCTGAAGGCGGCACGTGAGAAACTGGATCTGATGCGCATGAGTCGCGACGAGCGTGTTATCTATGACCGTTACCTCATGGATCGTGCCATCCTGCGCAACACCGTTGACGGTGCACGTGATGAAGGAAAGTATGAGGGGATGAAAGAGGGGTTGGAAAAGGGTCTGCAACAAGGCATCCAACAAGGTCTGCAACAAGGCATCCAACAAGGTCTGCAACAAGGTCTGCAACAGGCTGCAATAGACAATGCTCGCAAGATGAAGGGGCTCGGTATGACCAGAGACGTCATCGCTGAAGTCACAGGCTTAAGCCCAGAAGAGATAGAAGCTTTATAGCCATCAATAAAACCATATAGACAGAAGCGTCCGCTTAGATTCTTGTTCTATATATTTTCCTCAAATATTCTGAGCCCAATCTTATAAAAAAAGATCACTCGTCACTCAGCGTGAGTGACGAGTGGCTTTTTTAGATCAAACCTTTATAACCCCTATCACTTGTTGTAGCAGGCGAACATACGGTCAACGTCCTCGCGCGGCAATTTCTTGGTGAAGAGACTGACGAGGCAGACGACGGGGAAGCCGCCGACCATGGCGATGGCACCGCAGTTGATGGGATTGATGGGGTTGCCAAGGAGCATGTTGATGACGGTGAGACCTACGCCCCAGATGAAGCAGGCCCAGACGGCAGCGGGCGTCACGCCACGCCAGTAGAGGCCGAGCATAAAGGGAGCGAGGAAGGCTCCAGCCAGCGCACCCCAAGAGATACCCATGAGCTGGGCGATGAAGGTGGGCGGATTGAGGGCTATCATCAGGGAGATGACGATAAAGAAGACGATGAGGACGCGCATGACGACGACCTTACGACGCTCGACACGTTCTGCGACAACATCATCGATACTACCCTCCTCCACTTCGCCGGGCAATGCCTTCTTGTCGCGATAGATGAGGTCGAGAGTCATGGTGCTGGAACTGGTGAGGACAAGCGAGGCCAGCGTGGACATGGAAGCCGAGAGCACAAGGAGCACGACAAGGGCGATGAGCACGTCGGGCAGCGTCGTAAGCATGGCGGGCACAATAGAGTCGTAAGCAATCTTGCCGTTGGCGGCTATGACGGGGTCGTACAAACGTCCAAAACCGCCGAGGAAATAGCAGCCGCCAGCCACGATGAAGGCGAAGACGGTGCTGATAACAGTACCGCGACGGATGGCTGCCTCGTCGGTGATGCTATAGAACTTACCTACCATCTGGGGCAAGCCCATGGTTCCGAGTGAGGTTAGGACGATGACACCAAGAAGTCCCCACGGGTCGGGACCGAACCATGAGGCAAAGCCGCCGTTCACCGACGGATCGGCATCGGAGGGAATGGAAGCCAACCTCTCTACAGCTGTGGAGAAACCACCCTGAGCGTTCAGCACGGCTGCAATCACGGTGACGATACCGAAGAGCATGATGATGCCCTGGATGAAGTCATTCATGGCAGTAGCCTTGTAGCCGCCGAGGATGACATAGATGGCGGTAAGGACGGACATGATGATCACGCAGTATTCGTAGGGGATGTTGAAACCCATCTCAAAGAGTCGCGAGATGCCGCTGTAGACACCGGCGGTGTAGGGGATGAGGAACACGAAGGCGATGATGCTGGCCACCACGCGGAGGCTCTGGCTACCGAAACGTGTGCCGAAGAAATCAGGCATAGTGCGACTCTCTATGTGCTGGGTCATCAGCTTGGTGCGACGGCCAAGGATAATCCACGCCAAAAGCGAACCGATGACGGCGTTGCCTATACCAATCCATGCGGACGACAGACCGTACTTCCAGCCGAACTGGCCGGCATAGCCTACGAAAACGACAGCGGAGAAATAGCTGGTGCCAAAGGCAAAAGCGGACAACCAAGGACCTACGGCACGACCACCGAGGACGAAACCATCGACCGATCTGGCCTGCTTGTGGGAATAGATGCCCACGCCTACCATCACGGCCAGGAAGATGATAGTAAGGATAACTTTAATAAACACGGATTAATTGGACTATTTGACGATTTACAATTTACTATTTAGTTAAAACGGATTTGTAGTTGACACATCACGGCGTGATTTCCCTCTTTGATGAACCGGGTGTTCGGATCGCTTGCTGCGCCCGTGAGGTAAGCGCTCTTATAAACGTACTGAACCTGTGCGCGACAACGCTTGAAGAACCAGTATTGGAGGCCGGCGATGGCCTTGTGCTGATCGTAGCCAAGGGCAGTATTGAAGTTGAAGTAATCGTAGGAACCTACAAACTCAACCTTCGGCGTGCCGAGGGGCACAGATCCAGTCACGTAGGCGCCCCAACTGTGGGCGTCGCCGTCCCAGCCTTCGAGGTATTCACCGTGGGCCTTCAAAAACTTGGACTTAAAATCCACACCAATTGTCCAGCGGTTGCGCTTGTAGTTCTGTCCGTTGGCGATGGTGGGGTTGTAGACGGATGTCTTGCCGTCGGTCAGGACGTTATGCCCGCGTCCAATCTGTCCCGTCACAATGAAGTTAAGGTCGATGCCCTGACTGGCCATGAAAGCCCTGCCGGGATGGAGCCCCAGGCGTGCGATGACATCCTTCGTGTTGTTCCCGTCTTTTTTGTTGATGCCCTGTCCGTTCATCAGTTGCGCCTCATAGCTCAAGAATCCGTTGTTCGTTTCACCGAAGAGCGAGAGACCGAGGTCGCGGCCATACTGCACGCCAAAGAGCGGGTCACTGCCACAACCGGTGAGGTACGTGACACCTTCGGAATAGACATCGATGGCCTCCATGGCAGTCGGCGAAAGCGGATTCTCCAAGGAGAGACCGTTCTTGAACTGTCCGAGACGAACGGTCAGCGCCTTGTTCTTCGTGATGCGAAAATCTGTGTAAAACTCCTGAACGACACTGGAGAAGTCGTGCATGAAGAGAAACGACCAGCGGTCGGTTATCCGTGCATTGGCCCAGAAGAGTACGCGCTTGATGTCGAATGTGTTGGCATCAGCCCCGCCTTTGTGGCTGTATGTGTAGCCACCCTGCGCATAGCCGTGCAGTTGAATGCGGTCGCTGACATCTTTCAACCAGTCGGGTGCTTTCTCACCCACCACCTTGCGCAGAAGTGTTGGCTCGGACTTAACGGCTGTCGTGTCTTGCTGTGCCATGACTGCGGTGCTGGTGAACATAGCCAAAGCGATGGCAAGCATAGCTTTAGCGAAATGATTTCGTTGTGTCATTGTTGTGTGTTGTTGTGTTTTATAAGACTGAATATCAATGTGCGTTGTTTGCCTCGAAGATGGTCATGCGCTCGTCGAGCTGGGTGTACTGATGGTCCTCAATGAACGATGTGCAGACACGCAAACCTTCCTGATGCGAACCAGTTGTGATGAGGCAGATAGCCGAGACACCATAATACATGAGTTCGCGTGCGAGCTGACCGCTCGTCATGCCGCTGTAACCAATGGTGAAGTAGAAGCCATCGGCCACGGGACGATCCAAGTCGCGGTCGTAGACAATGTGGAAGCCATGTCGTAAGAAAATCTCTTTCAGTTTCTTGGCACGTTCGCCATAAACCTTCACTTCATCACGGAAACGGTACTCACCATCGCAGGCTGCACGGAACATCGCAGCCAGCGCGTACTGCGCCGAATGGCTGGTGCCGCTGCTCAGGGCATAGAGCATACGGGTGGAGAAGACGAGGCCGAAAGGCAGCCCCTCATAGCGAGCCGAGAGGTCGTCGAAATGACGATGGAAAAGTTTGTCGCTGATACAGACCACACCGATGCGCTCGCCAGCATAAGAGAATGCCTTGGAACCGCTGATGAGCAACATGTAATTGTCGGTGTAGCGTGCCACAGTGGGCTGATAAGGCGGCTGGAAGGGCACACTGAGGTCTTCGCGGAAATCCATGGCAAAGTAGGCCAAGTCCTCCATCACGATGGCTTCGTACTGTGTCGCCAGCTCGCCAATGGTCTGCAGCTCACTCTCCGTAAGGCACACCCACGAGGGGTTGTTAGGATTAGAATAGACGATGGCACAGATATTGTTTTTCGAGAGGTAGCTCTCCAGCTTGCCACGCAGCTTATCGCCACGGAAGTCATAGACATCGAAGGTCTCGTACTTGACACCCATGACCTGTAGCTGCATCTTCTGCACGGGGAAACCCGGGTCGATGAACAATACGGTATCTTTTTGCAGGTTGGCCTGCGAGCAGGTGAGGAACGAGGCAAACGTGCCCTGCATAGAACCGCTCACAGGCACACAGCCCTCGGCTGCAACGTCAACGCCAATGAATGCTTTAACGAAGCGCGAGGCTTGTGCTTTCAGTTCGGGGTAGCCCTGTATATCGGGGTAAGAATGTGCTATGCCGTCCTCGAGGGCTTTAATCTGTGCCCGCACGCCGACTTCGGCAGCAGGCAGTCCGGGTATGCCCATCTCCATTTTGATGAACTCTACCCCACTCTGCTTCTCAGCCATCGCTGCCACCTGCTTCACTTCGCGGATGGTAGCCTTGGCGAAATCCTGAATACCGAGCTGCGCGATGAGCCCGTCGACAATATCACGTTGGATTGGTGTTGCTATCCTGCCTGTCATTTTGCTTGATATGAATGAAAATCGGCTGCAAAGATACCGCTTTCTATTCAGAAAACCGCACGTTTTGCCAAGAAAAACGCAACAGACGCTACTTTATTGCCTTCACGCGCAGACGCTCGCCATCATTTCTTCTCCTTGGAGTAGCGTTTGATGAGGTTGTAGGACTGATATAAACCATATTCGCCGGCTTGCGACAAATCGGCAAGACCAGACTGGAGGTTACCATCAAGGATAGCGGCGACACCGCGGTTGTAATAGGCATCAGGGAAGCGAGCATCGATGTTGAGTGCTTCGGAGAGGGCGGTGCGCGCCTGATTGTAGTCGTGGAGGACGATATAGATGCTACCAATGTTATACCAGGCATACACAAAGCGCGGATGCAGGGATATGGCGCGACGCAGGTCATCAATAGCGCGCTGATAGCCGAGGCGAACGGTGGCAGAAGGGGCATCGGCATCACTGTTCTGTGCTTCCATGAGGCGGCAGCGCACCTGAGCTTCCATGAAGGGGATGAGGGCGTTTTTGGTGTCAAGGTCTTCGGCACGGCCGAGATCGTTGAGAGCAGACTCGAAGTCGCGGACATGGTAATAATCGACGGCGCGGGCGAAATAGAGGCGGGCGTCGGGCTGACGCTGATCGTCAATTTGCGCGGTGAGGAGAGCAATGGAATTGAAGTGGAGCTTCAGCTCGCTCTCGTCGAGCTGCGGTTCGAGCGTCGCGAGAGCCACTGGACGCAGGAGATGCTCGCTGGCGTTGATAGCTTCGAGCTGGCTGTCGTAGGGGACATAACGGGAGGTGGGACTCTGCAGGCGGTGCTGCGAGAGAATGACGAGGGGTTGCGGCTGAATGTCGACACGGCGATCCTGTACGCGTCCCCGGTAGGTACTGGCGTATTCATGCTCCGGCTCATCAGTATCGGCCTCGACGATGGAGGCGTAGTCCTCGATATTTCGTTCGCTTTTCTTACGGGTCTTGGCGGGCTTATGGGCAATGCCGGCACGAGCATCCATGCGAGCTTTGAGGACACGAAACTCGTCGCGCTCAGCACCATAGGAATCACCTAACTTGCGACGAATGGCAGCGCGCTGCTGATAACCTACGAGAAAATCAGGAAAAGAGTCGAGAACAGTCGTGATGTCGCGAAGGGCTGCATGATAGTCGCCTGTTTGGTCAAGGAGCAAGGCGCGATTGAAGAGCGCAATCATATTGTCCGGCTCAACGGAGAGGACATAATCAAAATCCTCAATGGCACGATTGTCGTCGCCCACCTGCGCACGAAGCAAGCCTCGGTTGAAATGGCCAAGGTAGTTGCGCGGCTCTATCTCAAGGGCTTGATCGTAGTCTGACATTGCGCCACGGAGATTGTTCTGGTGGAAGCGGGCGAGCGCACGATTGATATAATTGCCAGCTATGCGCGGCCGCTGAAGGATAGCCTTATCTATTTCGCCTTCTGCCTGCTCGTATTCACCGCGGTTAAGACTGATCATGGAGCGCATGGTCCAAGCCTGTGCGTCATAGGGATCAAGGACGAGTGCCGAATCCACGAAGACGAGACCGCGAACGGTGTCACCCTGTTGTATGGCAACCTGAGCCTTCATAGTCAGGTTCTCAGGCTCATGCGGCCAATAGCGTATCATCTGATCGAGCGCACTATCAGCGGCAGCATAATCCTTAAGTTCGAAATGACAGAGAATGAGATTGTGCCACGAGGCACGGTCCTTGGGTTCCATATTGATGACCTTGCGGTAGTCGGCGATAGCGCCCTCGTAGTTCTTGAGATTGACGCGGCAGAGGCCACGCAACTGGTAGGTCGTGGCGACATAAGGGTTACGGTCGAGGCTGAGGGCACAGTCCTGCTCAGCACCTGTAAAATCTTCAAGGTAGAACTTGGCAAGACCACGAAAGAAGTAAGGTTCGGAGAGATAGGGCTTGGCGTTGATGACCATGTTGAAGCGCTGGATAGAGAGCACATAGTCCTCATAATAGAGGGCGTTGCGACCCATCAGCATCACACGGTCGGTATTGATCTGAGCAAAAAGGAAAGTAGGGAATAGGAGGAAGAAAAAGACCCACCCCCAACCCCTCCCGTGAAGGGAGGGGAGCGGCTGGCGCACAGCAAGGTCTATAGCTTTCTTAAAAAATCCTTTTTGCATAAGTAAACACTCCCCTCCCTACTAGGGAGGGGTTGGGGGTGGGTCTTCTACCTTTTAATTTTAACCTTATAGTCGCATGAGAAGCGTCCTTTGATGATGTCGTTAATCTGTCCTTTGATCATCTGCTTGCGCAGTCCGACGATGTGGTCGGTGTAGACTTTGCCGTCGAGATGATCAAACTCATGCTGCATAACGCGGGCGAGGTAACCGTCAACCCATTCGTCGTGCTCCTGGAAGTTATCGTCGAGATAGGTGACGCGGATACGTGTGGGGCGCTTGACCTTCTCGCTCATGCCGGGCAAGGAAAGGCAGCCCTCGTCCATGGATTCCTGGTTCGATTTGTCGTACTCCTCAATATAGGGGTTGTAGAAGACATGACGGTAGCCTTCGTACTGCGGGTAGTCGTCCTTGATGGGGTTAAGGTCAATGACAACGACGCGCTGCGAACGTCCCACCTGAGGAGCAGCGAGGCCAATACCACTGCTGTGGTCGAGGGTGTCGAACATATCCTGCACAAACTTCTGCAGCTCGGGATCATCAGGATCTATATCTTCGGCCACTTTACGCAGGACGGGTTGGCCGAGGGTGTAAATGGGGAGAATCATCTATTTACAATTTTCAATTTACGATTTACTAATATCGTTATGACGTTTTTTCATTATTTCGATGGCATTATTTCGGGGTATGTCTTGCCTCCATCCATCCTTGTAGGATGATGGTGGCAGAAATCTCATCAACGAGGGCTTTGTTCTGGCGTGCCTTGCGACTGATGCCGCTCTCGAGCATGGCGCGATGAGCGAGAACGCTGGTGAAACGTTCGTCGAAGAGTTCGACGGGGATGGCAGGCAACAGCTTACGAAGGCGGTTGACAAAGGGCGTGATGCGTCGCATGTTCTCGCTATCTTCGCCATTCATCTGTCGCGGCTGTCCCACGATGATGCGTTCCACGGGTTCGCGACTGACGTAGTCGAGAACAAAAGCCTCCAAATCCTTCGTCGCCACGGTGGTGAGACCATTAGCGATGAGTTGGAGGGTATCGGTGATTGCCAGTCCCGTGCGTTTTTGTCCGTAGTCGATAGCGAGGAGGCGCATTGATGAATGATGATGAGAGATGAAAAGTGAATAATGAGGTATTAAATAAGACAGGGGTTAGCTTCCCAGCCCACCCCTGTCATACAAATCTTACATATATTCACTTTACCAAAAAGAAATGCCTCATTGGAAGCGATGCGGCTCATTACTTGCGCAGGAGCCAAGCATCGGGATATTGACTGCGCAGAGCATTGCGGCTGCTAACGGCACTGTTGAGATCATCGTAAGTAGTGGCGATGACACGGAACATACCCTGCGGGTTGGTAGCAATCTGAGCTGAATAACCGTTATTCTGCAGCGTTCTCTGCAAGTTGTCGGCATTAGCACGGATATTGAAGCTTCCGACGACGACACTGTAAGCCTTCAGACCAGCACCATAGACGAGTGTGAGATCCTCGGTGCGGGTGCTCTCAGTTGCCACGGGAGCGGTGGTTACGGTCTGCACAGGCGCCACAGTCGTAGCGGGCGTAACGGTGGTCGTAGTCGTTGTAGTTGTAGGTTGCTGTTGCACCTCTGTCTGGCGCTGCTGCTTAGCTTTTTCATAAGCTTTTTTGTACGCACTTTCACTGCTCTTGCAGGAAACCATAGAAAGAGCCACACATACGGCGGCGCCTAAAAGAAAATAGTTCTTCATTGTTTTTTTACTCCTTAAATGAATTAATTTGTACTTTTACGGCGCAAATATACAACTAATTCCGTTGTCTCAAAGCACTTTGACACAAAAAAAACGTTAAAACAGCCTCGTTTCGCATATTTTTCTAAAAAAAGGCGCCAAAAACGCTCAGATAGCGGAGAAATTACGTACATTTGCAACGCAAAACAACCCGAATTACATCACCAGACGCAGCGGCACGTCCGCCCGTCACAAAATCTTAACTACAATGAAAGCATTAGACTATCTCGTAACATTCATCGGCGGCGCTATCATCGGTGCTGCTGCTGGCATCCTTCTCGCTCCTGAGAAAGGCACTGACACCCGCGAACGCATCATTGAAGCCCTGCGCAAGCGCGGCATCAAACTCAACCGCAAGGAGATGGACGCCCTCGTGGATGACATCACCGAAGAACTGAGCAACGCAGTCGATCAGGGAGAATAATGGACATCACCAACGAACAGACCACCACGCGGATGACCAATCTCTTCGAGCAGGGCCGCCGCTACCTTCAGCTACAGAAAGACTACCTGAGTCTGCACGGCGTGGAGGTGCTGACGCGTCTGTTCTCGGCCATCGCGCTGGCGGCCATCTTGATTCTCGTGGGCTTCCTCGTGGTCCTCTTCGGTAGCTTCGCACTGGCCTATTGGCTGGGCGAACTGCTTGGTAGCCACATCCTGGGCTTCACGATTATTGCGGGCGTGTTGCTGCTGTTTACCCTCTTGGTTTACGCCAACCGTAAAGCATGGATCATACTGCCCACGACGCGCTTCATGGTGAGCCTGCTAACACCTCAACTCACCATCTCCACACAGGAGGGTATCACGTTGGAAAAGGAACGCGTACAAGAGCAACTCACTACGAATCAAGGTGAGATAAAAGAGACAACGTCGGCTCTGTTGTCGCCGATTCCAGAAGCCCGCACACGCTGGGAGACCATTTCTAACCTACTGCAAAACGGCCTGACGCTCTACCGCGGCTTGCAGCTCGGCCTCAGCGCCCTCGCCGCTGCTCGTACGGTCTTTGGCCTTGGCAAGCGCCACCGCCGCAGATGACACAACGCTGAAAACGACGAATGGCACGGATCTGGATCCGTGCCATTCGTCGTTTTCTACGCGCGTACCTTAATAATAGATAGCTTATTCCCAGTAAAGGATTTCGCGGTTGATGTTCCACTTGTGATCCTTGGGGAAGTCATCGCCTTCCCAGGCTTTCTTCGATGTCCACTTCTCGGGAGCATCCGTCCAGAATGGATCATCTGCTGGCAAACCGAGGGGCATGAAGGCGAGTGAGGTCATGTAAAGCGAGCCGTTGTTGGTGTACCAGTCGGCCACATTCGGATGGGAACCCACAAAGCCAATGGTCAGGTAGCCGTCCTCGGTGAAGTTTGTCTTACCTTTACCCTCGAACATACGTTTCATGACAGCAGTGATGCCTGCGCGCACCTGGCCATTGGAAAGCTCCTTGGGCAGCGTCTTCTGCCAAGCAAGCATAGCTAACGGCTGCAAGACAGCAAGGCGGTAAGGTATCGAGCGTCCCACAACAGGGAAAGTGCCTTCGGGGGAGATGAAACGTTCGAGGATAACGCCGTACTTCTGCATACGCTCCGTGACCACGGCCAGACGGTTCTTCGCGCCATTGCGCTTGTCGCCATGTGAGCGGATAAGATAGGTGTTGTTAGGCTGCTTGGCAGCAATCATCTGCAAACACTCGACATACATCGGCTGGATGACGTATGCGTTATAGTAATCGAAAGCGAACGAAGGACCGTCCGAATAAAGGCCATCGCCGATGTACCATTCCTCGACCTTACTCATAGCCATCTTGATGCGGAATGCATCGTAACTGCCACCGGCAAACATGATGAACGCTTCTTCCATTCCACAGAACAGCAACCAGTTGGTGTAGGGTGGATCGTAGCGGCGCAGGCCTTGCAGTTCCTTGATATAGCGTGCCTTGGTCAGTGAATCGAGAGGTTCCCAAAGAGCCTTGTAACCACGGAAGAGGCTCTCGACGACGTAGGCGGCATCCACGAGGGTCTGTCCGCCGCTCGTCCATCCGAGGTAGTCTGGACTCTCAGGGTCTACGGCGTTGGCGTATGCCTTGAGTGCCCATTCGCGAAGCTGCTTGCGCTTTTGTCCCTCGGGTGTGTCATCGTCGGGCAACGTAAGCCAAGGCGCAATGCCAGCCATGAGGCGTCCGAAGCACTCCATGTAGGCGACCTTCTTGTCGCGATTGTCCCATGTGGGAGAGAGTTCCAACTTCATATTCTGCTGGAGTGTACCGTTAGCCATGTTCTCGAGTACGGGAGCTGCCATCGTGTAGGCCAGTTCTGTCCAATAGGCACGGTCGCTCTGTCCGTCGCCGAGCGGATTGGCGGGCTCTTTCTTGGTCTTCGCGGCTGCGGTGCCCACAACTAAGAGCACGGCAGCGAGTGTCAGCAATGAGCGTCTCATGGCTTATTCCTCTGCTTTATCACCTACTTCACCTTCAATGGTCAAGCGTATGGTGGGATTGGTCTTGGCATTTGAACGCACGGTGATTCCCTTCATGAAACGGCCAGCACTTGAAGCACGTCCGTTGTAGGTCACCTCAATCTGTCCCTTCTCGCCCGGCTTCACGGGATCCTTGGAATAGCTGGGCACGGTGCAGCCACAGGTGGCGATGGCCTGATGGATGATGAGGGGCGCGTCACCGGTATTGGTGAACGTGAAGGTACACTTCACGGGATTGTCTGCCGCGATAGTGCCGAAGTCGTGGGTAATGCTTTCAAACTTGATTTCAGCGGCCTTCTCGGCTTTGGCGTTAGCGGCGACAGGCGTCGTGTTGACATTCTTGCGCTCGGGCGTCTGGGCAAAGGTTGTTCCGAAGCCAGCGACGAGGAGCAGTGATGCAATGATGATTTTCTTCATAGTAATTTATTTGTGTTGATAAGTTCTTCGATGTTATTTTTAATCGCTTTCAAGGGGCAAAAATACTTCTTTTTTGCGAAACAAGCGGCAAGAAGAATCTAAAAATAAGTAAAAAGGCTTCTTTTCTGCCGAGAAATGTCTAATTTTGCGCCATAAAACAAGAAAACAGTGGACACGGAACGTATAATATTAGGTATAGACCCCGGCACGACAATCATGGGCTATGGTGTCATCAAAGTTGTCGGACGACACACAGAGATGGTGACGATGGGCGTCATAGACTTGCGAAAATATGCCGACCACTACCTGAAACTCGGCCGCATCTTTGAGCGTGTCACAAGTATCATCGAGGGTTATCTACCCGACGAACTGGCTATCGAGGCTCCTTTCTTCGGCAAGAACGTGCAGTCGATGCTCAAGTTGGGACGTGCACAGGGCGTAGCTATGGCTGCCGCCATCAACCGCCAAGTGCCCATCTACGAGTATGCTCCCATGCAGATCAAGATGGCCATCACCGGCAACGGTTCGGCCTCCAAAGAACAGGTGGCATATATGCTGCGTCAGATGATGAAGATACCCGATGATGCTATGCTACCATTCCTCGATGCCACCGACGGTCTCGCTGCCGCCTATTGCCACTTCATCGAGAGTTCACGCCCACAATCCTCCGGCGGTGCCAAGTCGTGGAAGGACTTCGTGCGCAAAAATAAAGAGAAGGTACACGGAATTTGAAACAACCTGTCATTCATATTGAGAATGGAGTGCCGCGGCATCCAGATCATCGGATGCCGGAGCCTGTCACCCTCGATATCTTCGAAGGTGAGCAGACGGCTATCGTTGGGCCTAATGCCGCTGGCAAGACTTGCCTCGTGGAAATCCTCACAGGTCGGTGGCCACTACTCAACGGCAATGAAGTGAAATATTACTTCCGCGGCTACGAGCATCGCTTGGTCAGCGAGAACATCAAGATGCTCTCGTTTCGCGATAGCTATGGCGACAGCGACACCTCCTACTACCTCCAACAGCGCTGGAATCAGCACGACATCGACGAGTCGACACCCATGGCCGACGGACGCTACATCATCAGTCTCTCCAGCGGTGAACTCCGCAAGTACCAACTGCGCAAGGCTTTAGCCTCACACCCTCGTCTTCTCATCCTCGACAATCCCTTCATCGGTCTCGACAACGAGGCACGACAGCAGCTCCGCACAACGCTCGCCGACCTCATCCGCAACGAAGGCCTTCAGGTTATCCTCGTCGTTAGCCGAGAAAAAGATATACCAGAATTTGTGAATAGGATAATTAGGGTGGGAGTATTATCCTCACCCAACGCGGATGTCTGCTCAGCGCATACTGCTCCCTCCCTCACAGGGAAGGCGGGTGGAGAGGTCCCCATCCTTCGCTTCTCTCACGTCACCATCCGCTACGGCTCGCGCACTATTCTCCGTGACCTCTCGTGGACGGTACAACGGGGTGAGCACTGGGCGCTGTCTGGTCCCAACGGTTCGGGCAAGTCCACACTCCTAAGCCTTGTCTGCGCCGACAACCCACAGGCCTATGCCTGTGATATCGAACTCTTCGGACGGCGGCGCGGCACGGGAGAGAGCATCTGGGACATCAAGCGACACATTGGCTATGTCAGCCCTGAGATGCACCGCGCTTATCTCCGCGACCTGCCTGCTATTGACATCGTGGCCAGCGGACTACACGACAGCGTGGGGCTCTACGTCCGTCCACGCGCTGAGCAGCGAGAGACGTGCCTCGCCTGGATGCGACGTTTCGGCATCGAACAGCTGGCCGACCGCACGTTCCTGCGCATGAGCAGCGGCGAGCAACGTCTCTGCCTACTTGCGCGCGCCTTTGTCAAATCGCCCGACCTCCTCATCCTCGACGAACCCTTCCATGGTCTCGACGACGAGCGACGACTGCTTGCCACAGCCATCATCGAGGAATACTGTGCCAACCCCGCTGTCACCCTCATCATCGTATCGCATTACGATGACGAGCTTCCACGTGGCATTACTCACAGACTGACGCTAAAGAATGAAGAGTGATAATTATGAGAAATGAGAAACCGCATTATCTGGTGTTAGACGGACTTCGAGGCGTGGCTGCATTGATTGTCATCCTGTACCACGTCTTCGAGTGTTTCGACTGGACACCCGCGCCACACGGCTATCTGGCTGTAGACTTTTTCTTTGTGCTCTCAGGTTTCGTCATCGGCTATGCTTACGACGACCGTTGGAAACAAGGCCTGAATACATGGAGTTTCTTCCGTCGCCGCCTCATCCGCCTGCATCCAATGGTGGTGGCAGGAGCACTGATTGGTGCCACCGCTTTCTTCCTCGGCGGTAGCCTAAAGTGGGACGGCACACACGTCGCTACGGGGACAGTCATGGTGGCGCTGCTGCTATCAATGTTCATGATTCCGCTACGCCCAGGCTCGCCATCTGATGTGCGTGGTTTTACGGAGATGTTCCCGCTTAACGGACCAATGTGGTCACTATTCTTTGAGTATATAGGCAACATTCTCTACGCCTTACTGTTGCGCCGTCTCTCAACGCGTTGGCTCACCACCGTTGTCGTCGCCACTGGCTGCCTCCTTACTGCTGTGGCAGTGCACGACGGCTACCTCGGCGTGGGCTGGTCAATGGCGGAATACGGTTTCTGGACAGGTCTGGTGAGGATGCTTTTCCCCTACTCTATCGGTATGCTCATGGCTCGCCGCTTCCAGAGCGCCACCCTTTCATCCTCCACACCTACCTTCCTCACCTTCTCCCTCTTTCTTCTCATCGTAGCCTGCCTACCGCTGTCGTGGGGCGAACCTGCGCCATGGGTGAACGGGCTCTATGATGCGCTGTGCGTCGTTGTCATCTTCCCCGTCGTTGTATGGTTAGGTGCATCAGTTTCTCAGCTGGGCAAAGCTACGCAGCGCCTTTGCCACATCCTCGGCGACTTGAGCTATCCACTCTATGCCGTCCACTACCCGCTAATGTACTTATTCTACGCCCACATCGGCTTCACAGGCGATCTCGTTCCCATCGCCCGTCTGCAAGAGACATGGCCAGCCGCCATCGCAACGGCCGTAGGTAGCCTCCTTCTCGCTGCCCTCTATTTCTATTGCTACGACCGACCGCTGCGAAAGCGGCTGTTACAATGAACAGGCGCCATCACGCCTGTTCCGCTTCCCGTGTCAAGTTCATCAGCCATTCCTTAGCCCTCTCGAGGAAAGTACGGAATGGCTTTGACGGTGCAGGAGTTTGTTTCGTAATCTCTTCATCATTTACTATTAAATCTCCTGCTTCGGAAGTTTCATCTGTTCCCTTTTCATCGCAAACCTCTGTAGCACCTTCATCGCCTTTGCTTTCCTGTTCGTTTTCGTGTGCGTCGTTATGCTCACCTTTTACGCCATCGTCGTCCAAGTCATCCTCAGAGAAGAGCGTCTTCTGCATCATGCCGTCCGTTTTCTTCTTGTAGAGTTGTTGAATGAGATTGAGGTAGTATTCGCGATCCTTCACGACGGGCTCAGGCTTCGGCTCCTGTTTCATCTGCTGCGCCATGCCTGCTGCTAAGATAATGACCTTCACATCCTTGCCCAGCGTATTGTCCGTCGATGTACCCCAGATGACCTCGATTTGCGGATCCAGCTGCTGCATGAAGTCCTCGATTTCCTTCATCTCATCAATATACAGCGGCTCCTCATCGCTCGTATAGATGTCGAAGAGGATGCGTTGCGCACGACCGATATCGTTGCCATAGAGCAGCGGTGAATCCAACGCCTGCACGATGGCACGTTCCACACGGTGGTCGCCACTTGCACGGCCGGCCGCCATGATGGCATCGCCGCCGTCCTTCATCGTAGTTTCTACATCGCGGAAGTCCAGGTTGATGTCGCCGTCCGTATGCAGCGTGATGAGCTCCGAGATGCTCTTCGCCGCATCCTTCAGGATGTCATCAGCCTCCTTGAAGCGCTCCTTCATGGCGATGCGCTGCACTTTGCCGTCGACCTCGCGTGTGGTGCCCCCTGTAAGCTTATCATTCTGCACCACCAATAGCGCATCCACCTGCTCGCGCATCTCCTCCATGCCCTTCAGCGCTTTCATGATTTTCTGTTCACCCTCGAAGGCAAAGGGAATGGTCACAATACCTATGGTCAATATGCCCATCTCCTTCGCCACTTTGGCCACAATAGGTCCTGCACCCGTGCCCGTGCCGCCGCCCATCGATGCCGTCACGAATACCATTTTTGTGCCATCGTCCAACAAGGTGCGGATGCGCTCTTTTGTATGTTCCGCCTCTGCGCGACCCTTGTCCGGGTTGCCTCCAGCGCCCAAACCATCATCGCCAAGCTGCAGCTTCACCGGCACGGGACAGCGCACCAGCTGCTGGCTATCGGTATTGCACACTGCGAACGTCACATTCGTGATGCCCTCCAGCCACATATTCCTCACGGCGTTGCAGCCTCCGCCACCCACGCCAATCACTTTGATAATACCCACGGATTGATCCTGCGGCAGATTGAACTGAATGCCGCCCATCGCGTCATCGGGAACCGTATTCGATTGAATACTACGCATTCCCGTCTTGTCAAAAATCTGTTCCATAGTCTTTTCTACTCCTAAAAATAATGTTATTAATAGCCCAAGGGGAAATATTGCGTTGCAAAGTTAGCGCATTTCCTCCGAACCCGCAAGCGTTTTCAAAAAAATATTTTCAACTTTATAGGTTAAAATTTGGAGCGAATCCGATTGAGGAGTAACTTTGTGCCCTGATAAGAATAACAGAAGCCATTTAGCATTGTATCACTTCATGGAAAAAAGCAACATCAGAGAAAGTCTTAAGCAGTATTTCAACATCCTACCAGACAAAGAGGACGAACAGGAAATTATCGCCCAGATCAGCAGCGGCGTCACTTTCAAAGGCGCTAATCTATGGGTGCTCATCTTCGCCATCTTCATTGCCTCGTTGGGCCTAAACGTCAATTCCACGGCAGTCATCATTGGCGCTATGCTCATTTCGCCACTGATGGGGCCTATCATCGGTATGGGTTTAGCAGTCGGCATCAACGATTTGGATTTGCTGAAACGATCATCAAAGAATTATGGTGTAGCAACGCTCATCAGCGTGCTCACGGCAACGATATATTTCCTCATTTCTCCATTGAGCGAGGCACAATCAGAGTTGCTGGCCCGCACGTCGCCTACGCTCTACGACGTCCTCATCGCCTTCTGTGGCGGTGCAGCAGGTATCATAGCCCTCTGCACACGCGGCAAAGGAAACGTCATCCCCGGTGTGGCCATCGCTACGGCACTGATGCCTCCGCTTTGCACGGCAGGCTTCGGACTGGCCACGGGTCACTGGCTCTACTTCCTCGGAGCCTTTTACCTATTCTTCATCAACACCGTCTTCATCGCCCTCGCCACATTCTGCGGTGTACGACTGCTACAGTTCCGCCAACGTGAATTTGTCTCGTCGGCGCGTGCAATAAAAGCCCGTCGTATCATGATGATCTTGGTCTTCCTGACCATAATCCCAGCGGCTTTCATGACGATAAATATTGTCCGTCAGAGCATGTTCGACAACAATTTGAACCGCTTCATTAAGGCAGAGCTTCAGCAACGCGGCACACATATTATCTCTAACAGCGTGGACAAGGACAGCCTTGTGCTGCGCATTGTAGCGGTGGGTCGGGAAATTACGGAGGCCAAACAGCAGGAAGCGCAGAACAGAATGCCTTTCTACGACATGGCGGGTTATCAGCTGAGGGTGATACAGGGCGCACAGTCTGACAGCCTAATGCTGCTGAACAGCGAACTGACTGCCATGACAACCAACCGCGAGAGCGACCGCCAACAGTTGATGAGCCTCTCTACACAGGTGAATTCACTTAGCTCACAATTAGAAGAATACACCCGCTATGAAGCGGTCTCAGAGGATATCCGCAACGAACTGCCTGCTCTTTTCCCACAGGTCAGCAGCCTCAGCCTCTCGCGTGCTTCGGAAGTTCGCAGCGACACTGTAGCTATTAACCATTACGTCGTAGCCATTATCGGAACGACAGACGACAACCCGCTTCCCAAAGACGATGCTCAACGGCTGCGCGAATGGCTACAGGTCAAGGTCAAAGCCGACAGTCTGGTCTTATTACCTTATTCAAATGCATCAATAAGACGATAATTGCAACAGCAAGGCAGCGACAATAGCTTCGAGGCCGCTGCGGTCACAGTCGTCGAAGTCATTGAGACGATCGCTGTCGATGTCGAGGACACCGAAGACATTAGCTTGATTATCGATAAGGGGAACAACGATTTCGGAACGGGAGGCGGAACTACAGGCAATGTGACCGGGGAACTGGTCAACATCTGGAACGAGGACAGTGCGCTCCTCTGCCCATGCAGTGCCGCAGACGCCACGACCGCGACGGATGCGCGTACAGGCTACAGGCCCCTGAAAGGGACCAAGGTGCAGCCAGTCTGTATCGTGGACGAGATAGAAGCCAACCCAGAAGAAGCCAAAGGCTTCGCGAAGGGCAGCTGTGGTGTTGGCAAGAAGGCTGATATGGTCATCCTCACCATCGATGAGCAGGCGATAGTCGACGAGGAAGGCAGCATAGCGCTCTGCCTTCGACAGGGTTGTAGGATATGAGAAGGTCTGTTCCATTTGTATTCGTTTGCACAAAACGTTATTCCAGCTTTGTGTTCAAGGCACTAAATAACGGTCACCAGTGGCTTGGATGACAGCGCGCTTATAACGATCGGGATAGCCGGGACGGATGACGGGGACGTGATCACCACCAGCGGTTTTCTTGTACTGGCCATCCTCGGTCTCGGGTTTCTCAATCATATCATTGTATTTCACAATGATGCGTTCGAAAAGCTGGCGCCAGCGATCCATCATCAGACCTGCAGCACGGGAGGTGTAGGCCGTGAGATGGCCGACAGCTTCAGCCTCATTCATCGCAGCTGCTTCCTTCTCAACCTGTGCCTGCATCCGTTCGAAGTCGCTGTCGAGGGCGTCGCGGGCGCGCTGGAGCTCAGGAAAGAGCTGGGAATAGCGCGGGTAGACAAAGTTGGAGAGGGCATTCTGCATCCAGTAGGCACTCTTGCTGGAGAAGGTGAAGGGGTCGGCGGTCTTCTCAGCGTAAGCCTCGGGGCAAATCGTGGAGCAGCAGTAGATGGGGGCGTAAGGCACCATATTGCCATCGTCGAAACCGCACCAGAGCACACCGCCGATGTGGTTGGGCAGCCACGAACGGAGTTGAGCAAGATAGGTCACAGCCGTCTGCTGGGTGGAGATTGGACGCTCGTTGAAGTATTTTTTTCCATCGACCTCATAGTAAAGCGGGGTAGGACGATAAGGCGCTTCGTAAGGACCTGCGCCAAGATCCACTGTCATCTCCAGAGGTGTACCCTCGAAATGGTCGCGCATGGCTTGCTTGAGGTCGTTGAGCGAGACGGGACGGTCGGGACGTATGCACCAGGGCATCTCCTCGGTGCCATTGTCCTTACCAAGGATATAAGGGATGTACTTGTCCATGCCTGCTGCACAACGGTTGAAGAAGCTCCACACACGTGCCTCGCAAATGCGACGAGCGCTAAAGTCATTAGGCGCATAAGCATCACGGAATGAAAACTCTGCATCCTTGCCGTTGAAGTAACCCTTTTCGCGTGCGAAAGAGATGACATCCTTGGCGTAGAGGCAGTTTGCCTTATCCTTCAGCGGGAAGGTGGTGATGCGCGACTGGTTGGCATGTCCCGTGATGCAGTCGTCGGGCAAGCGCAGCGCCACCCAGACAGCACCTTTGCGCCCAGGGCCCTTGCCCACCATTTCCAACACCCATACCTCGTTGGCATCAGCGATGGTGATGCTCTCGCCTTCGGAGCGGTAGCCGTAGGTCTCGACGAGCTTCGTCCAGACATCTATGGCCTCGCGCGCACTTTTGGCGCGCTGGAGTGTGACATACATCAGGCTACCGTAGTCGAAGAGACCCGTGCTGTCGGCCAATTCCTCACGACCGCCGAAGGTCGTCTCCATGATGCTAACCTGCTGGTCGTTAATCTGCCCAATGACGCCGTAAGTGTACTCCACTTCAGGTATCTCGCCGAGGTAATTGTTGGTCTCGTAGTCGTAGAGTGCGCGCATTTCACCTGCTTTATGGTGACCAGCAGGGTAGAAATGAAGGTAGCCGTAGGAGCCATAGTCATCGGCAGCGTATGTAATCATCACGGAACCATCGGCAGAGGCACCCTTGCCGACAATGAGATTTGTGCAGGCCATGCCCTTGATCGGCAGCAGCCAAGCGAGGAGAAAGAGGTATTTTTTCATCGTTTTCTATTAAAAATTGTGTTATTTTGGGGCAAAATTAATGAATTATTCGTACTTTTGCGCGCTTTAAAGCAAGAAAATGATGATTGAAGGTATAAAAAAGCACTTAGCAGTGGCTATTACATTGCTGTTTACGCTGTCGGCATGGTCGCAGCAATCGTTTCGTTCCTTACCCATCCCCGACTCCGTGTTTGCTCGGATGCGAGGCGTATCGTTCCCTGAGCATGAAGCCATGCAGGCGGGAGTGCATCGCACGGATTTACGCTATCTGCAAGTGCTGTATTACGACTTCGAAGGCATCACGCGACAAGGGGAACTGGTGTGCAACCAGGCTATCGCCGACGAACTGCTGGACATCTTCCGACAGCTATATGAAGCTCGCTATCCTATCGCCAGTATACGGCTCATTGATGACTTCGGTGCCGACGACGAGCGCTCAATGACGGCCAACAACACTTCCTGCTTCTGTTTCCGTCCTATCGAGGGTAGCACACAACTATCGAAGCACGCTAAGGGAATGGCAATAGATCTCAACCCTTTACAGAACCCATACGTACGGAAGAAGAGCGGTAAGACTATTGTTAAGCCCAAAGCAGGCACAGCCTTCGTAAACAGGAACTATCGATTCGAGCATAAGATTGGTAAGAAGGATTTAGCTTACCGACTCTTCAAAGAGCATGGCTTCACATGGGGCGGATCGTGGCGCAATGTGAAGGACTACCAACACTTTGAGAAATAGAGACTATTGTTCTATCGCTTCGTAGAGGCGGGTGAGGGCGCTGTCGACATCACCTGTCTCATCGAGGAGACTGACGAACTTGGAGCCGATAATGGCGCCAGCTGCTGCCTGCTGTGCGGCGGCCAGCGTCTGACGGTTGCTGATGCCGAAGCCTATCATGCGGGGATTGTGCAAGTGGAGGCTGTCAACATGACTAAAATAAGCCTGCTTCTGTTCGTCGAAGGAACGCTGGGCACCTGTAGTGGCCGCAGATGAGACCATATAGATGAAGCCATCTGTGTGGTCGTCAATGAGACGAATGCGCTCGTCGCTGGTTTCAGGTGTGATGAGCATAATAACGCGCAAGTCATAGCGGTCGGCAACGGGTTTAAAGCTGTCGAGGTAGTCCTGAAAGGGCAGGTCGGGGATGATGACGCCGTTGATGCCGACTTCGGCACAACGCTGACAAAAGGGTTCGATGCCGAACTGGATGATGGGATTCAGATAGCCCATGAGAATGAGAGGGATAGAGACATCATGACGGATGTCAGCGAGCTGGTTGAAGAGCGTGCGCAGCGTCATGCCATTACGCAGAGCTTTCGTGGCTGCGTCTTGAATGACCGGACCGTCGGCCATGGGGTCGCTGAAAGGAATGCCAATCTCTATCATGTCAATACCTCGACGGGCGAGGGTACGGATGATCGTAGCGGTGGCATCGAGGGTAGGATGACCAGCACAGAAATAGAGGGAGAGAATGCCAGAGGGTTTTGTTGAGAAAAGGGTAGAAATGCGATTCATAATGAGAGGTATTGGAGAGTTGGAGGGAGGCGCAAGGATACACGCTACGCCCAACAGGATTGTGAAAATTAATGTTGTGGGCTATGATTTTAAAGCCTTGAGGAAAGGGGTGAGAAGGGAAAGGTCTTTGAAGGCGGGTGCGGACTCGAAGCGGGAATTGAGGTCGAAGCCAAGGAGACGAGGGTGGTGGAAAGCGAGAAGACGGTCGAGATCATCGGGACCTATTCCGCCACTGAGCAGAAAGGGCGTCGTGCCGTCGTAGGCGTCAAGGATGCTCCAATCGAATTGTTGACCGCTTCCGCCAGGAAGAGAGCTGCGCGTATCAAAAAGGAAATAGTTGGCTATGCCCTCGTAAGCGTTGACAGCTTCCAAGCCTTTAGGCGTGGTAATAGCAAAAGCCTTGATGATGGCAACAGAATCTTCACAAGCAGAACGAACCTCACGGCAGAAAGCTGGTGACTCATGACCGTGCAGTTGAATAAGATGAAGACCATAGCTGCGCACGTGCGCGCATATATCTTCTAAGGTAGCATCGACGAAGACACCGACGCGATGGGCACGGGAGGGCAGATAAGCGGGCGGTTCACTGACGTAGCGTGAGGATTTTGACCAAAAGATGAAGCCCATCCAGTCGACACCCAACTGCTCCACTGCGCAGATATTCTCGGCATCGCGCATACCGCAGACTTTGAGGAACATAGTTGAGAGTTAAGAATTAATAGTATTTATGAATTGGGAAAGAGCGGCAGCAGGATCAGCCTCGCGCATGAAGGTCTCTCCGATGAGGAAACCACGGAAGCCAGCCCTGCGCAGTTCACGGATGACGGCAGGGTCGCTAATACCGCTCTCGCTGACGAGCACTCGATCACGTGGCAAGCGCTCTACCAAGCGGAAGGAGTTCTGGACGTCGGTGACGAAGGTGCCGAGGTTGCGGTTGTTGACACCGATGCAGTCGGCTGGCAGTTCGGTGTATGCCAGCTCGTTCTCGCTGTGTATCTCAAGAAGAACTTCAAGGCCGAGGGCGTGGGCGCGGTTCATCATCGTAGAACATTCTTCGAGGGTGAGGCAGGCGGCGATGAGCAGCACAGCGGAGGCACCGCAGTAGAGGGCATCATAGAGCTGTTGCTCATCGATGACAAAATTCTTGTAGAGAATGGGGAGAGTGACACCTGAACGACTGGCCTCGACAATGAAACTGTCATGGCCGCCAAAGAAATGCTCGTCGGTGAGGATACTCAAAGCAGCGGCACCAGCTTGCTGGTAGCCGAGGGGCACGACGACAGGTGAGGCGTCTTTGTTGATCCATCCCTTTGAGGGCGAGCGGCGCTTGAATTCAGCGATGATGCCGGTGGGGCTGGCAAGGAGTGCTTCGCGGAGGGAAGGTTTTGGAGCGCGGCTGTTTTCAAGCTCGCTGCGCTTATGGGCAATGATGGTTTGGAGAATATCGGACATGGGGTCAGGAGTTGATTTCGAGGAACTTTTTGAAGGAGGCGAGGGCACGACCACTGTCGAGGGATTCACGGGCAAGGGCGATGGACTCGTCAATGCTGAGGTTGCGGTCGAGGACGCTGATGCCACAGGCGGCGTTGGCGAGGATGACAGACTTCTGGGCTTCTGTGCTGGTGCCTTCGAGCACGCTGTCAAAGATACGTTTGGCTTCATCAATGGTGTCGCCGCCGTAGATGTCAGAGGGTTCAACGTAGTTCATGCCTAAGTCTTTGGGCGTAAAGACCTTCTCGAAGTGGTTGGTGATAAACTTGAAACCACTGGTAAGGGATATCTCATCGTAACCGTCGTAGCTGGTGACAACGCCAAAGTTGTCGCCGATACGTTGGTGTATACTGGTGTAAAGACGCAGCTGACTTTGGTTGGCAGTGCCATGGAGAGAGTTGCGAGGATGGCAGGGGTTGACGAGGGGACCGAGGAGATTGAAGCAGGTGGGGACGCCAAGAGCCTTGCGGGCGGGTCCCACAAACTTCATGCCATAAGCGAAGAGAGGCGCGTGGAAGTAGCAGATACCTGCCTCATCGAGGCTGCGACGGAGGGTGTCGGCATCGGCTGTGAAGCGTACGCCGTGAGCTTGCAGGACGTTGCTGGCTCCACTGACGGAAGTGCTGGCACCATTGCCATGCTTGCTGACCTTATAGCCTGCTCCTGCGATGACGAAGGCGGAACAAGTGGAGATGTTGAATGTGTTCTTTTGGTCGCCGCCAGTGCCGACGATATCAAGGGTGTTGAAGTCCGAGAGGTCTATGTAGAGACCTGTCTCAAGGAGGCCGTCGCGGAAGCCGAGAAGCTCGTCGACGGTAGCGCCGCGCATCTGGATTGCAGTAAGGAGGGCGGCAATCTGAATGTCATTGTATTGCTCACGGGTGATGTTAATCATCAGACTACGTGTTTCTTCGCGAGTGAGGGTCTCGCCAGTAAGAAGGCGGGAAAGGACGTGTTTCATAATGAGATAATATGTAAAGAATTAGTGTTTAATCCAATGGTGGATGATAGCCGCTCCCTCTAACGTGAGAACGCTCTCGGGATGGAACTGAATACCGCGGATGTCGAGCGTGCGATGACGAAGAGCCATGATTTGTCCTTCATCGCTCACGGCCGTCACCTCGAGGCAGTCTGGGAAGTTCTCTTGTGAGACCACCCACGAGTGGTAACGCCCCACGGAGATCTCGGAAGGGAGACCCGCGAAGAGGTAGTCGTCGGCTGTCACGTGAATGGGTGTCTGCACACCGTGAAAGACATCTGTGAGATTCTCCAGACGAGCGCCAAAAGCCTCACCAATGGCTTGATGACCTAAGCAAACGCCGAGAATGGGTTTCTTGTCGGCATAGGCACGAATAACTTCAAGCAGCAGACCTGCCTCAGAGGGAATGCCGGGACCCGGTGAGAGAAGGATCTTGTCGTATGCCTCGAGATCGGAGAGCTGGAACTGGTCGTTGCGGAGAGTAGTGCATGAGGCACCGAGTTGCTTCACAAGATGTTGGAGATTGAAGGTGAAGCTGTCGTAGTTATCAATGATGACAACAGAAATTGACTTAGATGTATGCATTGTAGTAATCTTTTATCAATTATACATTTAACCATTAAAGCTTCTCGGCTTCGATGATGGCACGTCGCAGAGCGCCGAGCTTGTTGTTGACTTCCTGAAGCTCGTATTCCACATCGCTTTTGGCCACGATTCCACCGCCGGCTTGGAACCACAGCTCTCCGCCGCGACTGACGAAAGTTCGGATAGTGATGGCCTGATTCAGCGAACCATCAAGCCCGATGAAGCCTATACATCCGCCATAGGCACCGCGGTTGTGAGGCTCGATCTCCGAGATCAGCTGCATAGCGCGTACCTTAGGTGCTCCTGAGAGTGTACCCGCTGGGAAAGTGTCGATGAAAGCCTTGATGGGCGACGCCCCCTCGTCCAACGTGCCACTGACGCGCGACACCAAATGAATGACATGAGAATAGAATTGCATATCCTTGAAGAACTCCACCCGAACATCGTGGCAGTTGCGACTGAGGTCGTTGCGCGCCAGATCCACGAGCATCACATGCTCGGCATTCTCCTTGGGGTCGGCACGAAGATACTCGGCAGCGCGGAGGTCCTCGTCGCTTTTTCCTGTGCGACGGGTAGTGCCGGCAATGGGATCGATATAAGCCGTGGTGCCGCTGATACGACAATGTGTCTCGGGCGATGAGCCGAAGATACGGAAACCACCGAAATCGAAGTAGAAGAGATAAGGCGAGGGATTGATGCTACGCAAGGCGCGATAAAGTTGGAAATCGTCGCCCGTGAAACGCTGACAGAAGCGTCGCGAGAGCACTATCTGGAAAACATCACCGCGCAGACAGTGCTGAATGCCTCGACGGATGTTGGCACGGTGCTCGTCGTCGGTAAGCGTAGAGGTGACATCGCCGTATGCGTGGAAGGGATAGACATTAGCTGTGCCGTCGAAGCATAGATGAACGAGACGGTCAAGATGATCGTTTTCACCATCGGCGAGGAGTTCGACAAGTGTCATTGTATTGTTGAAATGGTCGAAGACAATGACATATTTATAAAGGATATACAGCAAGTCTGGTGCATCATGCTCGGCTTGCGTCTCATCTTTGATAGGAATTTGTTCAAAGTAGCGAACTGCATTGAACGTAGTGTAACCATATAGCCCACAATACGCTGCACTGTCGCCTGTGATGGCAAATCGCGAGAAGAAATCCTCAATCGAAGCTGCGCAGTCGTCGCAAGCATTACAAGGTTGCTCGATTGTAGTGCTATCAGGAAGGGTGATGGTCGATGTGCCATGCGCAATAGCGATAGAAGCGAGAGGTTCGAGGGCGATGAACGAACGGGCATTGTCGTTGCCATGATAGTCACTGGACTCCATCAGCGCGCTCTGAGGATAGAGATCGCGTACGCGAAGATAAACGCTGACTGGCGTATGGAGATCGCCAAGAATCTGGCGGGTAGTTGTCGTGTAGGTGAACATAGAAGAGTGAAAAATGAAAGAGTGAAAAGTGAAAAGTGAGGAGTGAAAAATTATTTCATTTCGCGGAGATAGGTGGTGAGGTCTTTGTCGCCACGACCGCTGACGGTGAGGACAACGAGGTCGGTGGGTTTGAAGGACATCTTGGGGAGCATAGCTAAGGCATGGGCACTCTCGAGAGCTGGGATGATGCCTTCAAGTCGCGTCAGCTCGTAGGCTGCTGCCAGCGCTTCGTCGTCATTGATGGCCATGACCGTGGCACGGCCACTTTTGGCGAGATAAGCGTGCAGGGGGCCTATGCCCGGATAGTCGAGACCAGCAGAGATGCTGTAGGGCTCTGTGATCTGACCGTCCTCGGTTTGCATGACTAACGTGCGTGCCCCATGGATGATGCCGAGCGTGCCGCAATGAATGGTGGCTGCCGTCTCGCCACTATCAATGCCATGACCGCCTGCTTCGCCGAGAGCGATGCGCACACGCTCGTCATCGAGGTAATGGTAGATGGTGCCGGCAGCGTTGGAACCGCCACCGACACAAGCCATCAAGTAATCAGGGTAATCACGCCCCTCATGTTCCATAAGCTGCGCCTTAATCTCCTTGGAGATAACACTTTGCAGGCGTGCTACCATATCGGGATAGGGATGCGGGCCTACGGTGGAGCCGATGATGTAGAACGTATCAGCAGGATGACAACACCAGTCACGGATAGCCTCGTTCGTAGCGTCCTTGAGCGTCTTGTTTCCGCTCTCAACGGGGAAGACCTCTGCGCCGAGCATCTTCATGCGTTCAACGTTGACATGCTGGCGAGCGACATCCGTTGCACCCATATACACGCGGCAGGGCATACCCATGAGAGCGCAGACGGTGGCCGTGGCTACCCCATGCTGTCCAGCGCCTGTCTCGGCGATGATGCGTGTCTTGCCCATGCGACGGGCTAACAGGATCTGTCCGATGGCGTTGTTAATCTTGTGGGCTCCTGTGTGGTTCAAGTCCTCGCGCTTCAGGTAGAGGCGACAGCCGTAGCGCTCGCTCATTCGACGGGCATAGTACAGGGGGCTGGGGCGTCCTACGTAGTCGCGCAGCAGCTGGTGGTACTCCTGTTGAAACGACTCGCTTTCAATGATGTCAAGGTACTGTTTTTTCAGGTCTTCTACAGTCTTGTAGAGTATCTCGGGGATATACGCTCCACCAAATTCGCCGTAGTAGCCTTTTGCATTGATGTTGTGACTTACCATAGTTTTTATGTTTTATGTTCGATGTTTGTTTCAATGTAAAAAAAGGAAGAAGACCTGTCGTGAGATGTTCGACAGGCCTTCTTCTATTTCAACGTTCTTTGAATGCTATAGATATACGGCAACGTGACTCACGACTTTTTGAGACTTGAGTTACGCCACCACCAGAAGAAGAATACGTTTTGTTTCATTTCGAGTGCAAAAGTAGACATTATTCTTCTTATGGACAACAAAAAGTCGATAAAATTGTCAAAATAATATGAAATAGTTGCCAAAGTCATCTAAAATTAGAAAAAAAAGTGCTCGTTTACGAGATTTTGTGTAACTTTGCACCCGTTTTAATAAGAACAAGCAAGAGAATGAATCTTTACATCCGTTATTTTGATGAAGAATGTGTTGTCGCTTCCATTGACGAGGCGCTACAATTCATCAGCACGTTTCAGGGGTTCACGATCACACCCGCCTTTGTGGAGGATTTCCGTGAATATGTCAACAGTCCCATGCCCTATCCTAAAAGATATAAGGTTCGCGCGCGTGTGTACTTTATTATTATAAAGACTACAGCCGCAACGCTTGAGGAATTTAAGGCTAACGGCAAGGGGGGACTTGATGCAGGCGGCGAAGTCATGGAGACTGCACGTACGTTCCTACGTCCTAAAGATCAAATCCAGATGCGCCTAAACGATGAAATGCCAGGATGGTACGAGGGAACACTACATTTCAAGCGTGTCGTTGTCGTGCCCGAGACAGGCAAGTTTGACTATATGGACACAACGTTCACTGCCCGTGTGAAAGCCTACAGTGCCCAAGACTGTTACAACCGCATCATTGACCACCTGCGCACACGTTCCGACGTAGATCCCCGCAGCCAGTTCCCCTCGGCCAAGGGCAAAAATTACCAGTACACCTATCTCGGTCTTAAACCATATTCCGAAATTATGGTCTAACGTGTAAAGTCCCACAATCAGGACTGCGCGCGAGAGACATCAACAAATAGTAATAACCATTTAAACAAATAAGAGAATTATGAAATTCAAGAAATTTTTTCTGGCTTTGAGCGTAGCTGCTTTCGCAGTTCCGACTATGGCACAATATGAAGGAACCCAATGGTACGAGCGCATCGGCACCGGCGAAGATAGCCTCCGCACACGTCAGAACCTGAGTATGTTCCAGACGGCCATCAATAGCAATAACTTTGCAGAGGCATACGAGGTCTGGAAGCCTGTGTTCGAGAAGGCTCCTTTCTCACAGATGGGTATCTACACCAACGGTGCTTGGATGCTTGCCAACCTGATTAAAGGCGAGCAAGATGCCGCCAAAAAGCAGGCTTATTTCCAGGAGTTGATGAATATCTACGACACCCGCGTCAAAAACCTCTCAGGGCTGAACTCCTTCACGCGTGCCGATCGTCGTGCAACGGAGGGTGACGTCATCGCCCGCAAGGCTTACGACTATGCCGCCTACGCCCCTTCCTGCGACCCTGGCTACACGTTGGACAAAGCTTATGCGCTGTTCAAGGATGGTATCAACAAGATCAACGAGCAAGGCGGTCGTGAGGTCGAAGGTTTCGTGCTCGATATGTTTTTCCGCGTCAGCTATGCCAAGTATCAGGCTGACAACAACGGTTTCCGCGAGAGCTTCCTGCAGGACTATCTCGAAAGCAAGGAGGTCTGCGACAAGATGTTGCAACTGGCCAAGGAAGAGACTGACACGGCTAAGGCACGCCAGATTGTAGAGAAGTACGATACGCCTCTGAACACCATTGAAGGTCTCTTTGCCGAATCCAAGGCTGCTGATCGCGACCAGATCATCGCCATCTTCACCCCGAAGATCGAGGCCAACAAGGACAACCTTTCCTACCTGAAGAGCGCGCTGACGCTGATGGCTGCCAACGACTGCGACGACACGCCCGTGTACTACAAGGCTGCCGAGTATGCCTTCAACATCGAACCTTCCTACGAGTCCGCTATCGGTACGGCCCAGAAGTACTACAAGGATGGCCAGACTGCCAAGAGCGTTGAGTACTACAACAAGGCTATTGAGCTCTGCCAGAGCGACAACCTGAAGGGTAACATCGCACTTCGTGTCGCAGCTGCTATGCGCAAGAGCGGCGACTTCAAGAGCGCCTACGAATATCTTGACAAGGCTACACAGTTCAACCCCGACCTCGAAGGCAAGTGCTACATGCAGCGCGCCAACATCGCTACCAAGGCTAAGAACTACGCCGAAGCCAAAGCATTCTGCGACAAAGCAGCCGCTGCCGACATTACACTTGTTGGTCAGGCACAGCGTCTGAAGACCAACATCCAGACTGTCGAGCGACACAATGCCGAATACGCTGCTCAGAAGGCTGCTTACGACAAGCAGCAGGCTGAACTCAAAGCAGAGGAAGACTTCTGGAAGGCTGGAAAGAAGTAAGTATCAAAAACAATATCATTGACAAAGGGGATGTGTCATCGTTGACACATCCCCTTTATGTATCATCAAGTATCTTGGATTCAGCTCTTACAGTTTAGCCAATCCACCTTCTGATGTCTCCTTGTAGAGCGAAGGAAGGTCGTGGCCCGTCTGCTTCATAACACGCAAGACGCGGTCAAAGGAGACACGGTGGCGTCCGTCGGAAAGCGAAGCATAGAAATTGGCATCTAAGGCGCGGGCAGCAGCAAAAGCGTTACGCTCGATACATGGAATCTGCACCAATCCACAGACAGGATCGCACGTCATCCCCAAGTGGTGTTCAAGCCCCATCTCTGCCGCATACTCGATCTGATTCACGCTGCCGCCGAACAATTGACACGCGGCGGCTGCAGCCATCGCACTCGCAACCCCCACTTCTCCCTGACAGCCCACATCGGCTCCAGAGATACTGGCGTTATGTTTGGCCAAGTTTCCAATCAGGCCTGCCGTAGCCAACGCGTGAAAGATGCGCTCGTCAGAGAAGGTATGGTTGTGCCCCAAATGGTAAAGCACAGCTGGCAGCACGCCGCATGATCCGCAAGTGGGCGCTGTGACGATGACACCGCCTGAAGCATTTTCCTCACTGACAGCCAGCGCATAAGCATAGACAAGACCTGAACTCTGCAAATTTGCCTTATAGCCCTTGGCTTTAGTGTAGTAGATGGGCGCCTTACGCTGCAAACCTAATGGCCCGGGCAGCACACCCTCATGGTTGATACCTCGTTCCACGCTTTCGCACATCACTCGCCAAACTTCAGCGAGATAGTCCCATATCCCAGGGCCTTCATGCTTCTCCACATATTCCCAAAGCGAACATCCCGTCTCGTTGCACCAATGCATGATATCATCCATCGTGGTCAGTGGATAGACGTGCCTATGCTCCAAAGCATCATCTGGTCCCTCAGAGAGCGCACCACCGCCAATACTGTAAACCACCCACTCGTCGCTCAAGCTACCATTAGCTTCCTTGACAGCAAAACGCATGGCATTTGGATGATAGGGCAAACGTATCTGGGGCTCCCAATGAATGACAGTTGTGCCCTGTTCCTCCAACACACGCAGGATAGCCACATCCGTCATGTGCCCCTTACCTGTTGCAGCCAGTGAACCATAGAGAATAACATCGAAGCCAGTAGCCTCGGGATGTCGTTGCTTATACATTTGGGCAGCAGACTGCGGTCCCATAGTGTGGCTGCTCGAAGGACCGATGCCTATTCTAAAGAGGTGACGTAATGATTCCATGTTTGCTGATATTTGAGCTTAGTCTGAAAACCCTTGGCTGTTTTTGCTCAATACAGCCAAGGGTTTTGTAATATACGTCGGGGCGACCTGACTCGAACAGGCGACCCCCTGGTCCCAAACCAGGTGCGCTACCAACTGCGCTACGCCCCGAAAGCGGTTGCAAAAGTACAACTTTCTCGCGAGACAGCCAAATTTGACGCCTGAAAAATGTATTATTCCGATGCTTTAGGGCCTTTTGGCTTGCCAGAACCGCCATTACTGGGCTTGTTACCGCCGCCCTTATCAGACTTGTGACGGTGCCTGCCGCCATGATGACTACCCTTGCGAGGGCCGCGACGACGATTGTGGGAGCCACCGCTGCGACGGCTGCGCTCACCACGTCCTGTGTAAGCGGGTGCCTCGCCGAACTCTTCGGGTACAGGCTCTTTGGGCACTTCCTTCTCAAGGAAACGTTCGATGGCGGCGAAGAGAGGCTGATCCTTCTCGCTGACAAGGGTGACCGCTCTCCCACCCTTTCCTGCACGTGCTGTACGTCCGATGCGGTGTACATAGTCCTCTTCGTCGTGAGGTACGTCGTAATTGATGACAAGCTGAATATCGTCAATGTCAATGCCGCGCGCCACGATATCTGTAGCCACGAGGATGTCTACCTGCCCTGTCTTGAAACGGTACATGACATCGTCGCGCTGTTCCTGTAGGAGGTCAGAATGCATGGCTTCGGCGTTATAGCCTTTGCGTTTGAGCGTAATGGCGACATCCTTGGTATGGACTTTCTTACCGACGAAGATGATGACGTGGGAAAGCCTCACCCCCTGATCCCTCCCATCAGGGAGGGGAGAGGCTGGCGCAGAGTCTTCTCCATTCAAATCGCAGGGCTCCCCTCCCTGACGGGAGGGGTCGGGGGTGGGTCTTTTGAGCAGGTAGTCTACGATCTTCAATTTCTGCGCCTCATAGCAGACGTATGCGCTCTGGCGGATGCCTTCAGCAGGCTTGTTGAGGGCTATCTTCACTTCAACGGGGTCGGTGAGGATGGTCTTGGCCAACTCGACAATCTTATCTGGCATGGTAGCGGAGAACATGAGGGTTTGTCGCTGCTTGGGCAGGCATTTGACAATCTGCATGATATCTTCATAGAAGCCCATGTCCAACATACGATCGGCCTCATCGAGAATAAAGAAGCTGACACGCGAAAGGTCGACATTGCCAAGAGAAAGATGACTGATGAGGCGTCCAGGGGTAGCTATGACGACATCGGCACCAAGGCTGAGCGCACGCTTCTCCTGCTCATAGCGTATGCCGTCGTTTCCGCCATAGACGCTGACGCTGGAGATGTCATCGAGGTAGTAGGAGAAACCTTCCATAGCCTGGTCGATCTGCTGTGCCAATTCACGCGTGGGCGCCATAATGACGCAGTTAATGGCATCGCGGGGGAAGCCACCGTCGCGCAGCTGCGAAAGGACGGGCAGCAGATAAGCAGCTGTCTTACCTGTTCCAGTCTGAGCCACGCCGATCAGGTCGCGGCCCTCGAGCAACGGAGGTATGGCTTGTTCCTGTATGGGTGTACACTCGACGAAATGCATGTCGTCAAGGGCATCGAGAACATCGTAGTTGAGGTCTAATTCTTCAAATTGCATAATTGGTGGTTTATCGGCGAGCCCTTTGGTACATCAGGACAGCGATGATGGTGAAAAGGAGATTGGGCATCCAAGCGGCAAGTAGAGGTGGCCAGCCGCTGTTGAGAGCGAAAGTAGAACTGATGGTCTGCAACAAGATATATGCCGCGGAAAGCGCCAGACCTATGCCAAGGGCACCGCCCATACCGCCCTTACGCTTACGGAAGGAGAGCGCCAAGCCTATAGTAGAAAGGATGAAGGCGGCAAAGGGATCGGAAAAGCGTTTGTTGTACTCCATCTCGTAAACTTTCACATTACCCACACCGCGCAACCGCTGCCGTTCAATATAGTCAATGAGCTCACTGTTGGTGAGCGTCTGCTGCTGATTCTTAACAACGAAGAAGTCCTTGGGTTCCATGATGATGACGCTATCCATATAAGATTTCCTGGTAATGCGTTCACGCAGTCCCTGTAGCGTTCGTATTTTCACATCATAGAGTTTCCAATGGTAACGTTCATCGGCAAGCGAGTCATATTGAATCCGTTGTGCCGTAAGGTGACTGACAAGGCTCTTGTTCTGGAACTTATCGAGAGAGAATCGGTAACCAGTCTTTACAGAACCTTCGAAATGATCGATATAGGCTATAACGCCCGTGTCGACCTGTAGTTGCACATGCTCAGCTATCTGTGGCTTCTTCTTATTCTTGTAGCGCATTTCGAACTCCACGCGCTTGACAGAACCTTTCGGGATGACATCGGAACCGAGATAGAAACTCAAAACAGCGATGATGGCCGACGAAACCATGTAAGGGCGCAGCAGACGAGAGAAGCTGATACCCGTACTCATCATCGCGATGATTTCGGAGTTCTCGGCCAGCTTGGACGTGAAGAAAATGACAGCAATAAAGACGAAAAGAGCGGAGAAGAGATTGCTGTAGAAGGGGACGAAATTGAGGTAGTAGTAGAAGAGCCCTATCGCCGGAGCGTGATTCATCGTGAACTTGTCAGAATGTTCCGAGAAATCAAAGACGACGGCGATGGAGATGATGAGCAGAATGGAAAAGAAATAAGTCCCAAGGAACTTGAAGATGATGTAACGGTCGAACCTTGAGAAGAAGTTGCGTTTTATGGTGCTGAAGAAAGAGCGGACTCTCCCACCGCCCTTCCTGTCAGGGATGGAGCTATTACTATTTGTTGAGTTATCGCCTTCTTTTATCATTCTGTTTTCTTTTTCTTGATAGGTGGAGGAGAGTGGAAGATTATCCTCCTTATAACCTCTGGCTGAGTTTAGGAATCATCATGTCTTTCCAAGTGCGGAAGTCCCCATCGATGATGTGACGGCGTGCTTCGCGAACGAGCCAGAGGTAGAAGGCCAGGTTGTGGAGGCTGCCAATCTGGAGAGCCAACAATTCCTGTGCCTTATAAAGGTGATGGAGATAGGCACGCGTGTAGGTCGTGTCGACATAGCTGTGGCCGTCGGGATCTATGGGCGAGAAGTCGTCGGCCCACTTGGCATTGCGCATATTCAGCGTGCCTTCAGCGGTGAAAAGCATGGCATTGCGACCATTGCGGGTAGGCATGACGCAGTCGAACATATCCACGCCGAGACTGATGGCTTCGAGGATGTTGACAGGTGTGCCAACGCCCATAAGATAACGCGGCCGATCCTGAGGAAGTATACCATTGACCAACTCAATCATCTCGTACATGACCTCTGCGGGTTCACCTACAGCCAGACCTCCGATAGCATTGCCCTCAGCATTCTTGGACGCGATAAACTCAGCACTCTCGGTGCGCAGGTCACGATAGGTGCAGCCTTGCACGATGGGGAAGAGCATCTGGTGGTAGCCATACTTAGGCTCTGTCTCATTGAAGCGCTTCACACAGCGGTCGAGCCAGTTGTGCGTAAGATGGAGGCTCTTCTTGGCATAGTCATAAGGTGCTGTGCCAGGGGGGCACTCGTCGAAAGCCATCATGATATCAGCACCTATGGAGCGCTGAATGTCCATCACACCTTCAGGCGAGAAGAAATGTTTGCTGCCGTCGATATGGCTGCGAAATTCACAGCCCTCCTCGCGCAGCTTGCGAATGCCTGTCAGCGAGAATACCTGGAAACCACCGCTGTCTGTAAGCATGGGACGGTCGAAGCCGTTGAACTTATGCAAGCCGCCGGCTGCCTCAAGCGTCGCCATACCCGGACGGAGGTAGAGATGGTAGGTATTGCCGAGGATGATTTCTGCGTTGATGTCTTCATAGAGGTCGCGCAGCTGTACACCCTTGACAGAGCCCACGGTGCCGACAGGCATGAAGATGGGTGTATGAATGTCGCCGTGGTCGGTATGCAGTACGCCGGCACGGGCCGAGGACTGAGCATCAGTGGCTGATAATGAAAAAGAAGAGAACCCAGACTCTCCCCCCGCCCTCCCTAAAAGGGAGGGAGTAGAATGTGTTGGGCTATTGGTCTTTATTATCTCTGACATAATAATCAAAGCTATTCTTGTGCTGTATCAGTTTGCTCCCTGAGGAAGAGCGGAGGATGGGTCTTCCAATTGGAATACAATGGGATGATCTACTTTTTCTTTCAGCAACGCAAATTCGAGGACTTCGAGAACATTTTCAACGTAGTGGAAGGTAAGCCCCTTGAGATAGAGTTCCTCAATAGCCTCAATGTCCTTGCGGTTGTCGGCGCAGAGGATGATATCCGTGATGCCAGCACGCTTGGCAGCGAGGATCTTTTCCTTGATGCCGCCTACCGGAAGCACCTTTCCGCGCAAAGTGATCTCGCCCGTCATGGCAAGGCCGCGTCGCACCTTGCGCTGGGTGAGCGCTGAAGCGAGCGAGGTTGCCATCGTGATGCCTGCACTGGGACCGTCCTTAGGCACAGCACCCTCGGGTACGTGAATGTGAATGTTGTAGGCGTCGAAGATACGGATGTCCACGCCAATCTCCTCAGCATGAGCTTTGATAAACTCAAGGGCGAGGATAGCCGACTCCTTCATCACGTCGCCGAGGTTGCCTGTGAGCGTGAGCTTCTGTCCCTTACCGCGGCTGAGACTCGTTTCGATGAAAAGGATCTCTCCACCAACGCTCGTCCATGCCAGACCCGTCACGACACCTGCAAAGCCGTTACCCTGATAGGAGTCGCGCAGATACTTGGGCTTGCCGAGAATCTTCTCGATATCAGCGGGATGCACGTCGAGGAAGGGGAACTCCTGCTTACGCTCATAGTGGAGCACCATGCGACGGAA
Source organism: uncultured Prevotellaceae bacterium (assembly GCA_947307015.1). Classification (GTDB taxonomy): domain Bacteria; phylum Bacteroidota; class Bacteroidia; order Bacteroidales; family Bacteroidaceae; genus Physcousia. The sequence goes on along the minus strand of CAMZHV010000002.1, from coordinate 11,295 downwards.
GAAACGGTCTATTTCCTTCTCCAAACCACGCACACCGCTCTCGCGGGTGTATTTCTCGATGATGAACTCGAGAGCTGCCTTATTGAGTTTAATGCTTTTATCGTCTTTCAGGCCACAGCCTTCCTTGACACGCGGCACGAGGTGACGCTTGGCTATTTCAATCTTCTCTTCAGTGATGTAGCCGTTGACCTCAATGAGTTCCATGCGGTCGAGCAAGGGACGCGGTATGGAGCCGATGGTGTTGGCCGTAGCAATGAACATGACGTCGGAGAGGTCTACATCGACTTCAAGGAAATTGTCGTGGAAAGCCTTGTTCTGCTCGGGGTCGAGCACCTCGAGGAGAGCGCTGGCCGGGTCACCATTGTGGGTGTGTTCCGTGATCTTATCAATCTCATCGAGCACGAAGACGGGGTTACATGACTCTGCTTTAATCAGGCTCTTGATGATGCGGCCTGGCATAGCACCAATATAGGTGCGACGATGGCCACGAATCTCCGCCTCGTCGTGCAAACCACCTAAAGAGGCACGCACATACTTGCGGTTCATGGCATCAGCTATGCTTCGGCAGAGCGAGGTCTTGCCAACGCCCGGAGGGCCATAGAGGCAGAGAATGGTGGGACGTGCCTTGTCGTGGCTGTAATAACGCACGGCGATATGCTCGAGGATGCGCTCCTTGACATCCTTCATCCCATAGTGGTTTTTCTCGAGGATGCGCTCAGCACGGTTGAGGTTGTAGTTGCTCTTCGTGCGCTTGTTCCACGGCAACTGCACGAGCGTCTCGAGATAGGTGAGCTGCACTTGGTAGTCGGGGCTCTGCGGGTTCATGCGCTCCATCTTCTCCAGTTCTTCCTCAAAGGTCTTTTGGATGTCGTCGTTCCATTTGAGTTTTTCTGCCTTGCGACGCAGCTTGTTGACGTCGCCGGAGGGTGTGCTTCCCAGCTCTTCCTGTATGTTCTGCAACTGGCGCTGAAGGAAATAGTCGCGCTGCTGCTTGTCGATGTCTACCTGTGTCTTCTGGCGTATGTCATTGCGGATGCGGGCATACTGCATTTCCTTGGAGATGATACGCAAGAGTTCCGTGGTTCGCTCGATAGGACTGGTCTGCGACAGCAGCTTGATCTTCGACTTGACATCAATGGGCAGGTTGGTGCAGATGAAATTGGCGAAGAAGCTCATCGGAGCTGCATTGTTGAGAGCAGACATCGTGTCGCCGCTGAACTGGTCGCTGATGCTCACATACTCGCGCATCCGCTCATAGAGCGTCTGATTGAGCATCTGGAACGTGTTCTTCTCCATCTCATCGAAAGCCTCTGCCATCGGTTCCACACGCGCCTCGAGTTCACCAAGGGGATTGAAGTGTACTGTGAGGAGACGCACAGGCACGAAACCTTGAATGATGACACTCGTGGTGTTGTCCGGCATCTCAAAGAAACGGATGATGCGAGCCACAATAGCCACGTCGTAGAGGTCTTCCTGCTTGGGCATATTGACGTTCTCGTCACGTTGCGTCGCACAGACGATGTACTGGTCGTTACTGAAAGCGCTTTGACAAACGCGCAACGATGTAGGTCGTCCAATGGACACAGGCACGATGACGCCAGGGAAGATGACCATGTTGCGCAGAGGCAGCACAGGCATCACTTCGTCGAAATTGACATTGAATATCGCCTTCTCGTCGCCGTCGAAATCGCCGATGAAAGAGAAGGGGTTTTGTATGTTTTGTGTACTCATCTGAGGGTATTGTCTATGAAAAAGCGCGCAAAGATAGACAAAAAAATCGGATTATGCCTCATTTAGAGGCAAGAATCGCTTAATAAAGGTAGAAATCGCTTGTCAGACGGCTGTAAGCATTGCTTCTCACGCCATTTTCCATGAGGATAAGGTCTGTGAAGGTCATCTCATCGTGCTCATCTTTAAGGAAGGTCATCATGCTGCGTTTGGGCGGTTTAACAGCCGTTGTCCGAACAGAACAGTTGCACGAAAGAAAGAGTCCTGAAGCGAAGCACAGCAAGCGGAATTCATCGCAACACGTGGTGGGCAGGATGACGCTGAAACTCCCTCCACGTCGCAGTAGTCTGGCTGCTGAAGATACCAGCTCGCTGAAAGGCAGCGTGTTGGTGTGACGGGCTAATGAGCGTTGACGGTCTGGCGGCAGCAACGACTCAACGAAGAAGGGCGGGTTGCACACAAGGGCATCGTAGTAACCGATAAACCGGTCCTCGGAAGCCAGCTCCTGCAGGCTGCAATGAAGGATGTCCACGCGGTCGGCGAAAGGTGAGGCAACGACATTCTCGCGTGCCTGCTGCACGGCATCAGCGTCGACATCAATGCCCGTGACATGCAACTGGCTGCCTCGCTGTGCCATCATCAAGGCAATGAGTCCGCTACCCGTGCCGATGTCGAGAACGCGCCCCGACAGCGGCAATGGTGCCCATGCGCCGAGCAATACGCCATCCGTGCCGACTTTCATGGCGCAACGTTCATGGCGTATCGTAAACTGCTTGAATTGAAAATGGTTGCTGGACAATGACTAAAGTATTGGTCAAGGGACAAGGAACTGCAAAATGCCACGCAACAGGCTCACGCGAGCCTCCCCGTCGATGATGGATTCCAAGGGGAATCCGAGGGCATAGGAATGGTAGTCTGTGCCGTTGTAGGCTACGGCGGCGGACTTGTTGAAGGGGGCGTAGAGCAGCGGACAGAAGGCGCCGTTGACGGGTTGCAGGCAGTCGATATGCTGCACGCAGTAGCTCCGCTCGTTGGGGGTACGATAGATGTCGAACGACGTGTTTTGCGCGGCGATGGCAGTGAGGCAATCGGTGGACAGCGACTCGGTGCAGGCGTACTTCAGGTATGTCGCCGTGAAGAGGCGCTCGTCAGCACTCGTCATGTCCGAACCGATGTAGGCACCGCTGACAAGGATGCTGCCACCACGACGGGTGTGCTCCGCCACAGCTTGCATCATCGCCGGACTGAAAGTTTTGGACTGGCGTAGGCTGTAGCCGTCGGCTCGGGTGAGGCCGCAGGCGATGTCCATGAGCTGATAGCTGCTGGCGTCGAAGCCCGCATACGCTGCTGCATGCGATGAGCAGCTGCCGATATTGATGCGTCCATTGGCTGCCAGAATGAGATCGCGGGCGTGTCTCGTAGCCCAGTCCATGGTGTTGCCCGCGAGAATGAGGCCCTCAAACTCGGATGTGCTGTAGCCCAGGGCGCCAGGTCCTTCGCGCCCCATACCCCGCTTGTCATAGTATATCTGACGGCCGCAGTAGCCAGGCATCTTGGCGATGGGCACACCGATGTCTGCCGCCATATCGAAGCCTTGGATGGTGTCGTTGTCAAAAGGCTGTGGGCCAGCTAAGCGGTCAAAGGCGTCAACGATAAGCACCCGTGGCCCACCGTCATCGTGGATGTAGGCGCAGACCTCTTGCGAGGGCATACTCTGTCCACCCTTGTTGCAAGCGGTGATGCGGAAGCGGTGGAGCACATCTGTGCCAGCATCAGCAAGGGTGAATGTGGTCTCCGAAACGAGGGTTCCGTTGTCGAAGTCGCCATTGTCCTGAGCGTGGTAGACGACGAAGCCCGTGGGCATAGCAGTAGGTTCCAGGGGGTCGGAGGTAGCTATCCAGCTGAGCGTGATGCGGCGCTCGTCAGTGTCGATGGAAGCTGAAGGCGCAATCACGGGTAGCGGCTGCACGGTGATGTCGGCGCTCTTATGCAAGGTATGTACGCTACGCAGAATGCCTTTATATATTGCTCTGGCCATGAGGAATTTGAAGTATGGGTCATGGGCCATGCACATATCCTTGAAGTTCTGATGCGAGAGCATCTCAAGGATGATGGAGGGCGGCAGAGGCTCGCGCGTCTCACTATAATTGCGGTCGAACATCTGACGCCGCGACCACTGTCCGAGCTGTGCAGTCATGTCGCTGCAAACCTGTGTCATCACCTGATCACAGACATCACGTGAGGTGAGGCGCGAGAGACCGGACGGCAGGAAACCTTCGTTGAAGTCAGTGGTGTAGATGCCGAGCGTGCCTATGAAGGAGCTGTCGGTGGTGTAGCCGGCATCGGTGTGGAAGGCCAGACTGAGTTCAATGGGCACACAGAGTCCAGAGTCGCCAGGTACATATTCTGACCCTCGTGCCAAGTAGTTTTCCATACCCGACCGTACGTTGATGTCCTCGGCATAATCATTAGTGGATTCTTTGTTGCCATAGACCTTGTAGGGTGCCCCAGCCAACTGTGCGGCATAACGCGCGCCTTCGAGGAAGCGAGGCAAACCGCTGAGCGTGAGCGAGTCGCCGCGTGCAATATTGCCCATACCGCCACCAAAGCGCACTGCATCGCCACTGACGTGACCGCGGTAGTTGCTCTGGTTGGAGAGCATGACGCAGTTATCCTGACTGTTGCCGGCGCGGAAGAAAAAGGTGCCGAGGTAGACCCATGTGCCACCGCCCATCTGCTGGTTGACACGGAAGTGGCTGGTCTGACCGCCGTGACACACGGTGTAGTTAGCATCGCTGACGCTTGTGGGCAGCGTCGTATAGCTGACGTAGACGGCATAGTCGCCATCCTCGGGGATATCAGGAATCCATAATATGCTGCTGGTCTGCGAATGTCGCGTCTGCGTGGCTGCCATTCGTGCCGTACCGTCGGCAAAAGGGTTATCGCCATCCGTATAGACGGATTTAGTGAGCGCAAAGCCAGTGCTGGCGCTCGTCCAGTCGTTATGTCCGTTGACTTCGAAGTAGATGCCGTTTTTGTTGGGGGTGTCATTGTCAACGATGACTTCGTGCTTCTGCCAGTCGCGCTCGCGCGGCGAATAGACGATGGCGCCAGCATTTTCGAGCATAGGCATGAGGAAGGGGATGACAAAAGTCTGCGACAGCAAATCCTCGGTGGTACACCAGAGATGAGGGCGCTGCCATTGCCACTCCTGATCTTTAAGCGAATACACTTTGCCGTGGCTCGACCACACACACAGATGGCAATCCTCGAGGCCTTCGTTGACGGGGTAAGGACGGTCGAGGGGCGTCACCCACGCATTGCCATGATGACGGATATCGCCCCAATTGCGCTGCAGGCTGCCAGTGCCGCCAGGCACGAGCTCGTCGATAAGATAGTTCTTGACAAAAATGCAAATCTGGAAATCGTTGAAAGAGCCAGCCAAGCGTTCGCGCACATCCTGATAGATGCGCTCCACTTTCTGCTTGGTGAAAGGCTGCATGGCAAAGGCTTCGGAGGCGATGATGACCACTTGCTTGTTCTCCTCGTCGAAACGGATGTCCTCAATCATATTCCTTTCACCGACAGAGCAGAAGCCGAGGTCGTAGGTGGCGAAGTAGGTGGCGATATTGCTCTTGATGATAGCGCGTTGGGGTGTCTGCGCAAAACAAGCGGCTTCTGCCACCAGCAGAAGCCACAGGAGAAAGATATGTCGTAACGCTTGGTGCAAGGAAGTATTGTTCATAGGACAAAATTCTCGGGGTATTTACCTTGGAAGCCTTTATAGTAGGCCTTAATCTCAGCCATCTGTCGCTCCACATCGCCATCAGGACGCACAACCTTGTCGAAGACAATGCGTTTCTGGCCGTAGTCGAGGCCGAAGAGGAGGATAGGCAGCTCAGCCTTCAAAGCGATATAGTAAAAGCCGCGCTTCCATTCCTTGGTGGGCTTGCGGGTACCTTCAGGTGTGATGCAGAGACAGAAGATATCGCTCTCACGCGCACGCGCCGCGAGCTGGTCGGTGAGGCTCGTATGCTTGTCGCGGCGCACGGGTATACCACCTGCGCGGCGGAAGAGGCTGCCCAGCACGGGCCAGCGGAACCACTCCTCCTTCATCAGGAATTGACAGCGCACACCTTCGGCGCGACTGAAGATCTGTCCCATCACGAAATCCCAGTTGCTGGTGTGCGGTGCCAAAGCAATGATGTACTTCTCGGGCAGAGCCATACACATCTCTGTCCTCCATCCCATGAGGCGATAGAGCAGGAAACGGAAGAAACGTCGCATTGTCAGTTTGCAGGGCGGTCAGCTGAGGTGATAAATATGGTCAATGATCTCATTGGTGCTGACGCTCAGGTCGTCCTTCAACTGCTGGAAGAATCGCGTCACCTGCGTCTTGTCCACATGGCTGAGCCGACTGATGAAATCCTCCTGCATGAGGAGTATGCTCTGCGCTATATTCTCCAAGTCCTCGCCAGGCACATGCTTCTGTGTCTGTCCTACAGCAACGAGCTCTGTCAACAACTCTTCACTCATGAGGTTGATGACTTTCTTCAAAGTTCTTCTTTTTGCCATAATGTTCTCGTTTATGTGAAAATCGCCGCTAATGTACAAAATATTCTGAACCCGTCCAAACAATTAAGGTTTTTTATGACCTACGGACACAGATTTGCTGTCTTTTGCGCGGTCAACGCAACCATAAATCGACGAGGAAGTATACTCCAAGGCCCACAAACCAGCCCAAGAGCACCTTTGGCAGAATATTACGCGCGTACCATAATATACTAACGTCCTCGCCCTTCATCAGCACAAAGCCGCTCAGATTGCCGATGGGCAGCAGACAGCCTGCCACGCAACCGCTGTAGATAATCAGGTGCCAATACTGGCCGTTGGCCAAAAACGCCTGGGCGTACTGCGGGTCGAGCGTCGGTGAGAGCGCAGCGATACTGTCGGCCACAGGGTAGATATTGATGGCGGTGAGCACCAGCGCGATATTATCAAGAACGGCGCTGATGGCACCCATGGCGATACTCATAATGTAGATGTTGTGGATCCATTCGTCGCACCATGCAGAGATGGAAGCCATCACGCCCGTCTCTATCAACAGCGCTACGCACATGAACACACCGGCGAAATACATGATAGCCTGCAAGCCAGCGAATTGGAACTGGCGCTCGTCGGCAACACCGCTGAGCGGCTGCTCCGTCTTGATGCGGTGGTGGTTCATCAGCTCATGGAGCACCCACAGCACGCCCAGCACACAGAGCGCGCCGAGGAAGGGCGGCAACAGCGTGATGCGGTGGAACGTAGGGATGAACCACAGGCCGCCCAGACCTACCACCAACATCGTCACCCGCTGCCACAGCCGCAGCGGATTATCGTCGCCACGGAAACGCACACCTGGACGGATGATGTCTACATGCTCAGGCAACGCACGAGAAATCAGGAATGTGGGGATCACCGTAGCCACAATCGTCGGCAGCAGCAGGGCGGCAGAGAAGTCGGTAGGCGTCACGGCGCCCTTCGTCCACACTACCAGCGATGTAGGATCGCCGATGACCGTGGCCGCACCGCCGCAGTTGGCAGCAATGACGATGGCCGCACCAATCCACATACGCCAGCGTGTCTGCTGCACGATACGCCTCATAATCAGGAGCATCAGCACCGTTGTCGACAGGTTGTCGAGGTTCACCGACAGCAACCACGTGAAGGCCACAAGCCCCCACAACAGCACGCGGCTGTCCTTGGCACGCACAACATCGGTGATGAAATCGAAACAGCCATTGGCGTTCAACACCGTCACAATGTTCATCGTCGCCAGCAGGTACAATACAATACTACACAGCGCGGCACTGTAACGGATGAACACGTGTTGGGCGATGAACTCTTTCACCGTCTCCGAGGTGTAGTCCAAGCCCTGTGTAAATGCAAAGAACTCAGCGCCATGCGTCTTCAGCACGAAATCAGTTCCCGTAATCATGAATAGCACCCATCCCACCGCGGCCGCAAACACTGCGATAGTGGCCTTGTTGATGTGGGTGATGTGCTCGTAGGCGATGAGCACGTAGCCGATGATGATGAGTGAAAGGATGGCGTAGGTCATGAGCGTGAACTGAGAATTAGCGGGTGGAACACCCTATTTCTGAGCATTGACGGGGCAAAGTTACACACCTTTTCTGAATGATGCAAATTTTTAGGGCAAGAAAAGAGGACTCCCGCCTGTTTTTATTTTATAATAAGGAAGCCGCGCGAGGTACGAAGTCCGTGGCCTCGGTCAAACCTTCGTCACCACACGGCAAAAAGTGTCGAAGTCGGTGTCTAAACGCGAGAGCTCGTAGGGTTGCAATGTCAGGGAAAAGGTGCCGCGCAGGTCTTGGAGGTCGAAATATGTGCGCAGCAGACTGGCCAGGTTGTAGCTGAGGCTGTCGGCCTGCCCTGCAGAATGTGCGAGCGTGGAGGCTCGGTGAATGAGCTGGCGACAAACGGCAGTGAGGTAGTCGCGGTCGTGCTCTTCGAAGCGCAGGGTGCGCAGCAGCACGAAAGCGGCCGTGAGGCCTTCGGTGCGGAGCAGGAAGTCGACGCGGCGGCGTGCCTCGCCGACACGCAGGAGGTCGAAGAGGCGCTCCAGGGCTTGCGGTTCGGCGATGACGGGCAACCACTGAAGAAGCAGTTTCTGGCGGTCGAGGAGGTGGCTATCGCCCTCGAGGGCTGCTGCCAAACGCAGGAAACCGTCATCCGCGAGGGTCAGCGTCCCAGCGGACAGGCGCGGCGCAGCGGCCTTGGCCATGGTGACGGTGAAGGCTTTGGGCTGCCACAGGATGAGGCGCGAAGCGACATCCCAAAAAGTAGCTGCAGGGACGTCCGTCAAGAGACGCTCACCGATGAGGTAGCCTGCCGTGCGGAAATGCGAATGGGACAGGCCGTCCAAATAGGCCGTCAGCATCTCCCAGTCGCCCGCGTCAAAGAGCTGGCGCAGACGGGCATAGATCATAGGGTGATAGTGCAGCTCCATGGGGTCACTTCAACAGTTCGAGCGCTTCTGCCGTGGAGATTTGCTTGTCGCCGAGGAAGGCCACGATGAAGGCTTCAGGGAAGGTCTCACGTACGCTGACAAGTTCGTTCTTGATGTTCTTGTAGTTCTCCGAGCGGCTGTAGATCACCTTAAAGCGTTCGCCAGCAGGCACGTAACGCACACCCTTGTAGCCCTTCAAGCGGTAGTCGCCGTCCTTGAGCTTGGTGGCGGTGTTCATCAACTGAATGGCGAAGTAAGGTTTCTTGGAAGACGAAGCGGTCTTGGTCTCAGCAGGCGTTTCCTTTTTCTCGGCAGGCATTTTCTTGGTCTCAGCTTCCTTCTTGGCCTTAGCCTCTTCGGCAGCTTTGGCTTCCGCTTCCTCCTTGGCTTTCTGCTCGGCCTCCTCTTTGGCTCTGAGCTCCGCGGCAGCTTTGGCTTTCGCTTCTGCCTCAGCTTTCGCCTTGTTGTCCTTGGCCACTTCTGCCTTCTCCTCAGCCTTCTCCAGCGACGTCTCAGCCTTCAACTGCTGTATGGCGACCATGGTGACGGGCGAATAGTGGCTGTAGCGCAGGTTGCGTAACTTCCGCTTATCTACGCTGCCACTCTTCGTGAGTTCGCGGTATTCCGACAGCGCTTCGCAGATGGCGGTGGCAAGCTCGTGCTGCCCGGCCTTAGAGGTGATGTAAGCCTCCTCCACGCCGTTGGTGATGAAGCCAATCTCCGTGAGCACGCTCGGCATATTCGTATGCTCGCAGACGTAAAGCTCGCGCTTCTTCACGCCGCGGCTCACCTCGCGACCGTGGCTGAGGTACTGGCGTTGCAACAGCAAAGCCAGCAACTCGCTCTTTCCCGCCTGCGAACCCTTGAGCGGTACGTTGGTGGCGTAGAACGACTCCGTGCCGCGAGCGTACGGATTGGGAGCAGAGTTGACATGTATGGAGATGAAGAGCTCAGCGCCACGGGCATTGGCAATATTGCAGCGCTCCTGCAAGCTGAGCGTCTTGTCGCGCTCACGCGTGTACACAACACGCACACCGCTGATATTCTGCTTCACCAACTTGCCCAGCTCTCGGGCCACGGCCAGCGTGATATCTTTTTCTTGGTGCTTACGGCTCTCGCAACCGATGTCGCGACCACCGTGACCAGGGTCGATCACCCACGTCACCTTCTTGGCGGCAAAGACTGGACACACTGCCGTCAGCCACACCAAAAACAACAAAAAGCGTTTCATAAAATTCTCTTTTTTACTCCTTTCGGGGGCAAAAGTACAAAATAAACCGAAAAGAGAAAAAGGAAAGTGTAAAAAAAGAAGTGAAAGCGTCGTTTTTCTTTCAAAAACAGCCTCTACCCTCCCCTCGGACGTCAGTCGAGGGCACTATAAATCTCGTCGGGAGTGAAACCATGGCTGGCAACGAAGCGCATAATTTTTCCGCGCCGGATATAATCGTCCTCGTCGCTGAGCGTACGCTCCTTCTGGCGGATGAGCTCGCGCAGCGCGTTGTCATATTCATCGTCAGGCAGCGTTTCAAGGGCTTCACGAATGTCGGCCTGTGGCAAGTCTTTCATGCGCAACGCCTGCTGTATCTTCAGCCGTCCCCAGCGCTGGAAACGCAGTTTGTCGTGGGCGAAGGCACGACAATAGCGGGCGGTATCAAGGTAGCCGCCATCGTAAAGGCGTTCCACTATGCGTTCGATATCCGGTGCAGACACACCAGCCCGCTGCAGCTTCTCGCGTATCTCGCTCTCGCAATGTTCGCTGATGCTGCAACGGGCTGCCATGCGTGCCAGGGCAGCGTCAAAGTCCATCGTTTTCATGGACGATTTATCGTCGTAACGCGCTGATTCCGAACCTTAATCTTCGGCAGTAAAATCTTCCTTGCCTACACCGCAGATGGGGCATACCCAGTCTTCGGGAAGGTCTTCAAAAGCGGTGCCGGGCTGAATGCCGTTGTCAGGGTCTCCAAGAGCGGGGTCGTAGACGTAGCCACAGGGGTCGCAAACATACTTTTTCATAGTCGTCAAAATTGGTTTTTAAAGGGTGAATACTGTGCGGACGCATCCGCTTTTCTTAACTTTCGGTGACAAAAGTAATGCTTTTCTTTGAAACAGCCTTAACTTTTCCCGCTTTTTTTCTTTGCGCACCCCAAAATGCCTTTTCTTTGCGCACGCAAAAATCATGACGGGTTAAATAATTGCGGTTGATGGTCTCAGGTGTCTGTTTTTTGTGAGATTTAAGTTCCATAACAATCCTAAGAGTGTAATTCGTTGTCTTTAATAGTATTTCAGGTTTCAAGTGCCCCCCTTGGGGGGCTACAGGGGGCTTTTACGCGACCAGATTGGTCGCGTGCGCGCCGAACCCGTCTTGCGGCCTCTGTTGTGACCCCTCTTAGGAGACTTCGCGTACCCTCTTAGGAGGGTGCGCGTGTCCCATTAATGGGACACGGCGATACGTCTATATGTATTCGCGATTACGTCTATACGTGTGTCTTGTACCAAGCGCACCGCCCTCCATTTCTTCATAAAACCTACACCTTTTTGACCTGCTGCCACCAAAA
>CAMZHV010000001.1 GCA_947307015.1 uncultured Prevotellaceae bacterium | reverse complement strand
AGTAGAGCTTGCCGTCCTTACCCTTGACGAGGCTGGGGTCGCCGAAGCCGCAACGCTTGTCATCGCCGCCGCTTGCGGTGGAGCCTTCGCCCTTGGCGATGGTCACGGGAGCGCTCCAGCTCTTACCGCCGTCGGTGCTGCGGCGCACCACGATGTCGATGACGTGTCCGCCGTTGCCGATGTCGGTATGACTTTGATAGCGCTTGTCGGCAGCTACGACGATGCTGCCGTCGTCAGCCACAATCATGGCAGGAATACGATAGACGCGGCTGCCGTTGTCGCGAGGCAGGAAGGGATAACTGCGGACATTGAAGACCATAGCGCCACGGTCGGCAGGGTCGCCAACAGAGGTCAGGTCGAGGTTCTGTGCCGTCTGGCCTTCCACCTGATAGGCGATGCCTGTCACGGCTGCATCGAGGACAGCACCGAGGGTTGCCGTGCTGCTCACCGTAGCACCAATCCAGTAGTAGTGGGTGCCGGCAGTGAGGTTGCCGATATTGAAGGTGGCTGTTGAGCCGGAAACGGATGCCGTAGCGACCTCCGTCTTCGTCGGAGCGCCGTCGCCTGTGGAGTAGATTTCAGGTGAGTTGTTGTTGGCTTCGTAAAGCTTCAAGGTGGAGATGTTGGCCTCCGAGCCGTCCTTGAGGCTGACGGTAAGCGTTGTGTTGGTGGCATCCTTGAAGGGCTTTGCCGTGACCTTCAGCAACATCACCTCGCTGTCGCGTCCTGCCGTCTGCCAGCCCTGCTCCACAATCACGCCGTCGGCAACGATGGCCAGATTCGGGTCGTAGGCAAAGGTGATGGTATGAGCTGTCCCATCGATGGTAATTCCACTGGTTCCGTCCAGCGTGAAGTCGCTTTCCACAGGCGTCACACCCGTCGGCAGGAAGAAGAAACCATTCTTATACACAGCCGTCAGTCCACAGACATCGCTGCGTGAGCAGGTAATCTGAGCAGACTCAGGAGCATTGTCGCAGATGACCTGCCAAGCCACGAGGCCGGCTGCGTCGAGGTCGATGGGATAGACGGTGAACTCTGTACGGAATGAAGTAGTTTCGCCGATGAAGTAGTTGGCATTGCTGTTATAAGCATCTGCAAAATAGTTATTAGCGGTCTTAAAATAGTTTCCACTATCATAGCCTGCGATGACATTTCCTGCAGTAGCAGAAGCCGTGGGGAATTTGTTGGAACCATTATCTACAAGATAGCGTCCGTCGGGCATCTGCCAGGTGTTGACGTCCCAGCTCGTGCAGTTGATGTGCGTGAAGTACACGGGGTCGGTGATGGACGGCTGGACATCTATTGCGCCTGTGAATGTAAGAGGATAGAGATTGTTGTAGAGTGAAGAAGCTGCATATACATAGCGTCCGACATGATTGCTGTTATTAGCGCTTCGCTTAATTTGTAATACATACCATCCCGTAGTCTGCGGATAGCTGGTGAGCGCCGTCTGGTTCTTGACGAGCTTGGCCACGGCAGCGCTGGCTGCTGTGCTGGCATCACCTGTCACCTTCGTGATGGTGAAGTTGCCGCCCGCGTCGTTCCAGTTGATGATGGGGCCGGTGTAGCTGTTGCTGACAGCCATATAGGCTGCATTAGTGCCGCTCACGGGATTGTTTGCCATCTTGATCTTGCTCGTTCCATCATTCTGCTTCTCGAAGATGACAGCTACTGCATCATCGCTAAATATCCATGAGTTACTGGCACTTTGAGCTATGCCTGTGGGAATAGCAAACTTGCCGGCACCTACATTATAAAGGTAGAATTGGCCAGATGTTTCAGTTGGAATAATGACCCATTGGCTATTGGCATTCGTGGCATCGAACGTACCGCTCTTGCCGCTGCTCCATACATACTTTGGATTTTCGGGATTATAAATAAGAGCGCCACGGTTGCTGTTGGTGTTGTTGATGGTATAGACTTTATGTATGTCAGGGTATGTTACCTTGACAGTATGATTTGTTGCGTCCACCTCAATGTCAGGAGATAATCCCCAACGAGTTGGAGCTGAGAAATCACTGGCAGATGGTGTTACGCCGTTAGCGAAGAAAAAGGTTCCGCCATTGTAAACGCTCTTAAGACCATAAATACTGCTTCCACTATATGTGACTTGAGCATCTTCTTCTCCGTCAAATTCAACAGACCATGGTTGGATTCCATATAAAGAGAAATCTATGGAATAGAATTGGCCCACAGGAAATTTATTTTGGGCAGATTGACCAATATACGGTGTTGCATCTTTACCACAGGGAATAAGACTATATCGATTTCCCGTATATTCAGAAGTTATCACAGAATAATTAGGAGTGCCAGAACTCCTATATATAATATAGTTTTTATTTACTTTAGAACTGCTTGCCGCTCCTGTTTGTGTTACATAATGTCCATTTGCACTGCGAAGATAACCATCAACACCTCTTCCACTTGAATTTCCTTCCTTTTCAAAATAAACTAACGAAAGAGCTATTCCATCTGTTCCGGTGGGAGCATTGTCAAGGTATAGCGGGTATTTGTTGCTATTCACAGTAACATCCTGTGCATAATTCTTTATATATTTCCCATTCACATCAGCATCCGAATAGTTGGTATTGGTGTCACTGTTAATATCAACCCATTTAACTATGTACCATCCAGATACTATATTGACAGGTGTAGTAAGGCCTTTCTCCGTAGGGCCGACTTCGTAAATCTTAACTTGCTTAGTGCCGCTTGTACCTGTAGTATAGCCCCACAGCTTATTGCTGCTGCGATCAAGACCGCGAACGGTGTTTTCTGCGTCAGGAGCAGACGGATAAGCAATACCGTTAGAAAAATTCAATGACCACGCGCCGGCTGATGCTTCGTCTGCTGCAGAAGTAAGAGCTGCATTATAGACCGGAACGCCCCAGTAGTGATTCGTGTAGTAGTTCTTAATCTTCCATGTGCCATCGCCATTGCTGATGAGATAATAGACACTACTTTCATTACAGGCGTTGCTCATCGGGATGTCGTAGTTAGTCCCGTTGTCATTGATATAAGGAATCGTGCCAGTGCCAGCTGCTTGGCTTTGCAAGATATACGCCTTTCCGCTGACAATGTTACTTTCGTCAGTCACCTGGCTTCCCACGGTGACTGCCGTTTGTGCAAAAACAGAATTGCTTGCTCCCACCACTAGCAGAAGCAGCATCGTTAGTAGTTTCACTCTTCTCATAATATTTTTCTTTTAGTTTTGTCTTTTCCTAATTATTGTTGACACATAAGAGCAGAGTCGCAAGGATATACTTTAACTGTTTCATCGTAGTCATAATGTTTCAAGGTTACCATTCATGATCCCAAAATTCACCGTCCTCGGTGTTGGTGTTTTCTTTGGCAAAGCCAATGTCTTCAGCATTGCTGGCTTTGCCGCCTACTTTCAAAGACGTAAGCAAAAGATGCTGCTCGCACACAAAAGTGTGGGCACTGATGCCTGGGGCAAGATACATTTTTTTCATACTGCTATTGTTGAGTTTACAAGATGTGCGTGCAAAAGTACGTATTTCCCACGATATAGCAAAATAATCACGTCAAAAAACGTTGTTTCTCTCTAATTCAATCATCTCTATTATCTTGACCGGCCTAAACAAAAGCATAAAAACGTCTAAGCGAAGTTGCAAAATCATATAGACGAATTTGCAAAAACGCTTAGACGTAGTGAGCAAGTGTGATGCCTGATGCAGCGAACTACTTGCGGAAGAGGTGAGGAATGAAGTTGCGGAAGCAACGGCGCCAAGTGAGCCACTCGTGGTGGGTGCCGGGCGAAATGTAGAGGTCGGTCTTGATGCCGGCATCACGGAGGTTCTTGGCGAGGGCTTCGGTGCCGAAGTTCTCCTCGCTGCCTGCACTCACATAGAGGTAATGGATCTTTTTGTTGAACTCGTCGGGACGGGTGAAGATGCCATTGTAGGCGGTCTTGACGTCGAGGTTGAAGATAGCTCCGCTGAAGGCGCCCATCCATGCGAACTTATCCATGTTGTTGAGCACGAGGTCGAAGGTCTGGTGACCACCCCATGATAGACCGGCCATGGCGCGGTTGTCGCGGTCGGTGAGCGTGCGGAAGTTGGCATCGACGTAAGGGATGAGGTCTTGGATCATGACCTTGTAGAACGAGGCACCGTAGGACTCGAAACTCTGGCCGCGTCCGAAGGGAGCCTTGATGTCGCCGCTCTCCATGACCACAATCATAGGCACCACCTCACCTGCGGCGATGAGGTTGTCCATGATGTGCTGCATGTGTCCCTGTTTGGACCAGCCAGTCTCGTCTTCACCCATGCCGTGCTGGAGATAGAGCACGGGATAGCGCTTCTTGATACTCTTCTTCGCGTCGTAGTCTGCGGGCGTGTAGATGAGGGCGTGGCGCCACTCGGACGTGGACTGAGCATAATAGTAAACGCTGCGCACCTGTCCGTGAGGTATGCCCTGCTGCGGACGATAGTAATCGCCTTCGGGCCCCTCGGGGATCTCAATGCCGCCCGCCTCGCGGTTGCAGCCGAAGAAGGTCTCGGTGGAGGGATCGATGAAGTTGACGCCGCCGATGTTGATGAAGTAGTAATGGAAGCCTACGACGAGGGGATCGGTGACGGCCATCCAGCCGCCCTGTCCGTCGGGTTGCATATCGTATTTCTTGCTACAGATGTCGAGGACAACCTTCCGTGCCTCGGGAGCCTGCACACGGAAATAGGCACGGCGCTCGCTGTCGACCTTAGGAAAGTCGCTGCCAGGAATGGTGGTCTCGGCGATGACGGCATCGGCAGGCACCTCGATCTTCTTGGGTTGCTCGATATGCGGGCGAACAGGCTCATAGCCGAGGGTGCGTGCCACGGCCTCGCCGTAGCGGCAGCCGAGCTCACGGTAGCCGGCAGCATCAAAGTGGAGCCGGTCGGATGCGTTGGTACAGTCATCGCTGGAGATGACCTGACAGGTGTGGATAGTCTGCGGCAGTTCGTCGATCTGCTTCTTGCAGCCGATACATACGCCGTGCCCGCCGGCCTGAACGATATTACCTACGTAGAGATTCACTTCTTCGGGCTTGAGCTGGAGGTCGCCCAGCAGGTTGTCATAGACCTGCTGAACCATACCGGCCCATTTGGGGTCGCCCGTATTGGTCTCTCCCTGGTGCATCAGCACACCCTTGATGACACCATCCTGCTGGGCTTTCTTGGCCAGTGTGACGAGTCGCTGGTAGGGGTTGTTGTCGTATGCTTCGAGCATACCTTTCATCCAACTGGGCGCTTTCTTCACATAACTTTCGATACTATCGGGCAGGAAACCCTTGATGTCGATGCCGCCGATGGCTACATGGATGACACCGATGCGTATGTTATCGGGCAGGGAGGCAACGAGCGTGCGGCCGAACCAGTCGGCAGGCGTCAAGCCTGTGTTGGGACGGCAGAGGGGCGGCGTAGCTTCACACCACTCACCCATCTTACGACCACGCTGTGCATCGTCGACGGCGGGCATGAGCAGGAAGCGGGGACCGGGGCTGACCAAGTCCTGTGCCTCGGGGCGTGCTGCGCCTTCCATGTTGGACTGGCCGAAGCAGAGGAAAATATAGAAGTTGGGATCTACGGCGGCGTGTGAGGATTGCGATAGAATCGCAACAAACAGAACAAGGAGGAGTTTTTTCATTGTGTTGGTGTTTTGAGTACAAGAGCCTGAATCCCCAGGGACTCAGGCTCCTGCATTAAAGATAATTAATGATAAGCGGAATCGGGGCTATTACTGAAGAGACTTCTTGCCATTCTTGATGACAACGCCCTTGTAGCCTTCGTTAACACGCTGACCAGCGAGGTTGTAGGTAGCGGAAGAAGCGTTGTCGCTCTTCTTGACGTTGATGACGCCGTCTCCACCGGGTTCGGTTCCGAACACGTAAGGATCGGTGCCAGCACCTTCCTTGACGTAGAAGTTCTTGCTGCCTTCCTGGTCGATGAGAGACTCGGTCTCGTCCTCGAGCTTCCAGACAACTTCCGTGATCTCATAGACACAAGCTTCCTTGATCTCAGCCATGTTGAAGGCGATAGAACGCATACCATTGGCCTCAGCGGGAACAGTAAATGTCATTTCGAACTCCTGCCATTCGGTAGTGAAGTTCACGTCGCCAATAGCACCCCAGTGCATGTAAGCACCCGGTTCGCCGTGGCACTGCGTTGTAGTTCTGGCATCGCGAGAAGCTTTGTACTTGAACGTGAGAACGGTGGTTTCACCTGTATCAAGCGGGCGATTAGCATAGATGAAGAACTGGTTGTCCCAAGCCTGGCCGGCAGGTTCGGGCTTCTCAAGTCCCGCTGCCTCTGCCTCAGCTTCGGTGTACTCTCTCTCCTGACCATTGACAGTAACAAGCGTCATGTTAGGATTGATCTCGATAGGAGCCTTATCCTGTTCGCCTTCGAGCTTAATGAAGTTCATCTGCTTGTTCTCGGTATCAACAGCAACTTGCCATACGCCAGCTGCGGGGAACTTGATCTTAGCAAGAGCGGCCTCCGTGTAGTTGACCCACTCGTCAGGATCGTTGACGATAGCGCCAGAGGGCTTCAGGGTAGCACCCTTGAAGGCAGCATCGTTGCCGCGCACGGTGGATACCATAGCCTCATTGACCCATGAATCCTGCTGACCGACCTTACCAACAACTGCGACATAAGCCTGCAGGTCTTCGTTGTAAGTCAATTCTGTAGCGTTGTCAAAGTCATATTCAATACCAGTCTCAGAGTTGGAAGAAGCGACGAAGAGACCTTCGTCGAGCTTCATGGTCTGCCAAGAGAGATCGTCGAAGTAGAAGATATTGGGCTCCTGAGGAGCGTCAACCGTTGACTCTGCGGTAAGGTTGAATGCGAGAGACCAACCAGAACCTTGTGACTCATTGAACGTGATGGTCTTGTCGAACTCCTGCCATTCGGTGGTGAAGTTCACGTCACCAACAGCATCCCAATGGAGGTAATCAGACGGATGCTCCTTGTGGATCTGCGTAGCTGCCTTTGCTGCCTTTTCTGCCTTATAGCGGAAGTGAATCTTGATCTGCGTGCCGCTCTTCCAGCCTTGAGGAGACTGAATCCAGAACTGGTTGGACCACTGGATAGAAGCATCGTCGTCAATCTTTTCGATCTTCGTCACGTGAACGGCGAAGACATGGTTGCTTTCATTTCCTGCTTCAGCTTCGATATCAGCGGGGAAAGGACGAGCACGAGGACTATCTTCAGAGATCACGGTGTTCTGATCGTCAAAATTGCGACCCATTGTCAGAGCCCATGCACAGATTTCTCCAGCACGGTTGCCACGCCAGTTAGCGTTGATGCCATCTGTCTCTTCAAGAGCCCATGCCGGCCAAGCAGTCTCAGCATTTCCGTTGGTGATATGCTCGATCCACTCAACGGGGCGCTGCTCCTTCTGGTTGTGGGAAACGGTGAGCCACTTCCATTCAATAGTGGCTGTTGTACCACCGGGCTGTGCGACGAGGTTGCAGGAAGTGCCGCCAACACCGCTGTACTCCCATTCTACCTCTTCCCATTCCGTGCCAATAGCAACGGTGGTGCCCATGCTCTGGCCTTCGTTCCAACCCCAACCTAAGTTGACGTTGATGGCGCAAGACTCAGAAGCCTTGACCATAGCCTTCACGGTGTAAGTGCCATCAAGCTCAGTGGGGATGCCATCGGCGATGAAATACTGGTGCCATGCCGGAGATTCCAAGGCAATCTTGTAATACTCGGCGCCGCCTGCTGTCTTGACAATGACATCGCTGGTTTCTTCGGCGCCTTCCTTTGCTTCGACATACTTGAACATGGCGCCGAAGTCGGTCATGACACCGTCAAACCACTCGGGCACATAACCCATGACATAGAACGGAAAAGCCGTGCTAGTTGAGTAGTCGATCTTGTAATCTTCTACCCATTCTGCCTTTGCTCCCAGAGCTACTGCCAAGAGAGCAACAAGAGTAAGAAACTTTTTCATAATGAAATGAAATTTGTTAATAATTAAATAGTTAATAATAAATAATTGATAATTAATAGTTAATAATTTAACTTTTCCTATGTTCAGAGTTTGGAAGTTATGCGCCTGCGGCGCGGAAGTTATATGAAGTTATGTGGCCTACGGCCACGGAAGTTAAAGACGACACCTGTGACAACGGCATTACTATCGTCTGTGGTCGAAGACCACTTAACTTCCGTCGCGAAGCGACATAACTTCCTTTAACTTCTTTACCTTCCATATCATTTATTTTCCGCTGAGGGCATCGCAGAAAGCCTTGTAAGTGGCCGTGCGCACCCAATCCTTGCTCTTGGAGTCAATAGCCCAGAGACCTACGGGATCGTTGGTGTCAGACATATTGCCCTTGCAAATGCCTGCCTGCTTCTCATGTGGAATCTTGTTCATGTAGCTCTTGATGACGAAGCCATAGTAGTCAGCGAGCTTCTGACGCTGAGCTGGCGTGATATCACTGGTAGAAACATTTGCGCCGTCCTCATTCTGATACTTAATGTCGAAGTTTGAGAGGCGTATCAACTTGCCGGTGGAAGCCAAGTTGTCGAGGAGGGTGTTCAGCGAAGCCACGTTGGCTGCCTGTGTCTCCGGATCCTCGCTATAGAAGAGATTCACCTTCGCATTGATACCATTGATCTTGGCACCGTTGGCATCCCATATCTTAATCCAGTAATTGAGGCTCTCAAATTTCTTCTGATTATCGAGACCCGACTCGCTGATGAAGAACTCCAGCTCGTCTGCCTTACCTTTGTATTTCTCGTAAGCTGCACTTGCAATCTTAGATACAGCAGGAGCATAGTTCTCACTGCCCAGAATATCCTGCCAGAAGATCTTTTCGGTGGAATGTTTGAGGTCGTACATACCGTTCTCCATCTCAGTCGTAGCATCAATAGCCTCGTCGATCAGGTCGAACGACTTGATACGTCCCTCGTTGATCTTCATGAGACCCTCACACCATGCTTTGAGCGCATAGTTGATTGTGTCTATCTGTTCCTGCGCGGTCTGCGGGCGGTGGTTGTCGGGATAATAACCCACCTGAACCTTCTGGATATAGATGACACCAGACCGGGTGTTCTCGATTCTGAGGTAACCCTCGGTCTCGTCGGGCGCACTCTGAGCTTCCACCACCACCTTTGTCCATTTGCCAGCCTTGAAAGTCCACTTGCCATCAGAGCCGCTTCCATTAACCTTATTACCGGAGAAAGTGATATTGTAGGTAGCGTCCTTGTCGGACTTGGCCCAGAATGTCGTGGTGTACTTGGCGAGCGGATCGACCTCAAAACCTTCAATGATGCGAACCTTAGCGTTCGTTCCGATCTTGAGGGCATTCTGATTGTCATATCTCTCAATACTTGCACTTCCGCTTTCCACCGTGCCGGTGAAGGTCGTCATCTCATTGTAGTTAACAGTCTTGCCTTCGACATAGTCAACGGGTATTTCGATAGGAGACATGAGCAGCTCCAGCCAGCTGTCAGCCTGATTGGCATTTGCCACAATGGGGCTGCCAAACACTTCGCCTCCAATCTCTTCCACATGGTCGAGAAGATCCTTCATATCGAGGAAATTCATGATACCTTTGGCACTGATGATGGCCCCAGACATCAGGGTCGTGCCGAAAGCAAGATTGTCAAAGTTGGTGACTGCAGCTGCATGGGACAGTTCCTGCTTGTTGAATTCAGCCACCTTGAGCTGGGCACCGAGCGTCATGTTGGGGTACTTGGCTCTGTCGATGTAGGACTTGACAGGCGCATAGTCCTTATACGGCTCCACGAAAGTGGGATCGGGTTCAGCAGTGAAATCATCTGTCACATTATAGTCGGCACAGGAAACAACAAGTGCTCCGACAGCCAACATCAAGAATATCTTTTTCATAAGCTTTGCCTCCTATTTATGGTTTAACGTATTTGGGTGAGAAGGTCTCTCTCTTGTTGGCCTCACGCGTCTGAACAACAAGCGTATCAGCGGTTGTGACCTCAATATCATTTTCCAAGAGAATGTCCTTTTGATTCCTTTCATCCCATCCAATGACCTTACCTTTCTTGAAAGTCACATTGTATGCCAAACGGATAATGTCACGCTGGACAAGCTCTCCGTTGTTACTACCCCACTGGTAGTCCTTGTACTCGGGCTGTTCTGTTCCCTTAACAATATACTCGCCGGAACCAGTAGCTGTCACATCAGCGTCCTCAGTGGAAATGGTACATTTGTTGCCATCGAATGTGAGAATGAGGTCGCAAGGCATGGATGCCTGATTACCAGAACGCTTGATAGAAACAGGGAAGATGGCCTGCGTCATATTCTTGGTGATCATCTCGCAAATCTCATCGTACTGGTTGATGGGGTTCTCCTTGTAGTGTTCCAAGTCGGTGTTGACCAATGTCGTATCCTTGCGGATATAGGTTTGGGTTACGCCATTTTCGGTCACCTTGTCCACACCGCGGCGAACATATTTCCCTTGCCAGGGGTTCATATACTTCACGCAATAAAGCACATAGTCCTTAGCCAGGACGTCCCAGTCCTCCACATTGGTGCGCGAGGGAGAGAGTCCTTCGCGCGGCGTGCCGGTAAGGATTCGGTCGATACCCTTGACCTGAGTCATCAAGAGTGGAATGACATAGGTGTTCTTGATGGCTTCCGGATCGTTGAAGAAGGCATCCGTGAACTGCACTTCGACATAGCCGCGGGTGTTGCCATTGTAAGGAATGACATCAGATGAGAGGCTATAGTATGACTTCGGCATGGGACGCACGAGTTTTGACGGATTACCACCATCATCCACGAACCAAAGGTTGTCGCAGAGGGACTCATCGACGACGATATCCACGTAGGCATCGCGTCCATGATAGGCTCCGCCCATCGTTGACCATATCTGACACTTGTGCGCGTTGTCGAGCGAGTTGTCGTAAATATCGTTACCAAGTACGAGCGTACGTACTGGGAACTGATATGCGAAGTAGGCTGTCGTACCTCCTTCATAGTCTGGGAACTGATTCTCTGCATTGCAAGCGGCAAAGGTGAGAGCGACGGCTCCCAAGGCTATACCATATATATAATTCTTCAGTTTCATCATTGTAATTTACAATTTGACGATTTACAATTTACAATTTTCCAATTACTGCCATCCCTTGTTTTGAACCAGTTTGCTCCATTTGAGGATCTCGCCCTTGGGAATGGGGCCGTAGCACTGATAAGAGGAGTCGTAGCGACGCTTCTCCACTTCGAAATAGCTGTATGTGAGTTCGAAGGTCTCCTCGTCGCGGGTAATCCTCACACCATTCACAGGTTCGTTGAGTGGCAACAGCCAACGACGGAGATCCCAGAAGCGCTTGTTCTCGAAGCAGAGCTCCAAGCGACGCTCGTTGCGGATCAGATCGGTCATTTTGTCCTGACTGGAAGCACATTCCTCCAGATAGGCATCACCTTCAGGAAGCGGGATTCCGACCTCGTTGGTGGCAAGTCCTGCACGCTGACGGATGGCCTTGATCACGTCGTAAGCAGTGAAACCTACGCTTGTCGGGTCATTCTTGGGTCCCCATGCGTCGTTGGCAGCTTCGGCGTATGCAAGGAAGATTTCCGTGTAGCGGATGCGCGGATAGATGTGCTGCTGCTCGATAAGCGAGCCACTGGATGATGGGCTGACATCGTCGCGGAGCAGTTTCTTCAGGTAGTAACCAGTACGTGTAGAGGTGGCGATGCTACCCAAGTTGTCATCCGACCAACCCTTATCATTGGGATACTTGCCCGTGATAATCTGCACTCGTCTGAATGTGACACCGTTGTAGATCACATCATCATCGAGACGCGGGTCGCGATTGGCGTAAGGATTCTGCGGATCGTAGCCAGAGTTGGGGTCGGTGATGGGACGTCCATTGCGCATCGGGAATGCGTCGACGAGATTTTGAGAAGGATTGACGCGACCGTCACCATACAACGTTGGGGGGAAATTGTCGCTTTCCTGGTCATCATCCTTCTGACGCGATTCGCGCCAGAGGATCTCCGGCATCTCAGATGCGCTGGGTTCCAGCTTCGTCTTATTCTTGTACCAAATGCTACCCGTCTCGTCAAAGCCCTCCATGCCACCGATGCGCTTCAGCACATTGGCGCAAAGAGCAGCAGCCTCAGCAGAAGTCACCCCGCTCTGTTCGCGGAATGCAGGACTTGCAGCGAGCAGGGCGATCTGTGCTTTGATAGCCTCGGCAATCTTGCCTGACAGGAGGCCTGATGCCTTTTTGCCGAACACGAGGTTGTAACCTGATTCATTCGCACCTAAAGCCAGATACTTGTCAGGGATAACCTCACCACTTTCGAGATCTTTGAAATCTGCGGGGAGGAGCGCCATAGCACTGTCGCAGTCAGCAAAACACTGCTGCACACACTCTGCAAAAGTGGCACGGGGCTGATTGAAGTCGGAGCTACCATCCTCAGGAGCCGTCAGCAGAGGTACACCATAGAGCTTGCCATCATCGGCATAGCCGCCATGAGCCTGCAGCAAATAGTAATAGAGAAGAGCACGAAGGCCGTAAGCTTCGCCCTTCAGGCGATCGACAAACATCTGCTGCTTGGAAGCGGCACTGGGAGCCCACTTCACCCTATCCACGATGGAAAGGAAGAGATTAACATACTGGATACCATCCTTACAGCCGTTCCACTGGGACATCGGATCGTTGTCCGCAGCCCATGTACCGGTTGCCATATTCAGGTAAGCGCTGTTAGACTGATTGGTGACAGCATCATCCGTTGCGATGTCCGTCTGAGTAGTCTTTATATAAGGAAGTCGATCGTAGGCGTATATCAGCAGCCCATGTGCATATTTTGACTCCTCGGTCATATCTTCCGTCTGGCGATTGTTCTCATCTGCCGGCACGAACATATCATCGCATGAGCAGAGCGCGAAGAGAGCGATAAAATAGAAAATAATGTTTCTTGTCTTCATTTTCTTGTAGCTTTTTTAGAAGGTTGCCTTAACACCGAAATTATAGAAACGCGTCTGTGGCGCATAGCCTACGCTTGTCTCCATCAACTTGCGTTCCTTAGAGATCGTGAGGAGGTCATTTCCGTTGACATAAAGAGAGAGTGCCTTGACGACCTTACCCATCATGCGCTTCGGGAAGTCGTAGGTGAGCTGTACCTTGCGGATGTTGAAACGGTCTGTGCTGTAGAGCCAGAAGGTTGATGCCGCACCATTGTTGTTCGAGGTATAGGTGGTCAGACGGGGATGCGTGGCCACATCGGCTGTCTCGGGCGTCCAACGACCACGGGCATTGACAGAATACTTGTACTCACTCTGCATATAATAATAGGCACCGTTCTTCATGGCGTATGCGCCGAACTGGCCATTACCCAACACGAAGAGCGTAAAGCCCTTGTACTTGAGCGTAAGGTTCACACCAAGATTCCAAGGAGCACCAATATTGCCCAAATTTGTACCGTCGGCATTGCCGTTGTTCAGAACGACCACGTTGCCAGACTTGCCAAGAACCACCATATCCTGATTATTGATGATGCCATCACCGTTCACATCCTCATATTTCAGGTCACCCGGCTGAATATCACCACCAAGCTTTGAAACGGGGATTCCACTCTTCAATTCATATTTGGGCTTTCCTTCAGCGGTTGTGCCGATGTCAAAGTCATCCTCAGTATAGAAGCCCAGACATTTGTAACCCCAAAGCGCATCAAGAGCCTGACCCTCTGTGTACTTGTTAGGAGCATTAGGATCTATGGTCTCATCGAACTTCTTCCACTCCGTGGTGAGGTATGTACCGACGACACCCAGAGAAACGTAGAAGTCGCCAAACTGTTTCTGAGCAGCGATGCTGAAATCAAGACCCTTGCGGTTCTGAATGTTATTGTTGATGGCCGGTTTGAAAGTGCTTGCTCCGAGACCGCTCTGCAAATATGAGGGGAATGTGGTCGGATTCTGAACAATAAAGCCGGAGAGATCTGTGTTGAAGAACGTAAGCTCTGCATTGAGGAGCCTCTTGAAGAACGAACCGCGGAGGTTCACGGAGAGTTCCTTACGATGAATGAAGTCGAGAGCAGGGTTGCTACCGCTTTGAGAGAATGTACGGTCTACACTCGTACCCTCATTCCAATTGAAACTACCACCTGTCGTTGACCATTTGGCATCATAGAGATAGTAATAATTGCTGCCCATATAGACATCAATATCCTCGCTCAGATTGCTGTAGGATGCGCTGAGCAACAGGTCATCAACGCAACTTCCCTTCAGGAACTTCTCGTTGGCAATGTTCCAACCGAGCGTGAAAGAATGGGAAAGCGCATTGCGACCGCCTTTAGGAAGACGGGCTGAGTGGACACCTGCTAAGGACACCTCGGCGAAGTAACGATCCATGAAGTCGTAGCCGCCTTGCAGACCAAGATTGGCATTGGCATAACGGTGGTACTGGCCACTGGAGGTCGTGGTGTACATATTGGCGAGCAGCATACCGGTGACATGATGCTTGCCTCCAAACGTGTGATCATAGTCGAAATGACCGTTCCAGCTAATGGTCTGTCGATAGGCCGTATTGGACATGGTCATGTGCCCCGTAATGATTTCGTCGTTCTGCTGCGTCAGGGCTACGATAGCGTCCTGAGAGTTGTAGTTACTCCATGTGGGGATGAACACGGCGTACTTGTTGTCATAGGAAAGACCATATTTGGCAGCATAGTCAATAGCAAACTGCGTCTTGAATGACAAGCCCTTGACGAACTTGTTCATGTCATAGACGAAGCCTGCATCGAACTGGAACTGACGGCTGACATCCTGAGTCTTGCCACCGAAATAGCAATCTGCAATGGCATTGGTCTGCGTGGTTTTTGTACCACCGGGGAAATACTTTCCGTCAAGCAGGTTGAGCGACTTACCCAGAATAGCCAGCGCCTTGCTTGCATTGGGGTCAACCATGTTAATATCAATCAATGGTGCAGCGTTCTCGGGGTAGTTAGGACGGCCAAGGCCTTTCTGCGCCATGTTGCTATCAAAGCCGCCAGCTTCAGCCCAGAAATTACCCTTATTCGTGTTGGCATTGTAGAAGGTAGCGCTGGCGTTGGCATAACCCTTGACGAACTTGCTGATAACAAGGTCAACATTACCACGTACGCTAAAACGATCGGTGTAATTATCCTTTGCCACGCCGAAGTTGAGCAGGTCTTCCAAACGATAGTAGTTGATATTCGTGTAGAAGTGGGCACGCTGGCCGCCACCTTGGATCTCCAACGTTGCTTCTGAACGATTGTACGCTTTGCGGATATACTCGTCAGAATAGTAGTTGACGTTAGGATAACGATAAGGATTGGTGCCCAAGGAATGGTTATAGATATCCATCTGTGTGTACTTCGGATCAAGTCCGTCGTTGATACGAGCTTCGTTATAAAGCGTCATGTATTCAGCGGAACCCAAGTACTCAGGAAATTCCTTGGCCACGTGCCAGCCGGTGTTGGCATTGGCAACCACCTGAAGACCATCGACCTTGCCTCGCTTGGTGGTAATCAAGATGGCACCCTTGGCTGCCTTCGAGCCATAGAGGATCACAGCCTGTGCGCCCTTGAGGAAAGTGATCTGCTCGATCTCGGACGGAAGCACGTTGTTGGAGGGACGTTTCACGCCGTCGATGATCACGAGGGGCATATTGGTGTTGTCGTTATTGTCCAAACGCTCATTGTCCATACCCCAGAGGTTGTTGCCATTCCAACCGCCAATGAGGCCATACAGATCTTCAAGGCTACTCGTCGTATAATCCTTCTTCTGGAGCTCTTCCATGTCAATAAATGAAACGCCTCCGAGAAGATGATCTGCCGCCTTGTCGCCAAAAGCCACATGGACTTTCTTGATTGCCACGACGGAATCAACTTCGTCCGTGTCTTGCGCATTGACCGTCAGAGGTGAAGCAGCAAACAAGGCAAAGAGTAATATGTTTATATTTATTCTTTTCATATAATTGTCAATTTTCAACTTTCAATTTCAATTTTCAATTGCCGTTGTCTTACCATCCCGGATTCTGTGGGAATCCTTCGTAGAGATAGATGTCCTTGTCCGGAAGCGGGAACCAGTAGTGCTTGGATTCAAAGCGACGGGTAATCAGCTCTTCCTTGTGGAAGTTGCCGACCTGTGCATCCTTGGGATCATGGGTCTTGAACCAGTCATCCGTTTCCAAACGCTCGAACTCATGTGAGTACTTCACCGTGTAAGGAGGCTCGGTCAGGAGCAACCAACGCTGAAGGTCGCACCAGCGGAAACCTTCAAAGGCAAGCTCCACAGCACGTTCGCGGCGCACCTCATCAAGGAAGTGCTCTCTGGTGTCCATGAGATTAGCCTGAACATGTTCCATGGGCCAATCCTCAGAGTTGACACGATCGCGAAGTGCATTGATAGCGTCGACGGCAGAATAGGAGGAACAATAGTCCTTTTCCTTCAGTTCTGCTACATTGTTTGCAAAAGCGGCTCTGGCTTCTGCATACATCAGATAGATTTCAGCCAGACGCATGTAGGGGAGATAAGACTGGAAGTTGTAATCCCAATCGTACCATCTGTCGCCCTGGTTGCACTGGTGGGGGACAAGCTTCTGAATGAAATAGCCTGTGCTGCTGCCACTGTCGAGTGCACGCATAGCACCACCCGTGTAGAGGGTGCAATAATCATATTTCTTCTGATCAGCGGTGAGCGCGTCCGTGCTGAGGACATAGTGGAAACCGTCGAAGACAATATCGTGATAGAAACGGGGATCGCGATTCTTGTAAGGATGATCAGGATCCCAACCAGAAGCGGGATTCAACACCAATTCGCCATTCCTGACGAGATAGATGGGCTGTCCGTTGGCCATTCCGTACTGGTCAATCAGGTTGGCAGTGGGATGGTGGATGATTTTGTCGTGGTCGACGATACCTGCAACCTTGGGGCCGAAAATCTTAGCGCAGTTCCAGTTGGCAGAATTCGCACCCGGATAAGCGCCACGCATGATGGCTTCGGTAGTACCAGGCATCTGCCAGCTTTGCTTGACGGTATAGAAGATGTCAGAGTAGTTCGTCTCTGCATGTTCATCACGCACGTGGTCGTATAAGTTCGTATACTTGAACTCTGCGAGCTGGTAGTTGACCGTTCCTCTCTTGACCATGTCAAGCGCCTTGCCGAAAACCTCAGCGGCTTTCTTACAGTATTCAACATCATAGTCGTAGGTCTTGCCGTTGGCGCTGGCACCCAAGAGTTGAGCGACACCGCCGTTCTTGGTCTTCTCTACCTCCTTCATGAGCGGCGAACCGGCCCAGAGGTAGCACTTACCGAGGTAGCAGAGTGCCACGAACTTGTTGATGCGCAGGTCATTCTTTCCAGAAGTTTGCATACCGGCCAACGTCTCATCCCAATCATTGGGAAGGAGGTTGTATGCCTTTTCGAAGTCCTCAGCACAGCGGTCTGCACATTCCTGGAAGGAAAGACGAGGAAGCTCAGGAATGGCTGCTGCCTCAAAAGCTTCGTCGATATAGGGAAGACCGCCGAAGTAGCACATCAGCTCGAAGTGCCACCATGCACGGAAGAAATACATCTGTCCGAGCAGCAGGTCACGCTCTTCATCTGTTCCGACAAGCGACTTAATGTTCTCAATACCCATATTACACTTACGGATACAGTACCATGAGTTGTCCCAAAGAGACTGTCTTCTTCCATTATACACACCGCCCTTCAGCCAGCATTGGTTGTTGTTCCACCAGTTACGGTAGTTGCCAAGGTCGACCTGGTGATCCATGTGCGCAAAGCCTTCTGTGTTGTGAACGGCATCATCGCCAAAGTTCCACGCAGTACAATAGTTGACCTTCTCTTTATCAGGAATCAGATAATAGATTTCTTCAAGATAACCCTGGAAGTTGCGGTAGTTCTTGAAAGCCTCATCCTCCTGCACGATAGCCTCTTTCTCCTTTTCAAGCCAATCGGTGCAAGAAGCGAAGAGCGCACCTCCTGCCACAAAAAGCATAGAGCCGTACAAAAGGGATTTTATGTTATTCGAATAATTCATAATATCTATTATATCAATTAAAGGTAAAGCTTAAATCCGAGGTTAAAACGTCTGACTGTGGGATAGGCACCGCCGCTACCACTCCATCCATAGTTGCTCTCACGGTCGTCAGGCATCTTGGTAATAAGGAAGAGGTTGTTGCCATTCAGGTAAAGCTTCAAGCTTGAGAAGCCGATGCGCTTAATCCAACCCTTAGTCCAGGTGTAAGCGACTTCCACATTCTTGAGTCGGAAATACGAACCATCGTAGAGGAACTGTGTACCATTATTCCAGTCCTCCTCACCTTCAGGAACAGCAGTGGTAAAGCGTTGCGGAACAACTTCACCGTTTCCGTCAACCGGATTCCACAACGTTCCATTATCATAAACAGTAAGCAGAGTGCTCGGGAAAGAACGGAGCGTGACATCACGAGTGACGCCGAAGACACCATAGAGCTGGGCAAAGATGCTGAAGCCCTTCCATTCCCAACCGATGGTGGCGTTGTAGGTATGTTCAGGAGTACCCGTATAGCCGTAAGGAGCCTTATCGTTGGTTTCATCAACTATACCGTCGCCGTTGAAGTCAACGAGATAGTGGTCACCAATGAGCACCTGGTTGTCGTTCTTCTCACGTTCAGGTGCGCTGTAGAGTTCATCGTAGGAACTGATGAAACCGTCGTCGATGAATGAGACGTACTGTCCCTGAGAATAACCTTGTGCCTTGCGGTAGCTTGGAATCAATGCCGGGTCATCCTTTAATATAATAGTATTACGCGCGTAGGTGTAGTTGGCATTTGCCCAGAAACGCATATCCAAATGCCTCAACACTTTATTGAAGCGAAGTTCAAACTCGAAACCGGAGTTCTTCATCTTACCCTTGTTAATGTCAGGGGTCGTGGCTGCACCATAATATGAAGGCACGGAACGGTTGGCACCAGAAATAAAGATGTCGGTACGATCGTCGCGGAACCAGTCGAAGCTACCAGCAAGCATACCACCGAGGAACGCATAATCCACACCAATGTTCTTCTTCACCACGGTAGCCCAGCGGAGGTCAGGACTGGCAACGGTAGATTCCTTATAGCCCGTGAAGGGACTATTTGTTCCATCAATATTCATCGCGATAGGATCAACGACTGACCAGTCGGTCAGGTAAGCCCAACGAGCACCGGCGTTATCATCACCAATCTGACCGATAGAACCACGGATCTTGAACATGTCTACAATGCCCTTTTCGCGAAGTGTTTTCATGAAATTCTCTTCAGAGAGCATCCAACCGGCAGCACCAGAACAGAAGAATGCAAAGCGATTTGCCGGAGAGAACTTCTGAGAACCGTTGTATGCACCGTTGAATTCGGCGAAATACTTGCTCTTCAAATCGTAAGTGGTACGGAACACCCAGTCCTCGCGACGGAACTCAAGGTCAGCATTACCCGCATTGATACGGCGCTTCCAGTTACCCATGGCTGAGACGTTATGGACGCCAAACTGACGGCCCCAATACAACTGGACGGACATTTCAGTGGCGCGGCTGGTGGAACTTACGTTACCTGCCTGTTCTTTCCAATCGCGGCTTTCATAGAAATCAAAACCGGTGTCAGCATAAATATCAGTGCCAGGAACGAAGACACCATCTTCGGGCAGGATGTATGCTGTCTTCGTCGTGTGTTGGTCAGAGATACCACGGCTACCTTCATCAAAGCGGTTGTCCCATGAGATCGTACCGCGAGCGACAAGACCCTTGGTGATAAAGTCGAGGTTTTGTTCCAGAGAGAAGTCAGTGTACACACGGGTGATGGATTTCGTCTCATAACCGCACGTGGCTATGCTCATCGGAGAGTTCTCGACGTTGGAAGCAAACTGCTTAGAGAAACCCCAAGAACCATCAGAGTACTGAACAGGGAAGATATTAGGTGGCATACGATATGCACCAGTCCATTTCTGCTGCTGGAAGAATTCGCCATCATTACCATAGTAATAACGTGGAGACTTCTGCTGCGCATTAGAACCTGCCAGATTAACCTTGAACTGGGTGGTCTTCGTAATCTGGAAGTCAAGATTTGAACGTACATTCAAACGGTTGTAAGCATAACCGCCCTCATATCCCTGATTATTATTCCAGATTCTTGTCATGTCACCTTCGTTCTGGAAGTCGAAGGCCACAAAATATTTGACTAATGAAGTACCGCCGGAGAAATTGAGGTTGGTGTTGTAGGACATGGCGAAATCCTTGAACATCTCCTCCTGCCAATCAACATTCGGATAGCGCTCAGCCTGGCTGTAGTCACCGAGATAGTTGCCTGCTGCGTCATAGTTCGGCTTGACCGTATGATCCTGATTGCGGAAATTGTTGATGAAGGTCTGCGGACGATAATATGCCCATGAACCAGCACCGCCCTTAGCAAGCTCATGCTCGATGGCCTGGTTGCGATACATATAACCATCGTAAGAATCGTATTTGCGCGGGAGCTTGGATACAGCCTTCAATGTCGCATTGAAGCCAACATCGATCTTTGCCTTACCTTCCTGACCACGCTTGGTGGTGATCAGGATAACGCCGTTAGCACCTTCCACACCATAAACGGCAGTAGCCGATGCGTCCTTCAACACAGAGACTGTGGCCACCGAGGTGATATCAACGGACTTAATGTCACGCTTGACACCATCAACGAGAATCAGAGGCTGGGCATCCTGATTCCATGCTGCTGCGCCACGAATGTAAATTCGAGGATCCTCTTCACCGGGCTGGCCAGTAGAAGCAATCGTAACGACGCCTGGGAGATTACCCGTGAGCGCCGTACCCACACTACCGATACCTGCTGTTCGTTCGAGAACTTCTCCCGTGGTCTGTGTGATAGCACCTACCAAAGAGACTTTTTTCTGTTGGCCGAAACCTACCACAACGACTTCATCCATCTGGGTATTGTCCTCCAACACCACGTTAAACACGCGCTGCCTGCCAACCTTCATTTCACGATTCTTCATGCCCACATACGAAAACACCAGGGTGGCAGATTCTGACGGAATCGTTAAGGAGAAGTTACCGTCCAGGTCGCACACCGTGCCCAGTGAGGCGTTGCCTTTCACCTTGACCGTGGCGCCAATCAACGGCTCCTCGTTCGCATCTTTGACAGTTCCTCTGACCGTGATCTCTTGCGCATAGAGCGACGAGCTGAATGCCATGAGCATCAGAATCACCGGAAATGCCTTTCTGATCAATTGCTTCACTTCTTTCATTTTGTCAGATTTTGATTCATAATAGTTAATTAAATTGATTTTTGCCTATTTTCCGAGCGCAAAGATATAGTATATATGCGTACGCGCTTTTCTTGATTGTAACACAAATTTTAAAATTTGTTACTTTCTTTGGTTTGTAACATTAAAAAATACTATCTTTGCAAAACTTTTGTAACAAACAAAAAACTTATGAGGCGTATATTTCTACCTTTTTTGCTCTTTTTTTTAAATTTTAGCGCTCTTCACGCCCAAATGGGCAAGTCCTTCAATACGGACAACCAATTGTCGAGCAATCTGGCCACTCAGGTGTTCCAGGATCGCGACGGATTCATCTGGGTGGCGACGCGCAACGGGCTGAACCGTTACGACGGCTATCAGTTCCAGATTTTCCAAAAAGGGGACGAGGTTTCGGGGTTACGAAGCAACTATATTAATTGCATGACGCAAAGTTGCAGCGGTGCTATCATTGTGGGGTGCAACAACAGCATTCAAGCCTACGACGGCGCACGCTTCCATGACTTCCAACTCACGGGTGACGACGGCAAGCCCATAGGTACGTACATAAATTATATAACAGAGGACAGCCATGGAGAATTACTGGCCTGCACATCGGGCTACGGCATAATACGACTCAACGAGACGACATTCACGGGTGCCACTGATTCCGTGCTCACCGCCAACTGTTCCTATGTCCGTTTCCTCCTCGAGGATTCCATGGGACGCTACTGGATCATCACCGAGTCCGATGGCCTCGTACTCCTCGAAAGCGGGCGCCGCACGACATTCTTCACAGAAGATGACTATCGTGCGCAACTATGCGAAATCCGTCAAGACTACAAAGGGAACATCTACTGTGCCGTAAGCGGAAAAGGAGTATACACCTATGAGGAGGCCACACATAGCTTTCGTTTTCTTGAAAAGACCGCCTCGCTGCCCGTCAGTACCCTCTGCCCTTGCCGCGACGGGCGGCTGCTCATCGGCTGCGACGGACGCGGCATAATGGTCTATGATCCACAGGCCAACACACTCGTCGACAATCCCTTCTTTAGCCGCGAGCTCAATCTGGCGAGAAGCAAGGCTTATTCCATACTCGAGGACCGCAACGGAAACATCTGGATCTGCCTTCTCCAGAAAGGTATTTTCATGCAGCCCCAGGCAAAGATGGACTTCGGGTATTTGGGTTACAGGCTCGGAGAGCATAATGTCATCGGTACCAACTGCGTCACGAGTACGCTCATCGATAGCCAGGGACGCGGGTGGATTGGTACCGACAAGGATGGTCTATACCTCGTCGACAAGAATGATTTCAGCCGTACCCGTCATTTTACCGATCTCCCCTCCACGATTCTCGACATGACCGAAGACGTCAAAGGTAATATTTGGTTGGGTTCTTACGGTGACGGTTGCGGATGGATAGAACCCTCATCAGGCCAGTGGCACGGCGTCAGCATTGGGCAGAACGGCGTAGCTAACATCTTCGGACTCGCCGCCAACATGGAGGGAGACGTCTGGATCGCGACCATGGGCGGCGGGCTCGTGCGCCACAACGTCCTCAGCAACAAGCAGACAACCTACCGCGTACATGATAGCGCCGATTTGGACAGCACCGTCAACAGCCTGCCCAACAACTACCTCACCAAGCTATGCCTAACACCCGACGGCAAACGACTCTTGGTGGCCTGCTCGGTGGGACTATGCTGCTACGACATTGAAGCAGACAGCTGGCTTACCACTTTTGGTAGCAACTGTGCCTTCCGGGGCACCTTTGCCCGCTCCGTATATGTTGACAGTCGCAACATTGTGTGGCTCGGAACCAGCGACGGCCTCTACAGCTACGACCTCAACACACATGAACAGCACCACTACACCACCCACGACGGACTTCCTGCCGATGGCATAGCATCCATCATCGGCGACCGTCAGGGCAAACTGTGGATAGGTACCGACCACGGTCTCACATGCTTCAATCCTACGCGCGAGACTTTTGATAATTATTATGTCGATAACGGCCTACAAGGCAGCGAGTTTTCTGACGGCGCAGTGAGTATGAGCCAGCGTGGTGCGTTGCTCTTCGGCGGTACGGGAGGCGTCAGCTGGTTCAATCCTGCCGACGTGAAGCTGCAAACGTGGCGGGCCAACGTCTACCTCACTGAATTCATCATTGGACATACCCCGGTAACATCTGGGGTCAAGTCCGGCATCTACACCGTCACCGACACTACTGTCATCAACGCTCACCGCTTCGACCTCAGCAGTTTCGACAACGCCTTCACCATCAAGCTCTCGACCTTCACCTATGACACCCCCGAGCACATCGCCTATCTCTATCGCATCAACGACGATGACTGGAAACGCCTCCAGACGGGTGCCAACGAGCTCACCTTCAACGGCATGGCACCCGGCACGTACCGTTTCCGCGTCAAGGCCGTCAACAACCAGCAGGAGACGGAAGTGCGCGAGTTCACGGTCAAGATTCATTCGCCATGGTATGCCTCCGTGTGGGCCTGGATAGCTTATGGGATGCTGGCTGCCCTCTCCTCCTGGCTCATCTACCTCTACCGCCGCCGCAAGATGCGTGACCGCCTACGTTTACAGGAGCACATCCACGCCGAGCAGATGGCCGATGCCAAATTGCGTTTCTTCATGAACATAAGCCACGAGATACGCACGCCAATGACGCTGATTCTCACGCCACTACTTTCACTCATCAAACAGGATGACGACCCACATCGCCGTAGCACATACGAGACAATGCGCCGCAACGCACAGCGCATCCTTGGACTCATCAATCAGATGATGGATCTCCGCAAGATTGACAAAGGACAGATGAATATGCGCATGTGCGAAACCGACCTCATCGGATTTGTCAAAGATATCTATGAGATGTTTGGCTTGCAGGCTAAGACGAAGAACATGAATTTCACCTTTGAACACGACGATGACGTGCTACCCGTTTGGATAGACCGCAACAATTTTGACAAAGTCGTTGTCAACATACTTTCCAACGCCTTTAAGTTCACTCCCCCAGGAGGTAATATCCGTATTCGCGTCAGTCACGACAACGGCAACGCCATTATCTCCGTATACGATGACGGAGAGAAAATCCCCGAAGAAGCTATGGGGCACATTTTTGAACGATTCTATCAACAGCCATCCACAGCCAACGACCGTAATGTCGGCACTGGCATAGGCCTCGACTTGACGCGAGCCCTAGTAGAGCTTCACCACGGACACATCAGCGTTCATAATAATGCCGATGGCAAAGGCTGCGAGTTCGTCGTTACCATACCGCTCGGTAACGCTCACCTCAACGCGGAAGAGATGATCACGTCCGACACCCCAAGCAATGCGTCCGATGGTTTAGTTGGCAATGCTATCGATGATGAGGATGAGGAAGAAAAAACCAACTCAGCCACTCAGCCACTCCTACGCAAGGCACGACGCCAGACTCTCGTTGTGGTCGAAGATGACGACGAGATACGCAACGCCCTCGTCACCGAGTTGAGTGAGAACTACGATGTCACCGCTTGCAGCAACGGCATGGAAGGTCTCAAGCAGGTCATCACGTCGCTGCCCGACATCGTCATTTCCGATGTCATGATGCCTGAGATGGACGGTAACACCATGTGCTCCAAGATTAAGGCCAACACCCTGACGAACCATATTCCCGTGATTCTCCTCACCGCCAAGAGCAGCGACGAAGACCAGCTTGAAGGGCTCGAAACAGGTGCTGATGCCTACATTATCAAGCCGTTTAACATGGATATCCTGCGGCGCACCATCATCAACCTCCTGCACCGCCACGACCTGTTGCGACTGAAATACGGACGCAACGACAGTCTCGAAGAACGCGTAGACGAGGTACAGATGAAATCGCCCGATGAAAAGCTCCTCGAACGTGTTATGGATGTCATTAACAAGAATTTAGGCAATGCTGAACTCAGCGTAGACCGCATAGCGAGCGAAGTCGGCATCAGCCGTGTACACCTCCACCGCAAGATGAAAGAGCTCACAGGACAAACGCCTCACGACTTCATCCGAAACATCCGCCTTAAGCAGGCAGCTCACTTGCTGGCCAACCACGGCATGAATGTCACGGAGGTCATGTACGCCTGCGGTTTCAACAATTCTGCCTCCTTCTCTACCATTTTCAAACGCTTCTACGGTCTCTCTCCGCGCGACTATATGCGTGAACATCAACGGAAAGAGAGTTGAGATAATAGCGGAAGGGACTAAGGCATAATCTGCATCTTCAGCTTGGCAGGCTTGAGTCCAGAAACGGTGGCAGTGAGGGTGACGGTAGCGGGGGCTGTGCCGGCGCGGAGGATGACTAAGGCACGACCGTCGTAAAGGCGGCGGTGGTCGGTGCAGGTCAGCTCGTCGCTGTAATGGTCGCCAGAAGAAACGGCGACGATAGAGGGAAGGGACTCATCCCCCACCCTTTTTTGCAGGGAGGGAGTAGATTGTTTTGCTAATTGCGATTCCAAGTTAAATTGAACGTCAGCGGTAGCGGTAGGAACCACGCGACCGCGCTTGTCAACGGCTTCAACGTAGACGTGCTGGAGGTCAAGACCATCGCTATGCCAATAAGATCCGGAATAACCGGATTGTCCGGAACCTCCGGAAGAACCGTTGAGATCTGGCACGAGTCGCAGGGCGACGGCCTCTCCAGCGGTCTCTTCGCGGTGACGGGCAACGACTTTTCCGTTGTTGCGGGCGATTGCCTCGATATAACCAGGTTCATAGTTGAATGTGTCCCAATGGATTTGGTTGCGCACCTTTGGGTTAGCGCGGTCGTTGACCTTCGTGCCGAGGCTCTTGCCGTTGACGATGAGCTCCACCTCGTCGCAATTGGTATAAATGGTCAGGTTCAGTGCCTCGCCAGGCGTGCGTGTCCAGTGGTCAGTTAGGCGACGGATGCGTTGTTTAACACCGTTCCAATCAATGTCGCGGCTCTGCTCCTGGAAGCTGAGATGGACGGTAGGCTCGTCCGTGAAGATGCTTTTGGCCAGATAGGCATTGGGCTTAGTCGTCAAGTCAATATTGAACGCGCCTTGTGCCCAGCCCTTGGCCGGCCAGCCCTGACTCTCGCCAAGATAATCGATAGCACCCCAGTAGGCAAGGCCTATCACCCTGTCGAGATCCATCTCATAGAAATTAGGCCCCATCGCAGCCATCGTGGCTTCGCTCTGATAGAACATCATCCACGGAAAACGGCGGCCGTCGCCGGGAAAATACATATAACGGTAGTTGTACGCAGCGATATCCGTTTCCATCACCAACGGTGCTGGCAGCGAATCGGTCTCTATGGAGCGCCCACGCGGGTGCATCGCCACGGTAATCAGGCGCGTGTCGTCGTAGCGTTTAAGTAGTTGTTTTTGCATCCGATAAGGCGTCACACCCCAGTCGGCGTATGGAATGTTCCAGTAAGTCTGCAGCTCATTGCCAAGGCTCCAGAACACGATGCACGGGTGGTTGCGATCACGCGTGATCCATTCGGGAATGTCGTGCTGCCATAGCGCTGTCCATTCGGCACGTCCGCCGCAGTATTGCGTGAGCCATTTGTCGTACAACTCGTCCACGACGAGAATGCCCAGCGAGTCGCAGAGGTCAAGGAGGCTCTCGCTATAGGGGTTGTGCGAGGTACGTATATGATTGAATCCAAACTCCTTCAATAGCCGCAGACGCTTCTCTATGGCTCGCGGATAGGCCGCTGCACCGAGAGCGCCGAGGGTGTGATGATTAGCGATGCCCTTGAGCAGGACTTTCTTGCCGTTCAGCTTCATGCCGAACTCAGGCGAGAACTCCAGCTGGCGGATGCCGAAACGCGAACGGACGCAATCGGCCACGACACCAGTTTTACTATAGACCGACACCTCTGCCGTGTAGAGATACGGGTCGTCAATGTCCCAGAGATGGGCATTGGGAATCTTGATGGCAGGCAACTGGTATTCGCGACAGCGTTGATTGGCACGGAAGGGTTCGCATGAACTCGCGTCTGCCACGACGCGGCCCTCGCAGTCGAGGATGCGAATGCGGAAGGTCAAGGTCTTTCCTGCTGGCCCCAAGCGAAGCGCCTCGGCGGTGATGGAGACGTTAGCGGGAAAAACGCCAGACGCCGAACCCGACGAGGGGGAAGCAAGGGCGGCGCTGTCGAGGGTAGCAACGATGCGCAACGGATGGCGGGTGAAATACACTTCTGGATCAGTAACGATGATATGCACATCTCGATAGAGACCAGCACCAGTGTACCAGCGACTATTGTTAGCCTCACGTGTGTCAGCACACACAGCAATAACATTAGGTTCCCCCCAGCGTAAGTGCTTTGTAATATCGGCTTCGAATCCGAGGTATCCGTAGTCAGTTTTCCCGATGAAATGGCCATTTATGTATGCATCGCCGACATAAAGTATGCCCTCGAAATCGATGAGCACACGTCGGTCTCGCCAAGCCTCATCGGGCGTGAACGTTTTACGATACCAGCCAATACCCATCTCCTTGAAGCCGCGCGATGACAGCCGACTGCGAACATTGGCGCCTGGATCGGAAGCATCGGGCCGCTCGTCACTGCCAGGGGCCACCCACGGCTGCTCAATCTGGAAGTCGTGGGGCAGGTTCACGAGCCGCCAAGCACTATCATCGTAATTCAAGGCTTCGGCACCCGTGATGTCACCAGCATGGAACTTCCATCCGAAATTCATCAGCACAGAGGTGCGAGGAGAGAGGGATGAAGGATGAAGGGTAAGGATTGAGACGAGGAAAAGGAGCGAGAGGAGGGAAAAACGTTTCATTTGTGTTGAATATTGATGGATTTTGTGTGCAAATATAGGATTATTTAGCTAAATAATCAGCAAAACGGCCTAAACTTTCTTTCGTATCATACAATTTTACTGATTTCTTCGTCATATATGGAAGAAAAAGCGTACCTTTGCGCCCGCATATTTATTAATGTGGTTATGTCAACCCATAAAATTCGATATCAGCAGATAGAAAAAATCCTTTTCGACAACGCTCCGCTGCAGCTCGACAAAGATGCGGTAGCGGAGGTTGAGCGCTGCTACCGATTCCTGGAGTCTTTTTCGCGTGAGAAGGTCATCTACGGCATCAATACCGGCTTTGGCCCTATGGCACAGTGGCGCGTCGACGACAAATACCTGAAGGATCTTCAATATAACATCATTCGCAGCCACTCAACGGGTGCGGGCGCTCCCCTACCCGACCTGTACGTTAAGGCCGCGATGATTGCACGCCTGGGGTCGTTCCTGCAAGCCCGTAGCGGCATTCATCCCGAGGTCTTGGAACTGCTCACGGCATTCATCAACCGTGGTATCATTCCCCTTATCCCCGAACACGGCAGCGTAGGCGCTAGCGGCGACTTGGTGCAGCTGGCTCATATCGCCTTGACGCTCATCGGCGAAGGTGAGGTGCATTACAACGGCGTATGGCGCCCGACAGCAGAGGTGCTGCGCGAGTGCGGCCTGAAGCCTATAGACATACACATCCGTGAGGGCCTCTCCATCACCAACGGCACCAGCGTGATGACAGGCATAGGGCTCGTCAATCAGGTACTGGCCGAGCGCCTGCTGGACTGGAGCATCGCCGCGGCTGTCTGGATGAATGAGATTGCCGAGAGCTACGACGATATGATGGCCGTGCCCCTCAATGAGTGCCGCCGTCACGATGGACAGCAGGTCATTGCACAGCGTATGCGGGAGATGGCTGAGGGCGGGAGCCTGATGAAGAAACGCGAGCATGAGCTATATGACCCAGCCAAGAACACCGAAAGCGTGTTCAAACACAAGGTGCAGGCTTACTACTCGCTGCGCTGCACGCCCCAGATTCTCGGCCCCATTTATGATACGCTCATGGCTTCACGGCAGGTGTTGGAGGATGAGGTTAACTCAGCTTCTGACAACCCCATTGTGGATCCCGAGACGCAGAATGTGTACCACGGCGGCAATTTCCACGGCGACTACATCTCGCTGGAACAAGACAAGGTGAAGATCGCCATCGTGCGACTCGCCATGACCAGCGAGCGACAGCTCAACTACCTGTTCCACAACCGCATCAACGACGACATTCTCCCGCCCTTCCTGAACTTAGGAACGCTGGGACTGAACTACGGTATGCAAGCGTGCCAGTTCACCGCTACCTCAACGACCGCCGAGTGTCAGACGCTGGCCATGCCCAACTATGTACACAGCATCCCTAACAACAACGATAATCAAGATATTGTGTCGATGGGCACGAACACGGCGCTGATCACCAAGCGCGTTATTGAGAACGCATATCAGGTGATGGCCGTGCAAATGATTGCCCTGACACAGGCCACGGACTGCCGTAAGATCGCTGACCGATTGTGTCCCGCTTCGCGCGCGCTATATGATAAGGTTCGCGCGATAGTTCCGCTCTTCATCGACGACACTCCTTTCTACAAGGAAAT
Source organism: uncultured Prevotellaceae bacterium (assembly GCA_947307015.1). Taxonomy (GTDB): domain Bacteria; phylum Bacteroidota; class Bacteroidia; order Bacteroidales; family Bacteroidaceae; genus Physcousia. The sequence goes on along the minus strand of CAMZHV010000001.1, from coordinate 141,878 downwards.
TGCTGCGGTGGAAGAGTTCTTAAAAACAAAACTCATCAAACAATGAAATACGCATTAGTCACAGGAGGTTCACGCGGCTTAGGACGCGCCGTATGTTTGAAACTCGCTAAGATGGGAATCCCCGTCCTCGTGAACTATCAGTCCAACGCCGCCGCCGCCGAAGAGGTGAAAGCACAGGTGGAAGCGGCTGGCGCACAGGCCGAGCTGATGCCCTTCAACGTGGGCGACGAGGCGCAGGTCGAGGCCGCGCTGTCGGCGTGGCAGGAAGCACATCCCGACGATTACATCGCTTACCTCGTGAACAACGCCGGCATCCGTCGCGACAACCTCATGTTCATGATGCCTACCGAGGACTGGCGTGCTGTGCTACAGACATCCCTCGATGGTTTCTACTTCGTCACCAAGCGCTGCCTGCCAAAGATGATGCAACGCAAACACGGCGGCCGCATCGTGAATATGGCTTCGCTCAGCGGCATCAAAGGTATGCCCGGACAGGCCAATTACAGCGCAGCCAAAGCTGCCCTCATCGGAGCTACCAAGGCGCTGGCACAGGAATGTGCTGCACGCGGTGTGACTGTGAATGCCGTAGCACCAGGCTTCATCGAGACAGACATGACTAAAGACCTGCCCGTGGACGAGCTCAAGAAACTTGTGCCAATGAACCGCTTCGGCAAACCCGAGGAAGTGGCCGATCTCGTCGCCTTCCTTGTCTCGGATAAGGCTGCCTATATCACGGGCGAAGTGGTGAGCATCAATGGAGGGTTATATACATAAGACTCTCCCCCGCCCTCCCTGTTAGGGAGGGAGCGATTACTTAACAAGAATTGATAGCAAATATAAATAAGCAAATAACCCTTTTATGGAAGAAAACATAAATAGTCAAAAACATTCTGCTCCCTCCCTGATAGGGAGGGCGGGGGGAGAGTCCACCCGAAGAGTTGTTATTACAGGCATAGGTATTTGGTCGTGCCTCGGACAGAATCTGACAGAGGTAACGGAGTCGCTGCGCTTAGGACGGTCGGGCATAGGCCTCGAACCAGAGCGCATAGGCTACGGATATCAGAGCGCCCTGACGGGCATTGTGCCACGTCCCGACCTGAAGAAGTTGCTGCACCGCCGTCTGCGCGCCGGCCTGCCCGAGGAGGGCGAATACGCTTTCATGGCCACGCGTGAAGCCTTCGAGAACGCTGGCATAGACGAAGAGTACCTGCTGCAAAACGAAGTCGGAGTGATCTTCGGCAACGACTCGTCGGCGCAGCCCGTCATCGAGAGCGCTAATCTCATGGCAGAGAAGCACGACTCGCAGCTGCTGGGCTCGGGTTTGATCTTCCAGTCGATGAATTCAACGGTGAACATGAACCTCTCGACTATCTTCCACCTGCGCGGTGTCAATTTCACCGTCAGCGCAGCTTGCGCCAGCGGTAGCCATAGCATAGGCGTAGCTTACATGATGATTAAGCACGGCCTTCAAGATGTCGTCCTCGCTGGTGGAGCCCAAGAGACCAACTACTACTCGATGGCTTCGTTCGACGCCCTCGGTACGTTCTCCAAGCGCATGGACGAACCGACAAAAGCCAGCCGTCCTTTCGATGCCAACCGAGACGGTCTTATCCCCAGCGGCGGAGCAGCAGCCCTCGTCCTCGAGGACTACGATCACGCCGTGGCACGCGGTGCCACTATTCTGGCCGAAGTATGCGGCTACGGTTTCTCTTCGAACGGCGGCGGTATCTCACAGCCTTCCGACGACGGTTGTATGTTGGCCATGCAACGCGCCATGAATGATGCCGGCGTGACACCCGATGAGGTTGATTATGTCAATGCCCATGCTACCTCTACCCCCCAAGGTGATATGTTCGAAGCTATGGCTCTGACCCGCCTCTTCGAAGGCAAGCGTGCCTGGATCAGTTCCACCAAGTCTATGACAGGTCACGAGTGCTGGATGGCAGGAGCCAGCGAGGCTGTCTACTGTGTTTTGATGATGCAAAATCGTTTCGTAGCACCTAACATCAACCTCGAGACTCCCGACGAGCACGCTGCTACGCTCAACTTGGCTCGCACTACCGTCGAGGACATTGACCTCAGCGTCGTTCTCTCCAACAGTTTCGGCTTCGGGGGCACTAATTCGGCACTTGTACTCAAGAAATTATAACTAACCTTGCCACCTATGGCAAGCAATACAAACCCTATAAAACAAATACAAAAATGAAAAGAACACTTTTGACCGCTATCATGGCTATAGTAGCAGTGGTAGCCTTTGGCAAAGCCGACAGCAAGCAGTTGCAACTCACTAAGGCCGATGGCATAGCTAACATTTTCGACAAAGAAAAAACTGCCAACGTCAAGTTTATCTATGCTGACGATTGTGTAGCTTCTTATCAAGGTGCCTCAGAAATTCCTTATAAAGAATATGTCCGTATCAACGGTGAATGGGAAGAAGAGCACACTTACGGCGAGGCAGGCTTCACCGAGGATTGGAACAAGCGCAACAAGAAAGGCATGAAGATTATTGACGGTGACGCCGACTTCCAGATTGTCGTCACTATCCACGGTATCAAAGAGATGGCTACAATAAGGACTTGGTGGGAAATCACTAAGGGCGAGGTTCAGATTCTCGACAAAGAGAACAAGGCCGTGGTGGAGTTCAAGATCCATGAGTACTATGAGACAGCCAGTGGTTTCTCTGCCATGCGTCTTCGCAACCGCATTAAGGAGACTTTCGAAGGCCTCTCGGAGTCTATTCTTAACTTCGCCAAGAAAGCCAACAAGTAAGCATGAAACTATTCCCCGCCTTGGAAAAGGCATATACCCATGAACGGCTGTCGGCCCGTGAGGCACAGGCCAAAGCAGAATTCATCGCGTGGGGGCCTGTCATCTTTCAGGCTTCGCGGCTGATGATTAAGTTTGGTATACTCGATCTCCTGCGCGATGCAGGCCAAGGACTGACACGCGAGGAGCTCTGTGAGAAGACAGGCCTTTCGGACTACGCCGTCAAGTGCCTGACGGAAGCTGGGCTGTGTATCGGTACGATTCTCGTTGATACCGAGACCGACCGCTTCACGTTATCCAAGACAGGATGGTTCCTGCTCAATGACGCCGCCACCCGCGTGAACATCGACTTCAACCACGATGTGAACTACGAAGGGTGGTTCCACCTCGAAGAAGCGCTCAAAGAAGGTAGGCCGGCAGGGCTGGAGCATTTCGGCTCATGGCCTACCATCTATGAGGCGCTGAGCGAGCTGCCGCCACAAGTGCAGAAGAGTTGGTTTGGCTTCGACCATTTCTATTCCGATACCTCTTTCCCCGAAGCGTTAGAGATTGTTTTTGGGAAATATCACACCCGCTCGCTCTACGACGTAGGCGGCAACACGGGCAAATGGGCACTACAGTGCGTCAACCACGACCCCAACGTGGAGGTCACCATCCTCGACCTGCCTCAGCAAATCCGTATGATGGAAGCCAACACCGAAGGCAAGCCTGGTGCCGACCGTATCAAAGGCTACGGCATCAATCTGCTTGACCCCGAAGCATTATTCCCGCAACGTGAAGGAGGCCTTGACGCCATTTGGATGAGTCAGTTCCTCGACTGCTTCAGCGGCGAGGAGATCGTCAGCATCCTTACACGCGCGAAGAACGCTATGACCGCCGACACACGTGTCTTCATCATGGAGACACTCTGGGATCGTCAGCGCTTCGAGACTGCTGCCTTCTGCCTCACCATGACCAGCCTTTATTTCACCGCCATCGCCAACGGCAACTCGAAGATGTACAACACCGAGGACATGACACGATACGTCGAAGAGGCTGGCCTCACGGTGGAAACCATATACGATGGCCTCGGACAGGGGCACAGTATCATGGTGTGCAAATTAAAAAGACCATAAATAACCCTATAGGCGAAAGCGCAAAAACATATAGATGTAATTGCAAAAACATATAGGCGTTAATGCAAAAACCTATAGACGTTTTTTGAAAAGCATTTAGTTGAATAAGCATAAACAGTAATTCATAAAAAATCATTAAATCGAAAATTTTAGTTATGTCAAGACAAGAAATTGAAGAGAAAGTGAGGGCGTTCCTCATCGAAGATCTGGAAATTGAAGAAGACAAGATTGCTCCAGAGGCACGCCTCAAGGAGGATATGGGCGTTGACAGTCTCGATTTCGTGGATATCGTCGTCATCGTGGAGAAGAACTTCGGCTTCAAGATCAAGCCCGAGGAGATGGCCGGCATCATCACGATGCAACAGTTCTGCGATTATATCGAAAGCAAGGTCGCATAAAAGCCGTAGCGCCCAACCACAGTGCCCTTAGCATCAGCGAAGGGTGTAATCACTAAGAGGGAAAGCATGGAGCAAACGCAAAGACAGCAGTGGAAAGGCACGACGGGCGGCTCGCCTTGGATGCAGCGCGCACTCGTGCGTTGCCTCGGATGGATGAACCTGCCCATCGTGTATGCAGGGATGGCTCTGGTTGTGCCTTTTTATATGATTTTCAATCATCAGGGTTACATCAGCCAGTACCATTTCTTCCGCCGTCGTCTGGGACACAATCCCTTGCGTTCGTTCTTCGATGTCTATGCTAACCACTTCCGTTTCGGACAGATCATCCTCGACCGCTTCGCTTTTTACGGCGGTGCTCGTTTCAACATTGTCACCGAAGGCGACGAACGTTTCATAGCGCTCTGCGACGAACCGGGCGGTTTCATGCAGATAGGCACACACGTAGGCAATTTCGAGTTAGCGGGCTATATGCTCTCTCACGGCCAGAAGACTATCAATGCCTTAGTGTATGGCGGCGAGACGGGGACGGTCATGGAGAACCGCACGCGCATTTTCGATAAGCAGAACCTGCGGCTTATTCTTGCCGACGGCTCCATCGATCCCGTCTTCGAGATGAACTGTGCTTTAGCAAACGGAGAGATCGTATCGATGCACGGCGACCGCACCTTTGGCTCGACGAGAACCTTCCGCTGTCAGGTGCTGGGTGCTGACGCCGAACTGCCAATGGGGCCATATATCCTCGCAGCCTCACGCGACGTCCCTGTCCACTGCACTTTCGTCATGAAAGAGAGCGTCAAGACTTATCACACCTATGTCTACGAGCTGACATTGCCTGACGAGTTGAAGGACAAGAGCGTTAAGACACGTGCTGCTGCACTGGCACAAGCCTATGCTGATTGCCTCACTGAGATCCTCCTTCGATATCCACACCAGTGGTTTAATTACTATGAATTCTGGGGTGATCAGTAGTCCCCAATATATATTCAATGAACCCAGTTGAAGAGATACCCATATTGGATTTGATTCCACAGCGCCCGCCATTTGTGATGGTGGATCGTGTTGTGGCTTTCGATCGTATATGCACAACAACGACATTCACCGTTCTTGAGGACTGCATTTTCGTCGAGGACGGTCATCTACGGGCTGTAGGATTGGTGGAGAATGTCGCACAGACTTGTGCTGCGCGCATGGGGTACATAAACCTTCTGGATCAGGAACGCGTGAAGCTCGGCTTCATCGGCGCAGTCAAGGAGATGTTTTTCTTACGGTTGCCAGCCGTGGGAGAGACGTTGACCACTGGCATCACCGTTCGCGAAGAGGTGTTCGGCATGACGCTCGTTGATGCCGAAGTACGTTCTGGTGACAAAGTCATCGCCACGGCTGAAATGAAGATAGCGCTCAGCGAGACAGATGCCCAACTATGAATTAACTCAGCATCTCATCCGACCTATGCAAGAACTAAAGGCAAGCAAAGAATTTGAAATTCGCTTCAGCGAAGTAGATTCCATGGGAGTCGTGTGGCACGGTTCCTATCCTCTCTATTTCGAAGATGCCCGCGAGGAATGGGGACGACAGTATGGCTTGGGATATATGGATATGGTTGAGCACGACTTCTATGCGCCACTCGTCGATCTGGAGTTTCACTACAAGCGACCTATATTATATGGTATGCGCCCGCGCGTAGATATTATCTTCCGTCCAACCGAAGCTGCCAAGATCATCTACGACTATGAAATCTACGACACCCGCGACGAGAGTCTGTTGACGACAGGCCATAGCGTTCAGGTGTTCATGGACAAGCAATATAAGCTCCTGTGGGAAAATCCTCCCTTCTTCGAGCAATGGAAAAAGAAATGGGAACAAATGTAGTCAAGGTCATCGCACACCACGCCATCACCCCGCTGGCCGACGGCAGTCATGAGAACTACTGCCTCGTCAAGCAGGGATGCTCTGCCGTGCAGCACCATTCGGGCAAGGACTGGAAGCTGACGGAGGATTTCATGGCTGGACTCATCGCCACGCCCTTCGCCACGCCGAGGGCGACGAATATGGCTTTACACTCCATCCGCAAAGCGATGGCCCAGCTGACACAACCACTCCCAACAGATGACACGCTTCTCATTATCAGTACCACCAAGGGCAATATTGATCTCATCAATGGCGAGAACGAAACGCCAGTACGTTTAGGAGCAATGGCTGAGGATATTGCCCGTCAGTTAGGCTTCACCAAGCGACCCATTGTTGTCAGCAATGCCTGCACGAGCGGTGTCTGTGCCCAAGTTGCAGCTCAGCGCGTACTGCAGGGTGGTCTCTGTCATTATGTCATTGTCTGCGGTGTAGAAGCGCAGAGCCGTTTCATCGTCAGCGGCTTCCAGAGTTTTCATGCCTTATCACCAGAGCGTTGCCGCCCTTTCAGTGCCAACCGCGAAGGCTTGAACGTCGGCGAAGCCGCAGCTACCATTATCTATACGCTCTCCAACGAGGTAAAACCTAAAGACTGGCTCTTGCAGGCAGGTGCTATCCGCAACGATGCCAACCACATCAGCGGGCCATCACGAACAGGCGAAGGCAGCTATCGTGCCCTGCGAATGGTCATGGCCGAAGCGGAAGTTGACGATCTGGCTTTCATCAGCGTTCATGGCACCGCCACGCCATACAACGACGAGATGGAAAGTATCGCTGTCGATCGCGCTGGGCTTTTGGATGTACCTCTATGCAGTTTGAAGGGTTATTATGGCCACACCATGGGTGCTGCTGGCGTGCTGGAAACCATTCTATCCATGGAGGCTCTCGAGGACGCCACTGTGCCTGCCACCTTAGGCTACGACGATCAGCTCGGTGTGAGTCACCCCGTCGCTGTCGCTTCCACAAACCGAGAAACCGACAAGCAGTCGTTCATCAAACTCATCAGCGGCTTCGGAGGCTGCAACGCAGCCATTCGAATGCAGCGAGGAAAAAGGGAGGCCATAGAAACTAATGCTGCTATAGATACTATAGAAACTATTAAGGCGGACATCACACTCTCCCCAAAATCCGTGATCCTCAACGGCCAAGTTCTGCCAATGACCAAGACGGGCGATGCACTGCTCACGGAGTGCTATCGCAGCAGTCATGCCGACTATCCCAAATTTTTCAAGATGGATCCTCTCTGCCGCTTGGGCTTTGTTGCCTCAGAGCTCCTGCTTCAGTCCGTAGCTGAAGAGCGTTTTGTAGCACGTGAGGATCGCGCCGTTGTGCTTACCTCCTGCCGTGGATGTCTCCACACCGACCGCCATTACGAATCGACCATCGTTCCCGGCGATAACTACTTCCCAAGTCCTGCTGTCTTTGTCTACACGCTACCTAACATCGTCACAGGTGAGATTGCCATTCGCAATAAATACTTAGGCGAGACATCAATGTATCTCTTCGAAGAGACCACCGACGAGAACGAACGCATACAAATCCTGAAAAAACTGACATTCCAGGATCCAATGACCACGTCAGCCCTTATCGGCTGGGTGGACTATCAAGACAATGACCATTTCCTGGCCAAGCTTTATCTGATCAGTAACACATAACGACTATAACTTAGAATATTCATCAACCTATCATTTAATAATTATGGAAGAATTGATTCAAGAACTCAAAGGAAAAATCATCGAGGTTCTCAACCTCGAAGATGTGACGCCTGAAGACATCGACAACGACGCTCCTCTCTTCGGAGAGGGCCTTGGCCTCGACAGTATTGATGCACTGGAGCTCATCGTGATGATGGAAAAAGAGTATGGCATCAAGTTAAAGAATCCCGCCGAGGGCAAGGAGATATTCAAGAGTGTCAGCGTCATGGCTCAGTATGTCAACGAGCATCGCACCAAGTAACATCGAAAAGTGATAAATCACAACATGAATGAGCCGATCCTGATCACGGGCATGGGCATTGTCTCAACCATAGGTCTTAACAGCGACGAGACATTGGCTTCGCTGCGCGCCGGCAAGACGGGCATCAGTGCAATCCGTTTCCTCAAGACCGCCCACCAGGAATTCCCCGTGGGTGAGGTGGCCATGTCCACCGATGAGATGGCAAAGCGGCTGGGCATCCCCGAAGGTCAGCCACGCACGCGTACCCAGCTGATGGGTATCATGGCGTTGGGACAAGCCTTGGAACAGGCACAGCTGACGCTTGAGGACAGGGCGCAGGCCGCTTTCATCTCAGCCACCACTGTAGGAGGCATGGATATGAGCGAGCAGTTCTATCCTGACTTCCTAAGCAACGACCTGCGCAATGACTATATCTCGCAGCACGACTGCGGCGCATCGACGGAGGGCACAGCTGACTACTATGGTCCTTTCGCCTCTGTGTCGACGCTCTCCACGGCTTGTTCGTCTGCGGCCAACGCCATCATCAATGGCGCCAACATCCTCCGCAGCGGTCGCCATGAGATTGCCGTGGTTGGTGGTAGTGAATGTCTCACCAAGTTCCATCTCAACGGCTTCAATTCGCTGATGATCCTCGACGAGGAGCCCTGCCGTCCGTTCGACAAGACGCGTGCAGGCCTGAATTTAGGCGAAGGAGCTGCCTATTTAGTCATCGAGACGGCAGCTTCGGCGCGGCGACGCGGCGTGAAACCCATCGGCCTACTCGAAGGTTATGGAAACGCCTGTGATGCCTATCACCAGACGGCGTCCTCACCCGACGGTGAAGGAGCTTTCCTGTCGATGAAGGAGGCATTAGCCGACGCAGGGCTCAATCCCTCGGATATTGACTATATCAATGCCCACGGCACAGGCACACCCAACAATGACTCCAGCGAGAGTCAGGCGATGATGCGTCTCTTCGGGGATGACCTGCCGCCCATCAGCAGCACGAAATCCTTCACGGGCCACACCACCAGTGTTTCAGGAAGCATCGAGACTGTGATATGCCTGCTGGCATTGCAGGAGCAGTTTTTGCCAGTGAACCTCGGTTGGAAGCATCAGATGCCCGACGGTATCACGCCTGTCACGGATTCCACGCCCCGGCATCCCCTCCGTCACGTCCTTTGTAACTCCTTTGGATTTGGCGGTAATGACAGCTCGCTGGTATTAGGAAGACCGGACATTCTGGATATTCCGGACATTCCGGTTATTCCAGAGACTCCCATCTTCATCACCTCTGTCGCTCAGATTTCCATCCAGGAAGGACTCAGTGAGGCATGGATGGAAGCGCCTATCCTATATGAGGAACCATTCGTTCGCTCGCGCGATGTTGACTTCAAGCAATGGTTGTCGCCTGGTGAGTCGAGGCGCATGGGCAAGTTGCTCAAGCGAGCGCTGGCGACATCGCTAACGGCCATGAGAGCCAGTGGCGTGGAGCACCCCGATGCCATCATCACCGGCACGGGACTCGGTTGCATAGAAAATACGGAGAATCTGTTGACTCACCTCTGCTTCGAGGGCGAGGAGAACTGCAAGCCAACGCCTTTCATGCAGTCAACACACAACACCATCAGCTCACTCGTCAGTATCCACACCCAGTCGCACGGCTACAATGCGACCTACGCACACAAGGAAGCTTCGTTCGACTGTGCCCTTGAGGATGCCTGGATGCAGCTGCAACTGGGACGCATACATACGGCACTCGTGGGCGGACACGATGAGATGACACCTCAGTACTTCGGTCTGCTCTGCAAGACGGGTTATCTGGGAAATCCCGGACAGGTAGCAGGCGAAACAGCTGTCAGTATGATGCTCGATGCCAAGCCCTCCGATAAAGCCCTCTGCCAGATCACGCTCGTACGCCGTTGTTATCGTCCTTCTCTGGATACGCTGACGCAGGTGGCTGCTGAGGTCGGTGCTGTCGATGCCATCGTCATCCCCAATATCGGTTTCGCCTCGTCCCCGCTGATGTCCCTGTTTGCATCCACCGCTGCTCCTGCGCTGCTACAATATAAGAACCTCTTCGGCGAGAGCTACACCGCCTATGGTCTCGGTATCTATGCAGCTGCTCAGGTGCTTAGCCATCAGACACTCCCCGATGCGATGCTTCTGCCGGGTTCCTCACGTCCCGCGAAGCTCCAACGCCTCCTGGTCGTCAACGAAAGCGGAGGCAAGGACTTCACCTTCACTCTTTTGGAACAACATTAAGAACACTCAGCTTGTGCAAAGAACGCTTCTCTGGATTCTATTCTGCGTCTGTCTCGGCTTACGACCCCTGTCGGCACAGCAAACATACCCAATCATGCTTTGTGGCAATGAACGGGCGCAGTGGAATATGACCCTTGAACGGGGTTCAATGCTCCTGACAGCCATTTGCATCGTACAGCAGACAGATGAGGGCGTCGTTGGTACTGTCGTCAATGAGTTCGGTCTCCGCGCTTTTGACTTCACGTGCAAGAACAACAAAGTAAAGGTGTTCAATGTCATGCCAATGATGGACAAATGGTATATCCGCAAGGTGCTGCGCTCCGACCTCAAAGTGCTCGCCGCCGACCACCAGGTCAAGCTCGGTCGCAAGCGACAGCTCGACCTGCACCTACCAGACTCCATGACCCTCCATGACAAGCGATTCGGCATCACCTACCATTTCGAACAACTCGTAGACAAGACAGCGCCATGACGCTCCAAGATGACTACTTCCGCATACTTGCGGCACAAACCGACAATACGGCAGCGACATACACGATTGCCTTGAATGCTGACCACTGCATCTTCAAGGCACATTTCCCCGGCAATCCCATCACGCCTGGCGTCTGCCAGCTCGGCATCGTCGAAGAACTCATGTCTGAACTGAAGGGGCAACCCTTGCGCATCTCGCACATTAATAGCATCAAATACATGCATCTCATCACTCCCACGGATCATGCCACGTTCGATGTCCAGCTCACCCGCGTTCAAGCGGTTGGCGATGGTTACAGCGTGCAGTGTTTGCTGAAGGATGAGGTTCTCTCGTTCACCAAGATGTCCCTCATCTTGTCCCCAAAACAATAGCCAGCCTATGCGTTTAATCATTCTCATCCCGACATACAACAATGCCCAAACAATCTGCGACGTCGTTCGTCGCAGTATGGAAGTATGGCCGGATGTCATGGTGGTTAATGATGGCAGCACCGATGATACTATGGCTCGCCTTCAAACACTTAGCGAAGAGCTTTCTTTCCAGTTGGTGAGCTATGCCTCGAATCGGGGCAAGGGTGGAGCACTCAAGGCTGGTTTTTCGTACGCGCGAGCGCATGGGTACACACACGTACTCACATTGGATGCCGACGGTCAGCACTACCCCGAGGATGCTCCCGCCCTGATTGCCGCAGCCAAGCAACAGCCCGAAGCGCTTATCGTAGGCAGCCGCACCCTCGACGACGAGAACATTCCAGGCGGCAATATCTTTGCCAACAAATTCAGCAATTTCTGGTTCGCGGTGCAAACGCTACAGCGCATCCCCGACACACAGACTGGTTTTCGCGTGTACCCCCTTGACTTCATCGGTGGCTTGCGGATACTCACAGCCCGCTATGAAGCCGAGTTGGAACTACTGGTTTTCAGTGCCTGGCGCGGCACCCAAATTATTCCCGTGCCTGTGCGCGTCTACTATCCGTCGCCCGATAAACGCGTCACGCATTTCCGTCCTGTACTCGATTTCCTGCGCATCACCTGTCTAAACACCATCCTCTGCTTCCTCGCCATCATCTATGGCGGCCCCCGTATGCTCCTCCATAAGCTCTTTAACATCTAATCTTTCATTTTCACTCTAAACGATGTCCTTCTTCCTCTGGTTCTACGACAAGTTCGCTCATCGCCGCTGGCAGTTGCTTATCTTCTGGATAGGTCTGCTTGCCGTGTCGGGATGGCTTGCCCTACGTATCCAGCTGAAGGAAGATATCGGTGATTTCCTGACGACAGACGAGCTGGCAGCACGCTACAGTTCCGTCTATCAGCGCATCAGCGAACAGAACCGCATCGTCATCATCACGTCGGCACCCGCTGTCAACGACGAGGACCGCATGGACTCCATCGCTGCCGCCATGATGGACTTCGAGGACGTTCTCCATCTGGTTGACACCGCAGGCGTCATACAAGACTTGCAGATGCAGGCCGACGAGTCGCTTGTGACGGATCTCATCACGTTCTTGTACGCTCACGCCCCGCTACTCATGACCGACGAGGACTACAGCCGGGCCGACAGCCTTCTTTCAACGCCAGACTACATCGCTCATACCTTGGAGGACAACCACCAGATGCTCTTGCTACCATCGGGAAGTTTTCTTGTTTCTACGATTCAGCAAGATCCGCTCCACCTGTTCTCGCCCGTCCTCGCACGGCTACAGATGCTACGAGACAATGTCAGCTATGTCATTGAGGACGGCATCATCTTCACCCCAGACCATCAGGCGGGCATCGGCTTCCTCACGAGTCCGTACGGTTCCAGCGAGAGTGGCAACAACCGCCGCCTCAACGCCCTTCTCGAACAGACCTTTGAACTACTGAAAGCTCGCCATCCCTCGGTGCGCGTCGCAGCTATCGGCGGTCCGCTGATAGCGGTAAGCAATGCCGACCGTGTCCGCAACGACGGCATCATGGCAGGCATCTTGAGCATCATCCTTATCAGCCTGCTCCTGTGGTTCGTGTTCCGTCGCGTGGGCGACATTTTCTGGATGGTGGTCTCCATTGCCACGGGTTATGCCATCGCCATAGCCATCATGGGCTTCTACCACAGCCAGCTTTCGGTGATTGTCCTGGGCACCGGTTCTGTGCTCATCGGCATCGCCACCAACTATCCGCTCCATTTCCTTGACCACCTGCGTCATGAACCCGACCGCCGCAAGGCACTTGCCGATATGGTGCCGCCTTTACTCACGGGCAATATCACCACGGTCAGCGCTTTCGCTTGTCTGGCTTGGATGGACGCAGAGGCAATGCAGGACTTAGGTATCATGGGTGCCTTGGTGCTCTTCTGCACCATTCTCTTTGTGCTGCTGTTCCTGCCCGTGCTCATCGGCCGTCATTCCACGCCTAATGATGCCCGCGAGGGCACCGACCTTCTGGCAGTCCTACCGTTACGCCGCCTCCCACGCCTGGCAGCTTGGACGCGGTCAGGCTGGTTCTTCCTTGCGATGACGGTCATCACCTGTGTACTTTTTTGGTTCAGCCTGCGCACGACCTTCGACACCAACCTACAGCACATCAACTACATGACACCCGACCAGCGCGAGAACGTTTCGCTGCTGGGTATCGGTTTGGAGTCTTCGGGAAACGGCAATGTGTTGGCTGTTGCAGAAGCGTCATCAATGGACAGCGCCCTATTCTGTGCCGAGCAAATGGCCGACAGTCTCCGCCAAGCGGGCCTTGTCGTCAAAGGACTCCAGCATCTGGTTCCCTCCACGCACAGCCAGCGCCATTCTCTTACCCTATGGAACAAGCTCATGGAGCATCATGGCGCCAAGCTCCGACAGTCGTTAGTCGCCGAAGGTCAGCGCTACGGTTTTTCACCGCAGGCCTTCGCTCCCTTCCTCGCTCTGACGGAAACTGCCTTTGAACCGCTGCCATACGAAGCTTTCGCTCCCCTCACCGAGACCGTGGGTGGGCAGTACCTCCTCATGGCGGGTCCGGGCACACCGAACCGCGTGGTCAATTATGTCAGCACAGCGGCCCCAATGACGTCTGCAGAGAAAGATTCTTGGCGTGAGCGCCTGAGCCATCAGGGCTTCCTCTTCGATAGTAGTGACGTACAGCGTACCTTAGCCACGACACTTTCCGATGACTTCAATTATATCGGCTTTGTCTGTGGTTTCGTGGTTTTCTTCTTCCTCTGGCTTTCCTTCGGCAGCATTGAGCTGACTCTGTTGTCCTTCCTGCCTTTGGCTGTCGGCTGGATATGGATTCTGGGTCTCATGCAGCTGCTGGGCATTCAGTTCAACATCGTCAACATCATCCTCGCCACCTTCATCTTTGGTCAAGGCGATGACTACACCATCTTCATCACCGACGGCCTCGTCTACGAGCATACCTACGGGCGTCCCATCTTACGAAGTTACAAGAACAGCGTCGCGCTCTCCGCACTAATCATGTTTATCGGAATCGGTTCGCTGATTTTCGCCCGTCATCCCGCTATGCACTCATTGGCAGAAGTCGTCATTGTCGGTATGTTCACCGTCGTGCTGATGGCTTTCTACCTGCCTCCTGTGGTGTTCCGTTGGATCACCCGCGAGGGCGACAAGCTACGTGATGTACCCTTGACACTGGAGCGTATCGCCTTCTCGCTGGTGGTTGGACTCTACTATATCATCGTCGCCTTCTTCTATCAAATTTTTGCCTTCCTGTGGAGTCATCTCGGACGCTACACCGAGGCGAAGAAGCTCTTCTTCCACCGTACACTCTGCCGCATCTCACGTTTCAACATTGAACACGTGCTGGGAACAACATTCTCTGTCGGGAATCCCTACAACGAAAAGTTGGAGCGCCCGGCAATCATCGTCTGCAACCACCAGTCGCAACTCGACTTGATGGCCGTACTGAGTATCGCACCGAAGGCTGTCATCCTCACCAAGGAATGGGTCTGGAACAACCCGCTCTACAGCCTCATCCTGCGCGCAGCGGAATTCTATCCTGTCAACGAAGGTGTGGACAACATCAACGCTCGTGTGACTGACCTGCTGAGCCGAGGCTACAGCATCATCACCTTCCCTGAAGGCACACGCTCCAAGGATCAGAAAATCCATCGCTTTCATCAGGGCGCCTTCCACATGGCAAAAGTTCATCATGTCGACATCCTGCCCATATTCCTGACGGGCTTAGGTCAAGTGTTACCCAAAGACGAATTGATGCTCCGCCGTGGTCACATGCACATGGAGATTGGCAAACGTATCACAGCCGAGGAATATGAAGCGATGGAGACGCTGACGCTGACGAACAAGCTGCGCCGTTATTTCGTTGAGCGTTATGCCGAGCTGTGCCGAGAGCAGGCGACGACAGCTCATGTGGTGCCTTACGTTCGCTACCAATATCTCTACAAAGTGCGTAGTGTGACGCGCGAAGCCAAGCGACGATTCAATGAGATTCAGGCTCACGCCCATGAGATTGACAACTGGAATGGCGGAACGGAACACCGCATCACAAACTGTGGACAGGGTGAAAGCGCTTTTGTCTTTGCGCTCGTTCATCCCGATGTGAGGGTCATAGCATCCGATCCTGATGTCGACAAGATAGCCGTAGCACAAAATATCAATATCCATCTCCCCAACCTGTCCTTTGAGACAGTTTAAAATTTAAGGTTTAAAGTTTAAAGGTATCCTCATTCATGAAGCGTTGCATCATTATAGGCAGTGGCCTTGGAGGTCTTTCGACGGGCGTCGTTCTCGCCCGCGAGGGCTTCGATGTGACCATCCTCGAGCAGGGCACACAGATAGGCGGTTGCCTGCAATGCTTTGAGCGTCGCGGCGTGAAGTTCGAAACGGGTATGCACTTCATCGGTAGTGCACTGCCTGGACAAACGCTTCATCGCCTGTTGCGTTTCCTTGAGATTGATGATATTGCCCTCGCTGCCCTCGATAGCCAAGCTTACGACATTATACGCCTTGGCGATCAGGAATACCGTTTCCCCAACGGCAAGGAGGCTTTCATCGCCCAAATGACGAACTACTTCCCCCATGAGGCCGAAGGGATTAGGCAGTATGTGGAATGTGTGGAACGTGTGGCACAAGCCTCCAGCCTCCACACCCTCGACACCTCGAATGCCAACAGCGCCATCAACACCGAGTATCAGTTGCGCAGCATCAACGAAGTCATCGACAGCCTCATCACCGATCCAACACTGCGCGACGTCTTGGTGGGCAATCAGCCATTGTACGCAGCACAGCGTGATAAGACACCCTTCTCCACGCACGCTTTCATCGTCGATTTCTACAACCAGAGCAGTTTCCGTGTCGTAGGAGGCAGTGACAACATCGGAAATGCGCTCATTCGTAAGCTGGAACAGTATGGAGGACGTGTACTGACGCAGCAGCAAGTCATCAAGATCCTTTCTGATGACAGGGGTGTCAAGGGTATTACAACAGCCGACGGCAGCCGCTACGACGCTGACATCGTTGTCAGTGCCATACATCCCGTGCCAACGTTAGCAATGACCGACAGCCCCCTCATCCGTCCAGCCTTCCGCAAGCGTATGGCTTCGCTGCCCAACACTATTGGTATCTTCTCTGTCTATCTTGATTTCAAGGAAGGCACGATGCCGTATATGAACAGCAACTACTACGCTTATGCCAACGGCCTCTCACCGTGGGATAGCGAACATTATTCTACCGAGGACTGGCCGCGCGGCTATCTCTACATGCATTTCTGCCACGAACCACGACCGCGATATGCCCGTGCCGGCGTTATCCTCAGCTATATGCGCTTCGAGGAGATGGCACCGTGGCTCGACACAACAGTCGGTCATCGTGGCGAAGCTTACGAAAGCTTCAAGCGCAACCGTGCCGAGCGCCTCATTGACAGCGTCCAACAGGCGTTCCCCGAGATACGTCAGGCCATCAGGCATTACTATACATCTACACCGCTCACCTACCTCAACTATACTGGCACGTCCAAAGGTAGCGCCTACGGTATCGCCCGTGACATCAGTCTCGGCATGTCAAGCCATGTGCCACAGCGCACGAAGCTGCCTGGTCTCTACCTAACGGGGCAGAACATCAATTCGCACGGCATCCTCGGCGTACTGGTGGGGACGGTGGTCACGTGTTCCGACCTGCTCGGCACGGAATATCTTTACCAACAGATCATCAAGGCGAGTCAATGAAAAGTGCATTAATCATAGGAGGCGGCTTCGGAGGCTTGGTCACAGGTGCCCTGCTGGCACGTGAGGGCTTCCGTGTGCGTGTCCTTGAGAAAAACCACAACATAGGTGGCGGCCTGCAGAGCTTCACCCGTCAAGGGATATATTTTGAGACAGGTATGCACATCCTCGGTGGCTTCTCACAAGGAGGTTCCGTGCGCCGCATCTTCGAATATCTCGGCATCATGAACCAGCTGCGCATCGAACGTTGCGACATGGATTGCATGGATGAGATCACCTACCTCTCCACGGGCGAGAACTACCGTCTGCCGCAAGGACGCGAAGCGTTCACCGAGGCGCTCTGCCGCTATTTCCCTGCCGAAAGCGAGAACATACGCCGCTATCTCCAAGCCTGCTACGACCTCACCGAGGAGGTGGACATCTTCCACATGCGCCCCACGGCAAGCGTGTTCACCATTCACAGCCAACGCTTCATGCAGCCCGTTGATGAATTCATAGCAGATTTCATTACCAATCCTCGTCTGCGCGACCTCTTAGCCTACATGAATCCCATGTACGGCGGTGTGCCGGGTCATACGCCAGCCTACATCCACGCCCTCATCAACGTACTCTATATCAACGGCCAATACCATTTCCGCGGCCGCAGTCAGCACATGGCAGAACTCCTCGTCAGCGTCATCTATGAGCATGGCGGAGAGGTCTTGACCAACCAGACGGTCAGTGCCATCCATGTCGTTGACAAACAGGTGGAAAGTGTGCAGACGGCATCCGGTTCCGTATTCCGTGCCGACTACTATGTCTCCACTATACACACGAAGACGCTGTTACCGTTGCTGCCGGAAGGTGCGCTGCCTCGCGGCTATGTCAGTCGCCTCACCGAAGCACCTGTCACCTATTCAGCTTTCATCCTCTATCTGGCTTTCAAGCCGGAGACGTTCCCCTATATCAACCACACGGGATATATTCAGGACGATTATGGCCAGATATGGAACCACGACGAGTACGACCCCGCTACCTGGCCACGCGGACTCATGTATCTCACACCGCCCACCGAGAACCAAGGGCCATGGGCTGTGCGCATGACCATCAATTGTCTCATGCGCTACGACCAGGTGCGGCGATGGGAGAACACTACGGTCGGACATCGCGGTGCGGATTACGAAGCATGGAAACACGAGCAGGCAGAGCGCATCATCAACAAGCTGGAGCGTGTCTTCCCCGACATCCGCCAGTGTATCAAGACCTACTACACCGCTTCGCCGCTCACCATCCGCGATTACTACGCCTCGCCCGACGGTGCACTCTACGGCTACAGCAAGGACGGTCTCGACCCGGCTCGCACGCTCATCGCACCTGTCACCCGCATCCGCAACCTCCTGCTCTCTGGCCAGTGCGTCAATTTGCATGGCATCTGCGGCGTACCCCTCACGGCCATCAACACCGTCGAATGTATATTTGGTCTCAACACCATCGTGAATAAGATCAACGACTATTGCAACTCAAACGCCAAATCGTAAATTCAATATATGGACACCATCAAACTGAAACTCATCTATCCGAAGTGGCAAAAACTGCGCGGGCAGACGACTTTCAATCTTCCACCTCACGGTCCCGTGGCCTTCGCGGCTACGCTGCCAGAATATGTGGATGTCTCTTTCACCGACGAGAATGTCGAAGAAATCAACTTCGACGAGCCCTGCGACCTCGTAGCCCTCTCCATGATGCTCTCTACGCAGGTCAAGCGCGGCTGGGAGATTGCCGACGAATACCACCGCCGCGGTAAACTTGTCATGGCAGGCGGCATCTCCTCGATGCTCCACGCCGAAGATATGGTGAAGCACGTCGACAGTCTTTTCCTCGGCGAGAGCGAAGGACGAATGGAACAAGTGATGCAGGACTTCGTGCGCGGCGAACTGAAGAAGGTGTATAACTACATGGGGCAGATGCCACCCATCGAAGATGTAGGTCCTTGCCGCCGCGACCTCTACAAACGCGACCTCTACAACCACAAAGGCGTGCCCATGGTCGACCTCTTCCACGCGAGCCGTGGCTGCCGCTTCAGCTGCTATCCTTGTGCCGTCAGCTACCTCGGAGGCCGCAAATTCCGTCCGCGTCCCATCGACAAGGTCGTAGAGGATATGGCCGGTATCGACAACAACCGCCTCTTCATCGTGGATAACTCGCTGGCGCAGAACAAGGACTGGGAGCGTGAGCTCTTCAAGGCCATCGCTCCGCTCAAAAAGAAATGGATCAGCCACACCATCGAAGATGACCCCGAGATCCTCGACCTGGCAGCAAAGGCTGGTGCCTGGTATGTCTATCAAGCGGTCTATGACACCAGTGACTACATCAAGGAACGTGTGAAGCGTTACCACGACAACGGCATCGGCGTCGAAGGCACTATCCTCCTCGGCTTGGACAACCAGACCGAAGACGACATCAAACGCCTCATCGACTTCCTCGGAGAGATAGACCTCGACCTCGCTGAGTTCACCGTCATGACGCCCTTCCCTCACACCAAGGGCTACGACGACCTCCTGCGTCAGGGACGCATCTTCGACTTCGACTGGAACCACTACAACGCCGGTCAGGTAGTCTTCCAACCCAAGCACATGTCGCCCGAGCGCCTACAAGAACTCTACGACTACGCCTGGGCAAGCTTCTACAAGGACGAGTCTCAGGAAGCCAAGATGTTCAACCTTTTCTGTCAGGTCGCCCTCCGCGAGATGGAGGAAGGCACTTATCGCCCTCGTGACCGCCGCCTCATCAACAAAAGCTTCGGACGCATCGTCGACCGCCACAAGCGTAACGTCAACCAATAAAATCCTTTTCAGTATATAAACTCTTTTCCGTATGCTGCGGCACCGCCGCAGCCCTTCAAATAATATGAAAGTCCCCCAAGAATACTACGATGAGATCTTCGAGTTCCGCGGACAGTGGGATATGCCCTCTGCCTGTGGTCTGAAAATTCGTGAAGTCGAAGGTCTGACCTACGTCATCGTCACAGAGATGTACCAGGAGAACCCCGGCACCAGCGTCACCTATGCCGGTCGCAGTCTCGCCGAGCAGATCTGCGAAGCCAAAGGCCTTAAACTCAGCGACATCATCTATCTCGAATGTACGCCCGACACCAACTCCAAACTCTCATTCTACGACGAGGAGTACTTCCGTGTCGACTTCAGCGGCGAGCGTCCCGCCTACACGCAGATGTCCGCCGACGAGCTTCATCGCATTCTCAGCCATAAAGCATCATGACCATGCGCCGTGCCCTCCTTTTCCTCTGGCTAATCGCCCTTACCCTCGCAGTTCAAGGGCAAAGCCCCGTCATCCGCCTTTGGGAGGACACTCCTGTGCGTGCCAAAAGCGTCACCCTCGTCCCCTATCTACCTGCAACACATTCTGCTCCCTCCCTAACAGGGAGGGCGGGGGGAGAGTCTATCATCGTCTGCCCGGGCGGCAGCTACTGCTGGCACGACTACGAGGCTGAGGGCACGCGTGTCGCCGAGTGGCTGCAAGCAAACGGCATCGCAGCTTTCGTCCTGAAATACCGCGTGCAGGGCATCGGTCCATACGTTTTCCACACACGCCTCGTCTCGCGCGGCCACCGTCATCCCGATCCCCTCTGCGACGTCCAGCGCGCCATCCAATATGTCCGTGAGCACGCCGCAGACTTCGGCATCAATCCCAACCGCCTCGGTGTTATGGGCTTCTCCGCTGGCGGTCATCTCAGCATGAGCGCTGCCGCCTACGCTGGCACCGACTTCCTCGCACCTCTCGGCATCAGCCACAGCGTCAGCCTGCGCCCTGATTTTGTAGCCCCTATTTATCCCGTCGTGACGATGCACAAGCCCTACGCCCACAAGCGTAGTCGCCGTGCCCTCCTCGGCGAGTACCGCAAACACCGTCAGGCCATGCGCGACTCGATGTCCTTGGAGCTCCACATCCCTGCCGATTGTCCGCCTGTATTCCTTCTCAACTGCACAGACGATCCCATCGTCAAGTACCAGAACAGCGAGCTCCTTGACAGCGCCCTCACCGCTGCCCACATTCCCCACCTCTACACCCAATATCCCACTGGCGGTCATGGCTTTGGCGGCGACACCACCCGCATGGATGCCAACACCCGCCAATGGCAAGCCCTCTTCCTCCGTTGGTTTAACACCCTTCAATTATAGTTTTCTCCGTATATTTCTCCGTATGCTGCGGCACCGCCGTAGCCCCAAATAACCCTCATTACAATGACAGACATCGAATACAGCTCACCCTCCGAGATCAAAGCCTTTCAAGAAGAGCGCCTGCGAACGGCCATCGACTACCTCGCAGCCCACTCGCCTTACTACAAGCGCATGTTTGCAGAGCAAGGCATTGACCCCAAGAGCATACAAACCCTCGAAGACCTCACGCGATTGCCTTTCACCGAGAAGCGCGACCTGCAGCTCTACAACGACGACTTCCTCTGCTGCCCCAAGGAGAAGATTGTAGATTATATCACCACCAGCGGCACACTCGGCGAGCCCGTCACCTTCGGCTGCACCGATGCTGACCTCGACCGTCTCGCCTATAACGAGGAGAAGTCGTTCGCCTGTGCCGGTCTACGTCCAGGCAATATCCTGCAGCTGATGACGACCATCGATAAGCGCTTCATGGCAGGTCTCGCCTACTTCCTCGGTATTCGCAAGCTTGGCGCCAGCATCATACGCGTCGGCAACGGCATCCCTGAACTGCAATGGGACACCATCCAACGCCTACACCCCGACACCATCATGTGCGTGCCTTCATTCATCCTCCGCCTCATCGAATACGCCGAGGAACACGGCATTGACTACCGCAACAGTAGCGTGCGGCGCATCATCGGCATCGGCGAGGGCTTACGCGACCAGGATTTCAACCTCAACCTTCTCGGACGGCGCATCAAGGAGAAATGGGATGTCGACCTTTTCGCCACCTACTCCAGCACAGAAATGGGTGCCACCTTCTCCGAGTGCGAATACGAGCAAGGCGGACACGTTCACCCCGAGCTCATCATCGTGGAAATCATTGGCGACGACGACCGTCCCGTTCCTGATGGCGAAGTAGGTGAGATTGTCATCACCACCCTCGGCGTAGAAGCTATGCCTCTGCTGCGCTTCCGCACCGGCGACATCGCCGCCAAGCGCACCGAGCAATGCCAATGCGGACGTTGGAGCTATCGTCTCACACCGCTCGTGGGACGCAAGAACAATATGATTAAGCTCAAGGGCACCACCCTCTATCCACCTGCCATCAACGACGTCCTCGACAACACCGACTACGTTCAGAATTACATCGTCTACGTCCGCACCTCTTCTGCCGGCACCGACCAAGTTGACGTCTGCGTAGGGCTCAAGTTCCAGCCTCCCTTCGATGCCATCAAAGACCTCAAAGACCGCTTCCGCTCACGCATCCGCGTAGCCCCCAACATCGAGCTCCTTGCTGCCGATGAGATCCAGCGCCGCAACTTCCCCGCCAAGAGCCGCAAACCCATCAAATTCGTAGACTTAAGATAACCCCCTCAAAAGCCCGTGCATCCCCCTCGGGTTTTCCCGAGGGCCCCATTATCTCACCTCTCATTCGTCACTCAAATCACACAACTATGGATAATAAAGAAACTATACGCCAGCCTCTCCCCTCCATGACAGAAGGGACCCGGGGTGATTCTTCCTTCGACGACATCCGTCCATTCTACGACTCCGAGATACCCGCAGCCATGCAGCGCATCGCTGATAGCCCCCATTTTCCTCTACTCGCCCAGTACGTCTACCCCGGGCAGGACATCGAGAAGGTACGCGCGCTGATGCGGCAGTTTACCAACGTCTACGACTTCCAGCACGAGGTCATGCGTTGCGTCAACGAGCAGGTCATCGCACGCAGCACCACCAGCTTCACCTTCGACGGCATCGACGCCCTCGACCCGCAGAAGCGCTACCTCTTCGTCAGCAATCACCGCGACATCATGCTCGACGCCTGCCTCCTGCAATATGCCCTTTGGCAATGCGGCCATGAGACCACCGAGATTACCTTCGGCGCCAACCTCATGAGCACGCCACTCGTCATCGACATCGGCAAGTCCAACAAGATGTTCCGCGTAGAGCGCGGAGGCACCCCACGCGAGTTCTACCGCGCATCGCTACACCTCTCCGAGTACATCCGCTACTGCATCACCCAGAAGAACCAGAGCGTGTGGATTGCACAGCGCAACGGACGCACAAAGAACGGCATAGACCAGACCGACCAAGGTATCATCAAGATGTTCGGCATGAGCCGTCCCAAGGATCCCGTCGGGGCGCTGGCAGAACTCAACATCGTACCTGTCAGCATCAGCTACGAATGGGAGAGCTGCGACCTCCTCAAGGCACGCGAGCTATACCTCAGCCGCGACACCAAATATGTCAAGCAGCCCGGCGAGGACCTCAACAGTATCCTCACTGGCGTGATGCAGCCCAAGGGTGCCGTACACATCTCCTGCTGCCCCGTCGTCACCGCCGACGACCTCAACGCTTGTGCTTCTTCCTCGGGTTCTCCCGAGAGCCAGTCCTCCCCCTTGACTGCCGGAGGCGGCTCTTCTGATTTCAACCGTGCCGTTGCCCATCTCCTTGACCAGCGCATCATTAGCGCCTATCGCCTGACGCCCAACAACTACATCGCCTACGACCTGCTGCACCTCACGTCGACCTATGCCGACCACTACACGCCAGCTCAGCGCGATGCCTTCCTTACTCACACCGAGCGTCTCCGCGACCTCCACATTGATGACCTTTCCACCCTCAACACCCTCCGCGACATCCTTTGGGGCATCTATGCCAGCCCCGTAGAGCAGAAACTCGACATCTTTTGATTCACCCCTCATTTCTCATTCTCAAAAGCTATGCATACCCGCTTTCAGACCTTACTCCTTGCCTTCTACCTCCTCTGTGTCTCCATCCCCGCTGTCAGCGATGACAACAGCGCATGGATGCAGCGCGTCAGCGACGACACTTTCGTCAGCCAGCTCTCCTTGCCTGGCACTCATGACAGCGGCACGGGACACGGGACATCCATGGATAGCTTCGGCCGTACCCAGGACGTCAACCTGACGGATCAATGGAACAGCGGCATACGCGTCTTCGACCTCCGTCCCAGCGTCGACGACAACCAGTTGCGCATCTACCACGGCATCCTCTCCACCGACCTCTACCTCTCCGATGCTTTCGCCACCCTCTGCGGCCTCCTCGACAGCCATCCCACAGAGTTCGCCATCGTCATCATTCGTCATGAGGACGACCACGACGGCGGCAACAGCGCGTGGAACGATTTGATGAAAAACATGGTCACCAGCGAGCCCGTCAAATCACACGCCGTCAACTACACGCCGATGGCCAAGATGGGCGACGTGCGCGGCAAACTCCTCATCCTCAGCCGCGATGCCTATTACAGCAGACCCACTGGCGGCTTCATCACAGGGTGGGGCTTCAGTGCCGATTTCAATAATCAAAAAGGCGGAAAGATCAAGGGCGTAGGCACCGAAGGCCCCGTCTACATTCAGGACTACTACGACGTTTCCGGCAGCGGAGCACCCGCCACGAAGACCGCCAGCATACAACGTTTGCTACAGTTC
Organism: uncultured Prevotellaceae bacterium; assembly: GCA_947307015.1. GTDB lineage: Bacteria > Bacteroidota > Bacteroidia > Bacteroidales > Bacteroidaceae > Physcousia. The sequence continues at coordinate 117,245 of CAMZHV010000001.1, read as the reverse complement.
TCATGCGCCGAGAACACCGATCCCAACCTCTGGGTCATCAACCAGACTTCTGGCTATTCCAAGACGCTCTTCGGCGCTTCCACACGCGACGGCTACCGCGACAATGCAGCTACGCAGAACACCGCCGTCATCAACTACCTCAACGCACACACCGGCCCCACGGGAATGATACTGATGGATTGCGCAGGCGTCGACAGGTCAGGCGACTACAATGTCAACGGTCAGGCACTCACCAACGCCCTCATCGCCAACAACTTCAAGGAAGGTCCAAACGCCGACTACTTCCGTGCCCTCAATGCCATCACGCCCAATGCCAAGTACTGCATCTCCACCACCCTCAACAACAAGAAGTACTTCCTCACCACTACCGGCTACCTCACCGACGACGAATCAAAAGCCGGCGCCTTCACCTTCAAGCGCGTCGTGGGCGAAGCCTACTATTTCGGCTATAACCTCACCGAAGCTTATTTCACCAATCCTGGGCTCAACGGCAGCACCGCCATCCTCAACCCCGGACACCTCAACACCAACAGCAGCCAGAAGCGCACCAACTGGGAGGCACAGGTGCTCTTCCTCAACAAGGCTGGCAAATATGCCATCCGTGCCACTAACGCCCCTGGCGGCACCAGCAGCTGGGGCTTGACAGCTGGCACCTTCTGGACGGCCAACAACAGCAACGACGGTCCCCTGGCCGAATACTCCAACAGTCAGGATTACATCTGGAGCATCGAAGAACCATCGCCGACGCTCAACGTCACCTATCAAATCTATTTTAACAACAAGGTAGTGGGCGAAGTCACCGAGCTTGCCGAACGCAACAGCACCTCAACTCTCCCCGAAGCTTACCGCTCAGACCTCTGCGTCTACACCTATTCGCCTTCAAAGATCACCTCTGGCACCGTCCGCGTCAACATGCGTTGGGCCGGACCCTTCCAGTTCTCCACCGCCGAAGCGCCACAGTGGTACAACCTCCGCATCGGACGCCTCGGACGCTATGTCGGATGGGAGCGACGCGAGCCGTACCACCCACACGCCTTCGATGATGAATCCGCAGAGCTTGGCAAGGATCCCGAGGCCGACCGCGCCGTGAACATCGAGGATGAGCTCTACGCCACCGACCTCGTGCGCGCCTCCGATGCCTACCAATGGGCATTCCTCGGCGACCCCTTCAACGGCGTCAGAGTCATCAACCGCCGCATGGGCGACGAATACGCCCTCACCATCGACGGCACAGCTGTGACGGCCTACAACCGCTACCACGGCAGCAGCGGAACAGCGCCCAAGTGCGTGCTACGCAAGGGCAACAGTTACGCCTGCGAGTGGCAAGTCAACGCCAACAAGATGAACAGTCACGCCGACGGTTTCATGCTCAATCTCAAGGGCACCGACAAATACATCAACCCTTATGGCAGCGCCGACGGCTACTTCCAGATCTGGGCCAACGCCGATGCCAAAAGCGACGAAAACACACAGCTGCGCGTGGAAGCTGTTCCGTCAGCCGAGCTCAGCCTCACGCCAGCTGATGACGGCTACTACTACGCCACGCTATGCCTGCCCTACGATGTCACTATCGTTGGCGCACAAGCCTACACCCTCTCAGAACTCACCGACCGCTATGCCCGTTTCGCAGAGGCCGACAACGCCATCCCTGCCGGCACACCTGTCCTCCTGCGTGGAGAAACGGCTATCGCCACCCTCACCTACGGCGAAGGCTTCACAACGACACCCGCCGCCACCTCTGCCCTCACAGGTCTCTTCCTGCCTGCCAGCCCTGACGGTGCCCTCGCATTGCAAATCCTCGACAACGCCCCCGTCTTCACCACCTTTGCCGACGCCCTCCAGCCCAACACGGCCTACCTCCAGCCCTCCGCTCCCTCCGTCACTACCCTACCCCTCCTCTTCGGCGATGAGGACAGCATAGAAGGAATATCAACTCCCCCCACCCTTCGCAAAGCCGAAGCTGAACCTTGGTACACCCTAGACGGCAAGAAGCTCCCCTCCCCCACCTCCACCCATCCAGCCTCCACCCGCCCAGGCCCCTACCTCCACAACGGCATACTCATCATCCGCTCTACCCGCTAACACCCTTAGGAGTCTACGCATAGTCTCTTAGGAGGGTCCGCGTGTCCCACTAATGGGACACGCCGAAACGTATAGACGTATTGGCACACACGTATGTACGTATGTCCCCACACGTATATATGTGTGGCGATGACGAATGATGGATGATGCGTGATCCCAAAAATCCAGCCATTTATCAAAAAGGTTTCAGGTTTCAGCTTAGGGGTTTAACCTACTGTTGTACAAAGCCATACAGGCTGAACCTTTGCGTTTTAAGTTTCAGCAGGTTTCAGCAAGGTTCAGATGATAGTAACACCTTATATCATTTGGGACGATTTTGGTTTTTGAGATGCCCCAAAGGGTGGGTGGGCTGAACCTTGCTGAAACCTGCTGAAACCTCGCTGACAAAGGTTCAGCCAGAAAACCTTTGAATGTGAGAAAGATACAAGCAAATCTGAAAGCTGAAACCTTTTTTGTAAATGGCTGTTTTTTCGAGCTACAGCTTCAGAGAGACACAGTCTCCGCAACGCAGAGACAATTGACATAGACGCATCTGACAAGCCACGCGAAGCGATAGCCATTGTCCGAGAGCTCTATCAAAAGGATAAAGATGAAGAAGCCCATGAGTATATATATTAAGAGGATTTAAATCTGCTTAATATCTATTTTATATCAAACCTATTGAAAATAAACTATTTGCAGATATATTTCAAATCTACCTTATCCTCTTTCGCAACATTATTACACTTCAAAGACTATATTCAAAAAGATAAAAAGAGCACAAATCCATAGATTAAGCAGAATAGAAACCTTTTATTTTCATAAAAATTTGGAGAATAGAATAGTAATGTGTATATTTGCGGCCACGTTTACCAACTCGACCGACCTAAGATTAGTCAGATGACTACTACCAAGAAAATAAATGCGAATGGCACGGAGATTTCTGTGTTGCTTCAAGGCAATGAGAACGACTATATCTGCCTGACAGATATGGCGCGTTTCAGAGACCAAAAGCGAACTGACTATATCATTCAAAACTGGATGCGATCCCGAAGTACCATCGAATACCTTGGCGTGTGGGAGCAATTGCATAATCCGAAGTTTAATCCCATCGAATTCGATGGGTTTAGACAGCAGGCAGGACTGAATGCCTTCTCTCTAACTCCCAAAGAATGGGCAGAGAAGACCAATGCCATAGGTATTTATTCCAAAGCTGGACGCTATGGAGGTACATACGCCCATAAAGACATTGCTTTTAATTTCGGAATGTGGCTCAGCCCCACCTTCCAACTCTATGTTGTCAAGGAATACCAACAACTCAAGGAAGAACAAAGTAACCCATTGCTTCAACACTGGGACGTGAAGCGCATTCTTGCAAAAGCCAATTATACATTGCATACCGATGCCATCAAGAATATCATCATCCCCAAAATATCTATTGCCAAGAAGAAGGAAGGCATCGTTTACGCCACGGAAGCTGATTTGCTCAACCTCGCCCTATTCGGTTATACCGCTAAAGATTGGGAAGAAGCCAATCCTGAATTAGCAAAGAAGTTGAACATGCGCGACACAGCATCTATCAATGAATTGGTGGTACTTTCCAACTTGGAATCAATCAATGCCGAGCTTATTAAGCAAGACATGCCTCGCAACCTACGCTTTGATATACTTCAACGTATTGCAAAAGAGCAGTTGCGGGTTCTCGATGAGCAAAACGCAGAACATAGATTCAAAAAATTAACCAGTAATAATCGATTGACGGATTAAACATTGGTGCAAAATACTTTTCGTATAACGGAAAGGTTCTGGATGTGATAAGGAAAGAGAAAGAAAAACAATTAATAAAGTCAACAATAAAATGGATAGAACAGCTATAATCAATACAATTGGTATTCAATATCACAAGCCAAATATTGAAAAAGGAGAATCGCATCCGTCGTATAGGAGGTGATAAGGGTGGCTATTGGGAAGTAATTGAGAATGTCACAGAACAATAGAACAGCTACAAAACGTTATAAATATGAGAAAGTCTATATATACAAGGAATAATAAATTCAAACACTATGACTACAAGAAATCTTTTATTTAGCTTGTTCTTCGTGAGTGGTAGCACTTTCGTTGCTGCCCAGAAGACAGCGGGCGGGGGCATCTCGCAGGAGATGCTCACCACCATCGAGGCGGCACAGCAGACCAATGCAGGCAACGCCACTTATCGTGCCCTCACCAACGCCATCTCCAACGCACTCGCCGTCAACGCCATCGACGACCTGGCGAAGAACCGTGCCAACGCTGGGGCCATCGACACGCAGTTCTGCGTGGAGACGCCCAAGCAGAGCATTACCGATCAGAAGTCCAGTGGCCGCTGCTGGATGTTCTCGGGTCTGAACGTGCTGCGCGGCGATTTCTCGCGTCAACACGACGACTCGCTCACCGTCGTCTTCTCGCAGGATTACCTATTCTTCTACGACCAGTTGGAGAAGGCCAACCTGATGTTGCAGGGCGTCACCGACTGCGCCAAGGAGCCCTTGGAGAGCGAGCGCCCACGTTTCTTCTTCCAGCATCCCATCGGCGACGGCGGCACCTTCTGCGGCTTGGCAGACTTAGTACCCAAGTACGGCCTCGTGCCGGCAGAGATTGTGCCCGAGACCTATTCAGCTGAGAACACGTCAAAGATGCGGTCGCTCATCACCTCCAAGCTGCGTGAATATGGCCTCGAGCTGCGGAAGATGGTGGCAGACAAGAAGAAGGCTGATGCAATCACGAAGCGTAAGACAGAGATGCTTAGCGAGATATACCGTATGCTTGTGCTCACGCTGGGCGAACCCGTCAAGGAGTTCGACTACGCCTTCCGCGACAAGAACGGCAAGACGCGCACCGCCGTGAAGCACTACACCCCACAGTCATTCTACGCCGAAATCATGGGTGACCGTCAGCTCGTAGGTTCCTTCATCATGGTGATGAACGACCCGCGCCGCGAGTACCACAAGACTTACGAGGTGGAATGGGACCGCCACACCTACGACGGTATGAACTGGAAGTACCTGAACCTGCCGATGGAGGATATCGAACATCTCGCCATCGCCCAGCTGAAGGCCGGTCGCAAGCTCTACAGCAGCTACGACGTAGGCAAGTTCCTCGACCGCAAGCGCGGCTATGCCGACACCGAGAACTTCGACTACGCCTCACTCATGGGCACCACTTTCCCCATGAACAAGGCCGACCGCATCGCCACCTTCGACAGCGGCTCCACCCACGCCATGACGCTCACCGCTGTGGATCTCGATGCTGCCAACAAACCGTTGAAATGGAAGGTCGAGAACTCGTGGGGCACCGCCTCGGGCGCCAACGGCTACATCATCATGTCTGCCCGCTGGTTCCGCGAATACATGTTCCGCCTGGTCGTTGACAAGGAATACGTGCCCGAAAACCTCCTGCGCGAATTCGAGCAGAAACCCACGATGGTCATGCCCGAAGACCCGCTGTTCCAAGAAGACTTCTAAAAAACTTGCTATAGGCTGTTAAGGAACTGCTCTGCGCACCATAGCTGCCACTTCTGGTTGCCTGTGAGCGACTGCATGGGAATATCCTTCCGAAACTCCGGACGGGTGGGGCCGTTCCAGTCCTTGAAGACCGCATCGACGGGACGCGGCATGGGAATCTTGAATGGGATTTCCAGCTCAGGGTACTTGATGGCATAGAGCCCACGCACAAGGTACTTGGGCTCGCCGTTCCGCACACGGTTGATATCCAGCGGGTCGGCCATTACCAACAGGGCATACGGGTCATAGTATGGCAGCCAGGCAGCGCCGAAGGCGTTCAGGTAGGAACCGGAACTTTCCACAGCGAAAATCTCATCCATGAAGCGGAAGTAATCGATGCCGTCCTGACCCCTGCGGTATTTCTCATAGACCTCAGCTTGGCTGATGGGTTGTGTAAGCACCAACTCCGGGTCGAGAAATGTGTAACGCTTCACAAAGGCATCGAACGTCCATTCCGGGCTGATGAGCTTATCCATACCGCCGAAAATCAGGTCGGCGCTCTCTCCGACAATCATCAGTTGTACACCGTCGCGCTTAGCCAGTTCGGCCGCTTTATAGATCTGCGGCTCGATGGAATGTACAGGGGCAAACTTATGGCGCATGACAATGGGCGTGTAGCGCTCATAGTCTTCCATCGTGATGTCGATCAGGTGGTGGTTCAGCTGCCACTTCTCGCAGTATTTCCGAGCACGCTCAATGTCGGCATCGAAGACTCCTGAGACCGAGTTGAAGGTATAGGCGTGGCTGCCCGGACGGAGGTACGAGGAGAGACATGCGCTGTCCATACCTCCGGAAAGAAGAATGCCTATATTGTCGTACTTTTTATATAATGCGTCGAACTGCTTCTGTATCTCGCGGTCGATGTCCTCGGATGTCCGAACGGGGATGCGCTCACGGTCATCCGCAGGACGATAGTTCTTGTGTTGGAAGCCCTCAGCGAACTCCACACCGTCCTTCCACAAGTAACGGAAAGCAATATACGAACTCAAACAGAAATCCTTGTCAATAATCATAGTCTACTATCGTTTTCGATAAACATTTACTTCACATCTTTCAGGTTCTCACCTCTAACAGCGTCCAACGCCTTGGTAATCTGCGTGGATGAAATGCCTTGCGTATAAGGGAAATAGACAATCTTGATGCCTTCGGCCGCAAACTGCTTCTCGTACTCCTGCCATTTCTCCGTACCGTACCAGTCATCGCCGACAAAGAGCAGCTTGGCACCCAGCTTTTTGCAGGCTGCCAGTTTGTCCATATCGTACTGCGGAACGGCAGCATCTACGTACTTGATGCTGCGAACAATCTCGATGCGGTCCTCGAAGGGAATCATCGCTTTCTTGCCTTTGTATGCAACCAATTCATCCACGGTGACGCCGACAATCAGCTTGTCGCACATTCCCTTGGCATTTTTGAGCAGATTCAGGTGACCAATGTGAAAAAGGTCATAGACGCCTGTCGTGTATCCGATAATCATGTCCCATTTTTTGCTTTACTGCCCGCAAAGGTAGGCATTTCTGATGATAAATAGTGTCTTTTGAAAATCTTTTTACTTGAAAAGCTTGCTTTTTGCTGCTTTTTGCCTAACTTTGCATCTCTAAACGGACAAAATTGACTTGTCATGAGTGCATTCAATGCCAAAGAACTTAAGGAAAGATTCAATCCAGATGGCTCCGTGCTCCACAGCCAGCAGACGATCATGCTGGAGATGGTAACCGAGTTGGATCGCATCTGCCGAAAGCATAACATCCCCTATTTCCTCTACGGAGGAACGCTCTTAGGCGCAATCCGTCACAACGGCTTCATACCTTGGGATGATGACCTCGACGTGGGGCTGTTGCGCAAGGACTACCTGCGACTGATGGAGGTGCTACCCAAGGAACTGCCCCCGCACATCGCCCTGCAGACCAACGATACCGACCCCAACTACTTCTATTTCTTCGCCAAACTCCGCCATAGACATTCGCTCCTCGAGGAGGAATGTCCCTACGATCAGGTCTTTCGTGAGCGAGGCGTCTATATCGACATCTTTCCCTTCGAGCGGATGCGGCTCTGGACACACATCATAGCCGAACCCTTGCAAGGCCATACCTTCAAGATTTTCCGCACAGCCAAGAACCGTGAATGGGCGATGAAACGCATACGGGCCATCACGTGGATGAACAAGCATCTCACCTTTCCCCTACTTCGCTTTATCAGCCGCGTGACAGGCGGCAGCACGCTGACCTATGACTACGGCATACCCTTCCGCATCGTCTATGACGAGCGCGATATATTCCCCCTCACGACGCATGAGTTCGAGGGTGTACAACTCTCCGTTCCCGGTAACAGCCACCACATGTTGCAGACGCAGTACGGCGACTACATGCAGCTGCCTAATCTCGACCACGTACAAGGGCACGTGAACAGACTCGAAATATTTGACCGATGAACAACCTTCACTCCTCAACACGTCTCGAATGGCTCGATGCCCTGCGCGGTTTCACGATGCTCATGGTCGTGACGAACCACATCTACGGCTTCGGCTTCGACACGAACACGAAGTATTCGATGTTCATGTCGCTGTGCCTGCTGTTCCGTATGCCTTTGTTCTTCTTCATTAGTGGTTTCCTTGCCTACAAGGCATCGTTCTCGTGGAGCCTCGGAGACACTGGTCGACTTGTCGCTAAAAAGCTGCGCGTGCAGATCATCCCCACCGTCGTATTCATGACCGCTTATATTGCCATCTCAGCCAAGCACTTCTGGCCGAGGATGGAAGAGGCATGGACGAGTCCCACTAAGGGTGGCTACTGGTTCACCATGGTGCTGCTGGAGATGTTCCTGGTGTATTATGCGGTGTGCTGGATCGCAAGACGATGCTCAGACTCTCCCCCCGCCCTCCCTGTTAGGGAGGGAGCAGAATCATTTGTAAGCAGCGAAGTGACTGCTCCCTCCCTAACAGGGAGGGCAGGGGGAGAGTCCGTTGCTCTTGTCATTCTCTGGGCTTTATCCCTTTTTGCCTACGCCACGCTGTATATGCCATCATGGTTCTCGTGGTACAAGGAGGATTTCTGGAAGGTGACGAGCATCACGGAGTTCGCGCGCAATTTCCATTTCTTCCTCCTCGGCAACCTCGTCCATCGCTACTGGGGACAGGTGCAGCGATTGTTTGACTCCAAGTGGTTTTTCCCCCTGCTCATCGCCGTGGCTTTCCTTGGTGCCGGCGATTACCTGAAGTGGCACAACCTGCGCCTGCAATGGGCTAATCTGCCGCGCACGATGTCGATGTACGCCCTCGTGTTGATTATCGTAGCTTTCTTCCGCCACTACGCTTCATGGTTTACCAAGGAAACGCGCATCGGAAATGCCCTGCAGTACATCGGTGTCCGCACCCTCGATATTTACCTCCTTCATTATTTCTTCTTCCCCAAACTACCTGATGTCGGCGTGTGGTTCAAGGCTCATCCCGAGAACTTCGTGCTCGAAGGTACTGCCGCTCTCGTCGTAGCCTTACTCGTTATAGCCTTCTCCATCCTCACGAGCAACGTCCTACGCGTCAGCCCCTTCCTCAAGAAATGGTTGTTTGGAAGGGAGTGATTACTGTTTACAACGTGATTTGTTCAGCTTCGACGGGATGTCCAAGGAAAAGGGTGGCAGAAGGAGCGAAGTTAGAGGGTTGCTCTGTGGTCAGGAAGCGCGCTTGACCCTGCCGCGAGAGGCGTGCCGCGATGTCCTGATGGCGGGAGAGATAATCCTGAAGGCTGCTGGCGACATATTCACCTTGGGAGATTAGACGAATGTTCGCGGGTGTGTGCGCGCATACCTTATTATAAAGTATAGGGAAATGGGTGCAGCCAAGGATGATGGTGTCGATCTGCGGATCACGTTCAAGCAAGCGATTGATGTCGCGATGCACGAAGTAGTCTGCGGCAGGACTGTCGGCTTCATCGTTCTCAACAAGCGGCACCCACATGGGACAGGCCTGGCCTGTTACCGTGATGTCCGGATGAAGCTTAGCCATCTCCAGCTCATAGGTACGGCTGTTGATGGTGCCTTGCGTGGCGACGATGCCCACATGGCGTGTCTGAGTGAGCTCGCCCACGACTTCGACCGTGGGACGGATGACGCCGAGGACGCGCCGCGAAGGGTCGATCAATGGTAGGTCGCGCTGCTGAATAGTGCGGAGGGCTTTGGCCGAGGCAGTATTGCAGGCGAGGATAATGAGCGGGCAGCCCATATCAAAAAGACGCCGCACAGCTTGCAGCGTGAACTCATAGACACGCTCGAAGCTGCGCGGACCATAGGGGGCACGGGCATTGTCTCCTAAATACAAGTAATCGTACTCAGGCATTAGCTGACGAATCTCGCGCAAGACGGTGAGACCGCCATAGCCACTGTCAAAGACGCCAATAGGGGACAAGGCTTAGTTGAGTGTTTAACGTTTTTAAGGATGAAAGCAGAGGGTTGTCACTCTGCTTTCTGTGTCGGAACCAGCAGTTCGAGCACAGCATCGGTGATGTCGACGCCCGCCTGCGGATGGATGAAAGGCACCGCGTTGCCGTCGGTGTTGAGGACAACGATGAAGCCTCGCTTGGCGGCAATGGTGCGGATGGCCTCGTTGAGGCGTTCGGCAACGGGAGCCTGCAGTTTGGCTTCAGCTTCGGCGAGGAGACGCTGTGCCTCGGTGCGGAAGTTGACGCTCTTGTCCATGAGCTCCTGCAACTCAGCCTGTCGCTTCTGCAGGATGCTCTTGGGGAAGTCCTTCTGCCCCTGGAGGAAATCGGCAAATTTGCGCTGAAATTCCTCCTCGGCACGCGTGGCCTCAGCATCGTACTTAGCTTTCAAGGCAGCAAACTCCTCCTTAGCTTTCTGGAAGTCGGGCATCTGCTGGAAGACGGCATTATAGCTGAGGTAACCGAACTGCGGCACAGTGACAGCCTGCGTCTCTGCAGGATTTGCTGCCGACTGCTCCTGCGCACTCGCTCCGAGGAATGGAACGAGGGCGAGGAGTAGCGTGGCGAATAATGATTTCATAATTGATGAGTTGACAAGTTGAAGAGTTTACTGGATACCCAGCGCCTTCTTGAGCTCGGGCGTGATGTCCGTGCTGAGTTTGGTGCTGATGTAAGGTACACCCATGGTTGTGTCCATGATGTAGACGTAGCCGCCCTCGTCGCCAATCTTCTTGACAGCCTCAGTGACCTTGTCGGAGATTGCCTGCAGCTTCTCGGCCTGGGCTTTCTGCAAAGCCTGCTGGTAGTCCTGCTGGCTCTGGGTGTAGCGCTGGTAGAGGTCCTGAAGCTCTGCCTGACGGCGCTGGCGCATATTCTCGAGGAGGTTGGCCTGTTCTTTATCAAATTCCTCGCTCTTCTTCTGGAGCTCCTCTTGCATACGCTTGAGGTCGCCTTCGTACTGCTGGGCAAGTGTCTGAATCTCGTTTTGTGCGGTGACGTATTCAGGCATCTGCTGCACGATTTCAGCAGAGCTGAAGTGTCCGAATTTCTGTGCCGAGACGGCGAGAGGAGCAAGCAGCATAAAAGCTGCAAATAAGATTTTTTTCATTTTGTTTGGATTGATGTGATTGTTTTGATGATTGTTGTTTTAATGTTTAATAGCCATAGCCCAGTTTGGAAAGGACATCGGCGGAGATGTCGATCTTGGGGGAGGCGAAGATGATACCGCTGTCAGAGGCGCGGTCAAGCACGAGGCTGTAGCCTTTGCTCTCGCAGATTTCCTTAACGGCGGTGTAGATTTCGTCTTGAATAGGCGTCATGAGACTCTCGCGCTTCTTGAAGAGTTCGCCTTCGGGGCCGAAGTATTTTTTCTTAAGCTCAGCGGCTTCTTTCTCCTTGGCGACGATGGCAGCCTCACGCTCTTTCTTCTGCTCGGCGCTGAGGAACACGGCCTCACTCTGGTAGGTCTTGTAGAGCTGCTGGGCTTCTGCAGTGAGCGCCTCAACTTCTGCCTGCCATTTGCGGGAGATCTGGTTGAGCTGCTCGTTGGCACGCTCGTAAGCCGGAATGTTCTTGAGAATGTACTCCATATCGATGAGCACGAACTTCTGAGCGGCTGCGGGCTGGCTGTAACCTAAGGCTATTGCGGCCAGCATGATAATCATTAACTTTTTCATATTCTTCATTGATTGGGGTTGCCGTGGAACGGCAACATACTAAACGGGTTTTTGAATATAGTTTTTCTCTCCTTTGACGGAAAATTTGTTTGAGGGTTTATTTTCAATTATCAATATTTCAATTATCAATATTTCAATTTTCACTTTTCACTTTGCCCCCCGCGGGGGGCTATAGGGGGCTTTAGAATTCTTGTCCGAGGACGAAGTGGAATTGGCTACCGCCGTAGCTCTTACTGCCAAAGACTTGGTCGAAACCGTAAGCCCAGTCGATACCGAGCAAGCCCACCATGGGCAGGAAGATGCGGACACCAACGCCAGCAGAGCGCTTCATGTCGAAAGGATTAAATTCTTTGATATCGTTCCAGGCATTACCTCCCTCGACGAAACCGAGAGCATAGATATTGGTAGAGTTGCTGAGGATGAGCGGGTAACGCAGCTCCAGCGTAAAGCGATCGTAGGCGTAACCTGTGTAACCGCGCGGTGTCAGAGATCCGTTGTCATAACCACGCAGACCGATGGTCTCTGTGGCGTAATTGTAGCTGTAGCCGCTCATGCCATCACCACCCACATAGAAGGTCTCAAAGGGTGATTTCTTGTCCTTGTTATAGTGACCCAGAAGACCGAACTCGACACGCGTCATCAGCACGGGACATTTTTTGTGGTTAGTCAGCGCAATGAATGTGCGGCTCTTGAACTTCCACTTGTGGTATTCAATGAATTGGTACTTCTGCTGCAGTTCGCTCATGTAGGTGCTGGAACTGGAATTGGTGCCTAAGTTCGCGTAGTCGCGACCGTCCCATAGGGAGTAAGGCGGAGTGAGGCTGGCGGAGAATATGAACTCCGAGCCGCTACGCGGATAGATGGGATTGTCTGTGGAGCTACGCGCCAGCGTCAGGTTGAGGCTAATGCTGTTGCAAGTACCATTGGAGATCATGAAGTATTCCCAGTCCTTCAGCGAGTAGCGCGTATAGCTGAGGTCGGCAGACAGCGTGAAGTAGTCATCAGGCCATGAGAGACGCTTACCCCAACCAATGGAGGCACCCCAGATCTTGACGTATTTGTCGGGGTCGTAGAAGTTCTCGTAGTAGTTGCCATAGCTGTTCCCGTAGCCGTAACCGTAAAGGTAATTATAGTAGGAGTTGTAGTAGGCCGAGTTGTAATAGCGGTCACTGACATCGGTCTGCTTGGAGAAGAAGGCTGACACCTGTAACGAGTTGGGTCGCTTGCCGCCGAACCACGGATTCAAGTAGTTAATGCTGTAAGCCTGATAGTAGCGGCCGTTGGTCTGTCCGTTGATGCTAAACGTCTCGCCATTACCTTGTGGGATGATGCCACGTCGCATACCACCTTTCTTGAACAGGTTGCCCAAGGCAAAGTTGCTGAACTTCAAACCAATCTTACCGATGACGCCTGTCTGTCCATAGCCGAGGGAGAACTCCACTTGGTCGTTACTCTTGGAGTTGAGGCCCCAACTGAGGTCTACGGTACCATTTTCGGGATCGGGCTTCAAGTCGTAATCGATGTTCTCGTCGAAGTGACCCATGGAGGCTATCTCACGGTAGGAACGCTCGAGGGCTTCCTTCGAGAAGAGGTCGCCAGGCTTGTTGCGCAGCTCGCGACGAACTACGTGCTCGTAAACACGGTCGTTACCAGTGATGGTGACACGATTGATGTATGCCTGCTGGTTCTCTTCGATGCGCATCTCAAGGTCTACACTATCCCCGACAATATTGGTTTCCTTGGCGTCGAGGTTGTAGAAGAGATAACCGTTATCGTAGTAGAGGTTGCCGATAGCATCTTCGTCCGTGGAGGTGCGTTTCTTGATATGGGTGAGGTTGTAGACATCGCCCTTCTTCATGCGTAGCAGTTCGTTGAGGACGTCAGTGGAGTAGAGAGTATTGCCGACCCATTCAATATTGCGGACATAATATTTCTGTCCTTCTTCGACTTGGATATAGATGTCGACGGTCTTCTCATCGTGAGCGACGACGCTGTCACAGACGATGCGGGCATCACGGAAGCCCAGCTCATTGTATTTCTCAATGAGGCGCTCCTTGTCGTCCTTCCAATTCTTCTCGATGTACTTCTTGCTGCGGAACCAACTGCTCATGAGTCCCTTCTCATGGGTCTTCTTGAAAGCACCGTTCTTGATGAGCGAGCCTTTGATTTGCTTCATCGTCAGCGATTTGTTGCCTTCGACGGTGATGCTGTTGACCTTCACCTTCTCTTTCTTGTCGACATTGACATCGAGAATCACCCTGCCTGGCTCGCTGATATCGTCCTTTTGTGTGAAAGTAATCTCCACATTCTTGAAGCCTTTGTCCTCGAAGTACTTCGTACCCCAGATGCGGGCTTGGTCAAGCTTGTTGGGCGTGAGCTGTATGTCCTTGATCAGACCCAGCTTCGTCTCCAAATCCTCGCGCTCGCTCTTCTTCACACCATTATAGTTGATCTTGGAGATGCGTGGTCGTGTGGTGAGCTTAATCTTCAGGTAGACGCTGTCGCCAACGATGCTGTCGGCCTGTATGGCAACATTGCTGAAGAGTCCGTTTCTCCAGTAGCGGCGTATAGCCATCGATATCTCCTCGCCCGGCAGCGAGATGCGCTGTCCCTTGGAGAGCCCCGAGAGGCCGATGAGCACGAAGTCATCGTAGTTCTTTACGCCTTCCACGCTGATGCCGCCGATGTAATATCTCTGAGGTGTGCGAGCATAGTCGATGGTAGGTTCGACGATGCGCTCCGTCTGTGCAAAAAGCCTGCCTCCCGATTCGTTCCCAAAGGGGGAGGGAAGTATATACCATAGGAGCAGAAGCGTTAGAAATCTATATGAAAGGATTCTATTCATGGACATATTCCTATTATCAGAAGTAGTTACTCTCCTCGCCCTTCGGAGAGGGGTTGGGGCTGAACCTGAACTTGCTCGCTCGTCTTGCCATAGCGGCGTTCGCGAGCCTGGAAGTCGGCAATGGCTTCGTGAAGCGCTTCCACGCCGAAGTCGGGCCAGAAGGTGTCGCAGAAGTAGAGCTCGGTATAAGCGATCTGCCACAGCAGGAAATTGCTCACGCGTTGCTCGCCGCCCGTACGGATGAGCAAATCTGGGTCGGGCATGAAGTTGGTCTGCATATATCGGTTCACCATCTGCTCATCGATGTCCCATTCGCATTTGCCGCTGTTGCAGGGCGCCTGCATATCCACATAGATCTGGCGGCAGGCATTGGCAATCTCCCAACGTGCGGAATAGCTCAGTGCCAGCACGAGCGTCATCTTGTCATTGACGGAGGTGCGACGAATCATCCCGTCCATCTTTTCGCGTACCTCTTGGGGCAGGCGGCTGGTATCTCCAATGACGCGGAAACGGACATTGTTTTTCATGAATATGCCGTCCTCCAGATTGTCGAAGAGCAGACCCATCAGCGCCTTGACCTCCTCAATGGGGCGGTTCCAATTCTCTGTAGAAAAAGTATAGAGCGTCAAATACTTCACGCCCAAGCGGGTACACTCCTCAGTGATGGTGCGAACGGTCTCAACGCCTTGGATGTGACCTGCCGTGCGAGGCTGTCCCTTGGCTTTTGCCCAGCGTCCGTTGCCATCCATGATGATAGCAATATGCTTGGGAATCCGGTTCTTATCAAGTTCAACCATAGTGGCTATATATTTCAATTATTACATTTCCTGTATTTCGGAGAGATATCGTAGGTGAGGAAAACGAAAGTTTTCGTGTAGCAGTCCTTGTTCTTGAACATTCCACTTTCGATACCATAGGGATCGGAGAGGCGTGTAGCACCGGCGCTGTCGTCGAGGCGGTCACAGGTAGTGAAATTGAAGCTCCACTCCAGACCGATATTCAGTCGCGGCAGCAATTTGTAGCGGAAGCCGAAGCCGAGGGGAATCGTCATGCCTCCAGCTGCGGGCGCACCACTGCCGAATGCTATGGTAGCACCCACGCCGCCCATCAAGTAAGGCGTCCAACGGCTTACGCGCTTGTAGGCTGCACCAATCCCATAACCTAAGAAATTGAACTCAAACTGTGCGCCCACGTCCAGGAGCGTCCTGCCGAAATGGATTGGCTGTACTGCCACACCGCCTTCAGGAGTCTCGCTTAGCGGATCCTCGGGAATGAAGATTCCTTTGGTGTTGCCGTTGACACGTCCAAAGCCTATGTTAGTCTTCACTGTCATGCGGGGATTCAGGTTACGGCGCCAGAGCACCGTGCCAAAAAAACCGGGGTTCTTGAACAGGCCGCCGCCTGCATCGCCCCAATAGCAACTCACGCCGAGACCGCCGCCGATCTCCTGCTGGTACTCCAGCAGTTCGCCGTCTTGTGCTCGTGTCATGAAAGTCGTGAGCAGGATCAGCATCGTGGTGAAGAGCGCGCGTATTCTCATTCGCCGTAGCTGTTGTAGCGCAGCAACCACTGCTGTGTACCTGCGATGATCCAGACGTATTCCCCATAAGCCATCGCCGTGACGGGTTCTTTGGTTCCAATCAGGATAGACGGCACAGACAGGTAGCTGTCATCTTTCCAGTTGAGGCCGTTATCATGGCTAATGAGTATATCATACAGTGCTTTGTGCTTGCCGCTGAGATCGTTGTCGCCCAGCGCCATGAGCCAGTTGTTGTAGGATAATAGTGTCGGGTGCTGCCAACGCGGCAAGGCGTACTTTGTATCCGCTTCGTTGAAGGGTAGCCAAGCTTCGCCGCTGCCCTCGAGCAGGCTCCAGGCGAAAAGCGGAGCATCGGTGGTACCGTCGTAGGCATCGGCCAAAACCAGCACACGACGGTTGCCGTTGGTCTGGGTATAAGCCAAGCCGGTGAGTGGAGCTGTGAAGCCGCTGCCTTCCATGGCCATTGGTGTCCAAGAGAGGCCATCAGTGGAGGAGGCCATCGTGTAGCTGCCGTCAGTGAGGATGGCGGCGTAGAGAGCCGTCGAGGAGGCGGTCACGAGGCGCACAGCCTGCGATGTCTCCACATTGCTCCATGTCTTCGGGTCGTCGGCGACAAAAAGCTTGCCCGAAAGCGAAGTCATCCAGAAACGGTCGGCATAGCTCACAGCTGTGGTCACGTCGCAGTCCGCATCGAGACCTTCACAAAGTGATAGCGTCGCAGTCCACGATGCTGATGGGGTCGCAGATTGATCTTTGAGTATTTTATAATCTGGCGTGGTAGCATAGCACTGTCCGTTGGCATCTGAAGCCAGCAACACGGGGAATGGGCCGTTGGATAATCTTTCCACAGTATGCGACACCAAACGCGCAGCAGTCATATCTCTCATCGCGCTGATGTCTTCCAATCGCTGCCACGTATAATCGTCGGCGTTGTTATCCCGCACCTGTAGCTTCACCGTGTAGTCGTGATAGCCATAACCGTTGTTGGCCAGCACGCGGAAGAGGACAGGCTGAGTGAAATCGAGTGTGTCCGTCGATGAGTAGACCGTCCAGGCGCTGGTGTCAGCGACACAGGCATGGACAACGGTACCATTGGCGGTGACTGTGACAGGAACTTTATCCAACTGACAGCCCTTCGGCAGCAAATCGACATTGGTGATTGTACCACTACGATGGTCGATGGCCATGCGCAGTGTTGAGGCACTGACTGTCGTCGTATAGGTGCTGTCGGCACCCAGGGTGCTCGTCGTGTGCATCGTTCGTTTCACCGCACCCAGCGTGAAGGAGGTGATATAACAAAAGCTCGTTGATTCTGTGGTTTCGTCGGAATGACATGAAACCAGAGCCGTGCCGAAGGCCACGAGCAACGCCAACGCATATATGATTTTCTTCATTTTTGTCTCGTTCGGGTTAAAAACGACTGCAAAAGTACATTAAATCTTCGCGCGAGAGAAATATAAGTGTCTTAAAAATGCCTTTTTGCACTCGTTATTAGGCAAAATTAACGTGTACAGGCCGTCCTTTAGGGTCTGTTTGGATTTGAGGAGCCTTAACGCCGTCCCCTAAGACGATGTCAGACCGCTCTATATATGCTTCGTCCCACAAGTCTGCATCAATAAAAGATTGCAATGTTTTGGCGCCACCTTCAACGAGGATGGATTGATAAGACTCATACTTTGGGGCTGTTTTGCCAGACAGAATCACCCGTTCCGGATTCTTCCCCGGCCACAGGCGCGTCGTCAGACTCGGCGCGTCCAGTTCCCACGTACGCCGTCCCACGAGGATAGCCTCATGGGTGGCACGCAGACGGTGAACGAGCATCTGCGTCCAAGGTGTCGAAAACTTCACCGCCTCGCCATCTTTCTCGCGGCTCTCACGGTGGCGGTCGATGAATCCGTCGGCACTCTCTGCCCATTTGAGTGTGATCCATGGACGATGATGCTCGTGTTGCATGAAGAACTTACGGTTCAGCCAGCGGCACTCCGCTTCCAAAACACCCACAACGACTTCAGCACCGGCCTCGCGCAAACGTTTGATACCTCGTCCTGCCACCTTTGCATTGGGGTCGAGTGTGCCCACGACAACACGACGGAAGCCTTTCTCTACCAACAGTTCTGCGCATGGAGGTGTTTTACCCCAATGCGAACAAGGTTCCAAGCTTACGTAGATGGTTGCTTCGCACAGCAGGGCTTCATCCTTTGGGCAAACCGAGCGCACGGCGTTCACCTCAGCATGGGCCTCGCCATACTTTCTGTGCCAACCCTCACCGAGGATGCGTCCATCATGGACAATCACCGCGCCGACCATGGGATTAGGCGCCGTCGTCAGCTCGCCATGGCGCGCCAACTGCAGGCATCGGGCCATATATCTCTCGTCGTCCGTCATATTGTAAACTTAAACATTCGTTAAACTTTATGTATTTTACCTTAAATCTTCATCTTTAAACCTTAAACTTTCACTACCTTTGTGCCGTGAATCACAGCGAACTCATCAAACAGTTGACGCCGTTACACGGCGCTGGCGAGGCTCGGGCCATCGTCCGTATGGTCATGGAAGAACGCTTCGGTCTCTCCCAAACTGACCTTTTGCTCGGCAAAGATACAACATTATCTTCACGTGACCGCGAAGATTTCGAAAAAATTGCATCACGACTGCTTGCCGGCGAACCTGTGCAACACATCCTCGGCTTCGCAGACTTCCATGGGCATCGCTTTCATGTCAGCCCAGACGTCCTCATCCCGCGACCCGAGACAGAGCTGCTCGTCGACTTAGCCCTGCCCCTTGTCAAGCAGTATCCAAGCCCAAGAATATTAGATCTTTGTACGGGATCAGGTTGTATCGCTATCTCCCTTGCTTGCGCCGTTCCCAACGCTTTGGTTACCGCTGTCGACATCAGTGCCAATGCGCTCGCCATCGCCCGCGAGAACGCCTCCACCCTCGGCGCAAAAAATATTGCCTTCTTTCAGCAAGACATCCTCGCTCCCTCCTTCCCGAAAGCGCTCTCAGTGTTTATAGATGAGTGTGCAAAGTGTTTTCCCTGCTCAGATACAGCCCCCTTCCACCTCATCACCGCCAATCCTCCCTACGTCCGCACCTCCGAAGCAGCCTCGATGTCGCCTACTGTCCTCGAGCATGAACCTTCGCTCGCGCTCTTTGTCCCCGACGACGATCCGCTTCTCTTCTATCGTGCCATCGCTTGCGTCGGACGCAGCGTACTCACTTCTGACGGTCATATCCTCATGGAGCTCAACACGGCACTCGCCGATGACACCCGTCACCTATTCTGCGACGCTGGTTATGAGGACGTTCGCATCCTCAACGACCAGTTCGATCGTCCGCGTTTTCTCTATACTCACCTATAAAAAACTCATCGTTAAAACTCACACGTCCACTCGCAGTTTTTTTATGCAAGTGGACGTGTGAATTTAGGTGTTAGAACGCAATGACTTATGCGAGGATTGCATCGGCAAGGGCTTCGAGCTGAGGGATGTCGGTGTCCTTCATGCAACCACGAAGGGTGACGACGGGCTCGACAACCTCGACTTGCTTCATGCCTTCGAGCATTGGACGCATCGTTTTGGCAGCACTGGGCGCCCAGGAACCGTTCTCAACAAGGCCGACACGGCGACGCTGGTAGGCTTTGATGTCGAGGTGGTGCAGGAAATCGTACATGGGAGGGAATACACCGGCATCGTAGCTGCTGGCCATGCAGATCATCTTGCCATAGCGAAAAGCATCCTCGATGGCTTCGCCCAAGTCGTCGCGACAGAGATCGCTGACGGCGACCTTCGGACAACCTTTGGCTTTCAGGATTTCCACGAGGCGCTCAGCGGCAGCAGCGGTATTGCCATGGATGCTGGCATGAGCCACGAACACGCCTTCGGTCTCCACGTCGTAGGCACTCCAGATGGTGTACAAGCGCAAAGCCTCAGCCATCTTTTCACCCTCGAGCACGGGGCCGTGCAGTGGCAATATCTTTTGAATATCCAACGCGGCAGCTTTCTTCAGCAGCGTAGAGACAGGTGTGCCGTACTTTCCGCAGATGTTGAAATAGTAGCGACGAGCCTCGCAAGCCCAGTCGTCCGCGTCAGCATCGTAGACACCAAATTTGCCGAATCCATCGGCTGAGAAGAGCACACGGTCTACATCGTCGTAGGTCACCATAACCTCTGGCCAGTGTACCATGGGAGCCATGATAAAATGCAACGTGTGACGACCCAACGAGAGCGTGTCACCCTCTTTAACGGCGATCACACGCTCCTCCCCCTTGGGGGAGGTTGGGTGGGGCCAATACTGTGGCATCATCTGCTTGGCTTTGGCTGAGCAGACGATCTGCAGGTTGGGATATTTGGCGCAGACCTCGGCGATGCCGCTGGCATGGTCGGGTTCGAGGTGGTGAACGATGAGGTAGTCAGGCTGACGGTCGCCGAGAGCTGCAGCGAGGTTATCAAACCATTGGTCGAGTGTGCGGCTATCGCTGGTGTCCATGATGGCAACCTTCTCATCGAGAATCACGTAAGAGTTGTAGCACATACCTTCGGGTGTGTGGTACTGGCTTTCGAAGAGGTGCTGGTCAGCGTCGTCGACGCCGATGTATTTGATGTCAGGAGTGATGAACATTGAAATATTGATAATTAAAATATTGAATTATTGATAATTGGGGTTCTCATCTCAAGTCTCCCCTAACGGGGAGATTTAGAGGGGTCTTTCCATCGCCTGCTGTAGGTCGGCAATGATGTCATCGACATTCTCGAGGCCCACGCTGAGGCGGATGAGGTCAGGAGCTACGCCGGCTTCAAGCAACTGCTCGTCGGAGAGTTGGCGGTGGGTGTGGCTGGCGGGATGGAGCACACAGGTGCGGGCGTCGGCCACATGAGTCACGATGCTCACGAAATCCAGGTTGTCCATGAAGCGGATAGCATCGTCGCGTGTGCCCTTGAGGCCGAAGGCGATGACACCGCAGGAGCCGTTTGGCAAGTACTTCTGTGCCAAGGCGTAATACTTGTTGGAGGGCAAGCCACAATAGTTGACCCACGCCACGCGAGGATTCTTCTCTAACCACTCAGCCACGCGCTGAGCGTTCTCGCAGTGGCGGGGCATACGCAGGTGCAGCGTCTCCAGTCCGAGGTTCAGCAGGAAGCAGTTCTGCGGCGAGGGTATGGAGCCGAGGTCACGCATGAGCTGGCTGACGAGCTTCGTGACGTATGCTTTCTTGCCGAAAGCCTTGGTGTAGGTGAGACCGTGGTAGCTCTCGTCAGGGGTGGTCAGACCGGGGAACTTGTCTGCGTGCGCCTCCCAGTCGAAGTTGCCGCTGTCGATGATGGAACCGCCGACCTGCGTGGCATGACCGTCCATATATTTCGTCGTAGAGTGTGTGACGATATCGCAGCCCCATTCGAAGGGACGGCAGTTGATAGGCGTGGCAAAGGTGTTGTCCACGATGAGGGGCACACCGTGAGCATGGGCGATATTTGCGAAGCGCTCGATGTCGAAGACATTTCCACCTGGGTTGCTGATGGTCTCGCCAAAGAAACATTTAGTGTTCGGACGGAAGGCGGCGTGGATGCGTTCATCGTCCCAGTCGGGGTCAACAAAGGTACACTCGATGCCGAGCTTCTTCATCGTGACACCGAAGAGGTTGTAGGTACCACCATAGATATTATTAGAGGTAATGAAGTGGTCGCCAGCCTGACAGATATTGAAGACAGCATAGAAGCTGGCTGCCTGTCCCGATGATGTCAGCAGACAGCCGACACCTCCTTCGAGGGCATTGATCTTGGCGGCCACGGCATCATTGGTGGGGTTAGCCAGACGCGTATAGAAATAGCCTTCTTCCTCGAGGTCGAAGAGACGAGCCATCTGTTCGCTGGTCTCGTAGCGGAAAGTGGTACTTTGTACGATGGGAAGCTGCTGCGGCTCGCCCTTGGTGGGTTTCCAGCCGCCGTGGATGCAGAGCGTTTCGAGGTTCTTTTTCATTGTTTATGAAGATGAATGATGTTAGCAAAAGTGAAAAAGCGGAAGCTTCAGAAGAAGCCTCCGCCTTGCCTGTACCCAGAGCCGGGGTCGAACCGGCACGGGTTGCCCCACTGGTGTTTGAGACCAGCGCGTCTACCGATTCCGCCATCTGGGCTTCAAAAGCGGGTGCAAAGGTAGTGCAAGTTGGGCGAACTACCAAATTTTGAGGCATGAAAATGCGCAAGAGGACAAAGAAAAATATGTTTTCCTTTGGCGTTTCATCCGTTTTGCACTATCTTTGTCGCGAAAATGGCATCACCTGTAGCATTATTTGTCTATAACCGCGCAGACAACACACAGCAGACGCTGCGTGCGCTGATGAACAACACGCTGGCCGCGCAAACAGACCTCTACGTTTTCTCCGACGGGGGGCGGGACGAGGCTTCATGGGCGGCTGTGCGTGAGGTGAGGGCGTTGTTGCATCAAGTGGAGGCAGAAGTCACGCGCACACGTACATTTAATAGTATGACCATTGTGGAGCGTCCGGTGAACTTCTACCTCGAGCGCAACATCATTGAGGGTATCGGTGAGGTCTTCAGCCATCACGACACCGTCATCGTCCTCGAGGACGACATCGTCACCGCCCCTCATTTCCTGCAATTCATGAACGATGCCTTCCGTCTCTATCGCGATGACAAACAGGTCATGCACGTGAGCGGATTCACGAGACTGGATCCTTGCAAAGCGGATGCCTGCTCAAAACATGCTATTCCCTCCCCACAATCTTCTTCCTATTTCACTCCATTCATGGCCGGCTGGGGCTGGGGAACGTGGCGCGAACGCTGGCAGCAGCATTTCCGCCACTTTGCTTCGCGTGCAGAAGCGCTTGAGGGTGTGACGCCCGCATTGTTGGAGGCTATCGAGTACGGCGGCGTGTTCACCTGTCTGAAAGATCTCAACCGTCAGCCTATCCCGTGGGACATCTGCTGGAGCATTGCCATCCGTCGTGCTGATGGTCTCTGTCTCTATCCCTCTCAGACACTCGTCCGCAATATCGGCCTCACTAGCGGCACTCACTACGGCAAACTGCCCGCCTGGTGTACGCGTCTGCTGCAGCACTACGACTACGACCGTCAGCCCTACGAAGGTGTCATCACGCTGACACGCCAGCAGCCCGTTGTCAATCCACACATCGAGGAGGCTCTGCGCGAGGCGCTTACTGACTGGGGCATACGTTATACGTGGCTCGGAACGATTGTTCGCAAAGTCTACAAGACCTTAACCCATGAGCTCCATAACCGTTAACAAGAGTTAAACTATAAAAAGTTGCGGGC
Source organism: uncultured Prevotellaceae bacterium (assembly GCA_947307015.1). Classification (GTDB taxonomy): domain Bacteria; phylum Bacteroidota; class Bacteroidia; order Bacteroidales; family Bacteroidaceae; genus Physcousia. The sequence goes on along the minus strand of CAMZHV010000001.1, from coordinate 93,865 downwards.
AACTGCAACTTTTTTCTTTCAACTGCCGTCTAACGGATAGAAACAGCAACAACTAAAACAATTCATAACAATGAAAACAACAAGATTTCTCACAACAGCGTTGGCAGCTTTGATGCTGACCGCTCTCCCCTTCTCCACCATGCTGGCAGAAGAAACCACAGACTCCACGACCACTCACAAGACCGTTGTCTACTCAAAAGACGGTAAAGTCAAGGGACGTCCCATTACGAACAAGGAAAAGGACGTAGCCAAGGAGATGGCCAAACACGGCGCGCAGATGGGAACCAAAGCCGCACAGCTCGCACTCACAGCCATCACCAACCCCTCGAAAGTAGACAGCCTCGGCAAGGAGCTCGAGAAAATGGGCGATGAGATGGAGCGCTTGGGCGACTCATTGGAATCTCTTTCTGAAGACACTACCTTCTTCTACGAAGGCGAAGATGCCGACACCGTCCTGCTCTCTGACGACGACGTCGACGAGATTGCTGAAGAATTCTCCCGTAACTTCAATTTCGAATGGCCTGGCCTCTTCGGTGGCGGCATGGGCATCTTGGGCGGCATCTTTGGTATTCTCGTAGGCATCTTGGGCATCTTCATCGCCATCTTCGTCGTGCTGCTGCTCTTCGCCATCTTCACCGCACCGCTATGGCTCATCGCCCTCGTCATCTGGCTCATCATCCGCAACGGCAGGAAGAACCGCGTAGCACAGCCTATCGCCCAGACGACATCCACGGGTGAGGCATTGTCAGGCGGACAGGCTGCTGCTGCCCAAGGCGCACAATCCGCTCAGCCGCAGACCGCAGCACCCCTCACGAGCTCACCGCGCGGCCTCAGCGACGAGAATCAGGAAATGTGGAAAAGCGGTATCATGTACGCTTGCGTCGGTGTGGGACTCATCGCTCTCTTCCTCAGCGTAGGTTTCGAAGACTTCTGGGGTATCGGAGCACTCGTCATGTGCGTCGGCGTCGCCAAGCTCATCATCGCCACCACCACGAAAGGTAAGGGCAACAATGGCGGCAACACCACGACGAACACCACCACGACAACGACAACGGACATCACGTCCGACGGCAACTACGAGAAATAGCTCATGGCAGCGCTCTCAGACATCGCACTCATCGCGCAGGTAGTGACCTTCGGCAGCGAGCGGGCTTTCGGACAGCTGGTCCAGGCTCACCAGGAAGCCGTGCGTCGCTTCCTGCGCCGTTTGACGGGCGGTGACGATATGCTGGCCGACGACCTTGCACAGGAAACCTTCATCCGCGCCTGGCAGCATCTCAGTTCTTTCCGCCAACTCTCTGGCTTCGAGACTTGGCTGCTCCGAATAGCCTACCGCGCGTTTCTGGATGATCAACGCAAAAACAAGAACGCGCCCCAGCCCCTCCCCCACGTGCAAGAGAACGAGAGCCATTCCAATGCTGATGTGGAGAATTATTCCGAGTCAGCAGCCAACCCCTTTGAGGAGCAAGCCGGAGAGTCCGAGACCTTCAGCCTTCACCACGACCTCGACCTGGCTCTCGCAACCCTCTCTGAAACGGAGCGCACATGTGTCGTCCTACAGTGCATCGAGGGACAGAGCATCAAGGAGATAGCCGACATCACAGGCCTGCCTCCGAACACCGTTAAAAGCCACCTCCTGCGTGGCAAGAAGAACTTAGCTAACTACCTACGTAAAAATGGATATAATGGATAAGATACATCATCATAAATCAGCCTTGAGCGAAGAGCGTTTGGAGAAGAACGAGGAGCAGCTGCTCGAAGCCTTCTTTGCCGAAGCACGCCAGCCCATCGCCGACGACGGCTTCACGGAACGCGTGATCAGCGCCCTGCCCGCCCGCTCCGCAGCCTTCGCCCTCCATCGCTATTCCCTCTGGCTGAACATCATCGCCGCCGTGGGCGTCGTTGCCCTGCTGCTCTACCTCGGTTTCTTCACGCGCACATGGGATCTCCTACAGAGCCTCATGGCCCACATCGTCGTGGGCACCCTTTCCTACGACTACGACAGCCTGCTCGTACAAGCCATGCTCTTCCTCCACCGCCTGCCGGAGATGTTGCCGTCAGCCCCTCAGCTCACAGCCATCGCTGTCACCACCATCACCCTCATGACAATGGGCATCAAGCGCTTGGCGAACGAGGTTACAGCATAAAAGGGAAGTGGTATTAAGGAAAATTAACGCCCCATCGTGCCATCCATCGTCAGAAAAGGCCTATCTTTGCAGTGCCTTTAACAACGAGACCTTATGAAACGCAGAGAATTCATCAAGACGGCAGCCCTCCTGCCCGTAGCCGTCAGCGTCAGCAGCATCGCCGACGCCGCCAATGTCATTAACCCTGAGGCTTCTACCCCCGCTACAGTTCCCGAGGGTTCTCCCGAGGATTCCACCGCAGACATCCCCCTCATCGCCTCCGCACCCATGCTACAGAACTATGCGGAGACCTCCGTCGGCATCGCTTTCGCTGTTAGCGCCATGGCCAACGGCTTCGTCACCATCGGACGCCGCGCTAACCTTAGCGACGGCCAAACCATCAAGTGCGGCGGCTATCGCACCACCGAGATCAGCGACCGCGTGATTCAAGTGCGCATCACGGGTCTCAAGCCCGCCACCACCTACTACTACCGCATCGGCGCCGACCGCATCGAATACAAGGGCGGCTACAGCATGAAGGTGCTGGGCACGGAAACGGACAGGCACATCTATAAGTTCACCACCGCCGGCAAGGGCGCCCGCTCCCATTTCTGCGTCATCAACGACACCCACGTCAAATGGGAGCCGTTCGGTCGCGCCATCGATAGAATTGCCAAAATCTCACCCTCCTGCGTCATCTGGAACGGCGACGCAAGCAATTCCGAGGAGACCATCGAGGCGCAGCAGCGCATCTTCCTCACGCCCGACATCGAGCGCCGCGACTACGCTGCCGAGATTCCTTATCTCCTCTGCCCGGGCAACCACGACCTGCGCGGCATGGCCAACCGACACCTCGAACGCGTGTGGATGTACCGCCAGCCCGAGGAACGGCAGTCGCGCGACTGGGATCTCGGACGCAACTTCGCCGTGCGCATGGGCGACATCGCCATGATTGGTCTCGACACCGCCGAGGATAAGCTCGACACTAACCCCAAATTTGCAGGCCTCTTCAACAGCAAGGCCTATCGCGAGGCACAGACGGAATGGTTGCACGATGCGCTCAAACAGAAGCCCATCGCCAACGCGCCCTTCCTCATCGCCTTCTGCCATATACCCCTCTTCGACGACAACCCCAAGCACAACCCAGGTGACATTACGCCCGACGACAAAGACTCGCGATACAGCACAGACTTCGCCATGTGGCAGCGCACATGTGCCAAGTTGTGGGCACCCCTTCTGAAGAAAGCCCACTGCCAGCTCGTCATCACCGCCCATCAGCACCGATACCGCTACGACGCGCCCACCGAGGATCGTCCCTGGGCACAGATTGTTGGCGGTGGACCGGAGATGGGCGAGGAAGGTGGCCACAAAGACAAGAAGCTGTTCCCCACCGTCATCGAAGGTGAGGTACGTGACAAACGTCTCCACATCACCGTCCACAACCTCCTCACAGGCAAGATCCAAGACACCTTCGACTTCGCCAAGCGCTAAATCCTCACTCTTCATTTCCCTCCCCCTTGACCCCACTTCTCCTTCATGCCTGCTGCGCCCCATGTTCCAGCGCCATCGTCGAGTGGCTGCTGGCCAACGACTATGCACCCACAATCTACTACTATAACCCCAACATCTACCCTCGTGAGGAATATGAGATCCGCAAGGCGGAGAGCAAACGGCACGCCGAGAGCTTAGGCATCACGTGGATCGACGACGACTGGGATCATGACGGCTGGCGCACCGCCGTCTGCGGCCTCGAAGGTGAACCTGAGCGTGGGGCACGCTGCGAGCTCTGCTTCCGCCTGCGCCTCACCGCGGCAGCACGCAAGGCTGTGGAGCTGGGCATCAACACCTTCACCACCACCCTCGCCTCTTCCCGCTGGAAGCGCCTCGACCAGATCGAACGTGCAGGTCTCGCCGCCGAAGTTGCCGTCCCCGGCTCCCATTTCTGGGCGCGCAACTGGCGCAAGGGAGGTCTGCAAGAACGCCGCAACCAACTCCTCCGCGAATACGCCTTCTACAATCAGCGCTACTGCGGTTGCGAATTTTCCCAACCCACTCCTTAGCCACTCCGTATCTTTGGTTACTTTACTTGTGCAGCCTGATTCTCGTCGTCCATGCGTGTGTCCCAGAAGCCGACAATGTAGATGATGTCGCCATCAATGCGATATACCAGTTTGTTCAGCCCATTGATGATAACGCTGCGGTAGGCTTGCGGGCGGTCTTCGAAGAGCGGGTCGATCTTACCGATGCCAGGGCTGCGCTTCAAAAGGTTTGTTGTCTCGCGCACCTCCTGTTTGAATTTGTATTTGCGCCTGGCACCAAGCAAGCGGCGGATGTAGTTAGCCACTTCGTCACGTTGTCTTCTGGCTAGTTAAGTCCATTTCACTTTCATGCCGTTTCCAGTTGAAGTCTCCGTTCCTCTGCCAGTTCTCTCTCGAATTCCTCCTCATCTTCTTTCCAGAGGTCGTCATCGTCGATGCCGATACCTGCTGCTATCTCTGCCTCGGCCTCGTCGAGCATGGCATTGAATTCTGCCTTGGTATAGCGCTTGTGTGGGTAGCCTTCAAGCATCTCCTCCATGGTCATGGCCTCGGCCACCTTAGGCTTAACACTGTCAATAAGCATCGTCACCAGCTCCAACTTCTGGCTGTCGTCCATGTCCTTCACCAGTCCCCCGTCGTCTCTTTTCTCCGCGCGCGTTTTTTCCTTTTCTTTTCCTCTCTTTCTATTTCTTGTTTTTTTTCATCCAAAAACTCCCGGACTGTTTGACACGTGTCGAACAGTCCATTCGTCTGTACGTGTTGGCCAAAACGTATGAACGTGTCAGCAGTTATGAATGGACGTAATGAGCAGTCGAATATACGTAGACAAGGGAAAGTTGTGCATAACAGCGGGCACGCTGCGCAATGACATCCATCGCGCATACACGCGCGCACGCGAGAGCCATCAAAATGTCGTCACATCGTCACACCGTATGATATACAGCTGATAAACAGATAGCTATGTCGTGACGGAGCCTGTGACAAAGTGTGATTTGGTGACAAAACGGCTCATTTTTAGACTGAATTTAAATGATATTAACATTCAAAATGACTAAAAACAGCCATATTCATCGCAAAACACCTCATCATGTTCCTCAAGTTACTATGTTTTTTGGGCGGGAACTTAAATCTCACAAAAATCAAACCTTAAATCTTTAGTGCTTAAGTTAGAGAGAAAAAAACACAAAAAACAAAGCTACTGGCAATAGGATAAGCTTTTTTGTTTTTTAATACCGAAACTTCATGATTTAGGTTTAGATTTATGTTGGATTTAAGTTCTGAAATGCAATCATATATCCGCAACTGGAGTCCTGTTTAAACCTATTTTCTTCCTGATTTCAGTATGTTTTCCTCGATTTCGTCACCTCGTCACGCTCTGTCACACCAAAAATCACGCTATACGCCACTGTATAACAGACAGATAAGCCAATCGGTGACGAAGTGACGAGATTTTTTAGGCTTTTCGCGTACGCGCGCGTATGTGTGCGCATAGTGATTGTAAACCTCCCATGTAGTCTGTAATCTTTTTCGAACAAAAAATATTTTTTCCTTCACTTTCTGCATCTGATACCGAAATAATCACTAACTTTGTCCCCGAAAGGGCAAGAATACGGCTCTGAGTGAGTCGAAATGAAACCTTAGCGAAGGTGCCCGATCGAATCTTATTGGTAAACAAATAATAGCACAATGCAATTATTCAACGCGCCAGAAATGTGAGAGTTTTAAAACGCGTGCCAAAGAAAGAATAAGTGGAATCTGTCTGTTCTATAGAAGAATTGATTGATGCATTGAAGTAAAGTACTATTGTGAGATTAAAAAGAGGCATTGACCGTGCGATTGCTGATCAATGCCTCTAAATAGAAGGGGGCTTATAGGTGTGGCCTAAGTATGGCTGATTAGATGCCGAGCTTCTTACGGATGTCGGCGGGGATGGCGTTCTTGTTGATGAGGAAGTCCATGGTGCGTGCAGCGATGAAGGCCTTGGTCATATACCAGATGCCCTGATACTCGCCCGTGACACCCCATGAGTTCTTGACGAGGTAGTACTCGCGTCCATTCTGATCCTTAGCCAGACCGTAGATGTGCATACCGTGGTCGTCGGTGAGCTCCCAGTTGTCAAAATCCTTTTGGCGTTGCTCCTGCGAAGGCTTAGCCTCGGGGGCGTTGACACCTAACTCTTCGGCCATGCTCTTGCGCTCGGCGGGTTTCAGCTTCAGCCATTTGGCCTGGTCGCTGCCCGTGAGGCTCTCACCGCCTGACTTGAGGTCGTAGAGGATGCCGAGGCCCTGACGCGTGAAGCCTTCGTCGCTGACATCGCCGCCCCATGCTATGGTGTAGCCGTTGTCGAGGGCGTTGTCGATGATGCGCATCATCTCATCCATTGGCACGTTGTAGCTGTGATCCCATCGCCAGTTGTCCTGCACCTCTACGGCGAAGCTGGTGTAGAAGGGGTGGTGGGTGTAGGAGGTGATGCTCACGTAGTCGTTCCAGTCGAGGCCGAGGCTGGCGGCAAAGGTCTTCGGCGTGTATTCCTTGCCTTCGTAGGTGAATTTTTCGGGAACTTTGCCGATGTAGGCGTCGATGATGCCCTGGAGGCCGCTCTTCCACTGCGAGGAGATGGTCTTAGCCTTGTTCTTGGCGATGGCATCGACGTAGGGTTCCATGACGGAGAAGAACTCGTTGAAGTTGGCCAGCGTGTCGCCAATCATGGTGCCTGGTTTGGCCATAGCGTCCTCGGGGCAGATGCCGTGGTTCTTGATGGTCAGCAGCACATCACCTGCGCTGCCGCCTTGGGCGAACTGGCTGTCGCCGTGCATACGGACGGTGAGTTCGGCGCGTTCCATATAGTCGTGGTTGCAGATGAACATCTCTGCGAGGTCGTAGGTCTTGCCCGTCTTTTTCAGGATCTCGCTCTCAAAGAAGCTGAGCGTGCTGTATGCCCAGCATGTGCCGCTGCGGTTCTGGTTCTTGATGCTGGTAATGGGCAGCTGCTTCACGATGGTGAAGACGGGCTTGTTGTTGTCCTTCTCTTCTTCCTTCTTCTCGTCTGCGAAGGTAGGCATGGCCACGAGGGCTGCTAACAGAATAATGAGAGCGGACTCTCCCCCCGCCCTCCCTATGAGGGAGGGAGCGGTAACTTTTGCAAATAGTTTCTTTAACATAAGTATAAATTTAAAATGATGAATAATTATAGCTTTCTGAACAACAAATGCAGGTCTTGTCAGGTGACTACTCCTCCCTCAGGGAGGGCGGGGGGAGAGTCTTCATGGGAGACGCGCAGCGAGGAATTCTTCCAATTCATCGACATGATAGGGGATGCGCTGCTCGCCGAGGTAACGGGCACCGTCGGCAGTGATGAGCAGGTCGTCCTCGATGCGTATGCCTCCGAAGTCCTTGTATGTCTCAATGGCGTCGAAGTTGAGGAAGTCCTTGCAGTGGCCCGTGGCGCGCCACTCGTCGATGAGTGCGGGGATGAAGTAGATGCCGGGCTCGTCCGTCATGACATAGCCTTCCTGCAGGCGTCGCCCGAAGCGCAGGCAGTTGGTGCCGAACTGATCGAGGCGAGGCTGCACTTCGTCGTCGAAACCGACATAGATCTGGCCGAGGCCTTCCATGTCGTGAACATCCATGCCCATGGCGTGGCCGAGGCCATGGGGGAAGAACATGGCATGGGCGCCGACTGCCAGGGCATCGTCGGTGTTGCCTTTCATGAGACCCAGGGCCTTCAAGCCCTCGGTGATGACACGGGCTGCTTCGAAATGGACATCCCACCATTTCACATCCGGACGTGCCATCTCGTAGGCGCGATCATGGGCATCGACGACAATTTGATAGATGTCGCGCTGACGCGAGGTGAAGCGTCCGCTGATGGGCGTGGTACGCGTATGGTCGGAGCAGTAGTTCTCGTTGGTCTCGGCGCCGCAGTCGCAGAGCATCAGGCGTCCGGCTTCCAACGGATTCGGCGAGGGATAGCCGTGCATGATCTCGCCGTGCATGGAGAGGATGGAAGGGAAGCTGACGATACAACCACGCGAGGAAGCTATGCCGCTGATGCGTCCAGCTATCTCCTGCTCGGTGACACCCGGTCGGCACATCCGCATCGCAGTCGTGTGCATCTCATAGCCGATGGCACATGCGCGCTCAATTTCTGCGATTTCATCGGCACTTTTGACAATGCGCTGGCTTACGACAGCTTGTATGAGCTTCAGGGATGCACGGGCACGCTGGTCGCGTGGATGTATTCCCGTGAGATCCATGAGTTGGATCATGTGGTCGTGGCGGTAGGGTGGCAGGAAGTGAATCTCGCGCCCACCGTCCTGTGCATCGCGCACGAGGCTCTCGAGGCGGCTCATGGGCGCACTCTTCTGCACGCCGGCAAGTGCAGCCATATCGGCAACGCTGTCCACGGAACCGAACCACACGATGTCCTCGATGTCGATGTCATCGCCGATGAGCCATTCTTCGCCCGAGTCGGCATCGATGACACCCACGAGGCCGTCGCGTTGAAGACCGTAATAGTAGAGGAAGGTGCTGTCCTGACGGAATTTGTAGCCGTTGGACGGATAGTTCACGGGTGACTCGTTGTTGCCAAAGAGTATGATGATCCCGCTGTTGATGCTGCAACGCAGAACGTCGCGGCGATCGATATAAATCTGTTTGCTGAACAACATAGTATGCTATTGTTTATTTTAAAGATTTTCTGAATGTTTGCGCCTAATCCTCCTTCACACTACCCTCCGCAATCAGTGCCTGCCGAATGAGCAGCAGGATGGAGAACTCGCCGCTGAAGGTGTGGTCATCGGTCATGCGCTTGCGCAGGACATCGATCATGCGGCGCACAGTTCGCGGGAGGTTCATGATGCGCAGGGAGCGGATGGACTGCATCGTCTGCGGCAACTCGTCCATGTGGCGCTCGAACCACTTGAAACATTCCTCGCGCTCCTGTGGGGTGAAGTTGGGCTTGTATTGTGTGTTGACTACTGCCATAAGCTACCATCCTGTTGTGTTCATACCCACTGCCTTGTACCATTGCAATGAGTGGTATTTATTCATCCATCCGAGCCCGTCGTAGAATGCCCTCGGCACGAACATCGACACACCTGCGCTCAGCTCAGGCTCCTTCACGCGCTGGGGATAGTGGGAATACTGCGTTGTCCATCTCGACGCAATATATCGGTAAGGCACGGCGCGCTTGAACACTGTCCACCACTGCTGAAATTCGGCTTCCGACAAATGCTGGCGGAAGATGTCTGCCATGTCGTAGTACTCGGTGAAATATTCATCGTTGTCCACTGGACAGTAGCGCTGCACAGTGGAGCAATCCAGCAGCAGGCGGTTGGCGAACAGTCGTTGTACCAGCGGACGTGTGGCGTCAGCCAAGTTCAGCAGTTCCGAGGTCTTCACAGCCGAGAGAATAGCTCCATAATAGCCTCTGCCCGTTAGGGAATCATAATGCCCTGGGCCTGTTTCATAGTAATCATAGTATGGTTGGAGGATGCGGTCGGGCTGCACATCCTGCGAGCCCAAGGCGGCCATGAGGTCTTGGTAAGGAGCTCCGTCGCCAGGAATCTCTGCAGGAGAGCCTAACACCCAATCGGTTACTTCGCGTAGCTCGTAGGCCACTTCGATACATTGCATGAAGCAGGCGTCGCTGAAGATAAAGTCGAGATGCGGGTGACGGGCGAGCACATTGGCTAGCGTGGTCAGCTCCATTTGGCGGCCTATGTTCGATGCTCTGCGCTGGCCGTTGTCGACGCCGAAGGTGCGGCGTGGAGCCTGTGAGGATTGACTGTTATTGAAGACCCATCCCGAAGCGTGACTCCAGAGCACAAGTCCGTAGCTCTTTGCCGGGTAGCGTTTGAAGATCTCGTTGAACACGGTCTCCATGTCGGCGCTGTCCGTGGAGCATATATTACGGTCGTAGAGCTTCACCATCTCCACGGGATGGTCGCGCATACCTACGCATAGGCGGCTGGATTCGGTGTCGTCGATATACATGACAACACGGCAATCCTCAGGCAGCAAGGCTAAGCCGTTGGCAATCTCGGTGGAATCCTCCTCGATGAATCTCGCGAGCGAATTCTCGCCAGCCATATAGAAAATGAGGGTGCGGTTGAGGGTTTTCGTGGGGCGATCCCACGTTTCTTCCTCTTTCTTACAACCCGCTAAGAGTATCGAAAAGGACACGCCCGCGAGTACATATATATATATAAGGTGTGATAAATAGCGTTTCATCGCCGCAAAATTACAATTTTTTTCCCAATCAGCATACTAAAATGGCACTCTATTTCGTTTCTTTAAGAAAAAAGACATTTTTATGCCTTGGACAGATAGAATGAAGCAGGTGAAAATCCTGCTGATGTGTGCCGCCATCGTCATCTGCGCACTCTCGCTTATCTGGTCGCATTTCCTCGTCAACGATTTGGCTCAGGAAGAGCAACGTAAGATGGAGGTGTGGGCAGAAGCCATGCGGTCGTTGGAACAGGCTGACGAGCAGACCGACCTGGCCCTCGTGCTCAAGGTCATCAACGGCAACCACACCATACCCGTCATCGTGCTCAATGCCGATGGCAGCGTGCAGACCTACCGCAACCTCGACGTGCGCGCACAGTCGCCGGAGGAGGTGGAGCTCATCGTCAAGCGCATGGCAGAGGAGATGAAAGCACAAGGCTACCTCATTCGCATCAGCCTCGACGATGACGAGTTCATGGAGATCTGCTACGACGAGAGCATCATGCTCAAGCGTCTGGCGCGCTACCCCTATATCCAGTTGGGCATTGTGCTGGTTTTCGTCGTCGTGGCTGTCTTTGCCCTGTTGAGCAGCAAGCGCGCAGAGCAGAACAAGGTGTGGGTAGGCCTCTCCAAGGAGACGGCTCATCAGTTGGGTACGCCCATCTCATCGCTCATGGCGTGGACACAGGTGCTGCGCGAGACTTATCCTGACGACAAACTGTTGCCAGAGATGGACAAGGACGTAAAACGTCTGCAGATGATTGCCGAACGCTTCTCCAAGATAGGCTCTCTGCCGGAGCCTAAGTCCGAGAACCTCAACGAAATCATCAATCACGTCGTGGATTACATCAGCCGCCGAACCAGTGAGCGTGTCACCATCACGGCGCACATGCCTGAGCAGCCTCTCTATGTCAACCTTTCGTCACAGCTCTTCGAATGGGTCGTGGAGAACCTCTGCAAGAACGCCGTCGATGCCATGGACGGTCACGGCACCATCGACATTCACGCCTTCGAGGAAGGCCAGCGCGTGGTCGTTGAAGTGGCAGACACAGGCAAGGGCATACAGAAGGGCAACTTCAAGAATGTCTTCCAGCCGGGCTTCACGACGAAGAAGCGTGGATGGGGGCTCGGCTTGTCATTGGCAAAGCGCATTGTAGAGGAATATCATGGCGGTCATATCTTCGTAAAGGCCTCCGAAATAGGCAAAGGGACCACTTTCCGCATCGAATTGAAGAAAAATTAGCCGAAATCCTTTGTCACACGAAAAAAAAGCCCTACCTTTGCAGCCCGTATGGACACATCAGGCCGTTTTAAGATCAATCTGAGAGATTTGCCCGACGCCGGTGAGAGCCGCTCGTGGCACCTCGATGATGATTTCTTCTGCGGCCTTGACGAGCAGGAAATCAAGCACGGAAGCCTCGACGCAACGCTGCGGGTGAACAGAAAGTCGGGAGCCTACGAGCTGCTGTTCCGTGTCAAGGGGGATATCAGCATCCCTTGCGACCGCTGTCTGGAGCCCATGACGCAACCTATCGACACCGAAGCTGTCATCAAGGCGCGACTGGGCGACCAGTTTGAGGACGATGGCGACATCATCACGGTGCCGGCAGAAACGGGGGACATCGATGTGGCATGGAACCTCTACGAGATCATCGCATTGGCCATTCCCATCTACCATGTTCATCCCGACGGCGAGTGCCGCGATGACATCAATGACCTCTTCCGGGCCGACGCGCCGCAAGACGCACCCGCTGACACGCGATGGGATGCTCTAAAAGCATTGCTCGATAAGTCCTGAGCATGAATCATTAAACGTCAAATATCAAACTTTAAACATATAGAAAAATGGCACATCCTAAAAGAAGACAATCCAAGACACGTACGCTTAAGCGCCGTACCCACGACAAGGCTGTAGCTCCCGCACTGGCTGTTTGCCCCAACTGCGGTGAATTCCACATCTACCACACCGTATGTCCCGCCTGCGGTTACTACCGTGGTAAGGTCGCTATCGAGAAGGAAGAAGCGTAAGTTATCTCTGATTAGCTGATTAACAGATTAACAAATTAACAGATTAACAGGCAGCCACAAGGCCATCTGCTAATTTTGTTAATATGTTAATCTGTTAATACGTTCATATCAATCGTATGGAAAAAATACATGCTATCATCACGGGCGTCGGTGGCTACGTACCTGATTATATCCTCACCAATGAAGAACTCAGCCGTATGGTTGACACTTCTGACGAGTGGATCATGACGCGCATCGGTGTCAAGGAGCGTCGCGTGCTCAACGAGGAAGGACTCGGCACCAGCTATATGGCGCGCAAAGCTGTCAAGCAGTTGCTGGAGAAGACCGACACCGATCCCCTCAGCATAGATGCCGTTATCTGTGCCACCTCCACCCCGGACTATCACTTCCCCTCCACTGCCAGTATCGTTCTCGGCAAGTGTGGCATGACGAATGCCTACGCCTTCGAGCTCTCCGCTGCCTGTTCAGGCTGGCTCTATGCAATGGATCAAGCAGCGAGCATGATCGAGAGCGGGCGCTATAAGAAGGTTGTCGTCATCGGCGCGGACAAGATGTCCAGCGTCCTCGACTACACCGACCGCCAGACGTGTGCTATCTTCGGCGACGGAGCGGCTGCAACACTTGTGGAAGGAACCACCGAGGACCTCGGATGGAAGGACAGCTACCTCCGTACCGATGGCCAGGGACTGCCCTTCCTCGTGCAGCAGGCCGGCGGCTCTGTGGCTCCTCCTTCTTATTTCACGCTGGAGCATCGTATGCACTACGTACATCAGGAGGGGCGCACCGTGTTCAAGTTCGCTGTCACCCACATGTCTGACGCTGTGGCTCTTATCGCCGAGCGCAACGGCCTTAACAAGGACAACCTCGCATGGGTGATCCCCCATCAGGCCAATATCCGCATCATCGAGGCAGTGGCCAAGCGTCTGGAGATGCCCATGGACAAGGTCATGGTCAACATTCAGCGCTACGGCAACACCTCCAGCGGCACACTGCCTCTCGCCCTCTGGGACTACGAGAAGCAGCTGCACAAAGGCGACAACCTCATTTTCACTTCCTTTGGCGCAGGCTTCACTTGGGGCGCAGCCTACATGAAATGGGGATATGACTCAAAGTAAGCACCGCTCCGGATTCGTCAACATTGTCGGCAACCCCAACGTCGGCAAGTCAACGCTCATGAATCTCCTCGTAGGCGAGCGCATCTCCATTGCCACCTTCAAGGCACAAACTACGCGTCACCGCATCATGGGCATTGTCAACACACCCGAGATGCAGATCTGCTTCACCGACACGCCCGGCGTGCTCAAGCCCAACTATAAGCTACAGGAGCAGATGCTGCAGTTCTCGGAGAGCGCGCTTGTCGATGCCGACATCTTGCTCTACGTCACCGATATGGTCGAGACGCCCGACAAGAACGCCGACTTCCTGCATAAGGTGCAGCAGCTCAACGTGCCTGTCTTCGTGCTTATCAACAAGATAGACCTCAGCGACCAGCAGACGCTTGCCGCGAAAGTCGATGCCTGGCACGAGGTGCTGCCCAAAGCTGAGATCTACCCTATATCTGCCCTCCATCAATTCGGTGTCGACCAGGTGCTTAACCGCATCAAGGAACTCCTACCCGAATCGCCCGCCTATTTTGACAAGGATGCTCTGACGGACAAGCCCGCGCGCTTTTTTGTCAACGAAATCATCCGCGAGAAGATACTCCTCTACTACGACAAAGAGATACCTTACTCTGTGGAGGTCGTCGTGGAGCGTTTCAAGGAGAGCGATGACATCATCCGCATCGAAGCCGTCATCTACGTGGAGCGCGAGTCGCAGAAAGGCATCATCATCGGGCATCAGGGCGTAGCCCTCAAGCGTGTCAGCACCGAAGCCCGCCGTGACCTCGAACGCTTCTTCGGCAAGAAGATCTACCTCCAGTGCTTCGTCAAGGTCGATAAGGATTGGCGCAGTTCGGATAAGGCCATGCGGCAGTACGGGTATAATTTAGAATAATGGACCCTCCCCCTGCCCTCCCTGTGAGGGAGGGAGTGGATACCACCCAAGAAATGAATATTAAATAACCATTAGCAAAAGTGACCGCTCCCTCCCTCACAGGGAGGGCAGGGGGTGGGTCTGCCTTTTTTTATGTTAGTCGCTATCGTCGGACGACCCAACGTGGGTAAGTCCACCCTCTTCAACCGCCTGACCAAGACCCGCCATGCCATCGTCTCCGAGGAGGCGGGCACCACACGCGACCGCCAATATGGCAAGTGCGAGTGGGTGGGCCGTGAGTTCTCCGTCGTCGATACTGGCGGATGGGTTGTCAACTCGGATGACATCTTCGAAGAAGAGATCCGCAAGCAGGTCACCCTCGCCACCGAGGAAGCCGACGTCATCCTCTTCCTCGTGGACGTCAACACGGGTGTCACCGACCTCGACGAGGCCGTGGCTGCCATCCTGCGTCGCACGGACAAACCCGTCATCCTCGTTGCCAACAAGACTGACAACAACGACCAGCAATGGCAGGCCGCAGAGTTTTACGCTCTTGGCCTCGGCGACCCCTTCTGCATCAGCTCCGCCACAGGCAGCGGCACGGGCGACCTCCTTGATCTCATCCTTGAGAAACTGCCTAAGGTAGATGACATCGTGGAGGAACTCGACTTGCCCCGCATCGCCGTCGTCGGACGCCCCAACGTGGGAAAAAGCAGCCTCACCAACGCCTTCATCGGCGAGGAACGCCACATTGTCACCGACATCGCCGGTACCACACGCGACAGCATCTATACCCACTACCAGAAGTTCGGCTTCGACTTCCTTCTTGTCGACACCGCAGGCATACGCCGCAAGTCAAAGGTCAGCGAAGATCTCGAGTTCTATAGCGTCATGCGTAGCATACGTGCCATCGAAAATTCCGACGTCTGCATCCTCATGCTTGATGCAACGCGTGGTATTGAGGCGCAGGACCTCAACATCTTCTCGCTCATCCAGCGCAACCAGAAAGGGCTCGTCGTCGTTGTCAATAAATGGGATCTTGTGGAGGACAAGTCCAATACGGCCATACAATATTTCGAGGACACCATACGCGAGCGCATGGCTCCTTTCACCGACTTCGACATCATCTTTGCCTCAGCGCTCACCAAACAGCGCATCTTCAAGGTTTTGGAGACTGCTGCAGCTGTCGACAAGCATCGCCGCGCACGTGTGGGCACCACGAAGCTCAACCAAGAGATGCTGCCCCTCATCGAAGCCTACCCACCACCATCCATGAAGGGTAAGTACATCAAGATCAAATACTGCTCACAGCTTCCCGACACCCGCATTCCCAGCTTTGTCTTTTACGCCAATCTGCCGCAGTATATTAAGGAGCCCTACCGCCGCTTCCTTGAGAATAAGATTCGCGAGCGCTGGAATTTCTCCGGCACTCCCATCAATATCTTCATCCGCCAGAAATAAGGAGCAGCACACCCTGCGAATGTGCTGACAAGATGCGGGAGGGGTACACTTCATCATGTGTACCCCTCCCGCATTCTTTTGATTGTCAAGCGAACTACCTTATGCTTTGAGGTGAAGGCTGCCGTCGGTGTCGTATTCCAGTTCTGCGACCTTAACGCTGCGGAGCCAGGTGCGGCCGCCGCTGGGCACGCTGTCGTGGTGGAAGAGGAACCAGCGGTCACGCCACTGAGCAATGCTGTGGTGGGTGGTCCAGCCTACGACGGGTTGCAGCAGTTCGCCACGGAAGCGGAAAGGACCGTAAGGCGAGGTGCTGGTGGCATAGCAGAGCAGGTGGCTGTCGCCCGTAGAGTAGCTGAAATAGTAGATGCCGTCACGCTTGTGCATCCACGAGGCTTCGAAGAAGCGGTGTGGATCGTCGGCACGCAGGGGGTTGCCATTGTCGTCAACAATGACCACAGGACGGGGCTCCTCGGCGAACTGGGTGACGTCGGCGCTCATGCGGACAACGCGAGCAGGCAGCGAGGGCTCAGCTCCTTCGGGCAGAATGGCGCTCTCGAGGGCTTTGTTGTCGCGGTAGCGCTGTAACTGTCCGCCCCAGAGGCCGCCAAAGTAGACGTAGATCTCGCCGTCATCATCCTTGAAAGCGCAGGGATCGATGCTGTAGCTGCCGCGGATGGGGTCAGGGAGGGGAATGAAGGGTCCTTCGGGACGTTCGGCGATGGCTACACCGAGGTGGAAAACATCATTCTTGTCCTTGAGGCTGTAGATGAGGTAGTAACGGCCGTCCTTCTCGACGACGTCGCTGTCCCACAGCTGCCGCCCTGCCCAGGGGATGTCCTCGACATCGAGAATCTTGCCGAGGTCGGTAGCTTCGGGCTGATCGGGATCGTCGAGGCAGAGGACGTGGTAGTCCTTCATGTCGAAGTGGTCGCCGTTGTCATTCTCGGGAATGCCGCTCTCACGGTCGTGGGAGGGATAGATGTAGAGGCGGTCGCCAAAAACGTGGGCCGATGGGTCGGCCATGTAGTCGGATGGAAAGAGGTAACGCATGGTTTTATATGGTTTTAAAGTTGATTTTATTCTTTGGACTTTTGCTCAATCTCGCGGTTGATCTTGTCGATGACATCGTCGGTGAGCTCGTAGCGTGAGATGATGAACATGGCAAGGAGAAGGAGGGCAGCGGGAATGACGCAAACGAGCCAGAGGATGCCTTCCTCAGCTTTGGGCGTCTGGTCGATGACGTCGGGGTTGTAGGCTACATAGGCTAGGATGGCGGGAGCCACCACGCTGCCGAGTGTCATGCCAGCCTTGAAGAAGATACCGGTAAGGGCGTTCACGATGCCCGCGATGCGCTTGCCGCTCTTCCATTCACCATAGGAGATGACCTCAGGCACCAACGCCCACATATAACCTGTGGAAACGATGACACCCGTAGACTTCACGAACTGAGCGATGTAGACGAGCGTCATGCTGGGGTTCTCCATCTTGGCTACAGCATAGAGGAAGCCCATGCCAACGATGGCGATGGTCAGGAAGATGTAGAACATATTCTTCTTGCCCACCAATCTCTTGATCATCGGCACGAGTGGCATGAAGATGAACGAGGGGGCTGAGCCGAGACCCATGAAGATGCTGAGCTGGTCGGCCGAGCCGTGCATGTTGCTGTTGATGAAATAGGCTCCAGCGGCGTTTCCGATGGACATCATAGCGAAGGCCGTAATGAAGAAGAAGGCGATGACGCGCAGGGGGCGGTTGTGTCCGAATTCCATCCACAGGTCGCTAACTTTCACGTTGGCGCTTTCCTTGGCATCCATGACCACGCGCTCTTTACACTGGCTGAAGCAGAAGAAGAGGAGAGCCAGGCCGACGAGGGCGTAGATGGTCATCGTGGTGAACCACGCCGCTGAGTCTTTGGGCAGTCCTTCGTGTGCCTCGTTGGTGAAATAAGAGATGAGGATGGGCAGACCTGAACCTACGGCCAGACCGCCGCAGTTCGCCATGAACATACGCACGGAGGTCAGGATGGTGATCTCGTCCGTGTCGCGTGTCAGCGACGAGTTCAAAGCGCCGTAGGGCACGTTGATGAACGTATAGAGAAGCGTCATGGATATATATGTCACGTAGGCATACAGCAGCGAGGGCGCAAAACCGTTCCAGAAGCACAGGATGGCAAAGCCTGTGAGCGGGATGCCCACAAACACGAGGTAGGAGCGGTACTTGCCTAACCGCGGGTTGCTCTTGTCAATGAGGGTGCCCACGATAGGATCCCAGATGACGTTGGCCACATTACCGATGGTGAACATCACCGAGACGTCAACGGCATCCAGACCATAGATGTCGGTGTAGAAGAAAAGCAGGTACATGCACGTCGTCTGGAAAATCAGATTCTGTGCCAAGTCGCCGGAGCCGAAGCCGATGCGCTGCAGCCACGATAAGCGGTAGAAGCCGTTGGCCTGTGCGGCGGCAGAGGGTTGTTTTTTGTCTGACATAAATATTGTTTTTTGATGAATACGGTCGTTTTGCGCTGCAAATGTAGGTAAAAAAACTGAAAGGAAGTGCGCTCTCGTGTCACAATCTCTTTTGCTGACGTATCATCGCACTTTTTGAGACATATTTTGGGGCTGAGATTTGGCCAAAGCGTTACTTTTGTTTACCTTTGCAGCGTCTTAGTGAGAAATGTCCGTTAAGAGAATGACAGCGTAATCCTACAAATAAACAGAATAACCCCACAAATAAAAAAAGAACAAACACAATGAAGAAGATTCGTGCAGCCGTAGTAGGTTACGGCAATATCGGAAAGTACACGTTGGAGGCGCTCGTTGAGTCGCCTGATATGGAAGTGGCCGGCATCGTGCGCCGTCGTGGTGCCGAGGATCTGCCCAAAGAACTCGAAGGCTACAAGGTTGTGAAGGATATCCGCGAGCTTCAGGACGTGGATGTAGCCATCCTCGCCACGCCGACGCGCAGCGTGGAAGCCTATGCCAAGGACATCCTGGCGCTGGGTATCAACACCGTTGACTCCTTTGACATCCACACGAAGATTGTTGAGCTGCGCCGCTCGTTGGACGCTGCCGCCAAGGCCGGCGGTGCCGTCAGCATCATCAGCGCAGGTTGGGACCCCGGATCGGACAGCGTCGTGCGTACCCTCATGGAGAGCCTAGCACCCAAGGGCATCAGTTACACCAACTTTGGCCCCGGCCGATCGATGGGACATAGCGTAGCTGTTCGTGCTATTGCAGGTGTTCGCGATGCGCTGAGCGTGACCATCCCCCTTGGCACGGGTATTCACCGCCGCATGGTATATGTCGAGCTGGAGGACGGAGCCGACTTCGAGACCGTCAAGCAGGCTATCCTCACAGACCCCTATTTCGTCAACGATGAGACCCACGTCAATCAGGTACCCTGCGTCAAGGACCTGAACGATGTCGGTCACGGTGTGAACCTCGTGCGCAAGGGTGTCAGCGGCCAGACACACAACCAACTCTTCGAGTTCAACATGAAGATCAACAATCCTGCCCTCACGGCTCAGGTGCTCGTCAACGTAGCTCGCGCCTCGATGCGTCAGCAGCCCGGCTGCTACACCATGATCGAGATACCTATCATCGATCTGCTGCCTGGAGATAGGGAGGAAATTGTAGGACATTTGGTATAAGAAAGAGCGTGGGAGGGGCTGTTTGTTCTATCGGCTTCTTCGACGGCGTGCATCGCGGTCACCAGTGCCTCATCCGTCAAGTGCAGGACGAGGCACGGCGGCGCGATGCACGCTCGTTGCTCATCACCTTCGACCGCCATCCTCGTGCTGTGTTTGCCCCTGACAGCGTACCGCCTCAGCTGACAACGGCTGAAGAGAAGATGGCGCTGCTTAGGGCAACAGGCGTCGATGACATCTTCGTGCTGCCTTTCGACCAAATGATGGCATCGCTCAGCGCCCGTGATTTCATGCAGCAGGTGTTGTGCGACCAACTCGGTGCCACTGTGCTCGTCATCGGCTACGACCATCATTTCGGACGGCGAGGGGCTGTGCCTGAGACCTTTGCGGATTATCAAGCGTATGGGCGCGAAGTGGGCATAGACGTTGTGCTGGCGAAGGCGTTGGAGGGTGGACATGTCAGCAGCTCGGCCATACGACGAGCCCTTGAGGAAGGGGATGTCGCAACGGCTGCCCAGCTGCTCGGACGGTCCTACACATGGTCGGGGCACGTTGTACATGGGCATGAAGTTGGGCGCCAGCTCGGCTTCCCAACGGCCAACCTCCAAGCCGTTGATGCTGCCAAGTTGCTGCCTGCGCGTGGTGTCTATGCTGTCTGGGTTAGTTGCTTCTCTCATTTGGGGGACAGATGGGAAGGAGCTGCAATGCTCAATATCGGCTGTCGACCTACGATAGACAATGGCGAAGACGTGAGCATCGAAGCCCATCTCTTCGACTTCCATGGCAACCTCTACGACCACGTCCTCACCCTATCTTTTATCGCCCGCCTGCGCGAGGAGCGACGGTTCAGCAGCGAAGCAGAGCTGGCAAAACAGCTGGAAGCTGACAAGGTGCAGGCTTTGGACGCGTTGAAAACAAAAAAATATACATTGTAAATCTTTGAAACGATGAAGAACTTACGTACAGATTGGTGGATATACATCATCCTCTTTATTGTCAGTCAGATCACGGCCATCGTCCTTGCTTTTGCCTTTTCGCTGATCAAGAACCATCAAGTTGGTATGTCGGGGGAATATATGGTCACGGCGCTCTTCTTGGCTAATGTGTTGGCTATCCTGCTCTTCTTCCTCTTTCGTCCACACAATATCACATGGGCAAGCACCGTGGCAGGCTTGCGTGGCAGCATGGGGCGCCGCACGCTGCTGGCCTTTCTGCTGGCCCTGCCTCTTATCATCCTGACCAATCTTATTCAGGAAGCGTTCTTACCCGACCTGCCCAACCTGCTTTCTGATCAGGATATGGAGACCATCATGTACAACCCCTTCGGATTGATCACGGTGGCCGTGCTGGGGCCGCTGTCCGAGGAACTATTGTTCCGCGGCGGTGTGATGAACGGTCTGCTGCGTAAGTACGCCCATCAGGGCGTGGCGGTTTCCATTGGCCTGAGCGCAGCCATCTTCTCGCTCGTCCACCTGAATCCCGCGCAGATGGTGGTGGCTTTAGTCCTCGGCATCATGTTGGGCTTTGCCTATTGGTGGACGGGTTCGCTGGCAGCCCCCGTTTGCATCCACGTCTTCAACAACTCCTTCGCCTGCCTGCTGGGGTTCCTCTCGCCCGATGACGACTCGCTGATCCATTTTGTGGGCGGCCCTGTGGGTGCCGGCCTATTGGGTCTCGTGAGCCTCTTTTTCCTCTATGTGGGCATCCTTGCGGTGCGAAAAGAAGGGTTAAAAGGCACGGAAAAGGCCTAAAAAATGTTTTTTTCTTATATATATAAGGTATAGTTCGCTTTTTTTATGTAGTTTTGCGCCCACTAATCGAAAAAGAAGCGATAGTTATGCCTAAAAATCTCGTCATCGTAGAGTCCCCTGCCAAGGCCAAGACTATAGAGAAATTCCTTGGTAAGGACTACAAAGTGATGTCCTCATACGGACATATCCGCGACCTGAAGAAGAAAGACTTCAGCGTAGATCTCAATTCTTTCTTGCCGCAGTACGAAATACCTGCCGACAAGACACACATTGTATCACAACTCAAGCAGAACGCCAAGAAGGCGGACCTCGTATGGCTCGCATCCGATGAAGACCGCGAGGGAGAAGCCATCTCTTGGCACTTGCAGGAAGTGCTGCGTTTGAAGCCCGAAACGACGCGGCGCATCGTGTTCCACGAGATCACCAAACCCGCCATCCTCGAAGCCATCGAGCACCCGCGACAGGTGGAGATGGGACTTGTCAATGCCCAACAGGCACGCCGCGTGCTTGACCGCATCGTAGGTTTCAAGCTCTCACCCGTGCTCTGGCGTAAGGTGAAGCCCAGCCTCAGCGCTGGTCGCGTGCAAAGCGTCGCCGTGCGCCTCATCGTGGAGCGCGAGCGCGAAGTGCAGGCTTTCCAGAGCGAGGCTTGGTTCCGTGTGACGGCCATCCTCGCCAAAGCCGACGGCAGCCAGCTGCGCGCTGAACTCAACCGCCGCTTTGCCACCCGTAAGGAGGCTGAGGCCTTCCTTAACAGCATCAAGGATGCCAAACTGACCGTCGAGGATATCCAGATGCGCCCCGTACACCGCTCACCCGCACCGCCTTTTACGACGAGCACCTTGCAGCAGGAAGCGGCCCACAAGCTGGGCTTCCCCGTCTCGCAGACCATGCTTGTGGCGCAGCACCTCTATGAGAGCGGACTCATCACGTATATGCGTACGGACAGCGTCAACCTCTCTTCGCTTGCTCTCGGCACCAGTCGCAATGTCATCACGGAGATCATGGGCGAGGAATACGTCAAGACGCGCCAGTTCCACACCTCCTCTAAAGGCGCTCAGGAGGCACACGAAGCCATCCGCCCCACCTATATGGATCGCACCGAGCTCACCGAGGGAACGACACAGGAGCGCCGCCTCTACGACCTTATCTGGAAGCGCACCATTGCCAGCCAGATGGCCGATGCAGAGATGGAGAAGACCGTAGCCACCATCACCATCAGCAACCGCGACGAGCAGTTCGTGGCCACAGGTGAGGTCATCAAATTCGACGGCTTCCTCAAGGTCTATCGCGAGACCGACAACGACGAGGCCGAAGAACGCCAGAACGAGAGCGCCGTCATCCTTCCTCCACTCACTGCGGGTGACAGCCTACAGCGCGTCGAGGTGCAGGCCATGGAGCGCTTCACGCAGCGTCCTTCACGTTTCAACGAAGCCAGCCTTGTGCGCAAGCTTGAGGAGCTGGGCATTGGACGTCCTTCGACCTACGCACCCACCATCAGCACCATCCAACAGCGCGAATATGTCGTCAAAGGTGACAAGAGCGGCGACGAGCGCACGTTCACGACGCTCTACTTGCGCGACCAAAATGTAACAGCCGAACAGAACACCGCCGTCTTCGGCGCTGAACGCGGACGCCTGCTGCCCACTGACATCGGTCTCGTCGTCAACGACTTCCTCATGGAATACTTTCCAAAAATCATGGATTACAACTTCACTGCCGACGTTGAGAAGGAATTCGATGCCATTGCCGACGGCAAGGAAGCCTGGACGGAGATGATACGTCAGTTCTGGACGGAGTTTGAGCCTCAGGTAGAGACCTCGCTTCACGTCAAAAACGAACTGAGGGCAGGCGAGCGTGTGCTGGGCACCGACCCCGCGACGGGCAAGTGCGTTAGTGTGAAGATAGGGCGCTTCGGACCCGTGGCGCAGATCGGCTCTGCCGAGGATACGGAGAAGCCACGCTTCGCACAGCTCAGGAAGGGACAGAGTATAGAGACCGTCACCCTCGACGAGGTGCTGGAGCTCTTCCGCCTGCCGCGCCTGCTCGGACAGTTCGAGGGCGAGGACATCACCGTGGGCACGGGACGTTATGGCAACTACGTTTTGTTCCAGAAGAAATTCATCTCATTGCCCCCGCAGACCGATCCGTTGGCTATCACGCTCGAAGAGGCCATTGCACACATCGAGGAGAGACGGCGCAACGATACCGATCGTCATATCAAGTCTTTCGATGGGGAGCCCGACCTTGAGATTGTAAACGGACGCTTCGGGCCTTACATGATCTACAAAGGGGACAACTACCGCCTTACTAAGGCGCAGCAGGAACATGCGCAGGAGCTGACCCTCGAAGAGTGCATGACCGTTATCCGCGAGGCGGACGAGAAGTCCAAGGCAAATCCCACGACTAAACGCCGTTTTATCCGTCGCAAGTCATGATCAGGATTATTCTTATTGGTTTCATGGGTGCCGGCAAGACGACTGTCGGTAAGGCGCTGGCACAGGAACTGGGTGTCTATTTCTACGACCTCGACTGGTACATCACCATGCGCTACCACAAGAGCGTCCCCGAAATCTTTGCCGAGCGAGGCGAGCAGGGCTTTCGCGACCTCGAACGTCGTATGCTGCATGAAGTGGCTGAGTTCGAGAATGTCGTTGTCAGCTGCGGCGGCGGTACGCCCTGCTTCTACGACAACATGGATTATATGAACTCGCTGGCCGACACCGTTTATCTCAAGGCCGAGCCCGAAGTCCTCGCCATGCACCTCCGCATGGGCAAGGGTAAGCGGCCGCTCATCGAGGGCAAGAGCCCCGAAGAGCTGGAAGCTTATGTTCGCGAGACTGTGTCACAGCGCGAAGCCTTCTATTCCAAGGCCAAATACTCCCTTGACGTCTCTCTCCTCGACAACTTCACCAAAATCCAGGAGAGCGTAACACTCATCCGACAAATGCTGAAAATTTAATGCCCCCATCCCCATAACCTTTTACCTCCCCCAATAATAAAATGAAAAAGTGGCGTATTGAAGACTCCGAAGAGCTCTATAACATCAAGGGCTGGGGTGTCAACTATTTTGGTATTAACGACAAGGGACATGTCTACGTGACGCCCAAGAAGAATGGCGTGCAGATAGATTTGAAAGACGTCATCGACGAACTGTCCACGCGGCACGTTACGGCGCCCGTGCTCCTGCGCTTCCCCGACATCCTTGACAACCGTATCGAGAAGACCGACGAATGTTTCCGAAAGGCTGCCAAAGAGTACGATTACCAGGCCGAGCATTTCATCATCTTCCCCGTGAAAGTCAATCAGATGCGACCCGTTGTCGAAGAGATTATCAGCCACGGTAAGCGCTACAACCTCGGTCTTGAAGCCGGCTCCAAGCCTGAGCTCCATGCCGTGCTCGCCACGAATATGGACTCCGACAGCCTCATTATCTGCAACGGCCACAAGGACCAGAACTTCATCGAGCTGGCGCTGCTGGCGCAGAAGATGGGCAAGCGCGTATTCCTCGTCATTGAGAAACTGCCCGAATTGAAGATCATCGCCGAGACCGCACAGCGTTTAGGCGTACGTCCCAACCTTGGCATTCGCATCAAGTTGGCCGCCAACGGTTCTGGCAAGTGGAGTGAGAGCGGCGGCGATGCCTCCAAGTTTGGCCTCAACAGCTCCGAGCTGCTCATGGCCCTGCAGCTGCTTGACGAGATGGGCCTGCGTGACTGCCTGAAGCTCCTTCACTTTCATATCGGTAGCCAGATCACCAAAATACGTCGCATCAGTACCGCCCTGCGCGAGGCCGCTCAGTTCTATGCGCAGCTCCATGCCATGGGCTTCGGCATAGAGTTTATTGACTGTGGTGGTGGCCTCGGTGTCGATTACGACGGCACACGCTCCTCTAACTCAGAGAGTTCGGTCAACTATAGCATTCAGGAGTATGTCAACGACTGTGTTTACAACCTCGTCGAGACAGCTAACAAGAACGACATACCTCATCCCAACATCATCACTGAGGGCGGACGTTCGCTGACTGCACACCACAGCGTGCTCATCGTCGATGTCCTCGAGAGCGTCTGTGCGCCGCAGATGCCTGAAGACTTTGAGCCGAGCGAAGCCGACCACAAGCTTGTTCACGACCTCACGGAGATCTGGGACAAACTCTCCAACCGCTCGCTGCTCGAAGACTGGCATGATGCTGAGGACATCCGAGAGGAAGCCCTCGACCTGTTCCGTCACGGCATCATCGACCTCAAGACACGCGCACAGATTGAGTCCATCTATTGGGCTATCAGTCACGAGGTTGCCGAGCTTGCACACCACCAAAAGCACGTCCCCGACGAGCTGCGTGCCTTGGATAAGCAGATGGCCGACAAGTATTTCTGCAACTTCTCCCTCTTCCAGTCGATGCCCGACTCATGGGCTCTCGACCAGCTTTTCCCCATCATGCCTATCGCCCGTCTGGGTGAGCAGCCCACGCGCAGTGCAACCCTGCAAGATATCACCTGCGACTCCGACGGCAAGATTACGACCTACGTCAACGGTGGCCATCAGACCAACTATATCCCCTTGCATTCTGTGAAAGTAGGCGAGCACTACTACATCGGTGTTTTCCTCGTCGGTGCCTATCAGGAGATTCTCGGCAATATGCACAACCTTTTCGGCGACACCAACGCCGTACATATCACGGTCAATCGCGAGGGCTATGACATCGAACAGATTATTGACGGCGAGACCGTTGCCGATGTGCTCGAATATGTGCAGTACGATCCCAAGAAGCTCGTCCGCCGACTCGAGATATGGGTCAGCCGCGCTATCAAGGATGGCAAGATCACCGAAGCCGAAGGCAAAGAATTTATCAGCAATTACAGAGCAGGACTTTATGGATACACGTATCTTGAATAAAGAAGAGTCCCAGCCCACGCACGTAGGTCGGAGCATTTCTTTGATAAAAGTTGGTGGCGCTGTTGTTGAAGACCCTGAGCAGTTGGCCGTTCTCCTCGATGAATTCGTCAAAATTGAAGGGCCTAAGGTGCTTGTGCATGGCGGTGGACGCTCGGCGACGAAGTTAGCGGCACAGCTTGGCATTGAGAGTCAGATGGTAGACGGCCGCCGCATCACGGATGCAGCGATGCTGCGCGTTGTGACGATGGTCTATGGCGGACTTGTCAATAAGAATATCGTAGCACAATTGCAGGCACGTGGTGTCAATGCCTTAGGACTCACCGGTGCCGACCTCAACCTCATCCGTGCCCATCGCCGTCCAATCACCCCCGAAGGCATCGACTTCGGCTTTGTTGGCGATGTGGACAGTGCCGACGGCACCCAACTCCTGCAACTACTCCAGATGGGCATCACCCCCGTCATCGCACCCCTCACGCACGACGGTCAGGGCAATATGCTTAATATCAATGCCGACACGATGGCACAGACGGTAGCTGTCGCTTTGGCAAAATGCGACAATGGACAATGGACAATGGACAATGACGCTTCTGCAATAGTAGTGAACAAGCATGGGACTCATTGCCCATTGTCCATTGTCCATTGTCCATTAACTTTAACCTTCTGCTTCGAGCTCCCCGGCGTCATGCGCGACCCCGCCGATTCCTCGACTCTCATCCCGCATCTCACAGAACCTGAGTTCCGCGCTTTTGTGGCTGACGGTACGATTGCAGGTGGAATGATCCCCAAGCTCGAGAACGCTTTTGCAGCTTTGCGAGCAGGGGTCGCCAGCGTCCGCATCACCAACATCCATGACCTTCAGGGCGGCACAGTGATATAATGGATTTCCGCACCACCATCCTTCCCCATCGCGATCGCCTCTATCGTCTTGCGCTCAGCATCACGGTCGACAAGGCTGAGGCAGAGGATGTGGTGCAGGACACGATGCTCAAGGCCTGGGAGCGGCGCAGCGAATGGCCGCAGATACAGAGTATGCCTAACTGGCTTATGCAGATTGCCAAGAACCTGGCATTAGACCGTCGAAAAAAAATGGACCGCATGGCTCCCCTGCCTATGTCCCCCAAAGGCGAATCGGATGTAGAACATACCCTCGTGGCGACTCAATCTCCCGATGAAATCGGCGATTCTGCACTCATTGCCAACCTCATCGCACAGCTGACACCGCCGCAAGATGACATCATCCGACTCCGCGATGTGGAAGGCTTCACTTACCACGAGATTGCCGTCCAGCTCAACCTCTCCGAAGATCAGGTGCGCGTCTACCTTCACCGTGCCCGCACCAAGCTTCGCGAGCAATACACTGCTATCCAAGGCTTCGGCCTCTGAACGTCTCATACCTTCTGAAACAAATGAAACGAATAAGTGTCTTTGTCGTTCTTTGTATGCTGACCGTCTCCGCTTTGTATGCGCAAGCAAAAGCAGAGACGGGCGCGAAGGCGTGGACATTCGATGGCCAGTTGGGGCTTAATGCGGCGGCGACAAGTCTGGTCAATTGGTCTTCTGGCGGTAACAACAATGTCAACGGCCTCACATTTGCGAAGCTGCACCTGCTCTACAAGAAGGACGTCATCGCGTGGGAAACCCATTTCGACACCGATTTCGGCCTGACCTGGATCGACCAGGCTGATGACCAGATTCAAAAAACCTCCGACAATATCAAGCTTGCCACCAAGTTCGGCTGGGAGTTTCATAAGAATTGGTACCTTACCGTTCTCGCTAGTTTCCAAAGCCAATATGCACTCGGTCGGGAGTATAAAAGTGAAGAATACGACCCTGTCATCTCCAAGTGGCTGTCTCCTTCCTATACCGACATCTCCATCGGTCTGGATTGGAAGAAGAGCGTGAACGGTTGCGACTTCTCCGTGTATCTGTCACCTGTAGCGGGACGTATCACCACAGCCTACGTCAGCGAGGCGTGGAACAAGAAATACACCGAGGAATATAAGGAGGCCATGACGGCGGCAGGCAAACCGTTACCTGACGACTACTTCGATTTCCGCACGGATATGCAGATTAAATACGGTACTTACAAGTTTATTAAGCTCGACAACAAGGAACCCGCCTTGGAGTTACGCAATTACCGTTGCGAGTTCGGCCTCTCTTTCAAGGGTGCTATCGACTACAAATACGAGAAACTGACACTCCGCTCCTCGCTCGCGTTCTTCACACCATATCAAGGTAAAGGATACCCCCTCAAGGAAGCGTTTGAGCAGGAAATTCAGAAAGAGGATCCTACATACGTGTATGAGGGCTACTACCAGTACTCCAATTTGAACCGCCAGTTTGGGCGTTTTGATATAGATTGGGATGTCAATGTCTCCTACCAGCTTCTCAAGATGCTGAATGTGACGCTCGGAACCCATCTGAAATACTACAACGGAACCCTCATCGAGAGAGATGGCATCAGGAAGGAGCGCATACAGTTCAAGTCTGTCCTTGGCCTCGGCCTCGGATACAGTTTTTAAATCATAAACATCACTAAGTAATAACTCATAAAAAAGAGCACTATGATTAAGAAATGGATGTTGACCGTCCTCCTGTGTGTGTGTGGAGCTGCGGTCGGAGTTCAGGCACAGGTGATGAAAACCGAAGACCTGGAAAAGTATGCTAAGGAAAAATATGGCGACAAGTGGCTCAGTGCAGCCGCTAATCTGGCCAAAAGTCTGACCCTCGACAAGAACGCCAGTCTAACGTATCAGGAGGTCATCGAGGTGCCTGGTAAAACGAAGGAGCAACTTTATGTAGCCTTGAACTACTGGGCGACGGCCACTTTCAAGGACAAGCATGCCATCACCCTCAACGACAAGGAAGCAGGCTGCATCATCATCTCCTCGACGATTCGCAGCATCGTAGAACACATGGGTACCCTCAGCAAGTACACCGTCAGCATCACCCCCCTCATACGTCTTGATATTAAGGAAGGACGTGTGCGAGTGACCTATACGGTTCAGAACTACGATGTCCTGCAGGACACAAGTGGCGGATGGCTTAGCCCTACCGACAATAATGACAAGCCGAATCAGGACGGCAAGCGCAAGGCCGACGACAAGACCAATGCCAATCTCTACGATGAGCAGTGGGAAATAGCTAAGCACTATCCCTTCGTTGAGAAAGATGCCCAGAAGCGCACCTGTGCCAAGGCCCTAGTGATGACACATGCCTATTCCAACGCTATCCTGGACAAGGTCGAGGAGGCGGTGAAGAACGGCATTGTGGGCAACGAGGATGACGACTGGTAAACCATTGACAAAATGAGAAAGAAACTACTGGCACTCGCCATTGCCCTCTGCCTGTGCGCCATTCCGCTTTGGGCCATCGTTAGCGGGCGTTCATTGTCAAATACCCTTCTGGAGCTTTGCACGGAGCTGCAAAAGACTTCTCAGCAGCGGGCTGAGGCCCAGCAGCGGTTCAATGACGATTATGAGCGCCAACATCAACGGATGATTGACGTCATCAACGAATCGAACGAACTCTCCATCCTCCTCTACACGCAGGAGCAGGAGATGACGTTCGACCTCGCATACGCCTTGAAGAAGGTGACGGCCTCATACCAGGCTTTCAGTAAGGACAGAGGACCTTACGACAACATCGTCAACAGCCTCAACTACGAGATAGACCGCTATGCCCGCCTCATCGAAGCCCTGCGCAGGCTGCCGCCGATGATGAAGGAGATAGAGGTGGAGATCGTACCCGACAGCCTCCTCTATCATAACGACTCGTTGGACCTTCACTTCTCGGATTCCATCTCCTCGGTCGAAAAAGAAATCATCAGGATTGCCTTCAAGGATTCGCTCTCGGCACCCTTCATCCTCGATTCAATAGGTCAGTCGCTGCGTGATTCATGCATCTTCTTTGCCTCAGAGATCCTGAAGAAGAACGCCGACAACCGCGCCACCGTGATTGCCGACAGCTCGCATTATCAGGAGGCCTATTTGCGCATGAAGGAGACCTACGACTATGCCGAGAAGCGTTATCACGCGCTTGAGCACTATGTCTTTGTGGAGGGGCAGACGCCCTTCCTCGACATCCTCGCCAATCCCGACTACTATTGGAGCAAGGCGATGGTGGATGTGCGAGGGCAGTATAGCCTGAAAGAATTGACGGAGGGTCTGGGTAATGATGATGCTGAGCAAAAAGTGGCTGACGAAAACAGTAGCGAAGTAGTCACTCAGCAGTGGTCCAGCAAGGCTGAAAACACCTTGCTGTTGCTCCTCTGTATCATTCAAGTGGTCGTGCTGTTCTTTTTCTGGCTCATGACCCTCTTGGTGCTTAAATTGCTCTACCGTTTCACGAGGTTGAAACGCTATGTCCCCAAGACAAAATTGTCCATCATTTCGATACTAACGGGCACCATCGTCTATTTTCTGGTCTTTGGATTCTCCTTATATGGCTTATCTGGAGATGAATATATCTATCTGGGTGTCAAGCACGTTAACACCTTCCTATGGCTGCTCATTGCGATTTCGGGCTCGCTGCTGCTGCGCGTGAAGCCCGATCAGTTCCGTCCAGGTTTCCTGCTCTATTCTGCCACCTTCCTGATCGTACTGGTCATCATCTCCTGCCGCATTACCTTTATGCCAGACAAGCTCATGGTATTCCTCTTCCCGCCCATCTTGTTTCTGGTAGTGGTATGGCAGCTGTTCTGCTGTATCAAGGTCAACGGCAAGGCCGCCTCCATCGATAGCACCCTGGGATGGGTGTCGCTGGCGGTCTACTTCGGTGCCTTCGTCTTTGCTTTTTTAGGCTACACCTTTGTGGCGCTGCTCATTCTCGTGTGGTGGTATTTCCTGTTGGCTGCATGGCTCACCGTGTTCTGCCTCCTGGATTTGATGAGCCAGTATAAGCAGCGGTGGTTGGACAAGCGCTTGGATGCCATGCGCAGCCGCATCACCTACGTGTCGGGCGAGGACCGAGAGTCGTTGCTGTTAGGTGCCACTTGGCTCTACGACCTCATCCGTCAGGTGGGCATACCCGTCATGGTGCTGCTCTCCCTGCCGCTATGCGTCCGCCTGTCATTAGGAATGTTCGACTTCGACGACCTGTACGTGAAGATCTACGAGAATCCTTTCATCCTGTTCTTCGACAAGAATGGTGCAGTGATGTTGCAGATCTCCTGCCAGAGCATCATCTACCTCTTGATCCTTTACTTTGTCCTGTGTTATTTCAGCCGGGCCGTCCATGCCATCTGGCAGTATTTACGCTATGCTGCCTTCATGCGTAGGCACAAGCGCACCTCTATCCGACCCAATGAAATCAACCTCTCTTTGGGCAACAGCATCATCAGCGTGATCATCTGGATGTCATTTGTCATGGTGGTCATCTCCGTTTGGAAAATACCTACAGGCTCGCTGGGCCTGGTGGCGGGAGGTCTGTCGGCAGGTATCGGTCTTGCACTGAAAGATGTCATCAACAACTTCATCTATGGTATCCAACTGATGGGCGGACGTTTGCGTGTTGGCGACTGGATTGAGTGCGACGGCATTCGAGGTAAGGTGACTGCCATCAACTATCAGTGTGTGCTGGCTGAGACCATCGAAGGTACGGAGATGTCGTTCCTCAACTCGTCGCTCTTCGGCAAGAACTTCAACAACCTCACACGCAACAATTCCTACGAGCTCACCACACTGATAGTGGGTGTGGCCTACGGCACGGAGGTTAAGCACGTGCGCGAGGTACTGGTGGAAGCTATGCAGAAGATGCGCACCAAGGACAAGTACGGCCGCGAGATTGTGGATCCCAAGTATGGCATCAACGTCATTGTTAGCAACATGAGCGACAGCGCGGTGGACATCGGCGTGAAGCAACAAGTGCTCGTTGCCGAGAAAATTGCATACGTCGACCGTGCAAAGGAAGTCATCTACGATGCCCTCACCGCTGCGGGTATCACCATCGCCTTCCCGCAGTGTGATGTACACCTGATTCAAGAGGAATAGCCTTTCCCTTGACCTATAATCTGACGTGTACTGAATAAGCTGACACACTCTTGAAATCAAGAAAGTGTCAGCTTATTCAGTACACGTCAAGTAGAGGAGGCCTTCAGGACCGAGGTTGAAGAGAAG
This sequence comes from uncultured Prevotellaceae bacterium, assembly GCA_947307015.1. Classification (GTDB taxonomy): domain Bacteria; phylum Bacteroidota; class Bacteroidia; order Bacteroidales; family Bacteroidaceae; genus Physcousia. The sequence goes on along the minus strand of CAMZHV010000001.1, from coordinate 61,594 downwards.
GTCGGCGATGCTTAGGTTAGGCAGGAAGCCTAAACGTTGGTTGAAGACTTGATAGTAATGTTTTGCCGGCACGGGCAAGTCGGCGAATGGTACTGTGGGGGCGTAGGCCGTACTGCGGCGTACGGGAACATCGAGATCCAACAACTGCCCGACGACCTCGCGCAGCGCCTCATTGAAATCGATGAGAAAGGTGAAGCGCTGTGCATAGAGGGGCGCGAAGTCGTCGGCGTAGTATTCAAAAAAGGGGCTCTTACCGTAGGCCGTGCGCAGGGCGCTCCAGTGGTGGTGGCGCCAGTTGCCGTGGTCGCTGAGGCGTATGTCGCGGATAGGCGTGTGATTGGCTGCCGCCTCCACGGGTACGATCAGGTCCTGCGGTCCGTCGGGCATAGCGATGCGGCAGCGATTGCGCCAAGTCTGCTTGACGTAGTGCTCGTGCTGTTCCACGATCACTGCGTCGGCCTTCGCCCATGCCGCATACCACGACACAGGCCCCAGATATGCCGTCGGCAATCGTACAATCATCAATACGTATGCTCTCCTTCCATGATCTCCTCCTTGGTGATCTTTTTAGCATCAATGGCTCGCCAGCAGTAGATGATGTAAGCCAGAACGAAGGGGACGAGGAGAGAGACGTAGAACATGGTGCGTAGGGTGAATTCGCTGCTGCAGGAGTTTTGCATGGTGAGCGACGACTGCAGGTCAGCGGTAGAGGGGTAGTAGGCGGTGTTGTTCCAAGCGGAGCAAAGCAGCAGGGCGAGCACGGTAAGCACGGTACCGATACCAGCAGGCCAGATACCCTTGTTGATTTGACTATTTAACCATTTACGATTTGACAATTTATCTGACCGACCGAAGATTTCGATGGCGATGCCGTAGAGCACGAGGACTACACCTGTTAATAATATAATAAGGAGGTACCACATGTCGAGCAGGTTGTGCAGGTACTTATAGGGCTCCATGAAGATAACACCGGTGGTGGGGTCGTAGGCATAGCCGTCCTTAAGGAGCAAGTGTACGAGGTAGGCCACGAAGAGGATGACGAAGGGCACGGCGGCGCCGATAAGACGCACACTGCCACGACTGCGGATGTCCTCGTCATCGACATTGTTCATGACGTAGAGGATGCCTAACGTGCGAGCCAAGAAGACGACAGCAAAGCCGAAAACAAGCACCCAGGGGTTGAGTAGGGCGTCAAGACCGTGAGAAGCGTTGGCCCAGTGGGAGATAACGAGAGACCCACCCCCAGCCCCAGTGATGAGGTTTCCTTTTTCTACAATAAAATTACTACCTTCGAAGAAAGTGGCAACGGCGCCGCCGAGGAGTAGCGGGCCGAGGATGCCGTTGAGGGTAAGGCAGAACTGGAAGGGTTTAGGGCCGAAGAAGTTGCCAAGTTTGTTCTGGAACTCGTAGCTCACCGCCTGAACCACGAAAGTGAACAAGATGAGCATCCACAGCCAATAAGCACTGCCGAATGAAGTACTGTAGAACAGGGGATATGATGCAAAGAAAGCACCGCCAAAGGTGACGAGCGTGGTGAAGGTGAACTCCCACTTGCGGCCCGTGGAGTTATAGACGAGGCGACGGCCCTCCTCTGTGTATCCAAGGCTGCCGGCTACAGAGTTGGCACCCTGGACGAAGAGCAGGAACACGAGGATGGCGCCGAGCAGTGCGACAACGAAGCACCAATAGTGTTGGAGAAAGGAATAAGACAGCCACCCTTCCTGCTCCCCCGCAATGGGAAGGGCGGTTTGTAATAGACTTATGAGAGAACTAAAAGTAATCATAATATGAGAAAAGATGAGAGATTAAAGATGAGAGATGAGTAGTTTGAATCGATTCTTAGAGGTGACTACTCTCCCCCTTGAGGGGGAGTGAGGAGGGGATCTCCCTTTTTAATCTGTTTCAACATGATATTGATTTCCACGGCAAGCATCGTGGTGAAGAGCGCGAGGAAAAGCCAGAAGGTCGTGGCGACGGCGCCAGAACCGATGTCCGAGACGGAGGCAGCGACGGGTAGCATATCTTGTATCGTCCAGGGCTGGCGTCCAAACTCTGCCACGAGCCAGCCGCTTTCAGAGCAGATGTATGCGCAGGGCACGAGGATGATGCTGAGCCAAAGTAGCCATTTCATCGAGGAAATATCTTTTTTGCGCCAGTTGAGGAAAAGAATGTAGGCGAAGAAGAGGATGAAGAGACCGCCGAAGCCAACCATCACGCGGAAAGCCCAGAAATTGACTGCCACGGGAGGCACCAATTCGGCCTCGTCCTTGATATACCCGTAGCCGAAGTAGGGCATATTCTCTTTGAGTATAGCCAGCTGTTTTTCCTTGGCAGCGGTGATGTAGCCGTCGGGATCCTGGTCGGCAAAGGTTTTCTCGTCAGCCTTGAGGCGGCGGTAGTTCTCGAGGGCTGTGATGGCCATCTGCCCACGCTCGCGCTTCTCCTGAGCTGACGGTTCTACTGTGCCGTCCTCGCGCGTGTAACCTTTTAATATATCATTAATACCGGGCACGAAGCCGTTGAAGTCGTTGGTAGCCATGAAGGAGAGGGCGTAGGGCACCTCGATGCCTTCTATAATTTTGAGTCCCTGAGCGTTGCCGCCGTCGTAGAGCGCCTCCATGGCGGCGAGCTTCATGGGTTGCACGGCGGCGACTGTCTGTGCCGACTTGTGGCCCGTAGCACCAGCCAGCACAGCAGCGATGAGTCCCACGATGGCTCCGATGCGTAAGCTCTTGAGTGCCAGCGCGCGCTCGGCTTCGCGTTTCTTGAGGAGGTACCATGCCGAAACAGCCACTACGAAGACGGCGCCGACAATCCAAGATGAGATGACGGTGTGGCAGAACTTGTCGATGGCAAAGGGCGAGAGAGCCACATCGAGGAACGAAGTCATCTCATTGCGCATGGTGTCGGGGTTGAATTCGCAGCCCACGGGATATTGCATCCATGAGTTGGCGACGAGGATCCACCACGCCGAGATGGTGGCGCCGAGCCAGGTGAGCCAAGTCGAAGCCAAGTGGAAGCCTCGCGACACTTTCTCCCAACCGAAATACATAACGGCCACGAAGGTCGATTCCATGAAGAACGCCACGATACCCTCGATGGCTAAAGGCGCACCGAAGATGTCGCCGACAAACCAGGAGTAGTTGGACCAGTTAGTGCCAAACTCGAACTCGAGGATGATGCCCGTGGCTACGCCCATGGCGAAGTTGATGCCAAAGAGGCGCTGCCAGAATTGTGCCGCACGACGCCAGAACGCGTCACCTGTGCGGTAGTACTTTGTTTCAATGATGGCCATGATGAGGCCAACTCCCAAAGTTAATGGGACAAAGAGCCAGTGATAGATGGCCGTGAGGGCAAACTGCGCTCGCGCCCAGTCGATGGCTGCAGGGTCGATAGATAAAAGGTTCATAGGTTTAAAAGACCCCCTCCCCGCTCCCCCTATATGGGGAGAGTTGAATGTTTAGAGTAAAGGAGGCTATTAGGGTCATTCTTTTAAATTGTTAATTAGTTTATTATTCTTGACAGGTATTATCACCCTCCCTCACAGGGAGGGCAGGAGGTGGGTCTGTTCTTTTACTCAACTCCCCAGCCACGAACTCTGCTTCCTTGCCTTTTTCGGCATTTTGCCCGATGAAATCGGGGAAAAAGAAGATTTTGAGGATAACAAAGATGACGAAAAGCTTGATGCCGATGATGAGCCAGAGCGTGCGACCCAGCGTCATCTGTCGGAAACCATCATAGTAGAGGTTGATGGCACGGCGCCAAAAGCTTTCTTTGGACATTATCAGGTGGTTAGGAATGTAGGTTTGTTAGGTCAAGATGTTTAGAAATGGGCTCGAGTGATTCGATTGCGGGACAAAGATATATAGAAAATCAAAAAAAGCGAAAGGAATCGCAAAAATCTTTTCCTCTGTCGTGAAAATAATGCGTAGAGAAGGGAAAATTCGGTACAAAACGCCGATATTACCGTTTTTTTGATATTATTTAAGGAGAAAGTATTACCTTTGTGCCGTTTTTATGGCTACGTTAACAAGATTTACACATTTAATAGCTTTTACTCACATCACACTTCACACATTTTTTGATTGCAGAGAACATGAAGAAAACACATATCATCGCCCTTTTGCCCATTGTGGGTGCCCTGCAATTCGCCTCGTGCTTCGGCGACGAACCGGCCAATGCCGAGTGCGACATCGAAAAAATATGGGTTCATACGGACGTGCCGGAAGAGATGTTCTTCCATTCTTATGACACCCTCTATGAGGTGCCCTCGGCGGAGACCGCGATAGTCTTCCAGACACGTTATGATGTCGTAGTGACGCAGATGCCCCTGTATATGCAGGTCACGCCTGGTGCGCAAATCTTCCGCTTAGATGCGTTGAACAACCGCGAAGTGCCCTTCGTGAACGGTGACGTCGTCGATTTTTCCAATGCCCAGGTCGTGATGTTCCGCGTACACTCCGAAGATGGAAACTACCACCGCGACTATGGCGTCAGCGTCATGCCACGTGTCCGTGGCGGCGGTGACCTCTATTTCTCTTTTGACGACTATTACCAGTTAGACGAGCGTGGCAGCTTCTACGAATGGCATGAACCCAACGTTCCCGTATCGCCGTGGTGGGCTACAGGCAATCCTGGCTACCGTCTCAGCGTAAGCTCGGCTAAACCGCAGGAATATCCCACTTGCCCCGAGGAGCATACGGGTGTCGACGGTAAGAACTGCGTCCGTTTGACAACCAGTGATACGAAGGGCTTCGGTGCGATGGTCAATATGAGAATCGCTGCCGGCAACCTATTCGCCGGAAGCTTTGACGTGGCGAATGCCTTGCGCAATGCATTGGCAGCCACAAAGATGGGCCATCCCTATGCCCATAAGCCAGTGAAGATGTCAGGCTACTATAAATATCAGCCCGGCGCTACGAAGCAGGATCGTCAGGGTAATGCCTTGCCTGGCGAGATCGACTACCCCGACATCTATTGCGTCATCTATCGCAATGCGGATGCGCAGGGCAATCGTATACAGATGGATGGAAACATCTTGGAGACCAATCCCCAGAAGAATCCCAACGCAGAATATGTAGTGGGTAAGGCCCGCATCAATAGCGAGGACGTGGTCATGAACAGTTCGGAGTGGACAAAGTTCGAACTGCCCATCGTCTATACAACTGAACTCAGCCAGGAAGATGTAGAGGGCGAGAACTATTCGATGGCCATCGTCTTCACTTCGAGTGCCGACGGAGGCAATTTCTGTGGTGCCGTGGGCAGCACGCTGTGGATAGACAATGTAACGATAGAATGTGAGTATTGATAAGATAAATATATAGGTACGTATGAGACACAAGATATCGCTCTTCGCCGTGCTGCTCAGCCTTTCGACAGCACTGGTTGCACAAGAGAATGACAAATGGACAACTTGGGGTCCCGGCGGTCTGACAAACGGCGGATGGATTGTCCGCGTAGGCTTCGTCCTCGGCGGCACATCGCCGTTGCCCGTTCCTCCTGAGATTCGTTCCATCAATGCTTTCGAGCCTTTGGGCGGCATCACTTTTGGCGCCGACTACTATCACATGTTCTCCCGTCGCTTCGGCCTACAGGCTGGCGTCCATTTCTTCCATGAAGGCTTCAGCACGAATGCAAATGTCAAGAACTACCGTATGGGTATTACTCAGGGTAACAATTACATGGAAGGTAATTTCACGGGCGTGGACATAACGAATACGACGATGACGGGCATCTCCGTGCCTGTGACAGCCACGTGCCGTCTGTCGCCACGCTGGAATATCGGTGTCGGTCCCTTCTTCTCATTCCTTGCCAAAGGAACATTCGACGGCGAGGTCACCGACGGCTACCTCCGCGAGGGCGATCCCACGGGACAGAAGATCGAGATCACGGACGACAACCCCGCGACCTACGATTTCTCCGGCAACATGAACCATTTTTATTGGGGCCTGGAGTTTATGTTCGAGTACAAGGCGATGAAACACTTGAACGTCTTCGGTGCCTTCGACTGGAGTTTGAGCAGCATTTTCCCAGACTCCTTTGAAACGGTGCCGTTTAACATGTATCCCCTTTACGCCAAGATAGGCGTTGCTTACAGATATTGAATCAAACATGAAATATGAAATGAAAATGAAAAAATTATGTTTCTTAGTTGCTGCGTTGGCTTCCGCTATGACGGTGCAGGCGCAGTATCAGATCCAGAACGGTAGTTTTGAACAGTGGGAGCGCGAGGGCGAAAACAGCATTGAGCCCGCACATTGGAATTCGTTCCTGACGGCCTCTGGAGGACTTTCCAGTATGGGAGGTAAGCAGGTCGAGAAATCCTCCGACGCTCACTCCGGTTCGGCTGCCGCCCGCATCTTTGGACGATCGGTTTTCGGCGTGGTAGCACAGGGCAACCTGACCACTGGCCGCATCAATATGGGCAGCACGAGTGCTACCGATGCCACGGGCAACTACAACTACTCTGACACGTCCGACCCTGACTTCAACCAGCCTTTCACGGGCCTTCCCGATGCTCTCCGCTTCTGGGCAAAGTCATCGTGTGAATATGGTGCCGGTGCCAGCTGTAGTCTGCATACCGACGGTTACTTCCAGGATCCCGCTGCGAACAATATCACGGCAGTGCGTATCGCTAAGGGCGAACATGCGGCCATCCCCAACAGCGACGACTGGCAGGAGGTCATCATCCCCTTGACCTACGATGTCACCGACGGCACACGTCCTGCCTACGCCCTCATCTCATTGATGACGAGCGGTCAGCCCGGCAAGGGCAACAAGAACGACTGGATGATTGCCGACGACGTGGAGTTCCTCTACTACAGTGAGTTGGAGAACGCCATCTGGAATGGCAGTGCTGTGAACTTCACAGGCAACACGGCTACCATCGACGGCCAGTATGACGAGACGCTCCTGCGCTTGCGCATCAAGGGACAGGGTGCCAAGGTCACGCGCAGCTATGACGAGGGCAGCCTCACGCTGAGCATCCTCATTGAGGGTGATGACATCAGTATCAACCCCGAGAACAAACATTCCTACACCATCACCTTCACAGGCAACGAGAATCCCGATGAGCCAGTAGGTCCGATCATTGATCCTGATGAACCCACCACAGGCAGTGCGCTTATTCCCAACGGCTCCTTCGAACTGTGGAAGGAAGCTTGTGACAAGACCATCCTCGTTGGAGCTAACGAGCAGAAGCGTCCAGGCATAGAACCCGAGGGGTGGAATGGCAGCAGCGTGGAATATAAGGTGTTGCTGAGCACCAAGAGGGCAGAAATGGTAGAGAAAACGGATGGCTTGTCCGGCAATGCGGTGAAGCTCACGAACAAGACCACGGATCCTACCATCTTTATGTGGGATCACTACGTCCATCCTGCCTATATCACCCTTGGTACGCCCTGGTTCTATCACACCTCGACATCGCTTAGCGATCACGACGGCGGCACTTACGGCGGTCAGAGCTTCAACCGTCGTCCCGATGCCATCCGCGGAATGTTCCGTCGTACATTGAATGATGGCGACGAGGCAGCACGCATCATCGTCTATCTCTGGAAGGGAACCTTCAAGAGCAAGATCGGTAAGAACGGTTCGCCCAACACCGAAGCCGAGAATGTTGACCGCGCCATCATGGGCAAGGACAACAACGTCACTGGCGACGGGCAGCTCATCGCTTACTGCGACTACGCCTTCACCACGACGCAGAACAGCAATTGGCAGGCCATCACGGTGCCCCTCAACTATGTGCCGGCTGCGGCTTCCGAACTGCCTGAGAAGATGAACATCATCATCTCCAGTGCCGACTACTGGACTCATGACAACATGAAGGATAACAACATCCTTGAGGTGGATGACCTCGAATTTGTGTACAATAGCGAGCTCAGCGAGGCAACCTACAACGGCACGACGTTAGAATTTATTGGCGGTCAGGCACGTGTGATGACGGACTATGATCCGTCGCTCCTCACGCTGAAGAGCAACGGCCGCGGTGCCACCATCACGACGAGCTTCGATGAGGTGCAGAAACTGCTGACCATCACGGTGAGTGGCTCTGACATCGCCGAGAATCCCTCCAACCAGAACACCTACACCGTGCTCTTCGGCCCGCAGGTTGTCAACTCCAAAGACTATCCTGACCTCATCAAGGTCACAGTCAACGACTATTCCAGCACGCCCAAACGCGCCACCATCACTCTCGAGGAGATGGACAACGGCGTGACAAACTTTATCCTGCGCAACTTCACGATGGGCGATGTGGACAATCCCACCTACGTTGGTACGATTAAGGTGGAAGACATGCACTTCAACAGCGACATGACTTTCCACGAGGAACGCAATATCGTGATACAGGACGGCGACATGCCCAGCGGTGTCACGTGGATGGGGCCCGCCTTGGGAGATGTGCCCATCGTAATGGACGGCCTCATCCGCAACGACTCGCTGCTCGTGAAGATCACTATTGACATGATGTCCAAACTGAATCAGAATATTGAAGTCATCTTCGGCGAATCGCTCATCAACGAGTTGGATGACCCAGACCTCATTGATCACGATCCCAATCCCGATCACGACGAGATGATTGAGTTGAAGGGCACGCATGTCTACACAGACAACCTCGTCGTCACCCTCAACGGTATGGCTAATGAGCCGATTCAGACGAACATCAAAGTCGTCTTCAACGATGAAAACAAAACGCTGGATCTTATGCTTGAGAACTTCCAGATGGAACAGGACGGTGAGGTCATGGGCGTCGGTAATATCGTGTTGCAGAGCGTGCCTTACGTGATTCGTGCCGGTAAAGCCTATGCTACGTTCAAGACCTCCGAGAACGTCACCATCAGCGCTGGCGACGACCCGAACGTGATGTGGATGGGTCCCATGCTCGGCACTATTCCCGTGTCGCTCAATGGTAAGGTCGGCGAGGACAAGCTCTACTGCGTCATCGACATCAATATGGCTGGCGTAGGCGTCATCCACGTCACCTTCGGCACCGACCAGGGTTGGCCGGAAATCGGCGGCGGCGGTGAAGAGAAGGACAAAATCCTTCGCGATTGCACCTATACATCCACGATCTTCGTCACGGTCAACGGCGAGACAAGCTATCCTGAAGATGCCAGTGTGACGATGACCGTCAACGAGGACGGCACGATCAACCTCTCGCTCAACGACTTCTGGCTCGCCACCGAGGATGGCGTAAAGACACCCATCGGCACCATCCTGCTGACGAACATCCTGCCCGTCCAGGTGGCTGACAAGGACTTGTATATGTTCATGGCCTCCAACAACATCACAATTCAGCCGGGCAGCGATTCCTCTATCGAATGGATAGGTCCCTACCTCGGCGAGTTTCCTGTGTCTATGTCAGGTAAGATTGCAGAGTCTGCCTTCTTCACCTCCATCAGCATCTACATGGCCTCGATGAACGAGAATATCATGGTCACCTTCGGCAGCGACTTCACCGATGCCATCTCAGACGTTGTGAAAGACATTCATACACCGTCCGACGCCATCTATGACCTCTCAGGACGCCGTGTCACCAGCATCGTTCGTCCGGGCATCTACGTCATCAATGGCCGCAAGGTAGTGCGTTGACGAGGCCGCTCAATCATCTTTCTGCGCGTCCATCATCATTTTTTTAGGGAATGATGGTCGGTTTCTGCCAAAAAAAGTTTACCTTTGCGGCATGAAACAACGAATCGCGCTGATTATCACGCTTACGCTGCTCTTCGGTATGGCTCTTCAGGCCAAGCCGAAGAAGCAGCGTATTCGTATAGAGACAACGGCAGGCACCATACGCGTAGAGCTGAGCGACGAGACGCCGAAGCACCGCGATAACTTCGTGAAACTCTGTCGTGCAGGTTTCTATGACAGCACACTCTTCCACCGCGTCATCAAGGACTTCATGATTCAGGGCGGCGATCCCGACAGCCGCGTGAAGACGGTGGACGGGCAACTTGTATCGCCCTCACGCGAGAAGCCTTTGGGTGAAGGAGATACAGGCTATACGCTTCCTGCCGAGTTCGACCTCCCCTGGCTTTATCATGTGCGCGGAGCGCTGGCAGCAGCCCGCGAAAGCGACGATGTGAATCCCGAGATGCGCAGTAGCGGCTCGCAGTTCTACATCGTTTATGGCCGCTCGTGGGGTGAAAGTTCCTTGGGCAAGCAGCGTGCTGCCCTCGCCGAGCAGGGCATTGAGATGACACGCGATATGTGGAACGACTACCTGCAATATGGCGGCTCGCCTCACCTTGACGGCACCTACACCGTCTTCGGTCGCGTCATCGACGGCATGAAGGTCGTCAAGGCTATACAGGCCGTAGCCACAGACAAGAACGACCGCCCCCTTGAGGATGTCATGATCATCAAAACAATCGTCGAATAACCAACCCCACCACCGTGCCCTCGGCACCAGCCGAGGTCCCCTCCCCTCTTAAACCTTAAACACCTAACTTTTAACTCTTAACTATAATGAAACATCGTCTTCTCAGTTGCCTATTGGCAACACTCATCGCCCTCACGGCTTCCGCTGAGGTCAAGTATGTATTTTATTTCATCGGCGACGGCATGGGCGTCAACCAGATCAACGTCACCGAGACCTATCAGGCAGCCTTGAAGGGCAAGATTGGTATCGAACCTATCCTCATGGCCAGCTTCCCCGTTGTGGGACTTGTCAACACCTATTCTGCCACCAATGGCGTCACCGACTCCGCTGCTGGCGGCACGGCGCTCGCTACGGGCAAGAAGACCAAGAACGGCGCCATCGGCGTGCTTGAAGACCTGGAGACGCCCTGCACCAGCATTGCCACCTGGGCCAAGAAAGCTGGCAAAGCCGTGGGCATCGCCACGACAGTATCCATCACGCACGCTACGCCCGCTTCCTTCTACGGCCACCAGCCCAACCGTAACATGTACTACGAGATTGGTCAGGACTTGTGCAAGAGCGGCTTCGACTTCTTTTCCGCAGCAGACTTCCATACGCCCCATGTCAAGGACGGCGGCCCTTCGCTGCATGAGCAGGCTAAGGCTGCAGGCTACACCATCCTAAAAGGCTACAAGGAGTATCAGAAGAAAGGCCTGAAGGCTGACAAGCTCATCCTCTTCCAGAGCGACAAGAGGAACGAGCATCTCACCAGCGATCAGCTGCCCTACTCTCTCGACCAGAACAAGGACGACCTCACCCTCGAGCAGATTGTTCGTGCCGGCATCAACTATCTCTCGAATAAAGGCACCGATGGCTTCTTCTTCCAGATTGAAGGCGGCATGATTGACTGGGCATGCCACAGCAACGACATCGGCACCGCCATCAACGAGGTGCTTGATATGGACAAGGCTGTCAAGGTCGCCTACGAATTCTATCAGCAGCACCCCGACGAGACCATCATCGTCATCAGCGCCGACCATGAGACGGGCGGTATGGCTATGGGCGTAGGTCCCTACGAGATCCACACCGACCTGCTCAAGTACCAGCGTCGCAGCATCAATGAGTTCAAGTCCATCCTGCGCGACCAATACAAAAAGGCACCGAAGAAGTTCACGTGGACTGCTGTCGAGAAGCAGCTGCGCGACCTCATGGGCTTCGGAGCAGGCATCAAGCTCAAGGATGCCCAGCAGGAGCGCATACAGCGTCGTTGGAACGACATCGAGAAAGCCGTCACTGAAAGCAACGCCGACCCCGACAGCAAGGCTGTGCGCGACCGCATCGGTGACCTCTGCGAGACCACGAAGCACATCCTCTCTGAGGTCGCCATGATCAGCTGGGCCAGCGGCGGACACTCCAACGGCTACGTCCCCATCTTTGCTGTTGGCCCTGGCACCGAGATCTTCCAAGGCCGTATCGACAACATCGAGATAGCTCCGGGCATGGCTAAGATTGCCGGCTACGAAGTGGAATAGGCAAGCAAATAGGCAAACCTCCAACTTTGGACAAGCGTCCAGCTTTGGGCGAACGTCCAGCTTTGTACGCCTCAACGCCTATAACTTTTTGTTGCAGCATCGCGAACCGTCAATTGCAGCATCGTGAATCGTCAATTGCAGATTCACGATGCTGCAAACAATTTTACTAAGAGTTCAAGAGTTTCCTGGAACCTGAAAAGAGTAGGTAATCAAAGTGTGAATCGTGGATTAATTTAGCTGCAACGTGTCTGAAGGGACACTATTTTCATTGAAAATAGGTAAAATGAGGGTGTTTAGCGTTTATTAGCATTAGTTTTTGCACAGTTTTGCGATATTTTGTGTACTTTTGGGCGCTCATTATAGGGCAGCGTGAAAAGAAATAGGATAAAAAACAACATAAATGAACTACAAATGGAATTACGAACCTCCTACACCCGAACGACAGGAAGCAGCTGAGGCCTTGGCCGCCGACGTGGGTATTCACCCCGCTCTCGGCCTGCTACTACTGGATCGCGGCATCACCAATTCGTTGGAGGCGCGACGTTTCTTCCGGCCGCAGCTCAACGAACTGCTTGATCCTTTTCTTTTCCGTGATATGCGGGTTGCTGTCGATCGGCTGAACCTGGCTCTCGGACGCAAGGAACGTATCTTAGTGTATGGAGACTACGACGTGGATGGTTGCACGGCGGTAGCTTTGGTCTACCGTTTCCTGCAACAGTTCACAACCAACATCGATTTTTACATCCCCGACCGCTACGAGGAGGGGTATGGCGTGAGCAAACAGGGCGTGGACTTCGCTCATGAGACGGGCGTGGGACTTATCATCGTCCTGGACTGTGGCATTAAGGCCAACGAGGAGATTGCCTACGCCAAGGAGTTAGGCATCGACTTCATCATCTGCGACCACCACGTGCCGGATGATGAGCTGCCGCCCGCCGTGGCTATCCTCAACGCCAAGCGCGTAGATGCCACTTACCCCTACGAACACCTGTCGGGCTGCGGTGTGGGCTTCAAGCTGATGCAGGCTTTTGCCATCGACAACGGTATCCCCTTCTCGCAGTTGGTGCCGCTGCTGGACTTGTGCGCCGTGAGCATCGCCTCGGACATCGTACCTATCTTAGGCGAGAACCGCGTGCTGGCCTATCACGGCCTGAAGCAGATCAACTCGAAGGCGAGCGTGGGGCTGAAGGCTATCATCGAGATCTGCGGCCTGCTGGATCGCGAGATCACGATGAGCGACATCATTTTTAAGATCGGCCCGCGCATCAACGCCTCGGGACGTATGCAGAAGGGCAGCGAAGCCGTGGCCCTGCTTGTGGAGCGTGACCCGTACCGTGCACATCGCATGGCCCTGCAGATTAACGCCTATAACGACCAGCGCAAAGACCTCGACAAGGAGATGACGCAGGAAGCCAACGACATCGTGGAGAAGCTCGACCACAACCACGAGCAGCGCGCCATCGTCATCTACAACGAGGAGTGGCACAAAGGCGTCATCGGCATCGTGGCCTCGCGACTGACAGAGGTGTACTGCCGTCCGGCTGTCGTACTCACCCGTACCGACGATATGGCCACGGGCTCGGCACGCTCCGTCGGAGGCTTCGATGTCTACCGCGCCATCGACAGCTGCCGCGACCTCTTAGAGAACTTCGGCGGTCACACCTACGCTGCCGGTCTATCGATGAAGGTGGAGAACGTGCCCGAATTCAAGCGCCGCTTCGAGGAATATGTCAATGAGAACATCCTCGAATCGCAGATCCAGCCCGACCTGAATATCGACGGAATGTTGGACTTCAAGGACATCAGCCATCGCTTCTTCAACGACCTGCGCAAGTTCCAACCTTTCGGCCCGGACAATCAGAAGCCGCTGTTCTGCACGGAGCATGTGTACGACTACGGCACCAGCAAGGTGGTAGGTCATCACCAGGAACACATCAAGCTGGAGCTGGTGGACAACAAGAGCCACAACGTCGTCAGCGGCATCGCTTTCGGCCAGAGCTCGCAGGCTCGCTTCATCAAGAGTCGCCGGGCGTTCGACATCTGCTACACGGTGGAGGAGAACACGCATAAGCGGGGCGAGGTGCAGTTGCAGATTGAGGATATCAGGCCGAGCGAGGAATAAGGAGAAGACTCTCCCCCCGCCCTCCCTAAAAGGGAGGGAGCAGTCACCTTCAAGATTTGTTTTCATTTTTTGATAGTTAATGAACGGAAAGGAGCAACTGGCGCATGTGACTGCTCCCTCCCTGATAGGGAGGGCGGGGGGAGAGTCTGTTTATTGTTCTATCTTACACCATTATTTCGGTTTCTCTTCCTTCCGTGGTATTCAGCAGGACATCATTGAGAGTATTGGGGCGGGAAGGGATACCTTAGGGCTTATGCCTACGGGCGGCGGCAAGAGCATCACCTTTCAGGTGCCGGCATTGGCGCAGGAGGGGTTGTGCCTGGTCATCAGCCCGCTGATCTCCTTGATGAAGGATCAGGTGATGCACCTCCGCGAGAAAGGCATCAAGGCCACTGCCGTCTATACGGGCATGACGCGCGACGAGGTGATTACGGCGTTGGAGAACTGCATTTTTGGCAATTACAAATTCCTCTATGTCTCGCCCGAGCGCCTGTCCTCGGAGCTTTTTCAGGCCAAGCTCAGACACATGCAGGTAAGCTTCATCACGGTGGACGAGGCCCACTGCATCTCGCAATGGGGTTACGACTTCCGCCCGTCTTACACCGAGATTTCCCAAATCCGCAAGCTGCTGCCCGACGCGCCAGTGCTTGCCCTGACGGCCACCGCCACACCGCCCGTCGTCGAAGATATCCAACGGCAATTAGGCTTCCGTGAGCCTAATGTCAAGCGGATGAGCTTCGAACGCAAGAACCTGATCTATTCCGTCCGCCGCATCCGACAGTCGCGTGAACAGGAGCTGCAGGAATTGCTTATCCGCGTGCCCGGTTCTGCCATCGTCTATACCCGCAGCCGTCAGGCTACGCGCGAACTGGCCTCGTGGCTCGTGTCGCAGGGCATCACGGCAACTCACTACCATGCCGCCCTGACGAATCGCGAGAAGAACGAGCGGGCGGCGGCGTGGCAGCACGGCGAGATCCGCGTGATGGTGGCCACAAACGCCTTTGGCATGGGTATTGACAAGGCCGACGTGCGGCTCATCGTCCACACCGACGTCCCCGACTCCCCCGAAGCGTATTTCCAAGAGGCAGGGCGTGCCGGCCGCGATGGCCAGCAGGCTCATGCCGTGCTTCTCTACGACAGCCGCTCCATCGCTGTGCTACGCCGCCGCATCGAAGACACCTACCCGCCAGAGGATTACGTCAGGAAGGTCTACGAGGATGCCTGCTATTTCCTGCAGTTAGCCATGGGCGACGGCTTTGGCATCACGCGAGAGTTCAATCTGGAGGAGTTCTGTCGCACGTTCCACCATTTTCCCGTGCGGGCTTACAACGCCTTGCAGCTGCTGTCGCGAGCCGGCTATATCGAATGGGCCGATGCGGAGGAAAACCACAGCCGCGTGATGATGAGCTGCCACCGCGAAGAGCTCTACACCTATCATCTTCCGCCCCTGATGGAGCGCGTGTTGCAGCACCTGCTGCGGACGTGTACAGGCATCTTCAGCGAGTATGCCTACATCGACGAAGGCGAGATAGCCCACGCCCTAAGCGTAGGTGAGGCAGAGGTCAGCGAGCAGCTCGTGGAGCTCAGCCGCCGGCATATCCTGCAGTTCGTGCCGCGTAAGTTCATCCCCTATATCACCTTCAGACAGCGGCGCGTCGAGAGTGACGACATCGTGCTGCCGCCATCCGTTTATCGCGACCGCAAGCGCGAACTCGAACAACGCATTCAGACGATGATCGGCTACCTCGAGACCTCGGAATGCCACAGCCGCTACCTCCTGCGTTACTTCGGCGAGAAGGATGCTCAAGACTGCGGACATTGCGACAACTGCACCGAGCGGAGCCCGCTGCCGCGCATTGACGACGCTTTCGTGCGCCAGCGCATCCTCGCCTTCGTTGCCGAGCAGAAGCCGACATCATTCCTCGACTTCCATTTCCCAGACATCCCCGACAGCGTCGTGGGCCGCGTGCTCCATCAGATGATGGAGGAAGAGGAAATCGCGCTTTCGACGCCGCAGGAGGCCGCTGCCTCTTGATATAAATTGCTTTTTTGAGGGCAAAAGGCGTAATTCTTTGACGCAGGGCACGCCCTTCGGGCGTTTTTCACTACTTTTGCATCCCAAATAGAAAAAGTATTCATGAAAGTTCTTAAGTTTGGCGGAACCAGCGTGGGCTCCGCAGATAGCATACTCAGTGTCAAACGTATCGTTGAGGCAGAGACGGAACCCGTCATCGTGGTTGTCTCGGCACTCGGCGGCATCACCGACAAGCTCCTCCAGACCTCGCAGCTGGCCCTTGCCGGCGACGTGACCTACCTGACGGCATTCGCAGAAATTGCGCAGCGCCATCACGCGATGATCAACACCGTCATCCCAGCGGGTTCCAAGCGCGACGAGCTCATCGGCCTCATCGACGGTCTCCTCGAGGAGCTGCGCTCCATCTTCCAGGGCGTGTACCTTATCCGCGACCTCTCGCCGAAGACCCAGGCTGCCATCGTCAGCTACGGCGAGCGCCTCAGCAGCTATATCGTGGCGACGCTCATCAACGGTGCACGCTGGTATGACAGCCGCGAGTTCATCAAGACGGAGGTCAAGGGCGGACGCTCCCTACTGGCCAGCGAGCTCACCAACGAGCTTGTTCGCAAGACGTGGCAGACGCTGCCTCAAGTTTCCCTCGTGCCGGGTTTCATCTCCACCGACGCTGAGAGCGGCGAGGTGACGAACCTCGGTCGCGGCGGTTCGGACTACACCGCCAGCATCATCGCCGCCGCCCTCGATGCCAGCGTGCTGGAGATCTGGACGGATGTCGACGGCTTCATGACTGCCGACCCGCGCGTCATCTCATCGGCTTACGTCATCCCCGAACTCTCGTATATCGAGGCCATGGAGCTGTGCAACTTCGGTGCCAAGGTAGTCTACCCCCCGACCATCTATCCTGTCTGCGTCAAGAATATCCCCATCCGCATCAAGAATACCTTCAACCCCGAGGCTCCCGGCACCATCATCACCAAGGACGTGGCCGTTGACAACCGCCTCATCAAAGGCATCTCCAGCATCAAGGGTTCGACGCTCATCACCGTGTCGGGTCTTTCGATGGTCGGTGTCATCGGTGTCAACCGCCGCATCTTCTCCGTGCTGGCCGAAAACGGTATCTCGGTGTTCATGGTATCGCAGGCCTCTTCGGAGAACAGCACCAGTATCGGTGTTCGCGACGAGGATGCCCGCGAGGCGTGCCGCGTGCTCAACGAGGAGTTTGCCAAGGAGATCGAGACGGGAGCCATGTTCCGTATGCAAGCCGAGGGCGGGCTGGCAACAGTGGCTGTCGTGGGCGAGAACATGAAACACACGCCCGGTATTGCAGGTAAACTCTTCGGGACGCTTGGACGTTCGGGTATCAGCGTCATTGCCTGTGCCCAAGGTGCTTCGGAGACCAACATCTCGTTTGTCGTCAACTCGCAGTATCTCCGCAAGACGCTGAATGTCATCCACGATGCGTTCTTCCTCTCCGAATATCAGGTGCTGAACCTCTTCCTGTGCGGCGTAGGCACCGTAGGGCGCTCGCTCATCGAACAGATTGCACAGCAGCAGGAGAAACTGAAGCAGGAGCACGGCCTGAAGCTCAACGTCGTGGGTCTTGCCAGCAGCAAGAAAGCCATCTTCTCCCGCGAGGGTCTCAGCCTTGGTAATTGGCGCGAACAGTTGGACAGCGCGCCGGAAAGCGACGTGCAGCGCCTGCGCGACGAGGTCGTGGGGATGAACATCTTCAATTCCGTCTTCGTCGACTGCACAGCTTCGCCCGAGGTGGCCAGCCTGTACAAGGACTTCCTGGAGCATAACATCAACGTTGTCGCCGCGAACAAACTGGCAGCCAGCAGCGACTATGAGAACTACCACGAGCTGAAGACCATCGCCCAGAAGCGCGGTGTCAAGTTCCTCTTCGAGACGAATGTGGGAGCCGGTCTGCCCATCATCCGCACCATCAACGACCTCATCCACAGCGGCGACAAGATCCTGCGCATCGAGGCCGTCCTCAGCGGCACGCTGAACTTTATCTTCAACAAAATCAGCGCCGACGTGCCCTTCAGCCAGACCGTGAAAATGGCCAAGGCCGAGGGCTACAGCGAACCCGACCCGCGCATCGACCTCAGCGGTACGGACGTGATCCGCAAGCTGGTGATCCTGGCTCGCGAGGCCGGCTACCGTGTGGAGCAGGTCGATGTGGACGCTCATCTGTTCATCCCCGAAGCATTCTTCGCCGGCGATGTGGAGCAGTTCTGGCACGACCTGCCATCGCTCGACGCCGACTTTGAGGCACGCCGCAGTCAGATCGAGTCCGAAGGCAAGCGCTGGCGTTTCGTGGCTAAGTTCGAAGACGGCAAGGCCTCCGTGTCGCTGGCCGAGATACCTCAAGGTCATCCTTTCTACAGCCTCGAAGGCAGCAATAATATCGTCATGCTCACCACTGAGCGCTACCGCGAATATCCCATGCTCATCCAGGGTTACGGAGCCGGTGCCAGCGTCACTGCCGCCGGTGTGTTTGCGGACATCATGTCTATTGCTAATATATGAAACATCTAATCATCCTTGGCGACGGCATGGCCGACTGGCACGTGCCTTCACTCGGTGACAAGACACTCCTTCAATACGCCGACACGCCCGCCATGGACTGGTTGGCGCGTAATGGTCGTTGCGGATTGTTGAAGACCATTCCCGATGGTTTTCATCCGGGTAGTGAAGTGGCCAACAGCAGCATCATGGGCTACGACCAACACGTCGTTTACGAGGGTCGTGGACCGCTGGAAGCCGCCAGCATAGGCGTGGAACTGGAAGAAGGTGACCTTGCCCTACGCTGTAACCTCGTTTGCATCGAGGGTGACATCATCAAGAACCACTCCTGCGGACGCCTCGAAACGGAGGAAGGCGACGTCCTCATCCGATACCTCAACGAACACTTAGCCAACGACCGCGTACATTTCTATACGGGCGTGCAGTACCGTCACCTGTTGGTCATCAAAGGCGGCAACAAGCACCTTAAATGTACACCGCCACACGATGTGCCCCTTCAGACATGGCGCGACAAGGTCCCCTCGGCAGATACCTGCGCTGAAGATTCCACCCTCCCCTTTGAGGGGAAGCAAAGAGAGGTCCTGTCCCCCGCTGAGACCGCCGACCTGCTATGCGACCTCATTCGCCGTTCCCAAGAACTTCTGCCTTTGCATGAATTAAATAAAGAACGCGCGCGCGAGGGTAAAGATATGGCTTCGAGCATCTGGCCATGGGGCGGCGGCTATCGTCCGCAGATGGTGCCGCTCACCGAACGCTTCCCGCAGATTCGTCGTGGCTCCGTGATCACGGCCGTAGACCTCATCCGCGGCATCGGACATTATGCCGGGTTGCGCGTCATCAACGTCCCTGGTGCTACAGGTCTCTATGACACTAACTTCGAGGGTAAGGCACAGGCTGCCATCGAGGCCCTTCGCAGCGGTGATGACTTCGTCTATCTCCACGTCGAAGCCAGCGACGAGGCTGGTCACGATGGTTCAGTCCCCCTCAAGCTCCAGACCATCGAAGACCTCGACCATCGGCTCATTCAGCCTATCCTTCATGCGTTCGAAATGACGGATGACCTCGCCATTGCTCTTTTACCCGACCATCCCACGCCCTGCGAGCTACGCACTCACACCGCCGAGCCCATCCCCTTTGCCATCTACTACCCCGGCATAGAGCCAGATAGTGTGCAGACCTTCGACGAGGATGCTGCCCGCGAAGGCGCCTATGGTCTCATCGAAGGCGATGAATTCATTAAGTTGTTTATGACAGACCCACCCCTTACCCTCCCTGTGAGGGAGGGAGTAGATACATTAGATAATCAATAACCATTATACAAATCATTCCACCCCCTCCCTCACAGGGAAGGTTGGGGTGGTTTTTTTATAGTATGCTCTACTACTCCACCAACCATACCGCTGCCCGCGCTACTTTGCGTGATGCTGTCGTCCGCGGCCTTGCCGAAGATCGCGGCCTGTATATGCCCGAAGTCATCAAGCAACTGCCTGAATCGTTCTGGGACGAAATGGCAGGCCTCACATTCCAGGAGGTGGCCTATCGCGTCGCTGATGCCTTCTTCGGCGAAGATGTCGAAGCCGATGCCCTCCGTCGTATCGTCTATGACACCCTCTCCTTCGACTGTCCTGTCGTGAAAGTCGAGGACAATATCTATGCCCTCGAGCTCTTCCACGGCCCCACGCTGGCTTTTAAAGATGTGGGTGCGAGATTTATGGCACGCCTGCTTCAGTATATGTTGGCCCCCCATTCAGCCCCCGAGGGGGCTACGGATGTAAAGTCCTCTAATCGCAAAACAATAGAAGCCCCCTCGGGGGCAGTAGGGGGGGCTTCCATGGTTAATGTACTCGTAGCCACTTCCGGCGACACTGGTTCGGCTGTGGCCAACGGCTTCCTCGGCGTGGAGGGTATACATGTTTATGTGCTCTATCCGAAGGGTAAGGTGTCGCCCATTCAGGAGTGTCAGTTCACGACGCTCGGCCAAAACATCACGGCCATTGAGGTCGATGGCGTCTTCGATGACTGCCAAGCACTGGTGAAGTCGGCGTTTATGGATCAGGAGCTGAATACCCACATGCGCCTCACCTCGGCCAACAGCATCAACGTGGCCCGCTTCCTGCCGCAGGCGTTTTATTATTTCTATGCTTACGCGCAACTTATCCCCTCCCTGACGAGAAGAGGGGTTGGCGGTGGGGCAGCCGATTGTGTCATCTGCGTCCCCTCCGGCAATTTCGGCAATATCTGTTCGGCACTGTTCGGCCACGTCATGGGGCTGCCCGTGAAACGTTTCATTGCGGCGAACAACGCCAACGACGTGTTCTACAACTACCTCCAGACAGGTGTGTATACGCCGAAAGCCTCGAAACAGACCATTGCCAATGCAATGGATGTCGGTGATCCCTCAAATTTCGCCCGCATCCTCGACCTCTACAGTCGTGAGGATGTCATGGAAGTGTTAAGTAAAAGAGGCTATGCACAGCCACTCCCCTCCCTCTCGGGGGAGGGGTTGGGGGAGAGGCCCCTTATCTCCGGCGCCACCTACACCGACGACCAGATTGCCGAGACAATGCGTGATTGTTATGCTCGCACGGGTTATATCCTTGATCCTCACGGCGCGTGCGGTTATCGCGCCTTGAAAGAGCAGCTGCAAGACGGCGAAGTCGGCGTCTTCCTTGAGACCGCTCATCCCGCCAAATTCAAGGACACCGTAGACCGCATCCTCGGCATCGATCTTCCCATCCCCGAAAAGCTGCAGGCTTTCATGCGCGGCGAGAAGAAGTCGGTCGCCATGAGCAAGGATTTTGCCGACTTCAAAGCTTTCCTCCTCCAGCAATAACCTCCTTTTCCCCTCTCAAAGGTCGTTATCTCACTTATTCCTATGACCTTTGGTTGCGCGCCGGTGCTGCCAAAGCTCATAGGAATTGATGATATTCTGCCACAATACATAACATCCCGCCCCGATGCTGGCATCAGGGGTGAGATAGGTGTAGGCTATCCAGATGGCCAAGCCCGTGTTTTTCTGAAACATAGCCTGTCCCGTACAAACCTTCTCCCCAACTATCCATCCAATCAGACGACCGATGGCGAACTGCGCCACGGCGGTGATGAGCGTCAGCAATGCAATATCACCTAATATATGGCTGGCATCGTGGCTAAGGTTGATATTGCGGATAGTGATGCCGGAAGTTATGGCCAGCGACACACTCCAGAGATAGAAACCTAAGTCTGGCGTTCGTTTAAACCATTCGTAGAGCGGTTTGACCCAATGGTGCACCACGGCACCTAAAGCCAATGGCAATAGCAGGACAAACGAGAGGCGTTGCAGAATAGTCAGAAAAGCCGTAAGGAAGGTGGCACCCTCATGAGGCTCCAAGAGGGGAAAGACGGCGGGGATGAGCACAGCCATCACAACGGAAGAGAGCAGCACGAAGGTCGTCATCTGGGTGAGGTCGCCTCCGAGTTTGGCCGTCACCACGGGCGAAGCTGCAGCGCAGGGAGCAATGACACAGATGAGGATGGCTTCGAGAAGAAGCTTTTCCCCTGAAAAGGGGGAGTTTCCTAGCCCCTCAGAGGAAAGGAATAGGACGGCGGAAACCAACGCAGCAATAAGCAACAGCTGCGTCAGCAGGATGTAGAGATGCCAGCGGCGCAGGCGCATCAGGTGAAAGTCCACTTTGGAGAAGGTGACAAAGAGGGTGAAGAAGATGGTGATGGGCAGCAACGTCTCGAAGACAGGACAGAGCGCATCGCCTGCTGAATCGAGTTCCGGCACAAGGGCGAACACAAGATAGGCGACGGCACCCACGGTGATGGCCACAGGCAACGTCCAATTCTTCAGGAAGCTGAACATTTCTTAAACGTGATGACCTGCGAGCAGTAGTTCACGATGGCAGGGCGGTGAGTGATGAAAATGAGCGTAGGCTTCACGGAGAGGTGGCTATGGTGTTCCACAAGGTTCTCTATCAGTTGCTTCTCTGTTTGCTGGTCGAGGGCACTGGTGGCTTCGTCGAGCAGTAACACCGAACCTTGACGCAGGAGAGCACGGGCGATGGCTATGCGCTGCGCCTGTCCTTCAGAGAGACCTGCGCCACCCTCGCCGATGCGCGTGTCGAGGCCATCGGGCAACGTCTGCACGAAATCGGCACAGGCCAAGCGCAACGCCTCATGCAGCTCTTCGTCCGTCGCCTCGGGCTTACCCATCTGCAGGTTCCAGCGCAAGGTGCCACTGAAGAGTGAATTGCCTTGTGGCACATAGACGAGGTTGCAACGTGTGCGGGCGCTGACCTGTACGGCGCGCCCTGTGGCAGGTTCGTAGATCTCCACCGTCCCCTGTTGCGGTTTTAGCAGGGCGAGCACCAGCCTGAGCAGTGTTGTCTTGCCCGCCCCCGTCTCGCCCAGGACGGCTGTTGTGGAGCCGGGCGCAAAATCGTAGGTGGCATGGCTGAGGATGGTACGGCTGTAGTCGTCATAGGCGAAAGTGACATCAGTGAGACGTATGCCTGCACCGCGTTCGAAACGAATAGGCTCACCGTCTTCCTCGAGGGGCGTTTCTTCGAGCTCCATGAGACGTTCGGCTGACGTAAAGCTGCTGATGATGGCCGGGATGAAACGTGTCAGTTCGCGGAAGGGGCCTTGTATCTGACCACACAACTGGATGAAGGCGGTCATCATGCCAAAGGTGATGGTGCCATCAGAAAGACGGTTCACACTCCAGAGGAAGGTGAAGAGATAGGCTGCACCGAAACCGATGTTAACCACCAGGTTGGAAGTGGAGGAGAAGAGCGTACGGTGGCGCACTTGACTGCGTAGTGTGGCTTGCAAATCAGACAGCGCTTGGACAAGGAGCGGCACACGCTCCAAGGTCTTCAGTACGAGGCGGTGCTGCACGCTCTCCTGCAAGATGGCCTGCACGCGGCTGTCGGTCTTCCGCACTTCACGCGTGATGGCACGCATCCGATGGACATAGAGGCGGCTGAGCAGGATGAAGAGCGGCAGGATGACAATAACGCCCACCGCCAGCATGGCATCCATGGAGTAAAGAAAAAAGAATGCACACACGAGGCGCACCAGCACGGCCAACGCCTGCGGTACCGTATCCGTGACCACGGTGACAACCGTGGTGCTGTCGCTGATCAAACGGTTGAGGACATCGCCGCTGTGACGGCGCTCTTTACCGTGCCATTCGCTGCGCAACAGATGCTCGAAGATGTGGCGTTGCATCCTGTTCTGCGCCTCAACGCCCAAAAGTGCAGCAATCCAGCGCCTTAGATAGCCCAAAGCCATCTGCAGCACCATGATGCTGATGAGCAGAACGCCAGCACTGAATAAGGTGGAGGGTTTGGGGATAAAGGATGAAGGCGAGAAATTGCCTGTGGCTATATCGATGGTCACCTTCGTGGCCCAGATGAAAGCAAAATCAAGCGCCACACGGATAATGCCGCTCATCGCATTGATGAACGACTGCAGCTTCACCTGCATGAAAATATGCCAGAACCAGGCTATCAGCTGTCGTGTCAAATAAGCAGACCCACCCCCCCGCTTATCTTTTGCGGGGAGGGGAGCAGTATCCTTTGGCTGATTGTTTCCTTTTCCTGTCATATTATTATGGTAATAACACATCTCCCGAAAGGTAGAGGCAGGGGTGGGTGTTATTCCCTAACATCCGTTCCCCACATGAGCTTTGTTCTTAGTGTGCGGAAGAAGCTCTGACCTGGGCGTTTAAGCACTTTGACGGTGTAGGGAGCGCGACGAATAGTCAGCCGCACGTCCTCACTGCATTGCTCGCTGCGACCGTCGAGCGCCACGAGGAAGCGATGGTTGCGTGATGACACCGTGAGCGTGATCACCGCATCATCAGTCAGCGTCAACGGACGCACCGTCAGCGAATGAGGCGCCACAGGCACCAGGCCCAGCGTGCGGCTGCCAGGCTGCATGATAGGTCCGCCGACAGAGAGGGCATAACCTGTAGAGCCCGTCGGCGTATTGATAATCAGACCGTCAGCCTGATATGTGGTCAGGTATTCGCCATTGATATCCACGCGGATGGAAATCATCGACGAGAGCTCGCGCTTGAGCACAGCCACCTCGTTGAGCGCGTATGGATAGCCTTCGGGCGCACCCTGGTCGTATGATAATTGCAACACGCAGCGCTCCTCGACACAGCAGTCCTCGTCGTAGATCTGCTGTATGACGGTCTCGATGTCCTCGGGGACGATGTCCGCCAAGAAACCTAAACGGCCCATGTTCACGCCGACAATGGGGATGCCCTTGTCGCCCACGCGCCGAGCAGCCTCAAGGAACGAGCCGTCGCCGCCCATGGAGATGAGCACATCCGCATCGAAGACATCATCGTTGATCACGCGTGCCGACGGCGGCATGGCAATCTGTAGGTCATCGATAAGGAAATGATAGAAGTTGGCATCGACCAGCAAATCAGCCTCCCGCTCTTCCAACAGGCAGAGGAGCTTCTGCACGGACGATGATTTTTTGGCTTGAAAAACATTACCAAAGAGGGCAAAACGAAGCTTGCGCATAGGCGGGGAAATCAAAAAGGGGAAAATGGCTGACGAGGCAGCCCACAGGAGTGGAGATAACGGGATTCGAACCCGCGACCTCGGCGATGCGAACGCCGCGCTCTAGCCAGCTGAGCTATATCCCCATGCGCCATTTCTGGCTTTGGCAGTGCAAAGGTACGTCTTTTTAATGGATTATGGACAATGGACAATAGATAATTTGCTTATTTACCCGAAAAAAACAAATAAATAGTAGATTGTAAATCGTAAAATCGTAAAATTGCATTACCTTTGCGCCGAGAATAGGATTATATTTGACTGTTATGCCTACAAAACTCAGCGTAAACATCAATAAAGTGGCCACCATCCGCAATGCACGCGGCGGTAACAATCCCGACGTGCTGCGTGTGGCACAGGACTGCGAGCGCTTCGGCGCACAGGGTATCACCGTACATCCCCGTCCTGACCAGCGCCACATCCGCTATCAGGACGTGCGCGATTTGAAGCCGCTGCTGACAACGGAGTTCAACATCGAGGGCAATCCCATCTCGGAATTCATCGCCCTCGTCCTTGAGAACCGCCCCACCCAGGTCACCCTCGTGCCCGACGGCCATGACCAGATCACCTCGAACCACGGTTGGGACACCCGCACACACCTCGACTTCCTCACCGACGTCACAGCCCGCTTCAAGGCCGCTGGCATCCGCGTGAGCATCTTCGTCAACGCCGACGAAGCGATGGTTGACTACGCTGCCCGTGCCGGTGCTGACCGCGTGGAGCTCTACACCGAGCCCTACGCCGCCGCAATGGCCGCCATCACGGTTTCCGAGGGTTCTTCCGAGGGTAATCGCCTCCGTGCTGCCGCCATCGCCCCCTTTATCCGCGCCGCCCAAACAGCCCGCGACCTCGGCCTCGGCCTCAACGCCGGCCACGACCTCAGCCTCAACAACCTCGCCTACTTTCACCAGCAGATACCCTGGACAGACGAGGTGAGCATCGGTCACGCCCTCATCTGCGACGCCCTTTACCTTGGCCTCGAAGAGACTATCAAGAGATATCTTGCTTGTTTGAAATAACTTATCAATTCCCGTAATTGTTAAATCGTAAAATCGTATAATTGTCAAATTACTATGATTTATCTATTCTTTACCACTGGCACTGAGGAAATAGAAGCCCTCGGCACTGCAGACATCATCCGCCGCGCAGGCCTCGACCTGCAGATCGTTTCTATCACCGACGAGCGCATCATCACGGGTGCTCATGGCATCCGCGTCGAATGTGATGCCCTGCTCAAGGATATCGACTTCTTCGATGCTGAACTGCTTGTGCTGCCCGGCGGTATGCCTGGTGCAAAGAACTTCGCCGAATGTCACGCCCTCGTGGAACGTGTCCGCGACCACGCCTACATCGGACGTCCCATAGCAGCTATCTGTGCCGCCCCCCTCGTGCTTGGACGTATCGGTCTGCTCGACGGCAAGCGTGCCACCTGCTATCCCGGCTTCGAGGACGAGCTCAAGGGAGCCACCTGCACCGGTGCCCTCGTCGAAGTTGACGGACAATACATCACCGGTAAAGGTCCAGCCGCCGTCTTCGAGTTCGGCTATACCATCGTTGAGATGATGAAGGACAAGGCCACCGCCGACGCGCTCAGACAGGGGATGTTGTATAGATAAAAACAGACTCTCCCCCCGCCCTCCCTGTTAGGGAGGGAGCGGTTACCTAACAAGAACTGATTATTATCTTTTTATGGAAGATAATCCAATAGCAAAACAATCTACTCCCTCCCTAATAGGGAGGGCGGGGGGAGAGTCTGTCATCATCGTTGCCGGAGGCAAAGGACTGCGGATGGGCAGCGACCTGCCTAAGCAGTTCCTTCCTATCGGGGGACGTCCCGTGCTGATGCACACGCTTGAAGCTTTCGAGCGTGCTATTTCTGGCATACGCATCGTGCTTGTCCTGCCACATGACCAGCAGGACTTTTGGCGCGACCTCTGCCGTCAGCACGCTTTCACCCTGCCACATACTATCGTCGATGGCGGCGAAACACGGTTTCATAGTGTAAAGAACGGGTTAAGAAGCCTCTCCCCCGCCCCCGTGAGGGAGGGGAGTTTGGTTGCTGTCCACGACGGCGTGCGCCCCTTCGTCTCCGTTGATGTTATCCGTCGTTGTTTCGAAGCTGCCCGTGAGCACGCCGCCGTCGTCCCCGTCGTCCCTGTCGTCGAGACCGTGCGCCAACTTCTTCCCTCTCACACTGGGGAGGGGGTGTCCGCTACCATTGACCGCTCGAAGCTGCGCCTTGTCCAAACCCCACAGGTCTTCACGCACTCCCTCCTTCTCCAAGCCTACAAGCAGCCCTACTGCGACACCTTTACCGACGATGCCTCTGTCGTCGAAGCCCTGGGGCATCCCGTCACCCTCGTCGATGGCAACCGTGAGAATATCAAGATCACCACACCTTTCGACCTCATCATCGCTGAAGCCTTGCTGAAAGCAGAAGCCTCTTGAGGATCAACGCTTACCACGATACTTCCCACACGCCTTTTTTCTTCGATAAGCATATCCTATTCAACAACAAGATACCAACAATAATGATGAAATATCGTTTCGTTTGGCTGTTCGTCGCCATGATGGTAGCCATGAGTACCTCGGCACAGACCAATCTGGTCGGACGCACTTATTACAACGCAAATATCCTCGCTGATGAAATGAACAAGCTGAAGAGCGAGATGGACCAGAAACTGGACTCCCTCAGAACAACAGCCTATACCAAGTTTAAAGAGAAAAAAGGGCGCGAGCTCACCGCAGAGGAGATAGCTGAAGTGGAAAAGCAGATTAAGGATGCTCAAAACATGATGATTGCTCTCCAGAAAGGTATGAAAACCGCCATCACCCTCAATTTCAAAACCGAGGAGAAAGCTGTGATGAAGGTGGATATGTCCGTCAGCGAAGACGCAATGAAAGCCGCAGGTATAGGCTGGGCGAAGCGTAAGGCCATGAAGGCGGCGTTGGCTGTGGCACCTTCATCGGAGAAAGCCACCTATCAGGTCAAGGGCAACCTCGTCATCCTAAAAGACAGCAGCGGTGAGCTCGATACGCTTTACCTCAGCCCTGACGGCAAGAAGCTCTCCGGCATCTTGGACAACGGTAAGGGCAAGAAGCCCCAAAAGTTCACGCTGACGCGAACAAAGTAAGGACGAACACCTACTTATGATTATATCCTATCCAATCTATATGAAGAAACAATTCTTTTGCACGCTCATGATGGCGCTGATAGCGCTGAGCGCATTTGCCGTGCCGGCCAAACCCGGCATCACCAAGAAACTCACATTGACAGACAACACCACAGTCACGGCGACACTCGTGGGCGACGAACACGGTCACTACTGGCTGGCCTCCAACGGCAAGGCATACCTCGATGTCGACGGTACGGAAATATTCCAGCAAGTGAATCGACAAGAGGTGGTTAAGAAGGCGCAGGCTCGCCGCTCACAGGTCAACAGCCGCCGTATGAGGCGCCTGGCGCCGAAGCGTGTCGGCGAGATTGGCGGAATTATAGGCGAGAAGAAGGGTTTGATTATCCTGGTTAATTTCTCTAATGCCTCTTTCCAGGAAGCCAATGATAATGCGCTCTACCAGCGCATCGCCAATGAAGTGGGTCTCTCCGAGGGAGATTTCAAAGGGTCGATGTACGACTATTTCTATGCGCAGAGCGATGGACAGTTTAAGTTGAATTTCGATGTCGTGGGACCTGTCACAGTGTCGAAAGCTCGGAGTTACTATGGGGAGAACGACAGCGAGGGGAACGACAAGCACCCAGCAGAGATGGTTATTGAAGCACTAAAGCTGGCCGATTCGCAGGTCGACTACGCCAACTACGACTGGAATGACGATGGCGAAGTGGAGCAGGTCTACGTGGTCTATGCTGGTAAAGGAGAGGCCGACGGCGGTGCCTCATCTACCATTTGGCCACATGAGTGGACACTTAACGAAGCTAAATACTATAATGATGGCAGTGGGGCACAGACGCTCGACGGTGTGAAAATCAACACCTATGCCTGTGGCGGCGAGTTGAGCGGTTCAGGCGAGATTGCCGGCATAGGTACGATGTGCCATGAGTTCAGCCATTGCCTCGGATATCCCGACTTCTACGACACGGACTACAGCGGCGGTCAGGGTATGGGCTACTGGGATCTCATGGACAGCGGATCATACAACGGCAACGGTCACCAGCCCGCAGGCTACACCAGCTACGAGCGCTGGGTGGCTGGTTGGAAAACGCCCATCGAGCTGACCACGACGCAGACCATTAGCAACATGAAGGCATTAACAGCGGAAGGCGAGAGCTATGTCATCTACAACCCAGGGAATCGCGACGAATACTTACTCTTGGAGAACCGTCAAAAGATGGGATGGGATGCCGCTCTGCCTGGCGAGGGGCTGCTCATCCTCCATGTGGACTACGATGCAAGCATTTGGGCGAGTAATACGCCGAACGATGTTCCCAGCCATCAGCGTATGACGTGGATTGCAGCAGACAATAATTATCAATATACCATGTATAATGACACTAAGTATTATACTACTGCAGGTATGGCCACCGATCCCTATCCTTATGGGGCTGTCAATTCGTTTGGTAAGAACACAACGCCTGCTGCAAAACTCTATAACGCAAACACCGACGGCACTAATTACCTGAACGCGTCAGTCGAAGATATCACACAGAACGCTGACGGCACCATATCCTTTAATTTCAAAGGGGAGGAAGCAAGCAATACTGAGGAGGAAGACCAGGAAACGAAAGAGAGCTTTGACTTCTCGCAAAAGGGCTATGCAAATGCCCAAAAGATCGAAAACGTCACAGGAACGAATTGCTCCATCACGTTCGACAAAGGGACAAATAGCAACACACCGACCTATTATACTGAGGGAACAGCCATCCGTCTCTACGGTAGTAACTCCATGACAGTTGCGTCTTCCAAGACTATCGTCAAGATTGAACTCAATTTCGGTTCGGGTGATAAGACCAACAACTCAATCACGACAAATATTGGGACATACAACGACGATGGTACATGGACAGGTAGCGCCTCGTCTGTCACATTCACCATCAGTGGTACGAGTGGGCACCGACGAATTAAGCAGGTGAAGGTCACCTATGTTGACAATGGCACAGGTGGCGGCGGCGATGAGCCCTCGGCACTGACATACTATCTGGCAGCCGACGGTAAGAAAGGCGCGGAATTGAAGACAGCCCTCAGTGGAATCATCTACAACCGAACCGAACTGCAATATGACAATCTTTGGTCAGCCTTCATGACCACCGATATACGCAGCGATGGCAAGATATGGGATATGTACTCCAATATCACCAACTATGATCCCGTAACAAGCGGTTCCAATTATAGCAAAGAAGGCGACTGCTACAACCGCGAACACTCCTTCCCACAGAGCTGGTTCGGTAGTAACACACCGATGTATACAGACCTCCATCATATCTATCCCACCGACGGCTTCGTCAACGGCAAGCGCGCCAACTATCCCCTCGGTGAAACAGCGGGCGACAGCTATAAGTCGACCAACGATTTCAGCAAACTCGGCTCATGTACAGACCCCGGATACAAGGGCACAGTATTTGAACCCGCCGATGAGTACAAGGGTGACTTTGCGCGTACCTATTTTTATATGGTGATATGCTATGAGGAGAAGCTGCACGACTGGTACACAAACTATACCGAATCTCGTCCCACCCTCGACGGCAACACTTATCCAGGTCTCTCAGAATGGCAGCTGAAGATGCTGATCAAATGGGCAAAGAACGACCCCGTCAGCGATAAGGAGACGGCACGCAACGAGGCAGTCTACGCCCTTCAGAAAAACCGCAACCCCTTCATTGACTATCCCGGTTTGGAAGTGTACATCTGGGGTAAGAAGGCTGACGAGGCTTTTAGCTGCAATAATTATGTATGTCCGACAGATGAAGATTACGATAATGAGGAGACAATAGTTAGCAATGGCTACGAATTAGTAACTGATGCCAGCACGTTGGCGGAAGGAGACAAAATTCTAATTGCATCAGACGTAGACAACGATAAATCTATGGTATTGGGAACAACTCAGAACGACAACAATCGTGCTGCTGTATCCATTACGAAGAATAGTGATGGAACCCTGACACCTGATAATAATGCGCAGGTCATCACTTTGGAGAAAAACGGAGATAATTTCTTGTTCAACGTGGGCAATGGCTATCTCTATGCGGCCAGCAGCAGTAAAAATTACCTTCGAACAGAAGAGACAGCCGATGATAATGCCAAGGCGTCCATTTCGATAAATTCGGGAACGGCTACCATTACATTCCAGGGGGCTTATACTCGGAATATCATCCGTTACAACCCCAATAACGGGACTCCAATCTTCTCATGCTATAGTTCTGCTACAGGAAATCTACCGCAAATCTACCGCCAGAAGCAGAGTTCGGAACGAGTCACCATCACACTGGCAGATGCTTCGGAACAGAATAGTGCTATTATTGCAAACAATGATCAACAACTCTGTAACGTGACACTCAGCGACCGCACACTGTACAGGGATGGCGAATGGAACACCATCTGCCTGCCTTTCATTGTGAGCGACAGCAATCCCGATGACAACATATCTTTCACAGGGACACCAATAGAAGGTGCAGTGGCTAAGACGCTCAGCGATGCCACAATGGACGGCACCACCGTCAGCCTCACCTTTGCAGACGTGAATGAATTACAAGCTGGTGTACCGTATATCATCAAATGGAATGAAAGTAATGAGGAAATTGTAGCGCCGACATTCATGAATGTCACCCTCGTCAACACCGCCCTCGCAGATCGGACCATCTCGATGGCAGAAGGTAATGTAAAGTTCATCGGCTACTACGATGCCTTCAATATTACGCCCGCCAACGATGACATCTACTACTTGACTGCCGGCAACCTCCTGAAGCACACAGCAAAGGCTCGTACCCTCAAGGCTTGCCGCGCCTACTTCCAGTTCCCATCATCCATTACTCAGAACGTCAAGGACTTTGTCCTTCATTTCGACGGAGAAGAAAGCATAGATGGTATCAAACCCACTATCGCAAGTGAAGAGAGTGGCGTGATATATGATCTGAGCGGAAGGAAAGTGAAACGTGAACCATTGGCTCCCGGTATTTATATTGTCAATGGTCACAAGGTTGCAATCAGATAAAAAGGCTTGACTATGAAAAAGATATATTTTCAACCAATGACTCAAGTGGTCAATATAGAAAGTCAGCACGTCATGGTCAACAGCTCCTACAATGGTGGTGGTAAAGGCCAAGGCGACCCACAGATAGATCCCAATGCCGATGACAGCGATGAAGAAAATCGCGTCAAAGGCGAATGGGAAATCGATTGGTAGTCAATGAGAAGAGCGTTGGCGCACCGCCTCGAACAGGAGGATGGCTGCGCTAACGCTGACGTTGAGAGAGTCAAGGTGTCCAAGCATGGGGATGCGGATGTGAGCATCTGCTGCTTGGCGCCAGAGGTCGGTGAGGCCTGTAGATTCGGTGCCCATGACAATGGCGGTAGGGCCAGTCATATCGGTGTCGTAGTAGAGTTCGGAATCCTGTAGCTGTGCCGTAAGGATCTGCACACCGTGCGTTTTCATGAACGTGATACACTCCTCGGACGTGCACGCTACGGTAGGTACAGTGAAGCAGGCACCGATGGAGGCACGGATGAGGTTGGGGTTGTAGAGATCGGTCAGCGGGTCGCAGACGATGACAGCAGTGGCAGAAGCGGCATCAGCAGAGCGCAACACAGCGCCGAGATTACCGGGCTTCTCCACGGATTCCAAAACAATAAATAAAGACTCACCCCCAACCCCATTCCCGAGCAAAGCTTGCCTACCCGTAGCCTTTTCCGTCAAGGAGGGGAGCAGATCCTCGAGAGTGTGCTCTTTGGCACGCACCACAGCGATGACACCTTCAGTGCTACCTCGATAGGCGATACGCTCGTACACATGGCGGGAAACAGCATAGGTAACCACTCCCTCCCTTATAGGGTGCCTGAAAGACGGAACTATTAAGTGTTCCGACTGGACTGGTTCGGGGGGAGAGTCCGTAAATATGCTCTCCACCTCGTAACCAGCCTCCAAACAATGTTCCAGTTCACGCCGTCCCTCGACCACGAACAATCCACTCTTGCGGCGCTCCGACGATTTCTGCTGAAGCGCCAACAAGAACTTGATCTTAGGGTTCTGTGTACTGGTGATGATGTCCACTTCAAATATTTCTTTTAGAACAACGAATTACACGAATTTTACGAATTACTTTCTATGTGTAGCAAAGATTGATAACGAATGACACCTATTCGAAGATCATTCTTACACTGCGCAACCTGAATTCGTTTAATTCGTGAAATTCGTTGTGAATAAATTACTCGCGAACTTCCCAAATATCGTTTGTTTCGAGGAGCTCGGCGAAGTTGTGATACTTCTTCGCGGCGCTGACCTCTGCGATCTGTGCGGTGACAGCATCATCATAGGTGGGCGCTGCCACATCGCGAATGACGCCGAGGGCGATGGGGAAACCGTCGCCATCGCCCATGAGGGCGAGCTTCAGCTGCAGCGTGTTGTCCTCGCAGTGTGCATCGTGGACAAGAACGTCGTCGAGCGTGTAGCCGTCCTTGCCAATCTCCACGACCTTGAGACCAAAGCCCTGCTGCACGAGACCGAATTCGTTGTTCTCGCCAAAGACGAGCTTCTCGCCGTGACGCACGTAGATGGCGTTCTTCTTGCGGCCGTCCTTGTCATAGACGCTATCGTGCGTACCATTGTTGAAGATGACGCAATTTTGAAGGATCTCGGTGACACTGGCACCCTTATGGTCATGGGCAGCCTTCAGTACCTCGATGGTACCAGGAGCATCAGTGGCCACGGCACGAGCGAAGAAATGACCACGGGCACCAAAGCATAGCTCAGCGGGGCGGAAGGGATCCTCGACAGTGCCATAAGGGCTGGACTTCGAGACGAAGCCACGAGGGCTGGTGGGCGAGTACTGACCCTTCGTCAAACCGTAGATACGGTTGTTCAGCAGGATTATGTTCAGGTCGATGTTTCGGCGGTTGGCGTGGATGAAATGGTTACCGCCAATGGCTAAGCCGTCGCCGTCGCCGCTGATCTGCCACACATCCAGCTTGGGATTCGTCACCTTCGCACCAGTGGCGATGGCGGCAGCACGACCGTGAATGGTGTTCATGCCGTAGGTGGCCATGTAATGGGGCAGACGACTGCTGCAACCGATACCGCTGATGACGGCGATGTCCTTGGGCGCTACGCCAATTTCGGCCAGCGCCTTATGCAAAGATGCCAGGAAGAAATGATCTCCGCATCCCGGGCACCACCTCGGCTGCCCTTTCTTATAATCGGAAGCCATCCAAGTAGCGGCCCCCCCTTCGGCCCCCGAGGGGGCTACGTTTGCATTGGAATTAGTATTCATTATAGATTATCTTTTATCGTATCTAATACTTTGTCAACGTTGTGAAATAGTTCTTCGTTTGTGAATCGGATGATTTTGAAGCCTCTGCTTTCTAACCATTCTGTACGTTGCTCATCACTTATTTGCTGTTGTGCGAGTTGATGGTATCCACCGTCGAGTTCAACGATTAACTTGGAAGTCAAACATACAAAATCCGCGATATAATCACCTATAATATGTTGGCTTTTGAATGTAACTCCCAGTCCATCCGCACCCAAGAATTCCCAAAGCAGTGCTTCTGCTTCTGTGGGGTGATTCCTATTGTATGCAGCATTTTCACGCAATATGTGATATAGAGCAGAATCGGCAGTCTGGTAGTCGTAGCTCATTATTCATCCAATATTTGCTTGAATGCTTCTACCAATTCGCTAACAACGAAAGGTTGGCCCTTGACTTGGTTAAACTGTTTGGGAACAAAATTATCAATTTTCATGCGAAGATATGAAGCCAATTGTCCCATGTTCTGTTCGGCGACAACTACTTTTGGGTAACGCTTCAGTACCTCTGCTGTATTTGCGGGTAAGGGATTCAGATAACGGAATTGTGCAAGAGCCACTTTATAGGGATTAACATCCGTAGCCCCCCTGGGGGCCGAATGGGGGGCCGCCACTCCTCTCAGTTCATCCATTGCCGCGTGCAGATGTCCGTAGGTGCTACCGAAGCCTACTATCAGCAGGTCGGCGTCTGCGGTATCACCTTCCACTTCGAGGTCGGGGACTTGGATCTTGGCCACCTTCTCAGCACGCAGACGCGTCATGAGGTCGTGGTTCTCGGGATTGGTACTGATGGCACCTGTCTTGTTGTCCTTCTCCAGTCCGCCGAGAATATGTTCAAAGCCCTCGCGCCCCGGTACAGCCCAGTAGCGGGCGCCGTTTTCAGCACGCATATAAGGCGTCCAACTGCCGCGCAGCTCCTCGGGCACATACGGCGGCTTGATGGCAGGCATCTTTTCGAGGTCAGGCAGTTTGAAGGCGCCGCTGCCGTTGGCGATGAAAGCATCGGTCAAGAGCACGACGGGCGTCATGTGCTCCAACGCCATCTTCGAAGCGTCGTAAGCCGCTGCGAAGCAGTCCGTTGGTGAGAGAGCTGCCATCACAGGCATCGGGCTCTCACCGTTGCGACCGAAGAGTACCTGCAAGAGGTCCGTCTGTTCCGATTTCGTGGGGAGACCCGTAGCAGGACCTCCGCGCTGTACGTCGAGGACGACGAGTGGCAATTCCATGATGACCGCCAGGTTCATTGCCTCGCTTTTGAGGCAGATGCCAGGACCGGAGGTGGAGGTCACAGCCAATGCACCGGCAAAGCTTGCACCAACAGCCGATGAGCAACCTGCAATTTCGTCCTCACACTGCACCGTCTTCACACCTAGGCTCTTATGCTTCGAAAGTTCATGAAGCACATCCGTAGCAGGGGTGATGGGATAGGAGCCGAGGTAGAGCTGCAAGCCAGCCTTCTCGGCAGCAGCGATGAAGCCGTAAGCTGTGGCCTTGTTGCCTGTGATATCCATGTAGCGTCCGGGCTTCTTTTCCTTCGACTCAATGCGATAGACGTTCATCGCGCTGGAGTGCGTATTGTGACCGTAGTCGTAACCTGCCTGAATCACCTTGATGTTAGCCTCGGCGATGGCCGGCTTCTTGGCGAACTTCTCACGCAGGAAGTTGAAAGCCACGTTCAGGTCGCGGCTGAACAGCCAGCAGACGAGGCCCAGCGCAAACATATTGCGGCACTTGAGCACGCTCTTCGCATCCATACCCGTGTCGGCCAGCGCGTCTTTGACCATCGTGGTCAGCGGACAGGCGATGACACGGTCGGGGTCAACGCCCATCTCAGCGATGTAGTCGTCGGTCTTGAATTCCGCCTTGTCGAGGTCCTTCTTCGTGAAGGAGTCGGTGTCGATGATGATCGTGGCGTTAGGCTTGGCATAACGCAGTTGTGTCTTGAAGGCTGCTGCGTTCATTGCCACTAAGACGTCGCACTGGTCACCAGGCGTATAGACCTGAGCAGCACCGATGTGCACCTGAAAGCCGCTCACACCCGTCAGCGAGCCTTGCGGAGCGCGGATGTCGGCGGGATAGTCGGGGAACGTGGAGATACTGTTGCCCACGGTAGCCGATACCGTGGAGAAGATGTTGCCGGCGAGCTGCATACCGTCGCCGCTGTCGCCGGAGAAGCGGACCACCACCTGCTCCAGCTCTTGGATGTTTAAACTATCTGCCATATAATGACTTTAAGGTTTGATATAATCTGACTTAACGCTGCAAAAGTACATCTTTTTTATAAAATACGCGGGGTATCACATTCCAAAATATCACAAAAGCGTCCCTTTTCATGACACAAAACAAGTGCCACCGCTCTTTTTTGCATCTTTTTATCGAAAAAGCTTAACATTTTCCGCAGATGAACGACAAATTGCCATGCAAACAACAAAAACTTCACACTTTGACCTTTAAACTTTAAACTTTTTACTACCTTTGCACCGCAATGGAACCTTTGATCACCAATCCGACGTGGATTTTCCTCGTCATGTTGCTCGTTTTGCTACTGGCGCCCATCATCTTCAGGCGTCTGCATGTGCCGCACATCATCGGCCTCATCCTGGCTGGTGTAGTGCTGGGTGAACATGGTTTCAATGTACTGGCTCGCGATGCTTCGTTCGAACTCTTCGGACAGGTCGGCATCTACTATATCATGTTCCTCGCCGGCTTGGAGATGGATATGGGCAGTTTCCGTCGACACGGGCATGCAGGCGTAGGCTTCGGCTTTCTCACCTTCCTCGTGCCGGGTGTACTGGGGTATCTCGTGGCGCGCTACGCCCTACATTTTACCGTGCCAGCTTCACTGTTGCTGAGCTGTATACTCGCCTCTCACACCCTCGTCACCTATCCCATCGTCGGCCGCTACGGCTTGGGTAAGCATCCAAGTGTCGTCTACTCTATCCTCGGCACGGCTATGGCCTCCTTCGGTGCCCTGCTCATGCTGGCCATCGTCGTGCAACATGAACGCGGTGGTGGCGATGCGTGGTACTGGGTGCGTTTCTCCGTGGGTATTGTGCTGTATATAACCTGCGTGTCCTATGCCTTCCCGAAGATAGGTCGCTGGTTCCTGCGTCGCAATGAAGATGCCGTGACGCAGTATGTTTTCATCCTCGCCATGGTGTTCATCAGCGCCTTCCTCGCCGTCTTCGTAGGCCTCGAAGGTCTCTTGGGTGCCTTCCTTGCCGGCCTTGTCCTGAACCGCGTTGTGCCCCACGGTGGACCACTGATGACACGTATCGAGTTCGTCGGCAATGCCCTCTTCGTGCCGTGGTTCCTCATCGGTGTGGGAATGCTTATCGATGTCGGTATTCTCGTCCACGACACCCGCATCCTGATGCTCTGCGCCATCATCATCGCCGTGGCAACATTCGGGAAATGGCTGCCGGCACTCCTGATGCAGCGCTTGTGCAAACTGCCGCGCGCCGACCGCCTGATGATGTTCGGCCTCACCAACTCCCACGCTGCCGGAGCCCTCGCCATCGTCATGATCGGCACACAACCTGGTGTGGAACTGATGGATGCCCAGGTGCTCAACACTACCGTGATTCTCATCCTCTGCTCCTGCATCATCAGCTCACTGGCTACTGGCAAGGCCGCACGTGAGTTGGCCCTGCGCACCAATGAGCTGGATCGTAACCGAGGCAGCTACCACGGCAAGTGCCTCACGGCTTACGCCTATCCCAAGACCGTGGATGCCATGACACAGCTCTCCATCATGATACGCAATCCGCACATCGCCGACAGCGTCATGGGACTCGCCGTTTCCATGGACGATGACCCCGACGACGTGCTGCGGGCACAGGGACAGCGCAATTTGGAGAAAGCGCGTAAGATAGCCGCCGCTGCCAACGTGACGATGTCCACCATGAGCCGCGTCAGTTCCAACGTGGCCAGCGCCATCACCCATACGATGAAGGAAGTCGATGCTGGCGAAATCATCTTAGGGTTGCACGAAGACGAGGATGGTAAACCTGCGGGAAAACTCGGCATCGTAGCACAAAGCGTACTCGCCACGACACACCGCGAAGCACTCATCGTGCGCCTGCTCGTGCCCCTTGGCACACTGCGGCGCATCGTCGTGGCCGTACCCGCCAAGGCCGAGTACGAAGTAGGTTTCTACAAATGGCTCGAACACCTCTGCCGCATCGGCGAGCTCACGGGGCAGCCAATGCGCTTCCACACCCTCGATGACACGGGTTACTACATCCGAGATTATCTCACCCAACACCATCCCTCCGTGATGATGGAAGTGAAGGTGGAATCAGGTTTCGGCAACCTACTGACACGCCTGCCCTCGGAAGTCAACACCGACCAGCTCCTCGTCATCGTCACCGCGCGCGCGGGATTCATATCTCATACGCCCGCTCAGGGCACCTTGCCCGCCTACATCGCCCGCCATTTCGCCAACCACAACGTCATTCTCCTCTATCCCGACCAGTACGGCGACCCGCAGGAATCACTCTCTGTCTTCGCACCCAACGGACAGAGCGTCACCCAGCGCCAACTCCTCTTCGAAGAATGGCTCAATAAGATTAGAAAATGATAACACTCAGGAATATCACCAAAAGCTTCGGCTCATTGCAAGTGCTCAAAGGCATTGACCTCGACATCGCACAGGGCGAGGTCGTCAGCATCGTTGGCCCCAGCGGTGCTGGCAAGACCACATTGCTGCAGATTATGGGAACCCTCGACCGCGCCGACAGCGGCACCATTGTCATAAACGACACGGATGTCAGCCGCCTCTCGCAGAAAGCCCTGGCACGCTTTCGCAACCAGCATATCGGCTTCGTCTTCCAGTTCCATCAGCTCCTGCCCGAATTCACAGCATTGGAGAATGTCATGATACCAGCACTCATCGCTGGAACCAGCCGCCGCGAGGCACGTCAGCGCGCCGAAGAACTTCTGTCATTCATGGGGCTCAGCGAGCGTGCCACTCACAAGCCCGCCGAACTCTCCGGCGGTGAGAAACAGCGCGTCGCCGTGGCACGAGCCCTCATCAACAAGCCCGCCGTCGTCCTTGCCGATGAGCCCAGTGGCAGCCTCGACAGCGCCAACAAAGCCGAGCTTCATGCCCTCTTCTTCCGCCTCCGCGACGAGATGCACCAAACCTTCGTCATCGTCACCCACGACGAGCAACTCGCCGCCACCACCGACCGCACTATTCACATGAAGGACGGGAACATCATTGTCTGACAAAGAATAGAAAAATACAACATTAGCAAACTTTTTGCTCTAAAAGCATGGCTGTTTGCTTTCTTTTTGCTACCTTTGCCGCCGTTTTCAGCAGTAGCACTATCAAAAGGAAAGCTTGCAGCGCATTCGTTGTGTCCCTACAAATACAAAAGATATATACAAAGACTGTAAATAGAAGAACGAAAAAATCCAATTAAACTATGTGCGGAATCGTAGGTTATATCGGCCAAAAGAAGGCCTATCCCATTTTAATTAAAGGATTGAAGAGACTGGAATATCGTGGTTATGACAGTGCCGGCGTGGCCATGATAGACGATCAAGGTGGTCTCAACGTGTATAAGGCCAAAGGCAAAGTGGCCGACCTCGAAGCTTTTTGCGAGGACAAGGACACCAGCGGTTGCGCAGGTATCGCCCATACGCGCTGGGCGACACACGGCGAGCCCAACAGCACCAACGCTCATCCCCATTATTCTGCTTCGGGACGCCTGGCGCTCATCCACAACGGTATCATTGAGAACTATGCGACCATCAAGGAAAACCTCGTGGCACGCGGCATCCAGTTCAAGAGCGTCACAGACACCGAAGTTCTGGTACAGCTCATCGAGCATATCATGATGAGCAACGAGCTGCCGCTGCTCGAAGCCGTACAGGTGGCATTACATCAGGTCATTGGCGCCTATGCCATCGCCATCCTCGACCGCGAGCACCCTGACACCGTTATCTGCGCCCGCCAGAGCTCACCCCTCGTCGTAGGCCTCGGTGCCGACGGCGATTTCTATTTAGCCTCCGATGCCAGCCCCATAGCCGAATATACGGACAAAGTCGTCTACCTCAACGACGGCGACATCGCTGTACTACAACTAAATGAGAAGTTACGCGTCGTGAATATCGACAACGAGACACAGCACCCGAAGGTGAAACAGATCGACGTCACCATCGGACAGCTGGAAAAGGGCGGCTACCCGTATTTCATGCTGAAGGAGATTTTTGAGCAACCCAACTGCATCCGCGACTGCATCCGCGGACGCATCAATGTCGATGCCGACCGCGTTACCCTCAGCGCCGTCATCGACTTCCGCGACAAGCTGGCAGGCGCACGGCGTATCATCATCGTGGCTTGTGGCACCAGCTGGCACGCAGGACTCATCGGCAAGCAGCTCTTCGAGAGCCTCTGCCGCATACCTGTGGAGGTGGAGTATGCTTCAGAGTTCCGCTACCGCGAACCTGTCATATTCCCCGACGACGTGGTCATAGCCATTTCACAAAGTGGCGAGACAGCCGACACGTTGGCCGCTATCGAACTGGCACGCAAAGCTGGCGCCTTCGTGTTCGGCGTATGCAACGCCATCGGTGCCTCTATTCCACGTCAGACCTCGACGGGCGTCTACATCCACGTTGGCCCGGAGATTGGCGTAGCTTCCACTAAGGCTTTCACAGGACAGGTCACCGTCCTGTCGATGCTGGCCCTCTGCCTGGCCAACGAGCGCCGCACTATCCCAGGAGACCTATACAAGGAAATGGTAGCCGAACTTACGCACATCCCTGAGAAGATGGAGGAAGCACTGAAGACCAACGAGCAGATCGAACGCCTGGCACCCATCTTCACCTATGCCAAGAACTGCCTCTATCTTGGTCGCGGTTACAACTATCCCGTAGCCCTCGAAGGAGCATTGAAGCTCAAAGAAATCTCATATATCCACGCCGAAGGCTACCCCGCCGCTGAGATGAAGCACGGCCCCATCGCACTCATCGATTCCGAGATGCCCGTCTTCGTCATTGCCACCCGCGACAAACTCTACGAGAAAGTCATCAGCAATATACAAGAGGTTCGCGCGCGCGGGGGACGTGTCACTGCGCTCGTCACTGCCGGCGATGAACAGATACGCAAGCTGGCTGACCATGTTATCGAGCTACCTGACACGATGGAGTGCTTCCAGCCTCTCATAGCCAGCATACCCCTTCAATTGCTCGCCTACCACATTGCGGTCTGCAAAGGTAAGGACGTTGACCGTCCGCGCAACCTGGCAAAGAGCGTCACCGTGGAATAAGCATCTATGAGAAGTACCTTTTTCGCCCGTTTTTGCACTTTTCCACACCTATTTATGGTAGTGTTGCATTTATAAAGCTGAAAATGAGACGAAAGACTGCAAGGTGTGGAATGTGATTTTTCCACACCTTTCTTTTGGTGGGTTGCGGAAAAGGCCGTACCTTTGCAGCGAAAAAATCGCAAAGGCTATGAAAAAGGCCCTTCTTACATACTGCTTTCTCGCACTGACAGCAATTTTTGCTGCCTGCGAAACGAGGGATGCCCAGCTGTCGCCAGCGGCCTGCTTAGCGGCAGCAGAGCAACTTCATCAGACTTCGCCAGACAGCGTGAAAGCCTACGAAGACCTGCTGCGTACAACCATTCGCGAGGCAGAAACAGCCAAAGATCAGATGACAGGAGCTCGTGCTTGCCTCCTGTTGTCAGCACAGCTGCAATGGACAGACGAACATGAGGCAATCGCTTTGGCCGAGCAAGCACAAGAGGCTGTGAAGCGCGCAGAGAATGAAGCGACCACAAAGAATGTCAAAAGCGCCGATGAAATCGCAAAATTAAGTTATGCCATCAAACTAACGTTAGCAGGTTTGTACGAGCAGACGGGTGACAACACTCGCGCACGTTCCTTATATAATCTATGCCTCTCTGACAGCGCAAGTCATCAGATAGCCGTCAGCCGACTTGCAAACCTCAGCTTGGTTGAAGGTGATGCTATGGAAGCGTTGCGCATCGCACGTGAAATCAACATGAAAGGTACGGACAGCACCGACATCGAGCCACGTTTCATCTTAGCCAACTGCTACCTACAGTGCGACTCGCTGGCACAGGCACGAGCCATCTACGAGGACTTGCGGCGACTGCCTAATGCAAAGACACAGTATATTGCAGAGCGCCATTTAGCCGAAATCGCCATCATGGAAAGTGACCTCGAGGGATTACCTGTGCTCTTAGACTCAGCCTTTGCAAGCGCCGAAGCGGTGTTCTTTGCGGCATTGCAACAGAAAGATGTCTACTTCCGTGCCACACTCGAACAGGAACGCAAGGCAGAGCGGATGGCCTACCGCCAAAAGCTTTCACAATGGATGCTTATAGGCATCAGCGTAGTGGCCATGATGACCGTTGCTTTCCTCATCATGCTTAGCCGTCATCGCCGAATGATGCACCAACAGCGCCTGCAGGCAGAACTGCGCGAGCGCGAGCTAATGGAGGAACGATTGCTACAACAGGGACAAAAGATACAGCTGCTACAACATTTCATCCTCGAGAAAAACGAGGTATTACGGCGGCTGCGCGAAGAGGGTGACAGAAAAAAACAACTCAGCGCCAGGGAATGGCTCGACGTGGAGCAACTTCTCGACAGCACCACGAGCGGCTTCGTGACACGCCTGCGGACACGGCACCCCGAGTTCAGCGAGGAGGACATCCAGCTCTGTATGCTCACCCGCATGAAGCTTACTAATCAGGTGATAGCCAGCATTTACCTCATCACTGTGTCAGCCGTAAAACACCGCAAGCTCAAATTGAAGAAGGACGGTTTTGGCGAGACAGATCCCGAGCGGCCCTTGGATGACGTACTGCTCACGATATAAATTAAGTTCATGATGACACTTGGAATCATAATGATGCAGATTATCACGATGTTCCAACCCGAAGCAATCATTGAGACGGGCGGGGGCGGGAGCATAGCTGCCGTGGAGTTGGGACAGACGGAAACACGTCTGCGCCTGCAGAACGGCGGCAGCGACGCCATGTGGACGGTACCCTCAACAGCTTCCCTCTCCGATGAGGCCGACAGCCACCATCCCTTGCTTCGCATCGACACGCTGAACGAGGACATCGTGTTGGTGTTTGAGCCTTTACCAACGACAACGCGCATCTTCGACTTCATTGCCGACGAGCAACACCGATGGATGGGCGTGCATAGTGCTATCCGAAGCCTGCATATCCCCACGGTGCGTCCTGTGTTCAATCCTGATGCAGAAATCCCTGATTCCATCGAGAGAATCAT
The DNA here is from genome assembly GCA_947307015.1 of uncultured Prevotellaceae bacterium. GTDB lineage: Bacteria > Bacteroidota > Bacteroidia > Bacteroidales > Bacteroidaceae > Physcousia. The sequence goes on along the minus strand of CAMZHV010000001.1, from coordinate 17,698 downwards.
CCACACAAACAGCCTTACAGAGTTGCTCGTCGATGACTCAATATACACCACATTAAAAGACCTTTTGCCCCGCTTCCGCGACTATGTCGTGTGGAAATGGAAACTGACACCGCATGAGGCATACGTGCTACGACATGAGCAGGAAAGACCAATGACCGAAGTGGTAAGGGTTCCAACTGCCACCCTCCAGACACCAACAAGTAGCGCGCGCACTTTTGTCAACAGCCGAATGCCCCAACCACGACAGTCCTTCTTCCAGCGCCTCTTCTCCAAAAAGAAGAAAGAAGAAAAGAATCCGCCCGTTACCTCTCACAAGCCCCGTCCCCTCTCACGCTTTGAACAAAAGATGCTACAGGAAACAAGGGTAAAGTGAAACTCCTGCCTCCTTAGAGGATAATACCAAAATAATGAAATTCAAAATATCGATATAACGTAAAGATTACAATATTATGGAAACGAAGGTTTTTATTATAGAATGGCGACGCGTGCTGGCAGTTTGTTTGTTGCTGGCAGCCACCCTTACCACGATGGCGCAAGCAACCTTCTCAGCACGCGTGATCGATGCTGAATCGGGTGAGGCATTGCCGTTAGTGGGCGTTTATGTCAGCGAGGAGAACAACACGCTGACGAACTTCGATGGAGAATTCAGCATCACTGCTGATTCCTCGGATGTCGTGCGCCTGACGTGCATTGGCCGTGAAACCTTGACCCTGCGCGCCAACAAACTACCGAAAACCATCAAGATGAAGATGCTCTCATCGACGCTCTCCGAGGTGACGGTGACTGCCATCGAGAGCATCCTGGCACAAGTGGCCAAGCAGATGGAGAAAGCCTTCAATCGCAAGAAATCGAAGACAGCACAGTTCTTCTACCGTCAAACATCGGTCATCAGCCGCAAGCAGGACATCGTGGAGGCATTCATCAGCGCACGCTCGGCAGTAAACCTACGCGAACTGACCTTCCTCACAGGGCGTCATGGTGCATTAACACAGAAGCAGTGGGCAGAGTCCAATTTGAGCGACATGAACCTGCATCACGTCCTGGAGTTAGGCCCAATGACGCTCGATGCCAGCTTCTGGCACCGTCTGCTGACTCCGTTGCCCGAGAAGGGCTTCACGGGTTACAACCATCAGCAAAGCTACTACTACGACTGGGCACATCGTGCTGCAAAAAAAGAAAGGAAGACCAGCAATATCTCATACTTCAAAAAATACTACGATATTACCTTCGAGGAAGCGGCAGATGCCGATCAACAGCTCTATATCGTCCATTTCAAACGCAACGAAAACCTTGACATCCAGCAGCCAATCATGACAGGTACGCTCTATGTCGACCGCAGGACGCTCAGCGTGCTGGCTTTCGACGGACAAGTGGAAAACATGAAAATCAGTTTCGGCAAGGGGAGCCTGCGTAGTGCTACGGTAATACCCGTGACGCTGGATTTCCATATCGACTATCGCTATGACCACAAATACCCCGAAGTCGCTGACCTGTCTATGCAAACCAAATGGGGAGACTTCCAGACGCGCACGATGCTCTTCAATACGGAAGGCCAGTCGCACCTTAAAATAAAGAAAAGCGCGCGTGCACGTGAGAATATGCTTAGTGCCATTTCTGAAGCAGGATACGACAGCACCTTCTGGGCCAATAATGAAATTATCAAACGCACTGCAGAGGAACAGGCCATCGCGCAAGGTACTGTGGATCTGCTGCAGGCGCGCCTCGACAGCGTCGCAGCCTATCAGGCTTCACTACCGCCAATGGAACGCCTGGTTGATCGCCTCGAACGCTTCGGCACCTTCATCCCACAGGAGAAGGTCTATGTTCACATGGACAACACCAGTTATTTCCTCGGCGACACCATCTGGTTTGCTGCCTACACCCGCCGTACGAACGACGACAAACCAAGCCGCATCTCCCGCGTGCTGTATGCCGAGCTATGGAACCACGACGGCTACATGGTCGAACGTAAGCTGGTGGAGATGAAGGAAGGCCGCGGTCACGGCTTCTTTGCCCTGCCCGACACGCTCTATTCCGGTTACTTCGAGCTTCGTGCCTACACGCGCTGGCAGCTCAACTGGGGGCAGACGGAGCACTTCCATGCGTGGTCAACGGAATACAGCTTCTACAACAAGGCAATGGCCAAGGACTTCTTCCGCGATTACGAGAAGCTCTACTCGCGCGTCTTCCCCGTCTACGACAAACCCAAGGAGGAGGGTGATTTCTACCGCGATATGACCTTCCGTCCGTTGCGCCGCTACTTTAAGAGCGAACCTAAAGCCCCCGAACTGCGCCTCTCCCTCTTCCCCGAGGGAGGCAATCTCGTTGCAGGTGTGCCCTGCCGCGTAGCCTTTGAGGCGGCAACGAGTGAGGGTGAAATGAAGGAAGGCTCACTATGCCTTCGCGTGAAAAAAGACATCATAAAAGTCAAAAACGATCAAGGCGAGGTAGTAGACTCCGTGATAACTGAGAACCGAGGCCGCGGCACCTTCATCTTCACGCCCCAGGAAGGGGTGAAATACGAGGCAGTTTTCACACCCGACGAGCAGCCCAAGGACACAAAGAAGCCAGTGACCGTCAGTCAGGACATCAAAGACATCAAGTCCGAAGGCGTGGCTTTGCAGGTGCGCCGTGACACGATTACAGGAGACTGGCTCTTCGACATCGCCGCAGCAGGTCTCGCTGCCCAACAGCCCTTGGGCATCACCGTGATGAACGAAGGGAAGGTGGCGTTCTTCGAAGAAATGAGCCCCACCCCCCATTCTCAAATTCATTTTACTCCCTCCCTAACAGGGAGGGCGGGGGGAGAGTCTTCCCCAGGCGTCTACCAGATCACCGTCTTCGATTCCATCGGTCATATCTACGCCGACCGACTCTTCTTCGTCACCAACCCTGAGCTCATGCAGCCAACGCTACAGTTCACGGGTCAGAAGGAGCAGTATGAGCCGTTCGAACGCATCGACTTCGACGTCACTTCTGCCCATCTCATGCCCGATCAAACCGTGTCGCTGACAGTACGCGATGTCATCCACTCCGACAACACCTTCGACAGCGGAAACATCATGACCGAGCTGCTCTTAGCCTCAGAAATCAAGGGCTTCGTGCCGCAACCCGATTACTTCTTTGAAAAAGACGACGAGGAACACCGACGCGCCCTCGACCTGCTCATGCTGACACAGGGCTGGCGACGCTTCAACTGGCAGGATATGGCCATCAAGGGAGCTTGGGACATCACGCATCCCGCCGAACACACGCAAATTGTCACCGGCACCGTGAACCGCTACTGGAGCCTTATGGAAGAGCGCGACAATATTTTCCAAGATGTGGCTGCCGACCATGAGCGCTTCATGATGGAACAGACGCCTTCGCTGAGCGAGCAACAGTCGAACCCGCTCTTCGAGGCCGACGGCCGTCCGACAGCTTTCCATGCCAACGATTTTCATCAAGGCTTGCCCGTGGGCTATAGCCGCAGGAATATGGCTTGGAACCTCAGCCCTATCTACGAGCAGCGCAGTAATATAGGTGCCATCTCCGACACTTGGCATGGCATATATTCTCTACAAGGGAACGACTGGGAATCTACGGACTACAACGTTCTCAGCTTCCGCACCAACCGTCTCTATCAGGAGCAGCAGCGCAGGCAACGCAAACTCGCCGCACGGCGTTATATCGAGCGTGGCACCGTGAAGAAGGAGGTGCGCGTACACGCCGAGTTCATCAATCTCTACGACCCCAACGACTTCCTCGTCGGCGAGACGGAGACCACAAACGGCACTTTCCAAATCGATCTGCCGCGCTTCGAGGGGCAATGCGAATTCTTCCTCGGTGCCAGCGACACCACCAAATGGAAGAAGAAATGGGATGGATTACACCGTCGTAAACCACACGCTTGGGTACAGATAGACAGGCAGACGGAATACGACCTCATGGCAGGGCGCCTCGGCGATTTCCCCGAATACTATGTGCGTCTCAACTTTCCCTACCCCCGCTGGATTAAGCCCTATACCTATTATCAGGTACACAATGCGCCACTGCGCGATACCACCTACTTATCACCCCGTCTGCTAACCGACGGCACTCATCTGCTCGACCAGATCACCGTGCGCACCCGCCACGGCGGCTTACGGCACGTCGACCTCTCCAAACCCGCCTACGTCATTGATGCTTACCAAGCCCATAACGAGTCCATGGATGCTGGATTCTTCGGCGGTTATTCCAATGCCACCAGTGGCATAACAGGCGTCAAGATAGGCGATATGGGCATGTACCGTCACTACACCTCAAAGACTTATTTAGACGGCAAACCTGCAAGTTTCTGGTACGGTCCTTTGGAGCGCGCGCGCTTCAGCCTGCTGAGCAACCTCGACAAGATTTACATCTACACCGACTATTCGCCGCGCCGTGAGGGCGACGAGCGTTACGAGCAGAGCAACCAGCCCGAAGTCATCGTGGACATCCATCGCTATAAGGACGGTTCCCAGCGTGCCACCTACCGCGACCGCCGTTACATCCTCGACGGCTTTGCCTTCCAGGAGGATTTCTACAGCCCCGACTATCAGCGCAATCCGCCCAAGGAAGGTCAGAAGGACTACCGCCGTACGCTCTATTGGAATCCCGAACTGAAGCTCGACGCCAACGGACATGCCCACGTCCGCCTCTTCAATAACTCGCAGAAGACCACTATCGCCATCGATGCAGCAGGTCAGACAGCCAACGGCGGCCTCCTATATAATTATAATACGTCAAGGCGATAAGAAATGACCTCCTCTTTCTTTTTTCTACCACTTTATGACTTTTATTTAAGAAATAATGAGTACCTTTGCGGCGCTAATCTAAACGGTGTTGACCTATAGTTGACCCTAAGTTCTCTAAGTATGGATACCTTTAACTCTTCGGGTTCGCGCCGACGTCACACGCACGAAGTTCGCGTCGGCAATATCGGCATCGGGGGCAATAACCCGGTGCGCGTGCAGTCGATGTGTACGACGTCGACAATGGACACAGACGGTTGCGTGCGTCAGATCCTGGCCATCGCTGCAGCTGGCGGTGAGCTGGTGCGCCTGACCACGCAGGGTGTGCGCGAGGCTGAGAATATGCGCATTATCCATGAGCGCGTCAGAGCTGCAGGATGCGACGTACCTCTCGTGGCCGATGTCCATTTCAATCCAGCCGTTGCTGATGTGGCAGCCCGTTACTGCGAGAAGGTACGCATCAATCCTGGCAATTACGTGGATGCCGCCCGTCAGTTCAAGAAGTTGGAATACACCGACGAGGAATATGCCGCCGAACTACAGAAGATAGAGGATAGGTTGGTGCCTTTCCTCAACATCTGTCGCGAACACGGCACAGCCGTACGCATCGGTGTGAACCACGGTTCGCTCAGCGACCGCATCATGTCGCGCTACGGCGACACGCCCGCCGGCATCGTGGAGTCATGCATGGAGTTCCTGCGCGTGTGCATGAAGGAGAAGTTCATGAACGTGGTTGTCTCGATCAAGGCTTCGAACACCGTGGTCATGGTGGACAGCGTGCGCCTACTGTGTCAGGCGATGGATGCCGAAGGCATGACCTTCCCGCTGCATTTGGGAGTGACCGAGGCTGGCGAGGGCGAGGACGGACGCCTGAAAAGCGCCGTAGGCATAGGAGCACTGCTCATCGACGGCATCGGCGACACGATTCGAGTGTCTCTCAGCGAGCCGCCCGAAAATGAAATCCCAGTGGCGTATTCGCTGCTACAAGCCGCCCGACTGCGTTTCACAAAGACTGAGTACATCTCGTGTCCGGGCTGCGGCCGCACGCTTTACGACCTTCCCGCCACGATCCAGCGCATCAAATCCGCCACCAACCACCTGACTGGTTTGAAGATTGCCATCATGGGTTGCATCGTCAACGGCCCTGGCGAAATGGCAGATGCCGACTACGGTTACGTCGGCGCTGCCCGTGGCAAAGTCAGCCTCTATCGCGGCAAGGTGTGCGTGGAAAAGAATATTCCTGAAGAAGACGCAGTGGAGAGGCTTTTGGAAATCATTCACGCCGATGGGCGATGTTGACGATAGAAAAGGACGATAGAAAAGATAGATGCTATAGATACAATAGATAAAATAGATACATTAGATATAATAGATTAAGCAATGAATACTCAACCATTATTGATATATAACACTTTAAGTCGCACAAAGCAGTTATTCACCCCTGTCATCCCCGGTCGCGTGGGCATGTACGTCTGCGGTCCCACGGTCTATGGCGACGCCCATCTGGGTCATGCGCGCCCCGCCATCACCTTCGACCTTCTGTTCCGCTACCTACAGCACATCGGCTACAAAGTACGCTACGTGAGGAACATCACGGACGTGGGCCACTTGGAGCATGACGCCGACGAGGGAGAGGACAAGATTGCCAAAAAGGCACGGCTGGAACAGCTGGAACCCATGGAAGTGGCACAGTATTACACCAACCGCTTCCACGACGCGATGAAGGCTCTCAACTGCCTGCCGCCCAGCATCGAACCGCACGCCACGGGACATATCATTGAACAGATACAGCTCGTGAAAGAAATCCTCGATAATGGTTTTGCTTACGAGAGTCAGGGCAGCGTGTACTTCGACGTGGAGAAATACAACGAGAGATACCGCTACGGCAAGCTCAGCGGACGCAACCTGACGGATGTCATCAACAACAGTCGCGAGCTCGACGGTCAGAGCGAAAAGCATAACCAGGTGGACTTCGCCCTTTGGAAATGCGCACAGCCCGAACACATCATGCGCTGGCCCTCGCCGTGGAGCGACGGTTTCCCCGGCTGGCACTGCGAATGTACGGCCATGGGTCGCAAGTACCTTGGCAACCACTTCGACATCCACGGCGGCGGAATGGATTTGGTGTTCCCGCACCATGAGTGTGAGATAGCACAGGCCGTAGCTTCGCAGGGCGACGACATGGTGAAATACTGGATGCACTGCAACATGGTAACCATCGGCGGACAGAAGATGGGTAAGTCATTAGGTAACTTTATCACGTTGAACGAATTCTTCACGGGTTCGCACGAGAAGCTCACGCAGGCATACGCCCCGATGACCATACGCTTCTTCATCCTACAGGCCCACTACCGCTCCACCGTCGACTTCAGCAACGAAGCCTTGCAAGCTGCAGAGAAGGGACTGCAACGACTGATGACGGCCATCGCCGACCTCAAGCGTATCACCCCTGCCGCCGAGAGCGATGCAGAAACGCACAAGGTGGCCAGCGAGCTACGCGCAAAGTGCTACGAGGCCATGAACGACGACTTGGCTTCGCCCACCGTTATCAGCCACCTGTTTGAAGCATCTTCAACCATCAACCGCATCCTTGACCACAAGGGAACGATCAGCGCCGCAGATCTCGAAGAGCTTGCTTCCACGATGCACCTTTTCGCTGAGGATATTCTCGGTCTTCTCCCCCAGTCAGCAGGAGCCTCCAACGCTTCACGCGAAGCAGCTTTCGGTCATGTCGTCGATATGCTTCTGGAGCAGCGCGCCATTGCCAAGGCCAACAAGGACTGGGCCACCAGCGACAAGATCCGCAACGAGCTCACCGCTCTCGGCTTTGAAATTAAAGACACGAAGGATGGCGCCACTTGGTCGTTGAACAAGTAAGGGACTTCACGTTGTCACACGCTGCCGGGCATCTCCGCCACCCACGCTGGTGGTTAGATGCTCGGCAGACTCATTCCATTAATCTTGCGATAGAGGTCGAGCGCGAAAACGTCCGTCATGCCTGTGATGTAGTCGAGCACAGCCATGAGGCGATCGTAGAGGCGTGGCGCACGAAGTTGGTACTGCCGCGAGACACGGTTGAGCAGGAGCTGCGAATAAGCCCGCTCGGGGTGCATGGCAGCCTCCACCATCTGGTGTACGAGGAAGGTCATGACGCGGAAACCCGCCAGCTCGATATCCACGACATCCTTGCTATGGTAGATGTGGCGGAAGCTGGTGCTGACACACTCGTTGTATGCGCGGCGCGGCGTTTCGTCGATGAGCTGGATAAGCGAGCCGCTGAGCGTACCGTCGAGGATAGCCTGCTCGTTGTCTACGAAGGCACGCACACACTCCCCCTCAAGGGTATTGATGACACTGGAACGAAGGTACACAATCTGCTCGTTGACGTCATAGACATCCAGGCGTGACAGGTTGTGGTGTATCTCCTCGCGTCGCTGCGGTGTAAAATAGGCCATGAGCAAGTCCTTGGTGTCGGCTGTGGTAAGGATTTTCAGTTTGTGAGCATCCTCGATGTCCATGATTTCATAGCAGATGTCATCAGCAGCCTCGACGAGCCACGTGAGAGGGAAGCGGGCGTAGGAGATCGTTCCCATTGGGCTTTCCATGCGAGAAATGCCCAATTCATCGGCGATTTTCAGGTAATCGCTACGCTCGGCATCAAAGAAACCGAACTTTTGGTGCTCGCCCGCGAGGTCGCTCGAGAAAGGATATTTGACGATGGAGGCCAGCGTGCTGTAGGTCATCACGAACCCGCCCGGACGCCGACCCTCGAAATGGTGGGTGAGCAGGCGAAAGGCATTGGCGTTGCCGTCGAAATGCGTAAGGTCGTTCCATTGCGTCGGCGTGAGGCGGTCGCCCGTCTCAGGATCTTCGTAAGTCTGCAACCACCGCCCGTCGCCCTCGCTGAAATAAGTGGCTATGGCGCGCTCGCCAGAATGACCGAAAGGAGGATTGCCGAGGTCATGCGCCAGACAGGCGGCGCAGACAATAGCGCCCAATTCGCTGAGATGTGTCGATGCCAATTCAGGATGGCGCTGCAACAGCAGACGTGCGCTGTCGTTGCCTAATGAACGCCCTACACTGGACACCTCCAAACTGTGTGTGAGGCGGTTGTGAACGAAGATGGAGCCCGGCAGCGGGAACACCTGAGTCTTGTTCTGAAGGCGTCGGAAAGGAGCAGAAAAAATCAGGCGGTCGTAGTCGCGCTGAAACTCCGTGCGGTCGTCGCGATGCTGGTGTTGAGTCTCCAGTCCGAGGCGTTTACTACTTAAAAGTTGTGTCCAATTCATCATAACGATGCAAAAGTAGCTAAAAAAACTTATATCGCGTGCGTGTTCCATATTATTTTTGTACTTTTGCGCCAAAATTCGTGACTTCACTATGCAAATACCCATCATCAACCGCTCGCATCACGCCTTACCGCAGTATGCAACGCCCCTTTCGGCCGGCGTAGACCTCCGTGCCAATCTCGACTCACCCCTCATCGTGGAACCCATGCAGCGCGTGCTCGTGCCCACCGGACTCTTCATGGCACTGCCAGCAGGCTACGAGGCACAGGTGCGCCCCCGTAGCGGTTTGGCCATCAAGCACGGCCTAACAGTCCTCAATGCTCCTGGTACAATCGATGCCGACTACCGCGGTGAAGTCTGCGTAATCCTCATCAACCTCTCCACCGAACCCTTCACCATCAACGACGGCGAGCGCATTGCACAGCTCGTCATCGCCCGCCACGAACAAGCCGAATGGCTGCCCACCGATACGCTTGATGAGACCGAGCGCGGTGCAGGCGGTTTCGGACACTCTGGGAGGAAGTGAAGAAAAACGTCATCCCGAGATAACGCAACGTTAACAGACAACCACCTCTTCCAATTGAGCATCATCAAGAAACCCACATACCAGTTCTTTTCCTTCATCATTGCTACGGTGATGATGGTGGTTTCATGCGGTTCTCCTAAGAAGGTGGCGAAGGAAGAAAAGGAGAGCGTGGCCGCACCGTCAGCGTGGTCATCGCTGTCCCTCAACGACCAGCGCCGTCTCAACTATCTTTTCCAGGAAGCTTCGAAGCAGAAGATGCTGGAGCACCACGTCGAGGCTTTCGACCTCCTGCAGCATTGCTACGCCATCAGTCCCGATGTGCCAGAAGTGCTCTACGATCTGGCCATCTATCGTTTCTATTTCAATCAGGACTCTTTGGCGTTGAGCCTCTTGCAGCGCGCTTCGATACTGGACCCGAAGAATACGTTCTACAAAGAAGCGCTGGCAACCTACTACACCAACCATCAAAACAATGAGCAGGCGCTCCCTTATTACGAGGACCTTGCCGCCCTGCTCCCCCGCCGAAGCGATATCCAAGCCCAACTGGTCAACATCTACCGTTCCACCGATCGTTTAGAGGATGCCATCAGAGCGCTTGACCGCATCGAGGTGCTGGAGGGAAAGCTGGCCAGTGTCAGTTATCAGAAGTTCAATTTCTACCGCCAACTGGGGCAGGAAAAGAAAGCCTTTGCCGAGCTCGAAAGCCTCTGCAAGGAATACCCACATGAGATGAGCTACCGCCTGGCTATCGGTAATCAGCTCCTCGAAGCCAACCGTGTCAACGAAGCCCTCAAGGTTTATGAACAGGTTCGGCGCGCGGAGCCTGACAACCCCGCCTTGCAGCTTTCCATGCTCCAATACTACCGCTATACCGAGCAGGACACGCTCTTCTCCACGCTCCGCGACTCGCTGCTCTACCAGCCCCGCACGGCCTCCGATGTCCGCGTGGCCTTGCTGCGCGACCTCATCGCCGAGGAGATGAAGACCGACAGCCTCGGACGTGAGCACGTCGCCGCTACCTTCGACAGTCTCACTACATTGCTGCCCAAGGACTTGGATCTTCTGCAACTCAAAGCCGCCTTCCTCGCCACATACGACCACGACAATGACAGCGACTTCGTGGCCGTCATGGATCGCGTCAACGAGCTGGAACCCGCCAACACACAGGCGCTGTTCTACCTCATCCAATATTACGGCGAGCACAAGGCGTTCGAACACCTCGAGGACATCTGTCGGCGCGCCGTCATCACGCATCCCGAAGAACTAATATGCCACTTCTACCTCGGTGTGGCCCTCTATCAGCAGGACAAGAAGGTCGAGGCGATGAAAGCTTTCCAGGACGGCCTCGTACAGAAGACCGACGAGAGCCGACCCGCCATGGTGGCCGACCTATACAGCATTCTCGGCGACCTCTACCACGAGATGAATCGCGAGGAAGAGGCATACGCTGCTTACGACTCGTGTCTGACCTATCAAAGCGATAATGTCAGCTGCCTCAACAACTACGCATACTACCTCTCGCTTGAGGAACGCGAGCTGGACAAGGCGGAGGAAATGAGCTACCGCAGCATACGCTTGCAGCCCAACAACAAGACATTCCTCGACACCTACGCCTGGATACTCTTCATGAAGGAACGCTACAGTGAGGCACAGCACTACATGGATCGTGTCTGCCCACCCGACAGCGCCGATTCGGTGCTGCTGGCCGACGAAGCCATCTCAGGCGTAGTCTTCGAACACGCTGGCGACATTGCAGCCTGCAACGGACTCACCGACCAAGCCCTCCGCTTCTGGGCTTTGGCACAACAGGCTGGTGGTGAGGGGCTCACCGCTGTGCTGCCCAAGAAAATTAAGCTCAAGAAATACATTAAAAATTAAAAAGCCCCCAGTGGCTCCCCCCAAGGGGGACGAAATAAAGAATGAAAGGAAATAAAGAATGAAAAATACCCGTGCATTCACGTCGCGTACTCGCGACGGCTTCCCCGCACTCGTCCCTTTGCCCCCCTTGGGGGGCTACAGGGGGCTTTTTGTCATCATCGCTATTTTGATGATGACTTCCTGTCGTTCCTCAAAGAAGGAGAACGGCGACAGCACCTCGAGCACCACTGCTCAAATCGACACGCGAGCAAACGACCAGCAGATCGTGTCCTCCGCCCTCGAAAGCCGTCAAAACGTGCAAGGCCTGCGCAGCAAAGTCAGCGTACGCATCGCCTACGGCGGCAAGACGGCCTCAGCCAGCGGACAGCTCAAGATGAAGCGCGACGAAATTGTGCAGGTGTCCATCACCGCCCTCGGCATCATGGAACTTGGACGGCTGGAGCTCACCCCGCAGCACCTCCTCGTCCTCGATCGCGTGAACAACCAATACCTGCAAGTAGCGTGGTCTGATGTACCTGAATTGGCGCAGGCAGGCGTGGACTTCACCACCTTCCAGGCGCTCTTCTGGAACGAGCTCTTTGTGCCTGGCATCTCCGGCACACCCACCGTTTCGGACTTCGATGTGGAACGTCAGTCAGGCCAGCTACTTCTGCAGCCCAAGGCCACACGTGCCAACACGAAGAAGCTGACCGTCAGTTTCCTCGTCAGCACAGCTAACGCCCTTGTCGAAAAGACCAACGTCACGCCTACCGACGGGCGCAGGAAAATGAGTTTCCAATGTGCCTATGCCGACTGGAACACCCTCGCTGGCAAGAAGTTCCCCAAAAGCATGAACCTCAACGTCCGTGACGGCAACAACAATTACGCCCTCACCCTCACATCTTCCAACTTGCAGGCTGACGAGTCGATGGGCAACCTCGCCACCCGCATTCCCTCTGGCTACAGGCAAGTCACCCTCGACCAGATAATGAGAATGCTGGCCCAATAAAAGCAAGAAGCCCCCTATTGCCACCAGAGAAGTGAGAAGCCCCCTATGGCTCCCCTGGGGGGGCGAAGAGAAGAGTGAAAAGTGAAGAATACGAGTAATCTCATATAAAAGAGCCATCTATGAATAATCCTTCATACCCCCGTGCATTCCCGTCGCGTTCTCGCGACGGCTTCTCCGCACTCTTCACTTCGCCCCCCCAGGGGAGCCGCAGGGGGCTTTTTTCACTTTTCACTATCATCATCGTCTTCGCAATGATGACCTCCCTCCCCGCTTCCGCCCAGACGAAGAAGATCAACGATCTTAAATCGCAGCGCTCGAAGATCGAGCAGGGCATCAAACAGTCGCAGCAGAAGCTCAACCAAACGAAGCACGAGACGGTGAAGAAAGAGCAGACTGCGGATTTCCTCGAAGATCAGCTCCAAAGCCGCTTACAATACATCAACGAGTTAGAAACCGAGATTGAGAAGCTGGAGCGCCGCGTGGCACGCCTCGAAGATGAGCTCGCACGCCTCGACAGCCAAGTCACCGACAAGAAGAACAAGTACATCCAAAGCCTCCGCTACGCCCGCAACAGCAGCGACGTTCAAAATCCCTTGCTCTTTATCCTCTCTGCCGAGTCCTTCCCCCAAATCTACCGCCGCATGCGCTACGCTCGCGAGTTCGCAGCGCTACAGAAGAATCTCGGCCTGCAACTCATGGCTAAGCAGAACCAAGCACGCGACACGCGTAACGAGCTCCTTGGCGTCAAGCAGCAGTTAGGCTCTACCGTGCAGGAGGTCATCCGACAGCGTAAGCATTTGGCTGCTGAGCACTCCGTCGTGCAGGCGAATGTTGTACAGCTCAAGAAAAAGCAGAAAGAGATTGAGCAGCAGGTCGCCGAACAACAAAAGCAACTCACCGCACTCAATAAGAAAATCGACGAGCTCATCGCCATTGAGATAGAGAAACAGCGCAAGCGCGCCGAAGAGGAGGCACGACGCAGGCAACAAGCCGAGCAGCAAGCTAAAGCCAACAACAAGGGCAGCAAGAGCAGCAAGAAAAAAAGCGGCAAGGGCTCTTCCTCGTCCACAAACAAGACGCCCGCACCCTCCAAGTGGCTCACCGCCGAAGACCGCCAACTCAATGGCAGTCTCGAGCAGAACAAGGGACGCCTACCCGTGCCCATCACGGGTCCCTACCGCATTGAACGCCGCTTCGGCCTCAACCGTATCACCTCGACCGTTGTCCTTGACAACAAGGGCACCAATTATATGGGACAGGCGGGGGCGCGCGCACGAGCGATCTTCGACGGTGAAGTCACAGCCGTCTTCCAGCTCGGCTCCATGAAGAACATCCTCGTGCGCCACGGTTCCTACATCTCCGTCTATTGCAATCTCTCCTCTACCATCGTGGAGCGCGGCCAGAAGGTCAAGGCACGCGATATCCTTGGTACCGTAGCATCCGATGAAAACGGCAATTTCGTTCTTCACTTCCAGCTACGCAAAGAGACCAACAAGCTCAATCCCGAACAGTGGATTGGCCGATAAAGCCTGACGCTTTTATTCTTTTTTCGGTAGTTTCGGCAGCGTATAGTTGAGCATAAGTGAGCCGAGGAGTGCCGAGGCTAATGTGCCGCAAAGTATGCCGAGCTTGGCTTCGTTGAGCATGTCTGTTCCCTCGGAGCCGAGGTGTGTCGGATAGCTCAAGGCAGCGATGAACATCGACACCGTGAAGCCAATGCCGCAGATCATGCACACGCTGGCGAAGGAACGCCAGTTGCCGCCTTCCGGCATCTGGCACCAACCCAACTTGATGCTGATCCATGAGAAGGAGAGCACGCCCGTGAACTTGCCGACCAACAAGCCGAGGAACACGCCGAGAGCTACGCCGTGGAACAGGCTGCCGATGCTCATGCCCGTGAAATTAACGCCGGCGTTGGCGAAGGCGAAGAGCGGGATAATCACGCGGTTGACAGGGATGGCGAGATAGTCCTCGATGTCCTGCAACGGCGAAATCAAGTAGTCCGATGCTTTCTCGATACGGCGCAGCACCTGGATGTCGTCCTTGCTGACCACCATGGCTTTGTTGCGGTCGGCCTCTGTGAATTCGATATCGGGGTATTCCTTCAGGAACTCACGGATGTATTCCATATAGTAGCGCGTGCCACGAGTGAGGTTGGCGGGAACGCAGAAGGCGAGCGCAACACCAGCTATGGTGGCGTGGATGCCGGAATTAAGCACCATATACCATAGGATGAGGCCGAGGAACATATAGAACTGTTTCAGACGCACGTTTCGCTTGTTGCCGATGAGCAAGATCGCTATCACGACTGCGGCACCGATGAGGTAAGGCCATGCCAGACCCTGTGAGTAGAACAGGGCGATGACGATGATACCGCCGAGGTCATCGGCCACGGCCAGCGCTGCCAGGAAGATCTTCAGCCCCAACGGCACGCGCTTGCCGAACATCGACAGCACGCCTAACGAGAAAGCGATGTCCGTTGCCATAGGGATGGCACAGCCGCGCTCCATCAGCGGATGGCCGAGACAGATGCAGAAGAACACGATCACGGGCATCAGCATACCGCCGCAAGCACCGATGACCGGCAGCAGAGCCTTCTGGCGGCTGCTGAGCTCGCCGCACAGCACCTCACGCTTGATCTCCAAACCTACGCTCAGGAAGAAGAAGAACATGAGGAAGTCGTTGATGAAGTCCATCAGCGTCAACGGATGACCGCCGTGGCTGAACACGTTGAAGCTGCCGATGCTCAGCGAAACGGGTTGTTGCCATAGCCATGCATAAAGGTCGCGCGTAGCTGGCAGGTTGGCAAAGATAAGTGCCAACACGGTGGCTATGATGAGAAGAAGACTGGCGCTGACATAGCGTCGAATCAATCCCATAAGGGATGAATCTGGATGTTGAATTTGTGACATAATGGTTTCCTTTTCTTTTTTTAAAACCTTTCCTTTTTCTTTTAAACGCTATTACGATATAACGTTATATAATGATTTATTAACTTTCAACTCTCACCTCCCCTCACCTTTTCACCACCGCTCGCACCACGAACCAGGCATGGGCGGCAAGAGCTTTGGGCCAACCGTAGTGGTGAGCCATGAGTCGCAGCCGTTCCATGAGCGAACGTCGGTGATTGCTCGTCGTCATACCCTCTGAGAGATAGTCGGTTAGGATGAGCTCGGTGTTATGCAGCGCCAGGCCGCGTCGCTCGGCAAGCTTGATGATGCGCAGGCACCAGTCGTAATCTGCCGAGAAACGGTAGCGGAGGTCGTAAAGGGTGGCACGGGCCAGATCCGCACGGGCATAGAAACTCTGGTGGCACACAAGCATTCCGCTGAGGAAGCTGCGCGAAGTCAGCTGCTTCGGTGCCTGCAGACGGCGATGGCGCAGGAAACGGCCCTCGTCGTCCACCAGATCTGTCTCGCCATACACCACGGCAGGCAGACGCGACGAATTGTAACGCCTGAGTTGCGCTGCGATGTCATCCAGCTGAGTTTCGGAGTGTAGCTGGTCGCCCGCATTCAAGAAGATGATGTAGTCTCCCTTGGCCTGTGCCAACGCCTTGTTCATCGCGTCGTAGAGGCCATTGTCAGGCTCGCGGGTAAGAACGATATTGTGGGGGTGCTCCTGATCTGCATTACGCTCCACATATTGATGAATCTCTGCCATCGTCGCATCCGTGGAACAGCCGTCGATAATCAGGTGTTCCAGAGCCTCATAACGCTGGGCGGCAACGCTCGCAAGCGTGCGACCTATGGTCTTGCCTGCGTTGTAGGTGACTGTGGCGATGGTGAACTTAATCATGATTGAATGTACGATGTACTATTTTGCAAACAAGCTTTTGTAGAGGTGGATATACTTCTTGACGACGGCATCTTCATTCCATGTGCTGGTGGCCTTTTCAGCTGCGGCTTCGGACAGCCGGCGGTCGTCATCGCTCAGGACATAGTCGACGCCGGCAGCCAAGTCATCTGCGTCACGATAGCAGGCCACATACCCATTGACCTTATGGTCAATCATCTCCGGTATACCGCCCACGCGGAAGCCCACGCAGGGTGTACCGCAGGCCATCGCTTCCATGATCGTATTGGGCAGGTTCTCCTCCAACGAGGGCGTCACGAAGGCGTCGACGGCCTGATACAGCGCCGCCATTTGTGTCTCGTCGCTCACATACCCCATGGGATGAACGGCAAAAGGCACGTCGCGGGTCACGCGCTCTGCCATTTCACCTACTACGACGAGCGTCAACTGTTCCTGCCACACCCGCAGGCGAGGCGAAACTAATGCCTCCATAAGCACGTCGATGCCCTTGCGCACATTCGTCACCTTTTGGCAGGCGAAGAGCAGCAGACGGCCATGCTCGGGCAGGCCGAGTTGCCAACGTGCGGCCGTCTTCGAGGCGGGATGGAAACGCTGGGCATCGTAGGTATTGGGTATCGTCGTGATGCGCTGTCCGCTCAGCAGTGCGCTCCGTCGTGCCTCCGTCGTCAACCACTCGCTGCACGCAACAAAGGCTATAGGACTCAGGGCATAGGCACGGCGCTTACACTCAAAGGTCTGATACGAGAGATCATGGCGCGCGGGGCGCAACAGTTGTGGGCAGTCGTGGCAATGCGACTGGAAGTGCTCACACTCACGAGCGTGATGGCAGATGCCCGTAAAAGGCCACATATCATGCATCGTCCACACCACGGGCTTGCCGCTCCGCAGGATCTTCGACAGCTGAGCCGTCGACAGCAGGCCTTGGTTCACCCAATGCAGGTGTACGACATCAGCCTCGCGGAAGGCGGGCAGGGAGGTGATGTCGGCGCCCGCGTTGGCGATGTCCACAGCCCACAGGTTGCGGCGCGAGAAACCGTTAGCGACCCAGATACATAGGCGTTCCCACACAAAAGCCCACCGCAGGCGCAGCCGACGAGGCATGACGAGCGTCGTAGCTTGTTCCGACTGCTTGTCGCGCACCAGCATACGTGCCTCGACACCCTGACGGTTCAAGGCATCCTTAAGTCGCGAAGCAGCGATAGCCGCCCCACCAATGCGCTCGGAAGTGTTCACAAGGAGTACGCGCATGTGTATTTTGGTCTTTTTATGGTGCAAAGGTACAACAAAGCGCCCACAAAAACAGATAAAAAGGTGTTATTTTTCACTTTTCACTAATTTTTCACGCTTTCGTTTTCCACTTTTCACTTTTTTCCGTACCTTTGCGCCACAATTCAAGCCCAGATGGTGGAATTGGTAGACACGAGGGACTTAAAATCCCTTGGCCAGTGAT